>NZ_JBWKMU010000002.1:0-597066 GCF_059415205.1 Acidovorax sp. GW821-FHT10E03 | reverse complement strand
TTTAATGATACGGCGACCACCGAGATCTACACCGGTTATTAGTCGTCGGCAGCGTCAGATGTGGAGAAGCACCGAGACCGGGGCGCGGCTTGCGGCGGGGCGGGTGCGCCGGGCGGGGGCGGCACGGCCGTGGCGCGGGCCAGCGCGGCGTGCAGGGCCGTGGGCGCGGCGGGCGGCGCGGGCGCCGTCACAGCAAGCCCTGTTCCGCCATCGACAGCGCCTTGCCGGGGGCGACGATGACATGGTCGAGCACGCGCACGTCCACCAGGGCCAGCGTGGCCTTCAGCGTCTTGGTGAGGGCCTCGTCGGCGCGGCTGGGCTCCACGCTGCCGCTGGGGTGGTTGTGGGCCAGCACCACGGCGGCGGCCTGGTGGTGCAGGGCGCGCAGCACCACCTCGCGCGGGTACACGCTGGTCTGCGTGAGCGTGCCGCGAAACAGCTCCTCCATGGCCAGCAGGCGGTTCTGGCTGTCGAAGAAGAGCACCGCGAACACCTCGTGGCCCTTGGCCGCCAGGTGCAGTTGCAGATAGTGCTTGACGGCGTTGGGCGAGTCGAACGTCTCGCGCTCGCGCAGTTGCTGGGCCAGGGCGCGGCGCGCCAGTTCCAGCACGGCCACCAGCTCAGCGCGCTTGGCGGGGCCCAGGCCCTTGATGCGCGTGAGGTCGGCGGCGCTGGTGTGCAGCAGTCCGGCGATGCCGCCAAAACCGCCGGTGACGCGCCCCGTGGCCGCGTCCACGCCGGGCGTGTCCAGCAGTTCCTGCGCCATCTGCAGCACGCCCTTGCCCACGGTGCCGGTGCGCAGCAGGATGGCCAGCAACTCGGCATCGGCCAGGGCGGCGGGGCCGCGTGCCAGCAGCTTTTCGCGCGGCTGGGCGTCGGAGGGCAGGTCTTTGAGGGGCATGGCGCTGGGTCTTTGACACCCGTCAGGGGCCGACGGGCGTAGGGCTTTGCCCGGTTTTCTACAATACGGGCCAGTGTAGAGCGTGTTGTGCACTTCAAGTACCCACGTTGGACTTCCAGGCCCAGTGATCGCAAGGCGCGGGCCGCCGCCAAGGCAGGAGCCTTGCCAAGGGCTGCGACGCCGCGAGCGCTGGCCTGGGAGCCCAACCCGAAGGGAAAGCCGGGAAAAGGCCCGGCCACTTTGTTGCAGACCGCTTGCGGTAATGGATACCGTGGCGCGTTCTGCGCCTAGTTGCCGGGCCTTTTCCCGGCTTTCGTGGGCACTGAAAAGTGCACAGCAGGCTCTTTGGACTTTCATGACCTCTATCGACACCTCCCTTCCCACCGTCCAGCCGGGCTCCTTCCTGACGCTGCACTACCGCCTGGCGGGCCCGGCGGGGGATGTGATCAACACTTTCTCCGACAAGCCCGCCACCCTGTCGCTGGGCGCAGGCCAGCTGTCGCCCGCCGTGGAGCAGCGCCTGCTGGGCCTGCCCGAGGGCACGCGCGCCACGTTCGAGCTGGCGGCGGGCGAGGCCTTTGGCGAGCGCAACACCGAGATGCAGCAGTGGGTGGCCAGGAAGCTGCTCAACGAACTGGGCGACCCGGCAGAGCGCTACAGCGTGGGCGATGTGGTGCAGTTCCCCACGCCGGACGGCCAGGGCAGCTACGCGGGCGCCGTGGTGCAGGTGCGCGATGACGGCGCCGTGCTGTTCGACTTCAACCACCCGCTGGCGGGCCAGCCGGTGACGTTCGAAGTGCAACTGATCGGGGTGCTATGAGCAGCGAGATTTCTGGCCGCAGCATGAGCGATGCCGGGCCGCTGCCCGGCGCGCCACACGCGGGCGAGGGCGGGGACGTCGAGGTCCTGCTGGCCGAGCCGCGCGGCTTTTGCGCGGGCGTGGACCGCGCCATCGAGATCGTCGAGCGCGCCATCCAGAAGTTCGGCGCGCCGATCTACGTGCGCCACGAGATCGTGCACAACACCTACGTGGTGAATGACCTCAAGGCCAAGGGCGCGATCTTCATCGAGGAGCTGTCGGATGTGCCCCCGGGCGCCACCCTGGTCTTCAGCGCCCATGGCGTGAGCAAGGCCGTGCAGCAGGAGGCGGTGGCGCGCGGCTTCAGCATTTTTGACGCCACCTGCCCGCTGGTGACCAAGGTGCACGTGGAAGTGGCCAAGCTCGCCAGGGAAGGCTACGAGTTCATCATGATCGGCCACAAGGGCCACCCCGAGGTGGAGGGCACGATGGGCCAGCTCGACCACGGCATCCACCTGGTGGAAGACGTGGCCGACGTGGCCCGCGTGCAGCCCGCGCAGACCGGCAAGCTCGCCGTGGTCACGCAGACCACGCTGAGCGTGGACGACGCCGCTGAAATCTCGGCCGCCGTGCGCGCGCGCTTCCCCAGCGTGCGCGAGCCCAAGCAGCAGGACATCTGCTACGCCACGCAGAACCGGCAGGACGCCGTCAAGGTGCTCAGCCCGCAGGTGGACGTGGTGATCGTGGTGGGCAGCCCCACCAGCTCCAACAGCAACCGCCTGCGCGAGCTGGCGGCGCGGCTGGGCACGCCGGCCTACATGGTGGACAGCGCCGACGAACTGCAGCCGGGCTGGTTCGCGGGCGTGGCGCGCGTGGGCCTCACCGCCGGCGCCTCGGCCCCGGAGATCCTGGTCCAGCAGGTCATCGACCGCATCAAGGCGCTGGGGGCCGTGTCGGTGCGCACCATGGCGGGCATCGAGGAAACCATCAAGTTTCCGCTGCCCAAGGGGCTCAAGATCGATGGCGCCACGGGCCTGGCCCTCACCGAGCGCACGCCGGAGACCGGGCCCGCCAGGCACTAGCCCGGCATGCGCGGGCCGCGGCATCCGCAGGGGCCGCCGCGCCGCTGCGGTTGCTCCTGAATTGATAGCTGTTTGCGCTTGATGGGCAAGCGCTGGGGCCGTTTTTTAGTCAATCCCGCCGTGGCCGGGGCCCACGGCGGTGCCTACAGCGAGACCGCAGGCCCGCTCCACAGGTCCAGCGGCGGGTCGGCCGCCACCGCGCGCAGGATGTCGGTGCGCGAGATGAAGCCGGACAGCACCCCCGCATCGTCCGTCACTGGCAGGCCCGGCAGGCCCGTATCGAGCAGCACGGCGGCCACCCGGCGCAGCTCGGTGTCGGCCGCCACGGTGGGCACGGGGCTCACCATGACCTCGGAGACGGGGCGGCGTGCCAGCTCGATCGCCTGTTTCACGGCGCCCGGCTCGGGCAGCAGGTCCAGGGGCGCCATGTCGGCCCGCAGCAGCAGGCCGACCACCCGCCCCAGCGGGTCCACCACGGGGGCCTGGGCCACCTTGTGCTCGGCCAGGGTCTGCCAGGCATCGTTCACGCGCGCCCCGGGCTCCACGCTCAGGGCGCCCGTGGTCATGACATCGCTGACCTTGGTCAGAGGCTGGCGTGCCTGCTGGGGGCCCTGCTCGGTCTGCGCATAGGCGCTCACGGCGTCCTGCAGGCGCAGGTTGGCGGGCGGCGAGAACGCGGGGTGGAGCGGGGCCGGGGACTGAAACGGCTCGGCGGGCACATCCAGCGCGCGCGTGCGCAGTGCCTGGGGCCGCTGCACGCGCCGCACGGCAGAGATCTGCGAGAGGTTTTCCGGCCCTCCCCGGTACATCTGCCCCGATGGGCCGAACACAAAGAACATGCTTGCCTCCTGCTGGCGTGTCCGCCCAAGGCGGCGGACCCTGTCCATGTTATCGGCACTTGCACGGCGCCATTGGAGGGCAGCGTGTATCCGTGTGTTGCCGCGGGGCGGGCGGGCAGACCCTACACTGCCTGCCTTTGTCCGATTTCCCCTGGAGTCTCCCCGCATGATCGATCGCGCCGCCATCGCCGAAGCCCGCCGCCACATTTCCACCGCCCAGCCTGACTTTCTGCGCACCACCCCGCTGATGCGCGTGCCGGGCCGATCCCTGGGCGTGGACTGCGGCGAGGTCTGGCTCAAGCTGGAGCACCTGCAGGTGGGCGGCAGCTTCAAGGCGCGCGGCATGCTGTACCGCCTGCTGGCCAACCCCGTGCCCGAGAGCGGGGTCATCATCGCCTCCGGCGGCAACGCCGGCATTGCCGTGGCCGCCGCCGCCAAGGCCCTGGGCGTGCGCTGCGAGGTCTTCGTGCCCGAAGTCTCGCCCGAGGCCAAGCGCGCCCGGCTGCGTTCGCTGGGCGCCGACGTGGTCGTCACCGGCGCGGCGTATTCCGAAGCCTTCGAGGCGTGCGTGGCCCGCCAGAAGGCCACGGGCGCCCTGCAGGCCCACGCCTACGACCAGCCCGAAGTGGTGGCCGGCGCGGGCACCCTGGCGCTGGAGATGGAAGAGCAGGGCGGCCGCCTGCCCGACACGGTGCTGGTCAGCGTGGGCGGTGGCGGCCTCATCGGCGGTGTGGCCGCGTGGGTGGAGAGTCGCGCCCACGTGGTCGCGCTGGAACCCGAGCGCGCGCCCACCCTGCATGCCGCGCGCGCCGCAGGCCAGCCGGTGGATGTGGAGGTGGGTGGCGTGGCCGCTGATTCCTTGGGCGCCCGCCGCATCGGCGCCATTGGCTGGGAGGTCAGCCAGCGCCATGTGCACGATGCCCTGCTGCTGCCGGATGACGCCATCCGCGCCGCCCAGCTGTGGCTGTGGAAAGAGCTGAAGCTGGCCGTGGAACCCGCCGCCGCGCTGGGCCTGGCGGCCCTGCAGACAGGTGCCTACCGGCCCCAGCCGCAGGAAACCGTGGCCCTCATTCTCTGCGGCGCCAACTTCGACCCCGCCAGCCTCGCCTGAGCCGGGGCCGACCACCCCTTTAAAATCCAGCCATGCTTGACATCCTTCTCCTCCGCAAAGACCTCGACACCGCCATCGCGCGCCTGGAAACACGCAAAAAGCCCCAGGCTTTCCTGGACGTCTCCGCGTTCCAGGCCCTGGAGTCCGAGCGCAAGACGCTGCAGACCCGCACCGAAGAGCTGCAGGCCCAGCGCACCCAGCTGTCCAAGCAGGTCGGCATGCTCATGAGCCGGGGCGACAAGGACGGCGCCGAAGCCGTCAAGGCCCAGGTGGCCGCAGGCAAGGTGGAGCTGGAGCAATCGGCCGCCCGCCTGGAACAGGTCCAGGCCGAGCTGCTTGCCATGCTGGTCGCCGTGCCCAACCTGCCGCACGAATCCGTGCCCGTGGGTCCGGACGAGTCGGGCAATGTCGAAGTGCGCCAGTGGGGCACGCCCGCCAGCTTCGCCTTCGAGGTCAAGGACCACGTCGACGTGGGCACGCCGCTGGGCCTGGATTTCGACATGGGCGTCAAGCTCTCGGGCTCGCGCTTCACGGTGATGAAGGGGCAGATCGCCCGCCTGCACCGGGCCCTGGCCCAGTTCATGCTGGACGTGCAGACCCAGGAGCATGGCTACACCGAGTGCTACGTGCCCTATGCCGTCAACGCCGACTCGCTCAAGGGCACGGGCCAGCTGCCCAAGTTCGAGGGCGATTTGTTCGCGGCCAAGAAGGGCGGCCAGGACGGCGAGCCCGTGCCCGACAACGCGGCGCTGTACCTCATTCCCACCAGCGAAGTGCCGCTGACCAACTTCGTGCGCGACGTGGTCGTGGCCGAGTCCGAGCTGCCCATCAAGCTCACGGCCCACACGCCATGCTTCCGCTCGGAAGCGGGCAGCTACGGCCGCGACACGCGCGGCATGATCCGCCAGCACCAGTTCGACAAGGTCGAGATGGTGCAGATCGTGCATCCCGACAAGAGCTACGAAGCGCTGGAAGAAATGACGCGCCACGCCGAAACCGTGCTGCAAAAGCTCGGCTTGCCCTACCGCGTGATGAGCCTGTGCACGGGTGACATGGGCTTTGGCGCCGCCAAGACCTATGACCTGGAAGTGTGGCTGCCCGCGCAGAACACCTACCGCGAGATCAGCTCGGTGAGCAACTGCGAGGCCTTCCAGGCCCGCCGCCTGCAGGCCCGCTTCAAGAACGCACAGGGCAAGAACGAGTTGCTGCACACCCTCAATGGCTCCGGCCTGGCCGTGGGCCGCACGCTGGTGGCCGTGCTCGAGAACTACCAGCGCGCCGACGGTTCCGTGGAGGTGCCAGAGGTGCTGCGCCCGTACATGGGCGGCGTGGCGGTGCTCGCACCCGCCGCCTGATGGGGCGGGCCATGGGGACGGCGCGCCGGGGGAGAATCCAGCATGACTTCCTCTGACAACACCATGGCCAGCCCCCCCATCCGCCTCACGCAGTACAGCCATGGGGCGGGCTGCGGCTGCAAGATCAGCCCCAAGGTCCTGGACGTGATCCTTGCGGGCAGCGGGGCCCAGAACCTGGACCCGCGGCTGTGGGTGGGCAATGCCTCCCGCGATGACGCCGCCGTCTATGCGCTGGATGGCGAACGCGGCGTGGTCTCCACCACCGACTTCTTCATGCCCATCGTGGACGACCCCTACGATTTCGGGCGGATCGCGGCGACCAACGCCATCAGCGACATCTACGCCATGGGCGCGGACCCGCTGATGGCCATCGCCATCCTGGGCTGGCCGGTGAATGTGCTGCCGCCCGAGGTGGCGCGCGACGTGGTGCGCGGCGGGCGTGCGGTCTGCGATGCCGCAGGCATCCCGCTGGCCGGCGGGCATTCCATCGATGCGCCGGAGCCCATCTTCGGGCTGGCCGTGACCGGCGTGGTGGAAAAACGCCACCTCAAGCGCAATGACACCGCCACTGCGGGCTGCCGCCTGTACCTCACCAAGCCGCTGGGCATCGGAATCCTCACCACCGCCGAAAAGAAGGCCCGGCTGCGCCCGCAGGACGTGGGCCGCGCGCGCGACCTGATGTGCACGCTGAACAAGCCGGGCAGCCGGTTTGGCAAATTGCCGGGTGTCATGGCCATGACCGATGTCACGGGCTTTGGCCTGCTGGGCCACCTGGTCGAGATGGCCGAGGGCAGTGGCCTGAGCGCCGTGATCGACTACGACGCCGTGCCGCGCATCCGTGGCGTGGAGCACTACCTGGCCGAGGGCTGCGTGCCGGGCGGTACCCTGCGGAACTTCGACAGCTATGGCGCCAGGATCGGTCCGCTGGACGAAGTGCAAAAGCAGCTGCTGTGCGATCCGCAGACCAGCGGAGGCCTGCTGATCGCGGTGGCGCCGCAGGGCGAGCGTGAATTCCTCGCGGTGGCCGCCGAGTGCGGGCTGCCGCAGATGGAGCCCATAGGCCATCTCACTTTCCGGCAGGCCTTCGCTGTCACGCTGCGCTGATGCTGGACACCCTGGCCGACTACCGGCACATCTTCCTGAACGATGTGCCCATGATGGACGTGCGTGCGCCGGTGGAGTTCGTCCAGGGCGCATTTCCGGGCGTGGCCAACCTGCCCTTGATGGACGATGGCGAGCGCCAGAAGGTGGGCACCTGCTACAAGCACCAGGGCCAGCAGGCGGCCATCGCGCTGGGGCATGCGCTGGTGTCCGGCGAGATCAGGCGCGCACGCACCCAGGCCTGGGCGGAGTTCGCGGCGGCCCATCCGCAGGGCGTGCTGTATTGCTTTCGCGGGGGCTTGCGTTCCCAGATCGTCCAGCAGTGGCTGCAGGCCGATGCCGGGATCGCCTACCCCCGCGTGGCCGGCGGCTACAAGGCCCTGCGTACCTTTTTGCTGCAGACCACCCAGGCGGCGGCGCGCGAATGCCCGTTGGTCGTGCTGGGCGGGCTGACAGGCACCGGAAAGACCGAGCTCATCTCGCAGCTGCCCAACGGCCTGGATCTGGAAGGGCACGCCAACCACCGGGGGTCCAGCTTTGGGCAGCGTGTCAGCGGCCAGCCGGCCCAGATCGATTTCGAGAACCGCCTGGCGATCGATATCCTCAAGAAGCGGGCCGCGGGGCAGCGGCTGTTCGTGGTCGAGGACGAAGGTCGGCATGTGGGCCGCTGCGCCGTGCCGCTGGAGCTGCGCCTGCGCCTGGAACAGGCGCCGATGGTCCATGTCGAGGATGCCTTCGACGCCCGGGTCGAGCGCATCCTGCGGGACTACGTGGTCGGGCAGTGCGCCGAGTTCTGCGCCGCGCAGGGCCCGGCGGCGGGGTTTGAATCGTTCTCTGCCCGATTGCTGGAAAGCCTGGACAAGCTGGCCCGGCGCCTGGGCGGCGACCGCCACCAGATGCTGCGCGCAACGATGCTCCACGCGCTGGCGCGGCAAAAGGCGCATGGCGATGTTGCGCAGCACCGTGGCTGGATCGCGGCATTGCTGCGCGACTACTACGACCCCATGTACGCCTACCAGCGTGAAAGCCGGGCGGGGCGCATCGAGTTTCAGGGGGAGTTCGGCGCGGTGCTGGCCTACCTGCGTGATCGCTCCGTGGCCTCGGGCCCCCAGCCGTAGGCCGGCGGCACCGAAAAATCCACCTGGGCCTGCGCCAGGCGCTGCATCGCGGGTATCAACGCACGCGCATCGCCGCGCCGCCACTGGAACGCGTACTGCAGGGGCGCAAGCGCTGTGCGCCCGCCCAGCGCGCGCAAGCCCGGCGTGCCGACCCAGGCCGCGGGCAGAAAGCCCACGCCCACCCCCGCGCGCAACATGCCGGCCACGGCCCCCCAGCTGTTGCACAGGATGCGCTCGCGCACCGCAACGCGGTGCGCGAGCAGCCAGTCATCGAGCAGCCGCGTGGTGCCCGCACCCGGGGGGAGGGTGACCAGCGGATGCTGCTGCAGCAGCGCTTTCGCCCCCAGGCGGCCGGCGCCGGGCAGATCGGCGGCCACAGCCCAGGTGAAGCGCGCAGCCCCCACGGGCTGCGAGCGCAGCGTGCTGCGCGACGAGCGCCCCGCGATCACCGCGAAGTCGAGTTCGCCGTCGTCCAGGCGGCGCTCGAGCACGCCACCCACGTCCACGCAGGGCTCCAGGGACAGGCGGGGATGCGCGCGGCGCGCCGCTGCCACGAACGCGGGCAGCCAGGTGAGGGCCGAGAGGTCGCCCACGCCAAAACGGCAGTGGCCCGCGAGATCTGCGCGCGCATCCAGTGCCTGGTCCAGTGCCGCGACGGCGTTGAGCACATCCAGCGCGGCGGGCAGCAGCCGCGTCCCGGCCTCGGTGAGCACGGCGCGGTGTCCGCTGCGGTCAAACAGCGGCTGCCCCAGCGCGGCCTCCAGTTCCGTGATGCGCTTGGACAGCGAGGACACGGACAGGTGCACGCGGCCGGCGGCGGTGGCGAAGTTGGCGCAGGTGGCCGCCCACCAGAAAGCCTCGAGCTGCTTGACCGACGGAGTGGGCATGGCGGGGTCCTTGTTGGCATAAAGAGAATTAATTCATTCTAAATATTTCGCTTTCATTCATTGAATGGCAAACCTACAGTGGCGCAATTCCTGAATGCAATGAAAGCCCCGTGCCCATGGCCTCCCTCCCCCATCTGGCCCCCGCCGCCCTGGCGCCCGCCCCCTTGCCCCCCGCGCGCCCCGCGCCGGCCGTGCTGCGCCGCATGCTGTCACTGCAGGATTTCGAGGAGGCCGCGCGCCGGCGCCTGCCCCGGCCCATCTTCGGCTACATCGCTGGCGCGGCCGAGGACAGTGCCTCGCTGCGCGACAACCGTGGCGTGTTCGGCGAGCACGCCTTTGTCACGCGCGTGCTGCGCGACGTGTCGGGGCGCTCGCAGGCGGTGGAGCTGTTTGGCGAGCGCTACGGCAGCCCGTTCGGCATCGCGCCCATGGGCATCAACGCGCTTTCCACTTACCGGGGCGACCTCGTGCTGGCACGCGCGGCGCGGCGCGCGGGCATTGTTTCGGTGATGAGCGGCACCTCGCTGATCCCGATGGAGGACGTGGCCCGCGACAGCCCGGGCACCTGGTTCCAGGCCTACCTGCCCGGCGACCAGGTCCGCATCGACGCACTGGTCGACCGGGTGGAGCGCGCGGGCTTTCGCACGCTGGTCGTCACGGTGGACATACCGATCTCGGCGAACCGCGAGAACAACATCCGCACGGGCTTCTCGACGCCGCTCAAGCCCAGCCTGCGCCTGGCCTGGGATGGCCTCGTGCGGCCGCGCTGGGTGGCGGGCACCTTCCTGCGCACGCTGCTGCGCCATGGCATGCCGCATTTCGAGAACTCGTTCGCCACGCGCGGCGCTCCCATCGTCTCGTCCACGGTGCTGCGCGATTTCTCGGCGCGCGACCACCTCGGCTGGCAGCACCTCGAAGCCATCCGCCGCCGCTGGAAGGGCCCGCTGGTCGTGAAGGGCCTGCTGAGCGTGGAGGATGCCCTGCAGGCGCAGCGCATCGGGGCCGACGCCGTGGTGCTGTCCAACCATGGCGGCCGCCAGCTCGATGGCGCCGCATCGCCCATGCGCGTGCTGGAAGCGGTGGTGGCCGCCGTGGGGCCCGCTTACCCCGTGCTCATCGACGGCGGCTTCCGGCGCGGCTCCGACGTGCTCAAGGCCATCGCGCTGGGCGCGCGCATGGTCCTGGTGGGGCGCCCGTTCAACTATGCAGCCGCCGTTGCCGGCGAGGCGGGAGTGCACCACGCGATCACCCTGCTGCGCGACGAGGTGGACCGCAACCTTGCCATGCTGGGCGCCACCAGCTGCGGAGAGCTGGGCCCTCGGCACCTGGTGCGGCGGCGGGGGCCTGGGGAGGAATGTTCGCCAGGGCTGGCGTCCTGACGGGTGCCTGCGGCCTGGCGCAACGATGTCAGTGCGGCTGCGGTGCGTTGTGGTGGGGGAGCTGCAGTCTGGCCCGCCTCAGCCCGCGACTTGATCGCAGCGGATCGGGTGCCCAGGGCGCGGGTCCTGCATGCCCCAAAGGCTGCCTGGCTGCCCAGGGGGTGCCGGCAAACCAAAAGAAAAAGGCCCTGCGCTATTGATTAAATAGCATCAGGGCCTTATCAGTGGCGGAGAGGGTGGGATTCGAACCCACGGTAGTGTTGCCACTACGCCTGATTTCGAGTCAGGTACATTCGACCACTCTGCCACCTCTCCTGTGTGTCGAAGCCTGCGATTATAGCAAGGTTTTCAGGGCCTTCGCGCGGCAGTGCTACCCAGGGGGGCGGTACCTCGGGCACCGTTGCGCTGCCGTCCGCCTGCTGGTAGTTTTCCAGCACCGCCACCAGCGTGCGGCCCACGGCCAGACGGGAGCCTCTGAACTCTGGAGCGATGGGTAGGCTGCTGGGTAGGTGCTGGAGCGAAGCGGCTATCAGGCAGTGCGGCGCCGCATCCTCGCTAGCCCAAACATGGCCAGCAGTGCGGACAGGCCAACCAAGGCCCACTCGGTTAGGGTGGGGATGGAGGCTGGCGACACGGGTACAACAGCAACAGCCGTCACCACTGTGGCAAGGTTGTTGGCGGTATTCGTCTCCCCACCACCAGAAACCTGGGCGCCATTGGTGACCGAAGCGGGTGCATTGGCCGCGATATCCACAGTCAATGTGATGGAGGGATAGCTCGCGCCCGCACTCAGCGGATCGCTTCGGGTGCAGGTCAGCGTCGCGAGCGTGCAGGCCCAGCCAGCGCCCGCCAAGGCTGTTGCACTCAGCCCAGGAGGAAGGACATCGGTCACGGTGACTGCGCCGCTCGTCGGGCCCACTCCGCCATTGGATGCAGTGATCGTGTAGGTGGCGCCTGTCTGCCCCTGGCTGAACGGGCCATTGGCCGGCATGGCCACGGTCAGATCCGGTAGCAACGGAATGACTGTCGCAGGATCGGTAGCCGTGTTGTTGGCTGCATTCACATCGCTGCCTCCTGTCACCGTAGCAGTGTTGGTCACGCTCGCTGGCGCATTGGCCGCGACATTCACGGTCAAGGTGACGACGGGATAACTCGCGCCTGATGCCAAGGGATCTGACCGAGTGCATGTGGCAGTTTGGCCCGCAATGTTGCAAGTCCAGCCGGTTCCTGAAGCGGTAGTCGGTGTCAATCCTGCAGGCACAGTATCGGTCAGCGTCACGAGGCCTGAGGTGGGCGAGCCGCCAGTATTGGATACCGTCAATGTATATGCGGCGCCAATCTGGCCTTGCGTGAAATTGCCTGTATGGCCTTTGGTGAGCACAAGATCGGGGCCCGCCCCGATGGTTGTCACATCCAATGCGGAATTGTTCGAGGAGTTGATATCCCCGCCCCCTGCAACCGTCACGGTGTTCGTCAGGGACGGGGGCGCTGCCGGCGACACATTCACGGTCAAGGTGATCGGTGGATAGCTTGCGCCAGCGGCGAGCGGATCGCTGCGGGTGCATGAGACAGATTGGGCCACGATGCTGCAGACCCAGCCAGCACCCGCTGCCGCTGTGGGAGTGAGTCCGGCAGGCACCGTGTCCGAGACGGTGACTGCACCCGCACTGGGCGCACCCCCGGTATTGGACACCGACACGGTATAGGTGGCCCCCACCTGGCCTTGCAAGAAGCTCCCGGCATGGCTCTTCGAGACAGTCAGATCCTGAGCGTAGGCCGAGGACAGAAAAGCTCCGGCGGCCAGAACGAGGAGAGCTGCGATGCGGCGGCGAAAGAGCATCATGGTTTTGATCCCGTACAGTCCAAGAAGCGTTTCATTTGACACAGCGCATCCACGCTGCCTGCGTACCTGTGGCGACACGCCTGCGATTGCAGTTGCATCGCCCCCACGGCCAGTGAGTCTCGCATGTGCCCGGCCTCATCGGTGATCAGAAGGGCAGGCTCACCCGCCCGGAAGCGCTGGTGTACCGGTATGACCCGGCCTGGCCGGAGAACAAGGGCGCCGTGTTGCTGGCCTCGATGCCGACAAACCACTGGACCGGGCTGCTGCGCCGTGATGCGAGGCCGATGGCGCCCCGCCATATCGGCTCCGACGCGCCATCGACGCGCTGCTGGCCGGCATCGATGCTGGCGCTCAGCACCACCACCTGCGCCACCTCGAACCGCGACGACAGGCCCGCCGATGCCTCATGCAGCCGCTCTGGGGAGAAGTACTCTGGCCGGTAGGCGTTGGTGTTGTGGTAGCTGCGCGTTTTTATGTAGGCATTGAGCCCATAGCGTTCGTCCAGCGAGTAGTTCCAGCGGGTGCGCAGTATCGGGCGGTTGTTGTCGTTGGAGAACAGCGCCGTGCCTGCCGCCACCCCGACGTTGAATCGCTCGGTGAAGGCGTGGTCGAGAACCAGTGCCAGGGCTGTGAAATGCGTGCCGTTCTCGATGCCTCGGATGGAGTTCACCAGGTCTCTTTCCACGCTCACTCCCAGCGCCGTGGAAGGGGTCAGCCGCTCCATGTAGTCGAGCCCCCCCACGAGGTAGCTGGTGCCCGCCACGCGGGCGGCGCCCAGACTGGCGTCGATGGTGCGTTCCTTGCTGGTTTGCTTGTAGGTGCCTGCCGCGAGGCTGCCGCTGGCCGCCCAACCCGGCGCCGTGTAGCGCAGGGCTCCGGCGCGCAGGCCCCAGCCAGCGGCATTCGCATAGCCCAGCGTCTGCCTGCTTTCATGGAAGTCGTCTGAATCGCGGCTGGCGAAGAACGAGCCCGAAACCGACTGTGCCTGCACGCCGCAGGCACAGAGCACCGCCAGCGCGCCAATGAAACGCCCCTTCATTTCGTACCCCAATTCTTTGACCGGCTGACCAGTTCCTTGATGTAGCCCAGCACGCATGCGGGCTGCAGCACCACGCTGTAAAACAAGGCGTAGAAGATAAACCCCAGCACGTTGCGGCGGACCTTGAGCCCCTGTTCGGTGAACATCTTGGCCTGGACGGTGAACATGAGGTAGTTGACGATCATAGCGAGCGGCAGCACCAGCAGCGTCATGGGCCCCGCGATCCAGTACACGCCAAACAGCGCCAGCACGAGGCCTGGAACGAAGGCGAACGTATAGACCAGATCCATGTAGGGGAACAGCAGGTTCCACCAGATGAACAAGGTGGTCATGCGCGGCTTGAACAGCAGGCGCCAGTGCGATTTGAAGGCTTCGATGAGCCCTCGCGACCAGCGCTGGCGCTGGCGGATGAACTGCAGCCAGGTATCGGGTGCGTTCGTGAAAAGGCAGGCGTTCTCCGCGAAGCCGACGCGATGTCCGCGCTCCAGGATCGCCCATGTGAGCACGATGTCTTCACCCACCGTATGGGCCCATCCGCCGAGTTCGCGAAGGATGGCCGTGTCGTACACGGAAAACGCGCCTTGGGCCACGAGGGTGCCCTGGTACAGGCTCTGCAGGCGCTTGATGGCGGCAATGCCATGGAAATAGTCCCATTCCTGAATGGCTGTGACCATGTTCTTGCGGGAATTGCGCACGAGTACCGCGCCTGCCACGGCACGGGTGTTGGGCGGATCGCTCATGTAGCGGCGCACCAGGTTGTGCAGCGCGCTGTGGTGAAGGTAGGAGTCCCCGTCGACGGTGATGGTCAGGTGGTGGCGGACCAGGGCCAGGCCGGCGTTGAGCGCGTTGGCCTTGCCCACGTTGTGTTCAAGGTTGAGCACCTGCAGCCACGGATAGTTCAGGCCCGCGAGCTTTTCGGCGGTGGAATCCTTCGAGCCATCATTGATCACCACGACCTGCAACGGCCCCTCGTACTCCTGGCGCGCGATGCTCTCGATCGTGGAGACGATGCTTTCCTCCTCGTTGTAGGCCGCCACGAGGATGGTGATTCCCGGCAGGCGCGCGCTGGAGTGTCTTGCCGCGGGGCGCCGGTCCAGCAGCAGGCTGACCACCAGGAATGCGTTCATGAAGCCCGGCACCACCGCGATGCCGTAGATCACCGGGTAGGCCGCCCACGGGCTGATGACCCGCGCCAGATCGTGCACCCAGGCATCCGCGGCATAGATGGAAAAAGCCATCCACACCACCCCGGCGAACAATGCGAACGCAAATTTCCACCGCACCGACAGGTACGGCCGTGCCCACTTCGTGGCTGCTGGGGCTGGCGACGATGTGCTGGCGGGGCTGGCCGCGCGCTGCGGTTCGAGCGTGGGCAGGGCCGCAGGGCTTGTCTGGAGGTTGCGCGTCATCGGGAAACTCGCCTTGTGGGCTGTAGTCGGGGGCAGGCGGGTGGGGCGCGGCCCAGGTCACAAGCAGGTGCGTATTTGTAAAAAATTGAAACTGTGGTGTGCGAATTTTGCTGCTGGCGTGGATGCGCGTCAACCGCAATGGCCCTGCAGGCCGCCCAGCGGGCGCAAAAGCAACTGTGCGGGCCCGCCGCCGGGCGCGTGCCCGCGCGGTGCATGGCCTTGCGCGGAACCCCGGGTCCGTACAGAGCGCTTTTTCTTTGCACTCTGGGCGCCTTGGGCCATGATGGACCTTGTCCGGGCATGGGGCGCCGCGCCGCCGGGCAGGGATTTTCCTGGCGTTTCTGCGGCATTCGACGTGTGCAAAAACCACCATGGGCACCGAGGCAACCACTCCAGAGCGACCGATTTTCTTGGCAATGGCACCCGCGGGCCCCGTGGGACGGCGCTGGGCCCTGGGCGCCGTTGTCGTGTCGGCCATGCTGTTTCTGGCGGCCATGCCCTTCGCCAAGCTGCCCCTGCCAAAGATGGGCGCGTTCATCCCCGCCTATCAATCCGCCCTGGTGCTGAGCGATCTGATCACCGCGGTCATGCTGTGGGGCCAGTACCGCATCCTGGGGCATGCGGGCCTGCGCGTTCTGGCCTGCGGGTACCTGTTCACGGCCCTGGTGGCGGTCGCGCACGCGCTCACGTTTCCGGGCCTGGTCGCCGAGGGCGGCTGGCTGGGCGCGGGGCCGCAGAGCACTGCCTGGCTGTACATGTTCTGGCACGCCGGGTTCCCGGCGGCGGTGATTGGGTACGCGCTGAGCAAGCCAGCGGCGGCCAGTCAGCCCGAAGCCGCGCCCGCGCAAGCGGGTTTTCTTTTTTCCACCGCGATCAGCGTGGCCGCCGTGCTGGCGGCCGTGGCAGCCCTCACTGCGCTGGCGACCGTGGGGCAGTCGCTGCTGCCGCCGATCATGCAGGGCAGCCGGTACACGCCGACCATGCTGGCCGTCGTCACCACCGTCTGGGGCGTCAGCGTGGTCGCGCTGCTGCTGCTCCTGCGGCGCAGGCCGCTGGTGGTGCTGGACCTCTTGCTCGTGGTCACCATGTGCGCGTGGCTGTTTGACATCGCGCTCTCCGCCGTGCTCAACGGCGGACGCTTCGACCTGGGTTTCTACGCCGGACGCCTGTACGGGCTGATGGCCTCCACGGCGCTGCTGGCGGTGCTTCTGGTCGAGAACACGATGCTCCACGCAAGGCTGGCGGCGGCCTACCAGGCGGAGCGAGAAAAGCGGCGGCAGATCCAGACCCAGGCGGCGGAACTGGTGGAGAAAAACCGGGAGCTGGACGCCTTCTCCTATTCCATATCGCACGATCTGCAGGCGCCCGTCCGCGTGATTCAGGGGTTCGCGGGCATGCTGCTCGAGCGTTCCGACAGCCACCAGGATGCGGAAACGCGGCGGATGCTCAAGGTGATCGACGACAGCGCGCGAAAGATGGGGCAGTTGATCCGCGACCTGCTGGATTTCGCGCGCCTGGGGCGCCAGCCCATGCACCCTGCCCGCGTCGACATGAATGCCCTGGTCGAGCAGGTCATCGCGGACGTGCGGCACACCGGACCGGGGCGCGATGCCGCGTTCGCGGTGGCGCCGCTGCCGGAAGGCTGGGGCGACCGGGCCCTGCTCCGGCAGGTGTGGGTGAACCTGATCTCCAACGCGGTCAAGTACAGCGGCCCGCAGGGCGCGCACATCCAGATTTCCGGCAGCGGGGACGGCGGTGAATGTGTCTACCAGGTGGCCGACCAGGGCATCGGGTTCGACATGGCCAGGGTGGACCGGCTGTTTGAACTGTTCCAGCGGCTGCACACCGCCGAGGAGTTCCCTGGCACGGGGGTGGGCCTGGCTTTTGTGCAGCGGATCGTGGTGCGGCATGGGGGGCGCGTGTGGGCTCTCGGCGCATTGAACGCGGGCGCCACCTTCAGCTTTTCTCTGCCCCAGGCGCCGACACCGCAGGATGCCGGGGCCACGGGCTGAAGAAAGCCCCTCCCGCGGCCCCGCATGCGCGGCGCGGCGTGCCCAGCCCAGAAACTGGCAGGTGGCGGATGCACCGGGGAAGAGGCTGGCAAGCAGGAGCAAAAAGTGCCGATGGCGCTTGATGCATAAGCGCAATGTGCTATTGAATGTGTAGCAAACTGGAGCCTGGCAACCTCCGGGTTGCCGGCCTGCATCGGTCATCATGCCCGCAGCGGCAGCACCAGCCTGAACTCCGCCCCGCGCCCCGCATCGCTGTCCACTTCCAGTGTCCCCCCGTGGCGCTGGATCACCGTGTGCACCAGCGCCAGCCCGAGCCCCACGCCTCCGATGGCGGGGTGGCTGCGGTCATGCAGCCGGCGAAACGGCGCGAACAGCTGGCCCTGCAGTTCCGGGGCGATGCCGGGGCCTTCGTCGCGCACCGACACGACCCAATGGCGGCCCCGCTGCACGATGGAGCACTGCACCACGCCTTCTTCGGGGCTGAACTTGACGGCGTTGTGCAGAACGTTGGCCAGCGCGCGGCACAGCATGGCGCGGTCGCCCACGGCGGGGGCGGTCTCCGGCGCGGCGGCGATGGTGACCTCCACGCCACGGTCGCGGGCCAGGGCCCAGATGTCGTCGACCGTTTCGGCCAGCGCCGCCACCAGGTCCAGGGGGGCCATCCGGTATTCCTGCGTCTCGGCGCTGGCCAGCTTCACGAAGTTTTCCGCCATGCCCAGGGATGCGCGCGCATAGCGCTCGATGCGCAGCATCAGCTCGTCGCCCGGCATGCGGCCGGGGTAGGCACGCTGCATTTCCAGCAGCGTCAGGATGGAGGCATTGGGGGTGCGGATGTCGTGCGAGATGAAATTCATCGCCTGGTCGCGCTGCAGCTGTGCGCGCCGCATCTCGGTGAGGTCCACCAGCGTCATCAACCAGCCCGCCTTGGCCAGGTCGGTGAAGGGCCTGCACTGCACCAGCAGGCTGCGGCCCTGGGCGTCGCTGCCTTCGCTTTGTTCGGGCATGCACTGGTTGAGCAGCTTGTCCTGCGTGATGAGCGGCTGCCCGGTGCCGGTCTGCACCAGGTCGTGAAGCAGGTCGACCACGGACTGCCCCTGCAGCGGCACCAGCGGGTCTCCGCCCACATGGCGGCGCGCTGCCACGTTGGTGAGCAGGATCCGCCCCTGGGGGTCGCAGACGATGGTGGGCGAGGGCAGCTGCTGCAGGCTCTCGCTCACGAAGTGGTGCAGGTCGCGCAGCTGGCGGGATGCGCGCTCCACGGCGTTGATGCGTTTTTCCAGGAAATCGCCCGAATCGCCCGTGCGGGGCTGCAGCCGCATCGACAGGCCGTCGCGCTGCAGGCGCTCCATTTCCAGCCGCAGGAAGTGGGCGGCCGCGCTCAGGCGGCGCCAGCTCCACAGGGGGTAGGCCAGCACGAGCCCGGTCAGTGCCGCGGCGGGCGCGAACTGCAGGCCCACCCACCAGGGCAGGGCCACGCTCAGCAGCAGGGTGGCCACCCCCAGCCCCGCGCTGGTGAGCAGCGCGATGAACGGCCCCACCAGCAGCAGGGCCAGCAGCGCGCCCGCCACCGGGGCCAGGTTGAACAAGGTGTTGAGGGCGGGGGCGGCTGGCTGGATCCGCACGCCCGAGAGGCGGCCGTCCAGCACCTGGGCCACCACCTCCACGCCGGGCATGAGCCGCGACTGCTGGCTCATGGGGGTGGCAAACATGTCGCCCAGGCCGGCGGCGGCCGCGCCCACGAGCACGTACTTGCCGCGAAACGCATCCGCGGGGACCTGGCCGCGCAAGACGGCGATGTACGAGTAGGTGGTGAAGTGGCCCGGTCCGCCAGCGTAGGCAATCAGGGTGCGGTCGGCGCGCTGCCATGGGCCGGGGGCCGCCATGCGCGCGGGCTCGGCGTTCCCCGGCCCGGCGCGCGGGGCGGCGCAGTGCGCCAGGGCGGGGTCCGCCACGCACTGCAGCGCCATGCTGAAGTGGGGCCAGGGCGCCGCGGCCGGCCCCTCCTGCAGGTACAGGCTGCGCACCACGCCGTCGTTGTCCGGCACCACGTGCACGTGGCCCAGGCGGGCCGCGGCATCCGCGAACGCGGGCCAGGGCAGGTCGGCCGTGTCGGCGGCCGGGCCATGGCCGCGCCGCAGCACCGGCAGCACCACGCGCCCGCTGCGCTGCATGGCGTCGGCCAGCAGCACGTCGTCGCCGGGGTAGTCCAGGTCCTCCTCGTTGAAGAGCACGTCCATGCCGATGGCGCGGGGCTGCTGGGCCGACACCCGTGCGATCAGTTCCGCGTGCAGCGCCCGCCGCCAGGGCCAGCGGCCGATCGCCGCGATGCTGGGATCGTCGATGGCCACGATCACGATGTCGGGGTGCGCGGGGCGGGAGATCAGGCGCAGGCCGGCGTCCTGCACCAGGTGGTTCACCCGGCTCAGGCTGTCGGCGGTGCTGAGCCACGCCACCAGCCCCAGCAGGGCGATGGACAGGAGGCTCCATTCCAGGCGCCGCTGCTGGCCCCGGGTCCGTCCGGCGGTCCGCATCGGCTCAGCCTCTCCGTGCCCTGGGCTGCGGGCGCGGTGCCGGGCTGGGGCGCGGGCGGGCTCTCAAGGCCGCCCCACGGGCTGGCCGTTCGATGTGGAGACCGGCAGGCCGGTGCCCGTGCTGACCCCTGAACCCACCCGGATCTGGCGTGGCGGCGAGAAGTCGCTTTGCAGGCCCGTGGAATCCTGCACCTGGATGCGCACCAGGTAGCTGCCCGCGGGCAGGTTGCCGGCCCGCCATTCGGGAGCATCGAGCAGGGTGTCGAGCACGAGCTTGTCGAATGCGAGGTCGCCGGCACCGGCCAGCTGCAGGCGGAATCGCTGGCCGGGCAGCGCAGGCCAGTGCAGGCGCACGTCGGTGTCGCCTTCCTGTGCCTGCACCGACTGCAGGGACAGGGTGGCGGGGCGGTCCGCCACCATGAAGGGCTGGGGCGGTGCAAACGGCCCCTGGTCGGCCTGGCCATCGGGCAGTTCCAGCAGGCTGGCCACGCGCCAGAAGTAGCTGCCCGCGGGCAGGGCACCCAGGGGCAGGCGGCACTCGCCCAGGCGCTGCGCATCGAGCAGCGGCTGGGCGAACTGGGCGCTGCCGGCCACCTGCACGCGGTACCAGCGCGCGCCGGGCACGTGGGTGCACAGCAGCTCGCCCGTGCCGCTGACCACCACGGCGCCGGGAGCGGGCTGCTGGTACAGCGGCGCCACGGGGCGCGTCTTGATCGTGAAGGGCAGCACGGCGGGCAGCCCCGAGATGCCCGCATCGTCCAGTGCGCGCACGGACAGGTAGTACTTGCCGTCTTCCAGGGCTTTCCAGCGCAGCTGGCCGTCCGCGAAGCGGCCGTGGCGCAGCACCTGGGTGAAATCCGGGTCCCGGGCCACCTGGGCCTCGTAGCGGACCGCGCCGGGCAGCGCGGGCACGTCGATGGCCAGCAGGCCCGCATCCCCCAGCGTGGCCGGCACGCCCGACGTGTCGGGCGCCGCCAGCAGGGGCCGGGGGGCGCCGACGGTGCCATCGGCCGCCACGGCCAGGCCCTGGCCCGGCGCGAGCATGGCGCCGGTGGGCGCGGGGGCGGCGGTGGCCCCGTCCGGGCGCGGCTGCACCGCCACGGAGCCGCTTTGCACCGAGGCGGTGGTCTGGCCGGCGTCGCCCATCGCCACGCTGAAATGGGTGCCGCGCACGCTGGTCACGGCCAGCGGCGTGCGCAGCTCGAAGCGGCGAAACGCCTCGGCGCTGGGTGGCACCGAGGACTCCACCGCGCCGCTGCGCATCTCCAGCACCGATTGCAGGCTGCCCGCGCGCCCTCGCCGGCGCAGCTGCCGCAGTTGCAGCTCGGAATGGGCCTGGACCCGCACCACCGTGCCATCCGCGAGCTTGACGGCCACGAAGGCATCGGGGCCGACCTGCACCACGGCGCCTTCATCGAGCCGGCCGCCCTTCACAAGGGGCTCCGGCGCGGCATCCGCGCGCGCCTGCCCGGTGGCCATGCCGTGCACGAACTCCACGGTGGCCGGCTCCGAAGGCTGCAGGTGCACCGGAATCCACACCACCGAGCCCGGCTGCAGGCGCCGGGGGTTGGCCACCTTGTTGCGGGCCTGCAGCAGCGGCCATTGGTGGGGGGCGGCCAGATAGGATCTGGCCAGGCCTTCGAGCGTGTCCCCTGCCTGCACGGTGTGGGGAATCTCGTCGCCCTGGGGCGTGGCGGAGCGGGCCTCGGCGCGGGGGGGCACCAGGCTCGCCAGGAAGCCGAGGGTGAGTGCCGCGGTGGCGCCCAGGGTCCAGCGGACGCGCCCTTTCATCGTTGCCAAGTCAGATCTCCTTTGTGCCGCCTCGGGCGGCTGGGCAGGCCACGGCGCCCTCTGGGGGCCGTGGAAGGTGGTTCGGGTCAGGCCCTTCGCTGGGCCTCCACGGCTTCAAAACGGTAGCCCACGCCGTAGACCGCCGAGACGATGAAACCGTTGGAAGGCCGCAGGTCCAGCAGGGTGCGCAGGCGCGAGATGTGGGTGTCCAGCGAGCGCGACATCACATCCGCGACCTGGCCCCAGATGATGTCCTTGAGGTGGTCGCGCGACAGCAGCCGGCCCATGTTCTGAAACAGGAACAGGGCGAGATCGTACTCGCGGTTCTTCAGCTCCACCGGCACGCCGTCGATTTCGATGGAGCGGGTCTCGCACAGGAAGCGGTAGCGCCCGAACTCCACCACGCCGCCCGCATTGTCCGGATAGGCGCGGCGCAGCAAGGCCGAGACGCGGGCATTGAGCTCGCCGATGCGCACGGGCTTGACCATGAAGTCGTCCGCGCCGCTGCCCAGGCCTTCGACGATGTCGCGCTCTTCCTGGCGGTGCGTCACGAACAGGATGGGCAACTGGGTGCCCACGTTCTTGCGCACCCAGCGCACCACTTCCGGCCCGGTGGTGTCTGGCAGGTGCCAGTCCACGATCAGCAGGTCAAAGGTTTCGCGGCGCATTTCACGCAGCAGGTCCGCGCCATTGAGATGGGTGTGGCAGACATGGCCCATTGCCTCCGTGGCCTGTTTGATCAGATCCAGCTGGAGCGCATCGTCGTCCAACGCGGCTATGCGCATGGTTTCCCCCGTCGAGAATGCAATTGCGGATTATTTGCGAGAACCACCGCCTCCGAGGGGGCGGGCACGCGGTGCCGTCAGCAAGTTGACATTTGTTGACGGTTTGTGGCGCGCCGGGGACGGGGAGGGGCGGGCGCCGTTCAGCGGTCGGGGGCCAAGGGGCGGGACTCTGGGGCAATCTCGCGCACCAGCCGCATGCCGACCAGGGTGTAGCGGGTCTGCGGGCTGTTCCAGTTGCGGTAGCCGCAGCGCGCGTAGAACGACCATGTGTGCCACGAGCCTCCCCTGCGCACGCGCACCGAGCCTTCGTCGGGCCCCTGCGGGTCGTCGTGCGGAGACTGTGCATAGTACGTGTCCCCGTGCCAGTCCGACACCCATTCCCAGGCATTGCCCAGCATGTCGTGCAGCCCGAAGGCATTGGGCGCATAGCTGCCCACGGGCGCGGTGAAGGCGTGGCCGTCGCTGCCCCCCAGCGCGTGCTGCCGCCAGCGGGGCCACAGGGGGGCGGCCTCCTGGTCGAAGGTATTGGCGGTGCGCAGCAGCCCCTGCGGGTCATCGCCGTGGGGGTAGCGGGTGCGGGTGCCCGCGCGGCAGGCGTACTCCCATTCGGCCTCGGTCGGCAGGCGGTAGCGGTGGCCTTCGGTGCGGCTCAGCCACCGGGCCAGGGCCTGGGCGTCGTTCCAGGTCACGTTGACGACCGGGTGGTCCGGGCCTTGCGCGAAGCCGGGGTTGCGCCACGAATAGCGCGGGTCGCGGCCCTCAAACGCATCGCCGCGCCGCGTGGTGGCCGGGTCGTAGGCAGGGTTGTAGCCATAGCCGCCGGTGCCGTCCGCCTCGGACTCGGGCTGGTACCCGGATGCTTGGACAAAGCGCCGGAACTGCCCCACCGTGACCTCGTGCTGGCCCAGGTAGAAGGCGCGGGTGATGTGCACCTCGTGGGCCGGGGACTCGTCTGCCAGGTCGGTCAAGCGCTGGCGCTCCAGCAGCGGGAAGGCTTTTTTCAGGGTCTCGAGCGGCGGGACGCCACCCATCCAGAAGCTGCCCGCCGGCACCCGGACAAAGGCCATGCCCAGGCTGTTGATCCAGGGGGCCGTGGCGGGGCGCGCGTCCTGCGCTGCCGGTGGGTGCTGGCAGCCGGCCAGCAGCGCAGTCACCACCACTATCAGCGCCCCACGGCGAACTGACGGCAATGCGGGCAATGCCGGCGGCAATGGGACGGCGTGGGCGCGTGGCCTCAAGGCTTGTCCTGCAACTCACTCACGCATTCGAACACCAGGCGCGAGCCGTCGTTGCGCAGCAGTTTGGCGTGCAGGGCCATGCGCTGGCATTCGCGGCTGGCCGCGGCGTAGGCCTGGGAGGTGTCTGGGCCATAGACCGGCACACTGAAAGTGCGGTCGCGGCCCGAGGCCATGGGGCCCGAGGGGCCATAGGGGTTGGTCGCATTGCAGCCGGCGAGCAAGGCCAGCACTGACACCGAGGCACACAGCAGTTTCATGGAAGTCTCCCGAGCAGATCAGGGAACCCAGTTTACGCACATGCCCGCACGCCAGGCATGCTCGTAGCCGTCAAGACACGGCGCACGGCGCCATTTTTTACCTATTCAGGCCCCGGGCGCAATCACCATGAGCCTTGATTGCTATGAAAAAAAGAGCATTTCCGTGCAATGCCCAGGCGCGGCCAGAGTGCCCGGCTTACGCCGCAGCGGCTGCCTCGGCCAGGGCCTGCAGGGCGGCAGCCACCTCGGCGGCCTGCACGCCGTCCACTGGTGCCAGGCGCGGGGCCAGGGTTTGCAGCGCCGTGCTGTCCTTTTGCAGCTGGGCAATGGCCTGGCCGGCTTCCTTGGGCGCATCGAAGCCGGTGCTCTGCAGCAGCAGGCGGCCGTCTGCATCCACGAGCTTGAAGTAGAACTTGCCGTCGGCTTCGCGGTATTGCTTGAACGAAGGCAGCGCTGTCTTCGCGGCCTTGGCGGGCTTGGGCGCCGCCGTGGCCTGGGCCAGACTGCGCAGGCCCACAGCGGCGCGCAGCTCGCGGATGAACGGCGTGGCCAGCGCGCGGGCGCGTTCGGCACCGGCCAGCAAGGTCTGCTCGATGCGCGCGGGGTTGTGGATGAGTTCCTCGTACTGCGCGCGCATGGGGGCGATCACCTGGTCCACGCGCTCGAACAGGGTGTTCTTGGCATCACCCCAGGCGATGCCGTCGGCGTAGGCCTTGCGCAGGGCCTCGGTCTCCGCGGGCGTGGCGAAGGCCTGGTAGATCTGGAACAGCGCGGAGCCTTCGACCTCCTTGGGCTCGCCGGGCGCGCGCGAATCGGTCAGGATGCCGCCGATGAGCTTCTTGAGCTGCTCGCGCGAGCTGAACAGCGGGATGGTGTTGTCGTAGCTCTTGCTCATCTTGCGGCCGTCCAGCCCGGGCAGGGTGGCCACATGGTCGTCGATGGCCGCCTCGGGCAGCACGAAATGCTCGCCATACAGGTGGTTGAAGCTCGCGGCCATGTCGCGCGCCATCTCGATGTGTTGGATCTGGTCGCGGCCCACGGGCACCTTGTGGGCCTTGAACATCAGGATGTCGGCGCCCATGAGCACGGGGTACATGAACAGCCCGGCCGTCACGCCGTCGTCCTGTTCGCGCCCGGCGGCGGTGTTCTTGTCCACGCTGGCCTTGTAGGCGTGGGCGCGGTTGAGCACGCCCTTGCCCGTCACGCAGGTCAGCAGCCAGGTCAGCTCGGGAATTTCGGGGATGTCGGACTGGCGGTAGAACGTGACCTTCTCGGGGTTCAGCCCTGCGGCCAGCCAGCTGGCCGCGATCTCCAGCGTGGAGCGCTGGATGCGCGCCGGGTCTTCGCACTTGATGAGCGCGTGGTAGTCGGCCAGGAAGTAGAAGCTCTGCACGCCGGGCGTGAGGCTGGCGGCCACGGACGGGCGGATGGAACCCACGAAGTTGCCCAGGTGGGGCGTGCCCGTGGTGGTGATGCCGGTGAGAAAGCGCGTGGTGCTCATGGAGACGGTGTCAGCAAAAAGAGGGAGAAAAGGCGATCAACGCAGCAAGGCGGTGAGCGGCGTGAGCAGCAGGTTGATGGCGCCGTAGCCCAGCGACATCAGCGGGCGCAGCCACAGCGTGCCCACCACGCCCGCGATCACGAGGCCCATCACGATGAAGAAGCCCCAGGGCTCGATGCGCGAAACCATGTGGGCCTGTTTCCAGGGCAGCAGGCCCACCAGGATGCGCCCGCCGTCGAGCGGAGGCAGCGGAAACAGGTTGAACGCCCACATCACCAGGTTGACCAGCACCCCGGCGCGGGCCATTTCGATGAAGAAGCGCTCGTCCACGCCAAAGCCCACCAGGGACACCAGCAGCACGGCCCAGACGATGGCCTGGATGAAGTTGGAGGCGGGCCCCGCCAGCGCCACCCACACCATGTGCTTCTTGGGGTTGCGCAGGTTGCCGAAGTTGACCGGCACGGGCTTGGCATAGCCGAACAGGAAGGCCCCCGAGGTCGCGAAGTACAGCAGCAGCGGCATCAGGATGGTGCCGACCGGATCGATGTGCTTGAGCGGGTTGAGGGTGATCCGGCCCATCATGTACGCGGTGTTGTCGCCAAAGTGGCGCGCGGCGTAGCCATGGGCTGCCTCGTGCACGGTGATGGCGAACAGCACCGGCAGGGCGTAGATCAGAACGGTTTGGATGAGATTGGAGATGTCCACCTGTCGATTGTCTCAGACGCGTGGCATGGGTCCCGGGCCGCGCGGGAGGAGGGGCCGGCCGGGCAGCGTGACGGCCAGTGGTACGACAAGATCGGGAGTGGCGGACAAATCGTTGATAGCATGTGGCATGGCGTAACGAATTGCATCTGTTGGGCTCGCGTCCAGCCCTTTTCTTGCGCTCTGGCCCACACTCATACTACGCAGACCCCTTTCGGAGACATTCCCGTGCCCTTGGATCACCTCAAAATCGGAACCCGCCTCATTCTTGCGTTCGGGGGCATCGCCCTGCTGGTGGCGCTGACCATGGGCATGGCGATGTCCAGGATCGGCCGGGCCGAAGACGCCTACCGCGGCGCGGTGTCCACGGCCAGCAACGCCGCCGCGGACGGTGAGCGCACGGCCAAGGCCACGCAGGCGCAGGAGCACCTGCAAGGCGCGCGCGGCTGGATCGTGGGCGGCGGGCTGGCGGTGTTCGCGCTCTCGCTGGTGGCTTTTCTCACGCTGCGCAGCGGCATTGTCAGCCCGCTCAACCAGGCCATCCTGATCGCCGAAACCGTGGCCTCGGGCGACCTGAGCCAGGAATTCAGTTCGGACCTGGAAGGGGACTTCGGCCGGCTGCTGGGGGCGCTGGGCACCATGGAAGACACGCTGACCGACCTGGTGTCGCGCATCAAGCAGGATGCGGATGCCATCAGCGCCTCCGCGGTGAACATCGACCATGGGAACACCGACCTGTCCCGCCGTGCGGAGGACCAGGTGTCCTCCCTGACCGAAACGGCGGCCAGCATGGAGCAACTGACCGCCACCGTGCGCCAGAATGCCGAGCGCGCCCATTCCGCCAGCGGCCTGGCCGTCAAGGCCTCGGCCATCGCCGAGCACGGCGGCACCGTGGTGGGCGAGGTGGTGCAGACCATGCAGGCCATCAGCGGCAGCTCGCGCAAGATCGTGGACATCATCCAGGTCATCGAAGGCATTGCCTTCCAGACCAACATCCTGGCGCTGAACGCCGCCGTGGAGGCCGCCCGCGCGGGCGAGCAGGGCCGGGGCTTCGCGGTGGTGGCCAGCGAGGTGCGCAACCTGGCCCAGCGCAGCGCGGTCGCCGCGCGCGAGATCAAGGCGCTCATCAGCGCGTCGGTGGAGCAGGTGGAGAGCGGCGCCGGCCAGGTGGGCAAGGCTGGCAAGACCATGGCCGAAATCGTGACCGCCGTGGGCCAGGTGAGCGCGCTGCTGGGGGAAATCTCCATCGCCCTGCGCGAGCAGAGCGAGGCCATCAGCCACGTGAATGTGGCGGTGTCGCACATGGATGGCTCCACGCAGGAAACGGCCGCGCTGGTTCAGAGCGCCGTGTCCACCGCGACCTCGCTCACCGCGCAGGCCCGGGACCTGGAGCAGGCCGTGGGTGCGTTCAAGCTGTAGCCCCTGAGCGGCTGCGCCGCTTCCCCCTCCGGGGGACGCCACCGGTGGCCTGGCGGAGCCAGTTCCACGGTGGCGCTGGTTTTGGCAGCGCCGGTTTTTGGGCGCGGTAGCCTGAAAGGCGCTTTTGCCGATCCTCAAGACCGCTCTGCGCGGGCGCCGGGCGGGCCCCCGGGCCTGCAGTTTTTACAGCCCCAGAGCCTTCAAGCTGCCCCGGCCTTCGCGCATCACTTCGGGTTCGCCGCCGGTGCCCATGGGGGTCAGGTCCACCACCGTCGTGGGCTCCAGCGGGCAGGCGCCCGCATCCACCACGGCATCCACCAGCTTTTCATAGCGCTCGCGGATTTCCTGCGGGTCGTTCAGCGGTTCCGTCTCGCCAGCGGGTATCAGCGTGGTGGCCAGCAAGGGAGCGCCGTGCAGCTCCAGCAGCAGCTGCAGGCCCTTGCGGTCGGGCACGCGCAGGCCGATGGTCTTGCGCGAGGGGTGGCTCACGCGGCGCGGCACTTCCTTGGTGGCTTCGAGGATGAAGGTGTAGGGGCCGGGCGTGCCCAGCTTCAGCAGGCGGTACTGCCGGTTGTCCACGCGCGCATAGTTGGCCAGCTCCGACAGGTCGCGGCACAGCAGCGTGAGGTGGTGCCTGTCGTCCACCTGGCGGATGCGGCGCAGGCGGTCCACGGCGTCCTTGTCGTCCAGGTGGCAGACGAGGGCATAGCTGGAGTCGGTGGGCACGGCCACGATGCCGCCCTTTTGCAGCAGCGCCGCCGCCTGCTTGAGCAGGCGGGGCTGCGGGTTGTCGGGATGGACTTCGAAATACTGGGCCATGAACGGGTGCGCCTCAGGCGTTGGCCGGATGGAGGATGCGGTCGGACAGCAGCTCCCACACGGGTGTCAGCGCGCCGGGCAACAGCGGCAGGGTGCCCAGGTCGGTGTGCGATTCATCGGGGCTGTGGAAGTCGCTGCCGCGCGACGCGGCCAGGCCGAATTCCTGCGCCATGCCGGCGTAGGTGACGTATTCGGCAGCGCTGTGGCTGCCGGTGACGACCTCCACCCCGCGCCCGCCGTGGGTCTTGAACTCGGAAAACAGCGCGAATTCCTCATTGGCGCTGAACTTGTAGCGCGCCGGGTGGGCAATGATCGCCATGCCGCCCGCGTCCGTGATCCAGCGCACGGCGTCGCCCAGCGACGCCCAGCGGTGCGGCACGTAGCCGGGCTTGCCTTCGGTGAGGAACTTGCGGAACACCTCGGAGGTGTCCTTGCAGACCCCGGTTTCCACCAGGAAGCGAGCGAAATGCGTGCGCGAGATCAGTGCCGGGTTGCCCACGAACTGCAGGGCGCCTTCATACGCGCCCTGGATGCCCACCTGGGCCAGCTGCTGGGCCATGTCCTTGGCGCGTTCGCCGCGCCCGCCCCGGGTCGCGGCCAGGCCCTGGGCCAGCTGCGCGTCGTCGGGGTCGAACCCCAGGCCGACGATGTGGACGGTGGTGTCGGCGAAGGTGACGGAAATCTCGGTACCCGTGAGATAGGCCATGCCCTGTGCGTGGGCGGCTGCGCGGGCGCGGTGCTGGCCGCCGATTTCGTCATGGTCGGTCAACGCCCACAGCTCGACACCGTTTGCCCTGGCCCGCGCGGCCAGGTCCTCGGGGGTCATGGTTCCGTCGGATACCACGGAATGGCAGTGCAGGTCGGCGTTGAGTATGGTTGTCACGAGGCCATTTTAGGGCTTGTACCGATAACGTGCCTTGCCGAACCCAGCAACACTGCAGTCAGGGGCATTGCGCCCGGCGGCCCGGCAACCTCGGCCGGGGCCATGTGCCGGGCAGTCCTTTCAGACCATCGTAGGCGTTCCAAGGAGCAACCATGAAATTCAACGACCTGCGCGTGTCCCACAAGATGTGGAGCGTCATCCTGGGCCTTCTGGCGCTCATGCTGGTCTCGGCCATCTGGACCCAGTGGTACGGCCGGCAGGTGACGGCGTCCACCGAAGAGGCCGTGGAAAAATACGAAGCCGCCATCACCACCGCCGTGACCTGGCGCGGCCTGGCCGAGGTGGCCGTGACGATGTCGATGGCGAGTTTCGTCACCACCGACCAGGCGCTCAAGGCCGACTTCGACACCCGGGTGGCCGCGCTCACCGCGCGCATCACGCCGGTGCAGGAAAAGATCAACAAGACCTCCGTCTCGCCCGAGGACAAGGCGGCGCTCGCGAAGGTGGCGGCGACGCGTGCGGATATCCGGGGCCAGACCGACAAGCTCAAGGAGCTGACGGATGCGGGCGATGCGGCGGCCAAGCAGGCGTACCTGGCGAACGTCTACCGCCCCAAGGCCGTGGCCTACCTGGAGGCCATCGACAAGTTCGTGGCCGCGCAGCAAAGCCAGCGCGACGAAGCCGTCCGTGCGGCGCACGACACGCGCGGCAACCTGGTGCTGATCGGTGCCGTGGCAGCCGTCGCCGTGGTGCTGCTGGGCATGCTGCTGGCCGCGATGCTGGTGCGCTCCATCACGGCGCCGCTGGACCGCGCGGTGGCCCTGGCCGAGGCCATCTCGGCGGGCGACCTCACGCAGAACATCCACGACGACCGCAAGGACGAGCTGGGCATGCTCACGCGGGCCCTGTCGGCCATGTCAGACCGCCTTCGCGGCGTGGTGAGCGAGGTGCGCTCGGGGGTGGACTCGGTGTCGTCGGCGTCGATCCAGATCGCCAACGGCAACCACGACCTGTCGGCGCGCACGGAGCAGACGGCCTCCAACCTGGAAGAGACGGCGGCGAGCATGGAAGAGCTGACGGCCACGGTGAGCCAGTCGGCGGACACCGCGCGCCAGGCCAACCAGCTGGCCGGAACGGCCGCGCAGGCGGCGGCACGCGGTGGCGAAGTGGTGGGCCAGGTGGTCACCAGCATGCAGCAGATCACCGACAGCTCGCGCAAGATCAACGACATCATCGGCGTCATCGACGGCATTGCCTTCCAGACCAACATCCTGGCGCTGAATGCTGCGGTGGAGGCGGCCCGCGCGGGCGAGCAGGGCCGGGGCTTCGCGGTGGTGGCCAGCGAAGTGCGCAGCCTGGCCGGGCGCAGCGCCGAGGCGGCCAAGGAAATCAAGACCCTGATCAGCGCCTCGGTGCAGAACGTGGAATCGGGGTCGGCCCAGGTGGCGCAGGCGGGCCAGAGCATGGAGGAAATCGTGGCGAGCGTGCAGCGGGTGAGCGACCTCATTGGAGAGATCACGGCATCCTCGACAGAGCAGCGCGACGGTATCGCCCAGGTGAACCAGGCGGTGACGCACCTCGACCAGATGACACAGCAGAACGCGGCGCTGGTGGAAGAGTCCACCGCCGCTGCAGCCTCGATGCGCGACCAGGCGCAGAGGCTGGCCGAGGTGGTGGCCATGTTCAACGTGGGGGCCGTGGCCAGCCGGGCTCCCACCGCGCCCGCCCGTTCCGCGCCACCCGCCATGGCGCCGAGGCCCGCCCCCGCCGCCAAGGCCCGCGTGGGTACCAGTGCCAGCGGCAAGCCCGCGGCCAGCGCCAAGGCGCCAGCGGCCGCGCGGCTGTCTTCCCCCGCGCCGGCCGCCGCCCCCAAGGCGGCTGCCCCGGCACCATCTCACCCACCGGCGCCACGCGCCACCTCGGGAGGCAACGACGATGAGTGGGAAAGCTTCTGATCCGGGGTGGAGGCCCTGGCCGCTACCGAACTGATTGCTCTCGAAATAATAGCTGAAGGCGCTTGACCATCAAGCGCTGGAGGCCGTTTTTGCAAGAACAGGCGCCAGGAGGCGCTGGCGCCCTGACTCTTGCCTCCCCCGTTCCACCTCTGTGCCCCGTTTGCGCCGCTCGCGGTCCGTGCCCGGCGTGCGCCCGCGTGGCCGCCGGTGGGGAATGCGGGTTTCTCCCGGTGAGGTGCTGGCGTGGCGGCGCGCCGGGCTGGCGTAGGCTATGGGTTGTTTGCTGATGTAATCGGATGTTTCCCTGGCGAACCTCGCCTTGCATGAAAACACTACAGATCCACGAGGAAGAACAACCCATGCAACTCGACAATATCCGCGTTTCCCGCAAGCTGTGGGGCGCATTTCTGGGCCTGATGATCGGCATGCTGCTGCTCTCGGGCTTTGCCCAGAACCGGGCCAACAGCTCCATGTCCTCGGCGATCGACGCCGTCGTGGACATCGAGGGGCGCATCTCCGCCGCCGTGCGCTGGCGCGGCGCCACCGAGACGGCCGTCACCATGGTCATGGGCGGCGCCGTGACCACGGATGCCGTGCTGGCCGAGCAGTATGGCGCCAAGGTCAAGGAGATCATCGGCAACATCAACAAGGTGCAGGAAGGCATCGTGGCCTCGGCCACCGCCCCCGAGGAAAAGGCTGCGCTGGACAAGGTGCTGGAGGCCCGCAAGGCCGTGCTGGCGGCCACCGCCAAGACCTGGGAGCTCAAGGGCGCCGGCGACGCCGTGGCGACCCAGCGGTTCGCCGACAACGAATTCGCCCCCCTGGTCACCAAATACCTCAAGGCGCAGGACGACTTCGTCGCCACGCTCGAGACGCGCCGCGACGCCATCCGCGCCGACGCCTCGGCGCGCCGCGTGGAATACGCGATCTGGGGAATCATCACCTCGCTGGTGCTGATGGCCGTAGGGCTGTTCCTGGCCTGGAAGCTGGTGCGCTCCATCACCCTTCCGCTGGATGAGGCGGTGAACACCATCGACGCCATCGCGGCGGGCGACCTCACCCAGGAGCTGCAATCCGTCCGCAAGGACGAGTTCGGCCACATGCTGCGTTCGCTGTCGGCCATGTCGGCACGCCTTCGCGGCGTGGTGAGCGAGGTGCGCTCGGGGGTGGATTCGGTGTCGTCGGCGTCGATCCAGATCGCCAACGGCAACCACGACCTGTCGGCGCGCACGGAGCAGACGGCCTCCAACCTGGAAGAGACGGCGGCGAGCATGGAAGAGCTGACGGCCACGGTGAGCCAGTCGGCGGACACCGCGCGCCAGGCCAACCAGCTGGCCGGAACGGCCGCGCAGGCGGCGGCACGCGGTGGCGAAGTGGTGGGCCAGGTGGTCACCAGCATGCAGCAGATCACCGACAGCTCGCGCAAGATCAACGACATCATCGGCGTCATCGACGGCATTGCCTTCCAGACCAACATCCTGGCGCTGAATGCTGCGGTGGAGGCGGCCCGCGCGGGCGAGCAGGGCCGGGGCTTCGCGGTGGTGGCCAGCGAAGTGCGCAGCCTGGCCGGGCGCAGCGCCGAGGCGGCCAAGGAAATCAAGACCCTGATCAGCGCCTCGGTGCAGAACGTGGAATCGGGGTCGGCCCAGGTGGCGCAGGCGGGCCAGAGCATGGAGGAAATCGTGGCGAGCGTGCAGCGGGTGAGCGACCTCATTGGAGAGATCACGGCATCCTCGACAGAGCAGCGCGACGGTATCGCCCAGGTGAACCAGGCGGTGACGCACCTCGACCAGATGACACAGCAGAACGCGGCGCTGGTGGAGGAGTCCACGGCGGCGGCGGCCTCGATGCGCGACCAGGCGCAGAGGCTGGCCGAGGTGGTGTCGGTGTTCAACGTGGGCGCGGTCGCGGTGCGCGCGCCAGCAGCACCCCGCCCGACGCCCGCTGCCGCGCCCCGGCCGGCCGCGGCCAAGGTGGCCGCCACCCACCACCCGCGCGTGGCGGGGGCCAAACCCGCCGTTGCACGGCCTCCAGCACCGGCCCCGGCCCGGCTTGCGCCGCCCGCGGCCCCGGCGGCCCGGCCCGCGCCACCGCCGGCGGCGGCTTCCCGTGGCGGCGATGACGACTGGGAGAGCTTCTGACGGCCGCCACTGGGTTGGGCTGGTTGCTACTAAATAGATAGCTTCCAGCGCTTGCCAGCCGTGCGCGGGCGGCCCATTTCATCGCGCCGTCTACCGCCTTCTCCATCAAGGCGGCCCCGCTGCCTTGGTTCCTGTGGCGCCTTGTGCGCCGTTCGTTTCCGCGCACCCCCGAAAAGGACTTGCCCATGCCCCTCGTCAACATCCGCCTCGCCCGGCGCGACCTGCCCACCACGGCCGCGCAGAAGGCGGCGCTCATCGCCGGCGTCACCCAGCTGATGCAGCAGGTGCTGGACAAGCGGCCCGAGACCGTGACGGTCATCATTGACGAAGTGGACCCCGAAAACTGGGGCCAGGGCGGGGAGCCGGTGACGGTGATCCGCCAGCGCCGCCAGTGACCCGTGCGCGCAGTCCTCAGAGCTGCGCGCCCTCGACCAGGAACTGCACCTTGCGCTCGCCCTTCCACTCGTTCACATCGAGGCGGAAGGCCAGCAGCACGCGCGCGGGCAGTTGCTCGGTGTGGCCGAACCAGATGGCATCCACCGGGTTGCCCTGGTGCATGAGCTTGATCGACAGGTGGTTCTTGGACTCGCCCACCAGTCGCTGGCTCACGATCTGCACTTCTTCGCTGAACGTGGGGGGCGCAAAGCCCTGGCCCCAGACCTCGTGGTGCAGGGTGTCCACCATGTCGGCGCGGCAGTATTCGGGGGCCAGGGGGCCGTCGGTCTCGATGCGGCGGGTGAGGGTGGAGGCATCGAGCCACTCCTGCGCCACCTGGGCCAGGGCGCGCTCAAACACATCGAACGCTTCTTCGGCCACGGTGCAGCCCGCCGCCATGGCATGGCCGCCGAACTTCAGCAGCACGCCCGGGTGGCGCTTGGCCACCAGGTCGAGCGCATCGCGCAGGTGAAAGCCGGGGATGGAGCGGCCCGAGCCCTTGAGCTCGTGCTCCTTGCCCGGCGCGCTGCTGGCCGCGAACACGAAGGTGGGACGGTGCAGCTTGTCCTTGATGCGGCTGGCCACGATGCCCACCACGCCTTCGTGGAAGTCGGGGTCGAACACGCTGATGGCCGGGGGCGGCTCCTCGTCTTCCTGGAACAGGCTCTCGGCCATCAGCATGGCCTGGTCGCGCATCCCGCCCTCGATCTCGCGGCGCTCGCGGTTGATGCCGTCGAGCAGGCCCGCCAGCTCGGCGGCGCGGCCCGCGTCGTCGGTCAGCAGGCATTCGATGCCCAGCGTCATGTCGGCCAGGCGACCCGCGGCATTGATGCGCGGGCCCAGCGCAAAGCCAAAGTCGAACGTGGTGGCCACCGGGGCCTTGCGGCCTGCGGCATGGAACAGCGCGGCGATGCCTGTGGGCATCTGGCCCGCGCGGATGCGCTTCAGGCCCTGGGCGACCAGGCGGCGGTTGTTGGCGTCGAGCTTCACCACATCGGCCACGGTGCCCAGCGCCACGAGTGTGAGCAGCGGGTCGAGCTTGGGTTGCAAGGGCTGGTGCGCCCCCACGCTCCCCACTACGTGTGGTTCGCTGCCCCCCAGGGGGGCGCTCGCGCCTTGGGGCGGCCCGGCGGCGCTCGGCGCATCAAAGATTCCGCGCGCCCGCAGCTCGGCCCGCAGCGCCAGCAGCACGTAGAACATCACGCCCACACCGGCCATGGACTTGCTCTCGAACGTGCAGCCGGGCTGGTTGGGGTTGACGATGGCGTCGGCCGCCGGCAGTTCGGGCCCGGGAAGGTGGTGGTCGGTCACGAGCACCTGCAGGCCCAGCGCCTTGGCCTCGGCCACGCCGTCCACGCTGGCGATGCCGTTGTCCACGGTGATGAGCACGTCGGCGCCGCGCTCGGCCACGCGCCGGGCGATGGGGGGCGTGAGGCCGTAGCCGTCGGTCACGCGGTCGGGCACGAGGTAGTCCACGTGCTGCGCGCCCAGCAACCGCAGGCCGCGCACGCCCACGGCGCAGGCGGTGGCGCCGTCGCAGTCGTAGTCGGCCACGATGACAAGGCGCTTGTTTTGCGCCATGGCGTCGGCCAGCAGGCGGGCGGCGGTGTCAATGCCTTTCAAACCCGAGGGAGGGAGCAGGCGGCCCAGGCCGTCGTCCAGCTCGTCCTTGGCACGCACGCCGCGCGCGGCATACAGGCGGGCCAGCAGCGGGTGCACGCCGGCTTGCTCCAGCGCCCAGGCGGCGCGGGGGGGGATGTCTCTTGCTACTATTTTCATAGCTTCTCGCGCAGTTCTGCAAAGCGCTGGGGCCTGAAAAGGCTTTGAAAACGCTGGGCCAGCGTGCGGGGCGCGCTGTGGAAGGCCAGCGCATTGCGCTCCCCACACAGTGTCAGTTGCACCGGCACGCCGTCTTCGGCCTTGCGCAGAAGGCCGGCCACGGGGCCTGCGTCCAGCGCGGTCCAGGCGGCGGCCCAGGCGCGCCAGTCTTCATTCAGCGCCGCGCCGCGCAGGGTGGTGGGTACCGTCGGCGCAGTGGCGGCGGTGGGGGCGGGCACAGGCAGGGGGCCGGTGCCATGCACCCAGAACGAGTTGATCACCGGCAGCCCGCGCGCCGTGCGCTCGTCGTTGAAGGCGTGGGTGTAGAGCAGCATCTGCATCTCGCTGTGCAGGCGGTGCAGCGTGCGGGCCTCGCGCGCATCCGGCATCCAGGCGCGCACGTCGCGCAGCAGCACGCGTTCCAGCGAGGCGGTGGCAAGCAGGGCAAACAGCGGGCTGCGGGCCAGCCAGCGCGTGGGCTGGTCGTAGTGCAGGGTGATGCCGTCTTCGGCGAACCAGGGGGACACGATGGCCAGCAGCGCGCGCGATGCGGCCTCGTCCAGTCCCAGGAGTTCAGGGTCGCGCAGCGTGACGTGGTCGGTGCTGACCTGCCACTGGCAGGGCGTGACAAAGGCCCAGGCCGCTCCATCGGCGGGCTGGCCCTGCTGGTGGCGGTGCCACGCGGCCCAGGGGATGCGGCCGTCCTGCGCAGGCAGGCCCAGGGCGCGCGCCAGGGCGCGTTCGTGGGGGGCGGAGAAGGTTGTTTCCTCGCCGCTGTCACTCTGGGCGGGATGGGGGCTGAGCCGGGCCAGAAGCCGGTCCAGGTGGGGCAGGGCCAGGCGCTGCAGGGCTTGCTGGCATCCCGGGGAGGCGCTGGCGGCGTAGGGAATGAGCAAATGGGTGGTGTCCGACATGGGCCTATTGTCCGGGATGCCACAATCTGGCCGGCCTGTGGCGTGCATTCCGCACCCTGCAGTGCCTTCTTTCCTTATTCATGCAAATCCCCTACGAACTGGCCCTGGGCTGGCGCTACACGCGCGCGGGCCGCGCCACGCGGCGCAATGGCTTCATCTCGTTCATCTCGGGCGTGTCCATGCTGGGCATCGCGCTTGGGGTGGCGGCGCTCATCATCGTGCTGTCGGTGATGAACGGCTTTCAGAAGGAAGTGCGCGACCGCATGCTCAGCGTGGTCTCGCACATCGAGATTTTTGCGCCCCAGGGCGCGGCGCTGCCCGACCCGGCGCGCACGCTGGCCGAGGCCAGGCAGAACCCCAACGTGGTGGGCGCTGCGCCGTTCGTGGCGGCGCAGGCGCTGCTGGCGCGCGGCGAGGATATGAAGGGCGCGCTGGTGCGCGGCATCGACCCGGCGCTGGAAGGCGCGGTGACGGACCTGGCCGCCACCAACGAAAAAACGCTCAATCTGCTGGTGCCCGGCGAATTCCGCGTGGTGCTGGGCGGCGAGCTGGCCCGCGCTTTGGGCGTGCGCGCCGGCGATGTGGTCACCCTGATCGCCCCCGCGGGCCAGGTGACCCCGGCGGGCGTGGTGCCACGCCTCAAGCAGATGACGGTGGCGGGCACGTTTGATTCCGGCCACTACGAATACGACTCGGCGCTGGTGCTGCTGCACCATGAGGACGCCCAGCGCATCTTCCGCCTGGAAGGCCCCACGGGCGTGCGCCTGAAGCTCAAGGACCTGCACCAGGCGCGCGACGTGGCCCAGCAGCTGGCGGGGTCCTTAAGCGGCCAGCTGCTCATCCGCGACTGGACGCAGCAGAACCGCACCTGGTTCGCGGCCGTGCAGCTTGAAAAGCGCATGATGTTCATCATCCTCACGCTCATCGTGGCGGTGGCGGCGTTCAATCTGGTGTCCACCCTGGTGATGACGGTGACCGACAAGCGCGCCGACATCGCCATCCTGCGCACGCTGGGCGCCAGCCCGAAAAGCATCATGGGCATCTTCGTGGTGCAGGGCGCCATGGTGGGCGTGATCGGCACGGCCGTGGGCCTGCTGCTGGGGCTCTCCATCGCCTTCAACATCGACGTGATCGTGCCGGCCATCGAGAGGGCGCTGAACGCGAGTTTCCTGCCCAAGGACATTTACCTGATCAGCAAGATGCCCAGCGAGCCGCAGAGCAGCGACATCCTGCCCATCGGCATCATCTCGCTCGTGCTGGCCTTCGTGGCCACGCTCTACCCCAGCTGGCGTGCCAGCCGTGTGAATCCTGCCGAGGCCCTGCGCTATGAGTAATACGACCCCCACGCTCGGCACCGGCGTGTCCCCGCGGCCCTTCGAGGCGGCGCCCGCCGCCCACGCGGGCTTGAATGGCCCGATGGTTCTGGAGGCGCACGGCCTGACCAAGCGCTTCACCGAAGGGCGCCTGGACGTGACCGTGCTGCAGGGCGTGGACCTGCGGGTCCACGCGGGCGAGACGCTGGCCATCGTCGGCGCCTCGGGCTCGGGCAAGAGCACCTTGCTGCACCTGCTGGGCGGGCTGGATGCGCCCACCTCGGGCACCGTGCGCCTGAAGGGGGAGGCCATGTCGTCCCTCTCCGCCGAACGGCAGGGCCAGCTGCGCAACCAGCACCTGGGCTTCATCTATCAGTTCCACCACCTGCTGCCCGAGTTCAGCGCGCTGGACAATGTGGCCATGCCGCTGCGCATCCGCCGCATGCCGTACGAGCAGTGCCAGCACGAGGCCGCGAAGGTGCTGGCCGCCGTCGGGCTGAAGGAGCGCCTGCACCACCGTCCGGCCGAGCTGTCGGGGGGGGAGCGCCAGCGCGTGGCCATCGCCCGGGCGCTGGTCACCCGTCCGGCCTGCGTGCTGGCCGACGAGCCCACGGGCAATCTCGACCGCACCACGGCCGACGGCGTGTTTGAACTGATGATGCAGCTGGCGCGGGACCAGGGCACGGCGTTCGTGATGGTCACGCACGACGAATCCCTGGCCGTGCGCTGCAGCCGCGTGGTGAGGCTGGTGCTCGGCCACCTGACCTGATATCTGGCCCGGGCCCGGCGTTCTTCGCCTCGCCAGCCGGTGGCCGGCGGCCTGCGCGGGGTGCGAGGATGGCGGGGCGGGTCTAGATGCCGAGGATCTTCTTGGCTTGCGCCAGGGATTTCATCGAGTCGTCATGTTTGCCGGCCTTGTGCTGGGCCTCGCCCTCCGCGCGCAGCTGTTTGACCTTGGCGGCGTTGTCAGCCGTCAGCGCCGGATGGGTCGCCAGCTTGGCGTCGATGGCCTTCATCTCGTTGGGGCAGTTGTGGGCCAGCGCGGAGCCGGCGGCCATGGCGAGCAGCGCCACGGCTGCGATCTGGATCAGGAAGCGCATGAAATGTCTCCTCAGGTTCGAGCCATGATCCCCGGCACGGCGGCCATGGGCCGCTATCCGTGCATGCCCGCGGGCGTGGCTGCCTGCCTGCGGGCTCGCGCGTGGCGCCGGGGGCCTACATCACCCTCCCGTACCACCAGACCGAGAGTGCTGCTGCCAGCAGGGCCAGCACGGCGCCCGCCAGTGCCAGCAGGGCAGAGATCTCGGTTTCCTTCTTCTCCACCGTCAATCGCGAACTGAGCGTTTCGTAGACCTTCTTGAGGTCGGCCGCCGTGGCCGCGTGGAAGTACTCGGCGTTCGTGCGCGTGGCCACGGCCTTCAGGGTTTCTTCGTCGAGCCGCACGCGCATCGACCACCCTTCGAACCCTATCGTCTCGCCCTGCACGGTGCCCACGCCCACGGTGTACACGCGCACGCCGCGGTCCGCCGCCCACTTGGCGGCTTCAAGCGGGTCCACGCCCGTGGTGCGCTGCCCGTCGGTCAGCATGATGATGGCCGCCGAGGTGTAGGAGCCCGGCGCCACCGGGGTGAAGGGCTTGGCGGGGTCCTGCTTGTTGCCGATCTCGTCGATGGGCTTGGGACGCATCGCCTGGCGGCCCCCCAGCGCCGCGATGTCGATACCCGCATCCGGAAAAATGGTGGCCAGCGACAGCATGATGCCGTTGCCCGTGGCCGTGCCGCGCTGCAGCTGGAAGCTGTCGATGGCCTTGACCAGGTCTTCACGGCTTTGCGTGGGCAGCTGGGCCAGCTGCGCGCTGCCCGCGAACGCCACGATGCCCACGCGCACGTGGCGCGGCAGCTCGGCGATGAAGGCCTTGGCGGCATTCTGGGCGGCGGTGATCCGGTCGGGCTCCACGTCGGCGGCGCGCATGCTGCCCGACACGTCCATGGCCAGCATGATGGTCTGGTCCTGCGAGGGCAGGGTGATCACGGCCAGCGGGCGCGCGGCCGCCAGCAGCAGGGCGATCAGCGCCAGCAGGAAGAGGGCGGGCGGGATGTGGCGCCGCAGGCGCTGGCCGGGGCCCATGGCCTCGCGCACCAGCGACAGGCTGGAGTAGCTGAGCGCCGTCTTCTTGCGCCGGTGCAGCAGCCACCAGTACAGCAGCACCAGCAAGGGCGCGACCAGCAGCAGCCAGAGCAGGGTGGGCCAGAGAAAAACCATGGTGCGGTCCTTGGTGGCGTGGTGGTTCAGGCGGCGGTGGGCAGGGCCGCTTCCGAGGGCGCGGGGGCGGAGGGGGCGCGCGGCGCCCGCACGCGGCGCTGGCGCAGGTCCATGAAGCGCAGCAGTGCATCGACCAGGTCGTCGTCGGTGCACAGTTCCAGCGTGTCGGCGCCGGCGCGGGCCAGGCCCTCGCGCAGCGCGGCCTCGCGCTCGGCGGCCAGGCGGGCGAAGCGGCGGCGAAAGGCCGCGTCGTGCGTGTCCACCTGCAGCTGCTCGCCGCTTTCGGCGTCGCGCAGCGTGATGAGGCCGACGTCCGGCAGCGCGAGCTCCAGCGGGTCCAGCAGGCGCACGGCCACCACGTCGTGCCGCTGCGCCAGCTGGGCCAGGGGTTTCTCCCAGCCGGGCGCGCTGATGAAGTCCGACACCACGAACACGGTGGCGCGGCGGCGCAGGTTGGCAAGCCCCGCCTGCAGCAGCCGGTGCAGTTCGGTGGCGGCGCCGACGCCCTTCGCGCGTGTGGGCGTGGCCGCCTTTTCAGGGGCCAGCAGGCGGTGCACCAGGTGCAGCACATGGGCGCGGCTGCTGCGCGGCGGCAGCACGGCGTCCACCGCGCGTTCGGCCTGGCCGCTGGCGCCGCCGTACAGCATGGCGCCCACGCGGTTGCCGTGGCGGGTGAGCAGGCGCGAGAGCACGGCCACGAAACCCGTGAGGATGTCTCGCTTGGTATGGCCTTCGGGGCCGAAGCTGATGGAGGGGCTCAGATCCAGCAGGAACCAGGCGGTCATTTCGCGGTCTTCGGTGAACACGCGCACGTGCGGCGTGTTCAGCCGCGCGGTCACGTTCCAGTCGATGTGGCGCACGTCGTCGTGCGGCTGGTATTCGCGCAGGTCGGCCAGGTCCAGCCCGGTGCCGCGCATCAGGGTGCGGTAGTCACCCTGCAGCAGGCCGTCGAGCCGGCGGATGACCTTCCACTCCAGCTCGCGCAGCAGGCGGTCGGCCTGCCCCGGCAGGGTGGGCAGGACGTGGACCGTGGCGCCGGGGGGGTCAGGCGGCTTTTTGCTCATGGTGCAGCGGGCGCGCGGGCGCCGGTATCTTGGCCATGATGCGCTGGATGAGCGCGTCGGCGTCCAGGCCTTCGGAGAGCGCCTCGTACGACAGGGCGACGCGGTGGCGCAGCACGTCGGCCGCCAGGGCGGTCATGTCCTCGGGCAGCACGTAGTTGCGCCCGCGCAGCATGGCCAGGGCCTGGGCGCCCTCGGCCAGGGCAATGGTGGCGCGCGGGCTTGCGCCGCAGCTGATGTAGCCGGCCAGGTCCTTGAGGCCATGCCGCGCGGGCTCGCGGGTGGCGGCCACCAGCTTCACGGCATATTGCAGCATCGACGGGTCTACATACACCGTGCGGCATTCGGCCTGCAGCGCCGCCAGCTGCGCGGTGGTGGCCACGGGCAGCACCTGCACGGGCAGGTCCAGCGCGCGCTGGGCGATCACGAACTCTTCTTCCTCGGTGGGGTAGCCCAGCAGCACCTTCATCATGAAGCGGTCCACCTGGGCCTCGGGCAGCGCGTAGGTGCCCTCGGTCTCGATGGGGTTCTGCGTGGCCATCACCAGGAAGGGCTCGGGCACCTTGTGGGTCTCGCCCGCGATCGTGACCTGGCGTTCCTGCATCACCTCCAGCAGCGCGCTCTGCACCTTGGCGGGCGCGCGGTTGATCTCGTCGGCCAGCAGCAGATGGGTGAACACGGGGCCCAGCGCGGTGCTGAATTCGCCGGTCTTCTGGTTGTACATGCGTGTGCCCACCAGGTCGGCGGGCACCAGGTCGGGCGTGAACTGGATGCGCTTGAAGCTGCCCTGGATGGTGCTGGCCAGCGTCTTCACGGTGAGCGTCTTGGCCAGTCCCGGCACGCCTTCGACCAGCAGGTGGCCCTGGGCGAGCATGGCCACCATCACGCGTTCGAGAAAGCGGTCCTGGCCCACCACCACGCGCTTGACTTCGTAGAGCACCTGTTCCATCAGGGTGGCGGTGTTCGTTGTGGCTTCCATGGCTTTCCTTCCTTGTCAGGGTTCAACGATGCTGCGAGCCGTACGCGGCCTACGCCACAGGGTGCGTTCCCCTCCCGAAGGAGAGGGGGAAGGCGCGAAGCGACTCAGGGGGTATTGCATGCTAGAACGGCGGCATGCCCACGGCCGAGGCCGCGTTCTCGATGGGCACCGCGAAGCCGATGCCGATGAAGGTGCGCGCCGGGGTGGGGTTGAGGATGGCGGTGACGATGCCCACGACCTCGCCGTCGAGCGTGACCAGCGGCCCGCCGGAGTTGCCCGGGTTGGCTGCGGCGTCGAACTGGATCAGGTTGCTGAGCTGGCGCTTGCCCTCGGGCGAGGTGAATTCGCGTTTGAGGCCCGACACCACGCCGGCCGAGGCGGAGGGGCCGATGCCGAAGGGAAACCCCACGGCCACCACATGGTCGCCGGGGCGCAGGTCCTGGGTGGAGCGCAGCGGGGCGGCGAACAGGTCGTCGGGCACCTTGTGGGCCTGCAACACGGCCAGATCGTTTTCGGGCTGTGCGCCGGTGATGCTGGCCGTGGTCTCCAGGCCGTCATGGAAGGTGATGGCGATGCGGTCGGAGCCCGCCACCACGTGCAGGTTGGTCAGGATGATGCCCTTGTCGACGATGACCACGCCGGTGCCCACGCCACGCTCGACTTCCTCCTTGCCATTCTTGCCGCGGCCGTAGCCCACGACACGCACCACCGAGGGCGAAATCGCTTCCGCCGCGCGCGCAGCGGCGGAGGGCGGGGTGGTGGTCTCCAGCGTGCGCAGCACGGCGGCATCGATGTCTTCCTGGGTGATCCTGCGGGGGGCGGGGCCCTGGTGCAGCCACAGGCTGGCGATGAGCAGGGCGCCAAGCAGCGCGATCATGGTCCACAGGCCGCGCACGTGGCGCCGGGACAGCATCGTGCCGCCCGTGGTGGCGGCAGGCGCAGGAGACGGAGGCGCAAGGGGGGCGGCTCCATCGGCATCGGCCGTGGGTGCGGGGAGCGTGGCCGCCGCTTGCGCCGGGGGGCGGCGGGCAGGGCGGGAGCTGCTGTAGAGGGCGGGCCGGGGCATCCTAGTCACCTTTTCTACTGCGCCGGGGAAAAGCGCATGGTTTTCACGTTAGCACGTATCGCGGCCGGATGCACATCCAAGGTTTCGTCAGGCATCATGGCCGGATGACCGCCTGGATCGATACGCACTGCCACCTGGATGCCCCGGAGTTCGACCCCGACCGCGACGCGGTCCGCCAGGAGGCGCGTGCACGCGGCGTCGCGCATTGCGTGATCCCGGCCGTCGAGCGCGGCAACTGGGGCACCGTGCGGGAACTGGCGCACCGGCATGGGGACAGCTATGCGCTTGGCATCCACCCCCTGTGCACGGGGCGCGCCGACGACGGGGACCTGGATCTCCTGGCGCAGGAGCTGGAGCAGCACCACGCGGACCCGCGCCTTGCCGCCATCGGCGAGATCGGTCTGGACTATTTCGTGGGCGGCCTGGACCCCGTCCGGCAGGAGCGGTTCTACCGCGCGCAGCTCCAGCTGGCGCGCCGGTTCGATCTGCCCGTGATCCTGCATGTGCGGCGTTCCGCCGACAGGCTGCTCAAGGGCTTGCGGGAGCTGCCCGTGCAGGGCGGCATCGCCCATGCCTTCAACGGCAGCCTGCAGCAGGCGCAGGCCTTCATCGGGCTGGGGTTCAAGCTGGGTTTCGGCGGCGCGATGACCTACGACCGGGCGCTGCAGCTGCGCCGCCTGGCGGCCGAGCTGCCCGGGGATGCACTGGTGCTGGAGACCGATGCGCCCGACATCCCGCCCCACTGGCTGTACACCACGGCGGCGCAGCGCGCCGAAGGCCGGCCCCAGGGCCGCAACGCGCCGGCAGAGCTGCCGCGCATCGCCCAGGCGCTGGCGCAGCTGCGGGGCCAGTCCGCGCGGATGCTCGCGCGGGCCACCACCGCGAATGCCAGCGCGGCGCTGCCCCGGATCGCGGCGCTGGTGCCGCTGGAAGCTCCAAATGAGGAGTAATTTTGGAGGTTTCGGCTGTGTGGTGCACGGTTTGCAGCTATCTTTTTTTGTGAACGCGCACAGGGGCTGGCGCGGTTTCAGTCCAGAATCGACGCATGCCTGACGTCCATGCACCTGGTTCCATGCCCGTGCCCGCCACCACCCGGTGGCAGGGGCTGCCGCCCGTCGCTGGCGAAGGGACGGTGGTGCTGATCCTGGGCAGCTTTCCGGGCGCGGCCTCGCTGCGGGCGCGCCAGTACTATGCCCATCCGCAGAACCATTTCTGGAAGATTCTGCAGGCCCTCTGGCCAGGGCACCCCCTGCCGCCCGCAGGGAGCGGCGATCCCTACGCGCAGCGCTGCGAATGGCTGCTGGCGCGGGGGCTGGGGCTGTGGGATGTCTATGAAAGCTGCGAGCGGGAAGGCAGCCTGGACACCAGCATCCGCAACGCGAAGGTCAACGACTTTGCGCGCCTGCACGGGCGCTGCCCCCGGCTGGCGGCCGTGGCCCACAACGGTGCCGAAAGCTACCGGCATGCCCCGGCGGTGCTGCGAAGCCTGGGGCCGATGCGCCTGCCGCCGGTCGATGCCGTGCGCCTGCCCTCCACCAGCCCGGCCAACGCCTCCTGGAGCTTTGAACGTAAATTGGCCGCCTGGGCGGAGCTGATGGCCGCCCACGGACTGCTTTGACTGCCTGGAATGACCCGAAAAAAGAACACCACCCCCCGCGAACTGCCCGAAGTCAGCGTCTCCGACGATGGCGAGGTGCGGCACCTGCACCTGGGCACGCCCTGGATCCAGGGCTCCATGCGCGTGGCCGAGCCCTTCGAGCTGGAGCTGGAATACGTGCAGCGCATGATGGCCTGGCTGCTGTTCGCCGAGCCCTCCCAGGTGTCCAAGGGGCATGCCATGCAGCTGGGGCTGGGGGCGGGCGCCATCACCAAGTTCTGCCACAAGAAGCTGCGCATCTGCACCACGGCCATCGAGCTCAACCCCCAGGTGCTGGCGGTGTGCCGGCAGTGGTTCAAGCTGCCGCCCGACGGGCCCAAGCTGCGCGTGGTGCTGGCCGATGCCGCGCAGGAGATCAGGAACCCCATGTGGCTGGGCACGGTGGATGCGCTGGCCGTGGACCTGTATGACCACGAGGCGGCCGCGCCCGTGCTCGACAGCCCGGATTTCTACGCGGACTGCCGCGCGCTGCTGACCGATACCGGCAGCATGACCGTCAACCTGTTTGGCCGGGCCTCGAGCTACGGCCGCAGCCTGCAGAGCATGGCGACCGCTTTCGGCGAAGAGGCGCTCTGGTCGTTCAAGCCCACGCGCGAGGGCAACACCGTGGTGCTCGCGCAGCGCACGCCCACCCGCCCCAAGCGCACCGAACTGGCCGCGCGGGCCGAGGCCATCCAGGCCCGCTGGGATCTGCCCACCGCCAAGTGGCTGCGGGCCTTCAAGCCGGTGGTGGCCTGACCACCGCCGGCCCATGGCTTCATTCTGGAAAGGTTCTCGATGAAAACATCCCTTGTTTCTCCGGATGGCGTGGCGGTCCGGCCCTATGCGGGGCCGGTGGACTGGCGCCGGGTGGTGCAGTGGCTCAGCGATGACCAGGTGATCTCCCCGGAAGAGGCGCAGCGCACCATCGCGCGCTGCTCGCAGGCCGAAAGCTCGCAGCATGCGCTGGTGCGCCTGGCCAACGTGGCCATGGAGCGCGCCAGCGATGGCAAGCCGCTGGACATCGAGACCCTGTCCGAGTACCTGGCCAAGCGGGCAGGACTGCCCTACCTGCGCATCGATCCGCTCAAGGTGGACGTGGGGCGCGTGGCCGACACCATGAGCGCCACCTATGCCGAGCGCCACAAGGTGCTGCCCGTGCAGGTGACCCCCAAGGAAGTGGTGGTGGCCACCTCGGAGCCCTTCATTGACGACTGGGTCGCGGAGGTGGAGCGGCAGTCGCGGCGGACCGTGCGCCGCGTGGTGGCCAGCCCGCTGGACATCCATCGGTTCACGGCGGAGTTCTTCGCGCTGGCCAAGTCGGTGCGCGCCGCCCAGAAGGCGGGGGGCAATTCCGGGGGCAGCAGCTTCGAGCAGCTGGTCGAGCTGGGCAAGAGCAACAAGCAGCTCGACGCCAATGACCAGGGCGTGGTCAAGGTCGTGGACTGGCTCTGGCAGTACGCGTTCGACCAGCGCGCCAGCGACATCCACCTGGAGCCGCGGCGCGACCAGGGGGTGATCCGTTTTCGCATCGACGGCGTGCTGCACCCCGTCTACCAGATGCCCATGGGGGTGCACAACGCCATGGTCTCGCGCATCAAGCTGCTCGGGCGCATCGACGTGGTGGAAAAGCGCCGCCCGCAGGACGGCCGCATCAAGACGCGCAACCAGCGCGGCGACGAGGTGGAAATGCGGCTGTCCACCCTGCCCACGGCGTTCGGCGAGAAGATGGTCATGCGGATCTTCGACCCGGACAACGCCGTCAAGGACCTCGATGCCCTGGGTTTTGCCCAGCACGACGCCGCCCGCTGGGAAGGGCTGGTCAAGCGCCCGCACGGCATCATCCTGGTGACCGGGCCCACCGGCTCGGGCAAGACCACCACGCTGTATTCCACGCTCAAGCGGGTGGCGACCGAGGAGGTCAACGTCAGCACGGTGGAAGACCCCATCGAAATGATCGAGCCCAGCTTCAACCAGACGCAGGTGCAGCCGCAGCTCGACTTCAACTTCGCCGAAGGCCTGCGCGCCCTGATGCGCCAGGACCCGGACATCATCATGGTGGGTGAAATCCGCGACCTGGAGACGGCCGAGATGGCCATCCAGGCGGCGCTCACGGGCCACCTGGTGTTCTCGACCCTGCACACCAACGATGCCCCGTCCGCCATCACCCGGATGATGGAGCTGGGCGTGCCGCCCTACCTCCTGAACGCCACCCTGCTCGGGGTGCTGGCGCAGCGCTTGGTGCGCACCCTGTGCAGGCAGTGCAAGCAGAAGGACGATGCGGCGGACCGCGAGACCCTGATGGCGGTGGTCAAGCCCTGGAAGCTCAGCGGCGGCTACCAGCCGTACAAGCCCGTGGGCTGCGTGGACTGCCGCATGAGCGGCTTTCGCGGCCGCATGGGCCTGTATGAGCTGCTCACGGTGAGCGAGGCGCTCAAGGAAAAGATCAACCAGGCACCCTCCATCGACATGCTGCGCCGCCAGGCCGTGCAGGACGGCATGCGGCCGTTGCGCCTGGCGGGCGCCTTGCGGGTGGCCGAAGGCCTGACCACGCTGGACGAGGTGATCACCGCGACGCCACCCCTGGAGTGAAGTCCGCCGCGCGGGCGGGGTCTGGGCGGCCAGTCGTTACCGGATGTAGGTGGAATCCACATCCGCGCGCGCTCTGGTTGCCCCCACAATCGCGCAGTCGAGATTTCCGCCAAGGAGACAATTCGTGAAAATCAAAAGTCAAAAAGACTTCTTTGCCGGCCTCATGTTCATGGGTGTCGGTGTGGCGTTCGCGTGGGGTGCAACCACGTACAACGTCGGTAACGGTGCCCGCATGGGCCCGGGCTACTTCCCGCTGCTGCTGGGGATCCTGCTGGCCATCATCGGCAGCGCGATCACCTTCAAGGCCACCACGGTGGAAACCCAGGATGGCGACAAGATCGGAAAGTGGGCCTGGAAGCCGCTGTTCTTCATCCTGGCCGCCAACTTCGCGTTCGGCATCCTGCTGGGCGGCCTGCCGAGCCTGGGCATTCCGGCCATGGGCCTCATCGTGGGCATCTACGCGCTGACCTTCATCTCCAGCCTGGCTGGCAATGAGTTCAACGCCAAGGCGGTGTTCGTGCTGGCCACGGTCTTGGCTGTCGGCAGTTACGTGGCATTCGTCTGGGCGCTCAAGCTGCAGTTCCCTGTGTGGCCGAGTTTCATCACAGGTTGAGCAGGAGCACCGACCATGGATTTGATTAACAACCTCTCGCTCGGTTTTGGCGTGGCCTTCACGTTCCAGAACCTGATCTACTGTTTCATCGGCTGCCTGCTGGGCACGCTGATCGGCGTGCTGCCCGGCATCGGCCCCGTGGCCACCATTGCCATGCTGCTGCCCGCCACCTATGCACTGCCTCCCGTGGCTGCGCTGATCATGCTGGCCGGCATCTACTACGGCGCCCAGTACGGCGGCTCCACCACCGCCATCCTGGTGAACCTGCCGGGTGAATCGTCCTCGGTGGTGACCGTGATCGATGGCTACCAGATGGCGCGCAAGGGCCGAGCGGGGCCGGCGCTTGCGGCGGCCGGGCTGGGCTCGTTCTTCGCCGGCTGCGTGGGCACGCTTATCCTGGCGGCCTTCGCGCCCCCGCTGACCGAAGTGGCCTTCAAGTTCGGCCCCGCCGAATACTTCTCGCTGATGGTGCTGGGCCTGATCGGTGCCGTGGTGCTGGCCTCGGGTTCGCTGCTCAAGGCCGTGGCCATGATCGTGCTGGGCCTGCTGATGGGCCTGGTGGGTACCGACGTGAACTCGGGCGTGGCCCGCTTCAGCTTCGACATCCCTGAACTGACCGACGGCATCGGCTTCGTGACCATCGCCATGGGCGTGTTCGGCTACGGCGAAATCATTGCCAACCTCTCGCGCCCCGATGACGAGCGCGAAGTGTTCACTGCCAAGGTCGAGGGCCTGTTCCCCACCAAGGAAGACTTCAAGCGCATGATTCCTGCCGTGCTGCGCGGCACGGCACTGGGCGCGGCGCTGGGCATCCTGCCCGGTGGCGGTGCGCTGCTGGCGGCGTTTGCGGCCTACACGGTCGAGAAGAAGACCAAGCTCAAGCCCGGTGAAGTCCCCTTCGGCCAAGGCAACATCCGTGGCGTGGCGGCTCCCGAGTCGGCCAACAACGCCGGTTCGCAGACCTCCTTCATCCCGCTGCTGACGCTCGGTATCCCTCCCAACGCCGTGATGGCGCTGATGGTGGGCGCGATGACCATCCACAACATCCAGCCTGGTCCCCAGGTGATGACCAGCAACCCCGAACTGTTCTGGGGCCTGATCGCTTCGATGTGGATCGGCAACGCCATGCTGGTGATCCTGAACCTGCCCCTGATCGGCATCTGGATCAAGCTGCTGACCGTGCCGTACCGCTGGCTGTACCCCTCCATCGTGCTGTTCTGCGCGGTGGGCGTGTATTCCACCAACAACAACACCTTCGACATCTGGATGGTGGGTGCATTCGGCCTGATCGGCTACATCTTCCACAAGCTGGGCACGGAACCCGCACCCTTGCTGCTCGGGTTCATCCTGGGCCCGATGATGGAAGAGAACCTGCGCCGTGCGCTGCTGCTGTCGCGTGGCGACTGGAGCGTGTTCGTCACGCGTCCGCTGTCGGCCGGCCTGCTCGCTGCCGCTGCGCTGCTGCTCGTCATCGTGCTGCTGCCTTCGGTGAAGAACAAGCGCGAGGAAGCGTTCGTGGAAGACTGATCGCACCTCTTTTTCCATCCGACTCCAGAACAGCGGCACCTTCGGGTGCCGTTGTTTTTTGGAGAGCCCGGGGGCCTGCGCATCCTCGGCGCCAGTGGACAATCGCGGGCAGAGGTCCGCATGTCCACTCCATTCCATCTGCCGCAGCATCCTCACCGGGCGATGCTGCACAACGAAATCCACGCCCGCCCGCCCGAGGCCATGACGGCCCCCCTGGCCATCGCGCACATCGTGATGCTGGCCGATGCGGCCGGGCGCGAAGCGAGCCGGGCCCATGTCGCCGCCCTCCTGCGCGACCACCACATGGCCCTGCCCGATGCGCACACCACCCACCTGCGCATGGACCTGGGCGCCTACCGCATGCGGTGGGAGCTGCACACCGAGTTCGTCTCCTGGACTTTCATGGTGCCCGCGACGGCGGATGCCTTCGGCGAGCGGGAGCCCGCCAGCGCGGTGGATGCCGTGCCCCGCGAGTGGCTGGCGGCCCTGCCCGGGCAATGCCTGTGCAGCCTGAATCTCTGGGTGCTGCCCACGCACACCTTTGGCTCGGGCTCGCTGGTCAAGCACGTGCTGCACGAGGACACGCTGGTGGCCTCCACCGTGGCCGACGGGCATGGCGAGGTCTACACCGACTTCGCCATCCATGCCGACGGTTTCTCGCGCATGGTGCTGCTCGCGGGGGGCATGACGCAGCGCCGCCTGGGGCGGCTGGTGCAGCGCCTGCTCGAAATCGAGACCTACCGCATGGCGGCCCTGCTGGGCCTGCCCGCGGCGCGCGAGGCGGCCAGCGTGCTGGCGTTCGCCGAGCGTGAGCTGGCCGAGCTGGCCGACGCCATCCGCACCGCCAACCGCGATGCCGAGCCCGTGCTGCTGGACCGCCTGACCCGGCTGGCCGGGCAGGTGGAAAGCCAGTACGCCGCCACGCACTCGCGTTTCTCGGCCAGCAGCGCCTACTTCGAGCTGCTGGACCGCCGCATCGAGGACATCGCCGAATCGCGCCTGGCGGGCATGCAGACCATCCGCGAGTTCATGGACCGGCGCCTCACGCCCGCGCGCAGCACCTGCGAGTGGGCGACCCGCCGGCAGGATGCGCTGTCGCAGCGCGTCTCGCGCATGAGCAACCTTCTGCGCACCCGGGTGGAGATCGAGCAGCAGCAAAGCAGCCAGGCGCTGCTGACCACCATGAACCACCGCCAGGACCTGCAGCTCCAGATGCAGTCCACGGTGGAAGGCCTCTCGGTGGCGGCGATCACGTACTACATCGTTGGCCTGGTGAGCTACCTGGCCAAGGGAGCGCAGAAGCTGGGCTGGCCGCTTTCCCCCGAGACGACGGCCGCCATTGCGATTCCGGTGGTGGCCGTGGGCGTCTGGTGGTCTCTGCGAAGGCTGCACCACAAGGTGTTCCGCAAGCGCCATTGAAGCCGCGTAAGGGGCGGGGCGCAGCCGCCGGCAGCGGCAGATAATGGCCCGATGCCGTTCAGCTACACCTCTTCCTATGCCAGCACCCGCCTGCCGGTGTTTGCGCGCAATGTCGTTTCCACGTCCCACCCGCTGGCTGCCCAGGCGGGCTTGCGCATGCTGCAGCAGGGCGGCAATGCCGTCGATGCGGCCGTGGCGGCGGCCGCTGCCATGACGATCTGCGAGCCCGTGAGCAATGGCCTGGGCAGCGATGCGTTCTGCATCCTCTGGGACGGGCAGGCCTTGCAGGGGCTCAACGCCTCGGGCCGCGCGCCCGCTGCCTGGACGCCCGGGTACTTTCACAGCCGCTATGGCAGGGGGCAGGCGACGCCGCCCCGGCGCGGCATGGATGCCGTCACCGTGCCGGGCGCCGTCAGCGCCTGGGTGGCCCTGTCCGAGCGCTTTGGCAAGCTGCCTTTTGCCGACCTGATGGAGCCCGCCGCCGAGATCGCCGAGCGCGGCTACCTGGTGCCGGTGGTGGTGCAGCAGAAATGGGCCGCCGCCGTGCCCGAGCTGCAGTCGCAGCCAGGGTTTGCGCGGAGCTTCATGCCCTGGGGGCGCGCGCCGCGGGTGGGTGAGCTGTTCCAGTTCGCGGCGGCTGCGCGTGCCTTGCGCGCCATCGGCGCCACGCGGGGGCAGGCGTTCTACACGGGCGAAATCGCCCAGGCGCTGGTGGCCTTCTCGCAGGCCCAGGGCGGCAGCCTGGCGCTGGCGGATCTGGAGGCGCACCGGCCCGAATGGGTCACCCCCATGGCCCGCAACTACCGGGGCCACACGCTGCACGAGATTCCGCCCAACGGGCAGGGCATCGCCGCCCTCATCGCGCTGGGCATCCTCGACCAGTTCGATCTGGCGGGCCTGCCCGTGGATGGCACTGCGTCCCAGCACCTGCAGATCGAGGCGATGAAACTCGCGTTCGCCGATGTGTACCGCTACGTGGCCGAGCCATCGTCCATGGAGGTGACACCCGCCCAAATGCTCGATGACGCGTACCTGGCATCCCGTGCCAAACTGATCGACATGAACCAGGCGCAGGATTTCGGGGCGGGCAATCCGGCCAAGGGCGGCACGATCTACCTGACCGCGGCCGACGAGAACGGCATGATGGTGAGCTTCATCCAGAGCAACTACATGGGCTTTGGCTCGGGTTGCGTGGAGCCCACGTTCGGCATCAGTCTGCAGAACCGGGGCCAGGCGTTCAGCACCGACCCCGATGGCCCCAATTCCGCCAATCTGGTGGCGCCGGGCAAGCGGCCGTTTCATACCATCATCCCCGCCTTCCTGACACAAAACGGCCAGCCCGTGATGAGCTACGGCGTGATGGGGGCCAACATGCAGCCCCAGGGCCACCTGCAGACCCTGGTGCGCATGCTGGACTATGGCCAGAACCCGCAGGCGGCCTGTGATGCGCCGCGCTGGCGCTTCAACGAAGGGCTGTCGATCAACGTCGAGGCCGCCATGCCCGCCGCCACGGTGCAGGGGCTGCTCGGCCTGGGGCACCAGATGGAGGTGCTGCAGGACTCCTACCAGGACTTCGGTGCCGGCCAGTTCATCTGGCGCATGGGCGACCCCAAGGTGCAGGGCTACCTGGCCGCCAGCGATCCGCGCCGCGATGGCCAGGTGGCCGGCTATTGATGAGATTTGAGAAAAAAGTGCCTCCAGCCCAATCAGTACAAGCGCTAGCAGCTAGAAAAAATGTAGCAACCGGCCTGTTGCTCGCCCTGCTGGGCTCCATCGCCTTCAGCGGCAAGGCCATCATCGTCAAGCTCGCGTACCGCTACGGAGTGGACGCGGTCACGCTCATCATGTACCGCATGCTGTTTGCGCTGCCCATCTTCGCCGTGATGGCCTGGTGGGCCAGCCGGGGCAAGCCGCCCCTGTCGCGCAAGGACTGGCTGGGCGTGCTGGGCCTGGGGCTCACGGGCTACTACCTGGCGAGCTTTCTGGACTTCGCGGGGCTGGCCTACATCAGCGCCAGCCTGGAGCGCCTCATCCTGTACCTGAACCCCACGCTGGTGGTGATGCTCGGCTGGGTGCTGTACCGGCGCGGCATCCACTGGGGCCAGGCCGTGGGCATGCTGATCAGCTACTGCGGCGTGGTGCTGGTGTTCGGCCACGAGGCCAACCTGCAGGGCGCCGATGCGGCCTGGGGCACCCTGCTGGTGTTCCTGAGCGCGGTGAGCTATGCCATCTACCTGGTCTACAGCGGCGAGCTGGTGCGGCGCCTGGGGTCGTTGCGGCTGGTGGGGCTGGCCACCACGGTGGCGTGCCTGTGCTGCCTGCTGCAGTTCGTGGTGCTGCGGCCCTTCAGCGCGGCCGTGGTGGCGCCCGAGGTGATCTGGCTGTCGGTGCTCAACGCCACGCTGTGCACGGCCGCGCCCGTGCTCATGGTGATGATGGCGATCGAGCGCGTGGGCGCCGGCATGACCGCGCAGACCGGCATGGTGGGGCCGCTGTCCACCATCCTCATGGGTGTCTGGATCCTGGGCGAACCCTTCACGGTGTGGGTGGCCGCGGGCACGGCGCTGGTCATCGCCGGCATTTTCGTGTTCACGCAGCTCGCGCGCCGCCAGCAGGCCTGATGAAGGCCCTTGCCGTGGTGCTCCGAATGCCACGCCATACGGCCGGGGGGGAGGGGCGCTGTCGGGCATGAAAAAGGGCAGCGCGCGCTGCCCTTTTTTCTTGTTGTCCCGCCGCGCGGGCACACCTTTTGGGCGCCCCGGACCTCGCTCCGCTACGAGGTCTTTTTCCGCGCAGGCGGCGCGGGCTTGCGGGCGGGCGCCGCCGCCGGATTCACCGCGCCTGGCGCCGCGGCGGCGGGGCCAGAGGCCGCCGAAGGCTGGGGGTTGAGGCGCTGCGCCACCGTGACGGGCGCCACGCCCATGAAGCCATCCAGGTTCTTGCCCATGGCCAGCTCCAGCTGCTCCAGCCGTGCCTGGGCGGGCGGATGGGTGGCCAGGGCCAGCGTGAACATGGGGTTGTCGGGCGCGGCCGTGCGCAGCTGCTGCAGCACCGCCACCAGCCCATACGGATCGAAGCCCGCGCGCGTGGCCAGGGCCACGCCGGTGCGGTCCGCGTCGTACTCGTCGGCCTGGTCCAGGCCGCGCGCATACAGGTTGCGGCCCAGCGCGAGGAACTGCGAGGCCACCAGGTTCCCCACGGCGTTGGTCTTGATCTGCGACGCCACCAGCTGCGTGAACATGCCGGACTGTGCGGTCTTGCGCATGGCGTGCAGGTGGTGCCTGGCGGTGACGTGCGTGATTTCGTGGGCGAGGATGCCCGCCAGTTCGGCCTCGTCCGCGCAGCGGTCGATCAGGCCCTTGGTCACGAACACGTAGCCCCCCGGCGCGGCGAATGCGTTGTACCCGGGATCGTCCAGCACGACGAAGGTCCAGGGAAGCTGGGGGCGCTCGGACTGCAGGCTGATCCAGCGCCCGAGGTTGTTCACATAGCGCTGCAGGGCCATGTCCGGGTGCAGCGGTTTGCTGCCCAGCAGCACGGCGGCGAGCTGGCGGCCGATTTCAATCTCTTTCGGCTCGTCGATGCTCTCCACCGAGCGCGTGAGCAGGCTGATGAGGTCGTCGCCCCGGGCGGCATTGCCGCCGCCGCCGGTGACGGCGCCCAGCAGGCCGCCACCGCTGCTGCTGGTGCCTCCACCGAGCGAGTTGAGCAGGTTCATCACGTTCTGGGCATGGCCGCAGACCGGCACCAGGGTGAGCGCCAGGGCGGCGCACGCAGCGGCCAGCGGCCGCGTGCAGGCAGGGGAAAAGGGCAGTCGCATGGCGGCTTTCCTCAGTTGGGGCTGAAGTTGGGGTCGGAAGGATTTGCCGAGGAGCCCGTCGCTCCCGGGCTGCCGCTGGACGACGGACGCTGGGGCGCCGCCAGTGGCGGCACGGCGCGTGGCTGCAGGGAGGCGGTGGTCGCGAACTGGCGTGCCTGGTCCGCATTCACCCGCAGGCCCTCCGCCTGGCCGACGGCGGCCGGGTTGGGCTGCGCGTTGGCGATGTCTTCGGCGCCCAGGCCGCGGATGCCCACGGTGGATGTGGCCGTGGTCGTGGGGCCGCTGTTGCCGCCGAACAGACCGCCCAGGCCCCGCAGGCCGCTCGTGGCCGCGTTGCTGGAAGGCGCGGCCGAGCCCGACTGCGGACCCAGGTCGAACATGTGCACCCAGCCCGTCGCGCCCTGCGGCGTGCTCACCCGGGTCCAGGGGCCCTTGCGCTCGTTGCTGCGGGTGACCACGGTGTTGGCCTCCAGGGGCGCCACGCTCGCACCAGTGTCGGCGGGGGTGTCGCGCAGTTGCGTGGCGCGCTTGACCACGGCGGACTCCTGCGCTTGCGCGCCCAGGGGCGCCAATGCGGCCAATGCCAGCCAGGCGGCAAGGGCTCCGCGGTGCAGCCAGTTCATCTTGCAACTCTCCACGTATGATGGTTTTCAAAGGCCGCAGGGTGCAGCCGTCAGAACCGGAGATTGTTATGGATTTGGGTATCGCAGGCAAATGGGCGCTGGTGTGCGGCGCGAGCAAGGGCCTGGGCTATGGCTGTGCGCTGGCCCTGGTGCGCGAGGGCGTCAATGTGGTCATCAACGCCCGCAATGCGGACGCCCTCGATCAGGCTGCTACTCAATTGATAGCTGAAGCCGCACAAAATTCTAGCGCTAGCGGGCAGAATCAGCCAAAGCCACGGGTGCTGGCCGTGGCCGCCGACATCACCACCGCCGCCGGACGGGAGGCCGTGTTCTCCGTGGCCGGCGGGCCAGGGCGTGACTTCGACATCGTGGTGACCAATGCCGGCGGCCCCCCCACGGGCGACTTCCGCGAGTGGGACCGGGACGCATGGATCAAGGCCGTGGACGCCAACATGCTCACCCCCATCGAACTGATCAAGGCCACGGTGGACGGCATGGCCGCACGGGGCTTTGGCCGCGTCGTCAATATTACTTCCAGCGCCGTGAAGGCGCCCATCGACATCCTGGGCCTGTCCAACGGCGCGCGCAGCGGGCTCACCGGCTTCGTGGCCGGCGTCTCGCGCAGCAAGATCGCCGCGCGCGGCGTGACCATCAACAACCTGCTGCCCGGCAAGTTCGACACCGACCGGCTCGCCGCCACCGTGAACGCGGCCGCCAGCAAGGCCGGCAAGAGCGTGGACGACGTGCGCAGCGCCCAGCAGGCGCAGATTCCGGCCGGGCGCTACGGCACGGCCCAGGAGTTCGGAGCCATCTGCGCGTTCTTGTGCAGCCAGCAGGCGGGCTACATGACGGGGCAGAACGTGCTGGCGGACGGCGGCGCGTACCCGGGCACTTTCTGACCTTCTGATCCGGGCGGCGGCGCAGGCGCCTGCCTGAGCCTGCGCGTCGAAAACGCTGCTGGCGCGCCCGGGGCTGCGTGCTGGGGAGGCGGCGCGGGGTGCTTTCCGGCCACCCGCGGGCGGTGGGTTCTTGTGCGCGCGGCAGGTTCTGCGGTGGTACCTCGTGGCATTTTGCCGACAGCTTTTCCTCCGGGTGGAAAAACTTGGTGAAGAATGGGGCCCCCAGTCCTCCAACCCGAAAGCACCGGAACATGACACTGCGCACTCCCCTCCCGGGCAGCGTTGCGAATCCATGCGGTATCCGCCGATACCGCTGTGGGTTTCGCCGCGCCCAGGGCGCGAAGGCGCTCCGTTCATGGCCTCGCTCCGCGTGCGGGCTGCAGTACCAGAACCCCCCATGCAGCCCATGCCCGCTCTGAGGTTTCGCCTTCGCCGCCGCGCCGCGGTGCTGCTGTGCGCGGCATGCGCGGCGCTGGGCGGCCTGCCCCAGGCCATGAGCCAGACGGCCGCGCCCCCGGCGACGGCCGCCGCAGCGCCCTACAAGTTGCGCATCGTGGGCGGCCTGGCGGGCATCAACCAGTACACCCGCCAGGAGGAGCCGTTCTGGACGAAGGAGCTGCTGCGCATGAGCGGCGGACGGTTCGACGCCGAGATCGTGCCCTTTGACCGGGCCGGCGTGCCCGGCGCCGAGATGCTGCGCCTGCTGCAGCTGGGCGTGGTGCCTTTCGGCACGACGCTCATGAGCTCATTCACGGCCCAGTACCCCGAGTACACCGCGCCCGACCTGGCCGGCCTCAATCCCGACATCGCCACGCTCAAGTCCACGCTGGCGGCATTCCGGCCCTACCTGGAGAAGGTCCTGCGCGACCAGCATGGCGTGGAGGCCCTGGCGGTGTACGTGTACCCCGCCCAGGTGGTGTTCTGCAAGAAGCCGCTGCGCGCGCTGGCCGACCTGGCGGGGCGCCGCACCCGGGTGTCCTCCTCCACGCAGGCCGATTTCGTCGGGGCGCTGGGCGGCGTGCCGGTGCTCACCGGTTTCGCGCAGATCGTGCCCAGCCTCACCGCGGGCAACACGGAATGCGCGATCACCGGCACCATGTCGGGCAACACCCTGGGCCTGCCCGCGATCACCTCGCACATGCATGCGCTGCCCGTGACCTGGGGGCTGGCCATCTTCGGCGCCAACCAGGCCGCCTGGGAGGCGCTGCCGCCCGACCTGCGTGCGCTGCTGCGGCGCGAGCTGCCCAGGCTGGAGGCCGCCATCTGGGAAGAGTCCGAGCGCGAGACCTCCGATGGCATGGCCTGCAACCGTGGCGCCCCTGCCTGCGTGGGGGGCCGCAAGGGCAGCATGGTGGTGGTGCCGGTGTCGTCGCAGGACGAGCGCAACCGGCACGAGATCCTCGCCTCCACCGTGCTGCCGCGCTGGGTGCAGCGCTGCGGGGTGCGTTGCGCCCAGGTGTGGAACCAGACGATCGGCCCCGTCCGCGGCCTGGCGGCGGCCCCCGCGAAATGAGTGAGTCCAACACCCCGCTGCGGATCAAGGCCTTCGTATGGGCCGGGGCGGCGGTGTTCATGGCGGCGGTGGTGCTGGTCTCCGCCGCGCTGGCATGGAACGCCCGCAAGGTGGCGCTGGACGACAACGAAGCCCAGGCCACGCGCTTCGTGGCGGGCGCCGAGGCGGCGCTCAACCGGTCCCTGCTGGCGGTGGATGTGCTGCTGGCCAGCATGGATGAACTGCTCGGGCTGTCCGGCGCCATGCGCGACTGGATCGATCCCGAGCTGGCCAGCCAGCGGCTGCGCAGCTCGGCGCGGCAGAACCTGATGGTGCGCTACGTGGCCCTGCTGGACGCCAACGGCAAGTCGATGGCGTCCTCCGACGCCGCCGGCAGCGCGCTGCCAGTGCAGTTGCCGCCCGGTTTCCTGGCGACGGTGCTGGAGCAGCCCGTCTCAACCCTCATGATCAGCCCGCCGGTGGTGAGCTTCGCCACGTCCGAGCGCGTGCTGTACTTCGCTCGCCACCTGCGCATGGCCGACAGCGCCCGCGTGGTCGCGGTGGCGGAGGTGCCCGTCGGCGCGCTCAGTTCGGTGCTGGTGCAGGGGGTGGACATCAGCGGCCTGCAGGTCACGCTGGAGCGCGCGGGAGGGCTGCTGCTGCTGAGCGTGCCCAACCGCGAGGAGTCCATCACGCCCACGCTCAGTCCGCCGCTCCACGAACTCGCGGAAAAGGGCCAGGAATGGAAAGCGCCGGCCCGCCTCAGCGGGGAGCCCGCGCTGGTGGTCTACCGGCCCATCCTGTACCAGGACCTGCGCATTTCCGCGAGCATCCCGCTGCGCGATGCGCTGGCGGGCTGGCGCGAGCAGCGCAACGCCATCGCGCTCACGGGGCTGCTGTTCGTCGCCATGATCGCCGCGGCCGGCAATCTGGCGCTGCGCTACCTGGACCGCATCTCCCAGGCGCGCATCGCGATCGCGCAGTCCAAGGCCACGCTGGACCAGGCGCTGGAGTCGATGGTGAGCGGCTTCCTGCTGCTCGACGGCGAGTACCGCGTGGTGCAGTGGAACAGCCGGTTCGAGGAGATATTTCCGTGGCTGCGCAGCGTGATCGCGCCGACGGTGCCGTTCCGGCGCGTGATGGAGGAAACCTCCCGCCACCACCTGCCGCGCGCCAGCGAGGACGAGCGCATGCGCTGGGTGGAGCTGCGCCTGCTCAAGCAAAAGCAGCACCAGGAGCCCCATGAACAGGTGCTGCCCAATGGCCGCACGATCCAGATCACCGAACGGCCCACGCCCGAAGGGGGGCTGGTCATCACGTACCACGATGTGACCGCCCTGCGCCGGGCCAGTGCCGAGATCGAAAGCCTGGCCTTCTACGACCCGCTCACCAACCTGCCCAACCGCCGGCTGCTCATGGACCGCATGCAGCAGGTCATCGCGGCCAGCCTGCGCAGCGGGCAGTACGGCGCGCTGCTCTTCCTGGACCTCGACCACTTCAAGACCCTGAACGACACCCTGGGCCACGAAGTGGGCGACCTGCTGCTGCGCCAGGTCGCCGAGCGGCTCAAGACCTGTGTGCGGCGGGAGGACACCGTGGCGCGCCTGGGCGGGGACGAGTTCGTCGTCATGCTGCACGAGCTGTCGCAGCACAGCGAGGAGGCGGCTGCCCATGCCCGGCGCGTGGGCGAAAAAATCCTGCGCACGCTCAACGCGCCGTACTCGCTGGGGGGGCACACCCACCACAGCACGCCCAGCATCGGCGCCACGCTGATGGGAGGAGCGCTGCAGCCCTCGGTCGATCTGCTCAAGCAGGCCGACATCGCCATGTACCAGGTCAAGTCGCAGGGGCGCAACGCGCTGTGCTTCTTCGATCCGCAGATGCAGATCGCCATCAGCGTGCGCGCCCAGCTGGAAGGGGACCTGCAGGCGGCGCTGACGGCACGGCAGTTCGTGCTGCACTACCAGCCCCAGTTCCACCTGGACGGCCGCATCGTGGGCGCCGAGGCGCTCATCCGCTGGATCCATCCCGACCGCGGGCTGATCGCCCCGGGTGATTTCATTGGCGTGGCGGAAGAAAGCGAACTCATCGTGCCGATGGGCCACTGGGTGCTGCGCACCGCCTGCGAGCAGCTGGCGGCGTGGCAGAACGATGCCCGCTACCGGCATGTGCAGCTGTCGGTCAACGTGAGCGCCCGCCAGTTCCGCCAGCGCGATTTCGTGGCCCGTGTCGTCGAGGTGCTGCGGGAAACCGGCGCGCGGCCCCACCTGCTCAAGCTGGAACTCACCGAGTCGCTGGTGCTGGACAACGTGGACGACACCGTCGCCAAGATGGGCCTGCTCAAGACCAAGGGCGTGCGCTTCTCCGTGGACGATTTCGGCACGGGCTACTCGTCGCTCGCCTACCTCACGCGCCTGCCTCTGGACCAGCTCAAGATCGACCAGTCCTTCGTGCACAACCTGGGCGTGCGGCACACCGACGACGTGATCGTGCAGACCATCATCGGCATGGCCCGCAACCTGGAGCTCGATGTGATCGCCGAAGGCGTGGAAACCCCGGCGCAGAAGACCTTGCTGGCGGACTATGGCTGCCAGCTCTTCCAGGGCTACCTGCTCGGGATGCCCGGGCCCGTGGCCGACCTGGAAGTCCTGCTGCAGAACGCCGCCGAGGCCACCCAGGCCGCCCAGGCCGCCACCTCGCCCCCGGCCGCCGGCGGCGCGGCGGACTGAGCCGCCAGTCGCCGGCCGCATGGTGTTCCTTCCGTTCGCTCTTTCCATTGTGCTGATGGCGAGGTCCGATATGCACCCTTCTCCGCACACCCGACCCGCCGCCAGCGCCACGGCGCGCGGGCGCCTGGCTGCATGGGCCACCCTGGCATGTGCCGCAGCCGCTGCCTGCACCCTGGCCGCCGCCGAGCCCGTCGCCGTCCAGACCCCCAGCGGGACGCTGCGGCTGCAGGCGCCGGCGGGCTACACCGCGCTCACCGACGAGGAGCTGCAGACCAAGTTCGGCCGGCACGGGCGCAGGCCGCTGGCCGCCTGGGGCAACGCCCGGCGCAGCAGCACCGTGGCCGTGACCTGGTCGCGCATGGCGCAAAAACCGCTCACGCCCGATGCCTTGCCCGCGTTCATGTCCGCCATGGAAACAACCTTGCCCAGGCTCACCCCGGGCCTGGTGATGCGCGACGCCTCGCTGGTCACCATTGGCGGGCGTGCCTGGGTGCGCATGGACAGCACCGCGCCGGCCGCCGATACCGACGTCCGCAACCTCATGTACCTCACGGACCTGAACGGCCACATGGTGGGCGTGAACTACAACGCCACCGTGGCGGACTTCCCGGCGCAAGAACCGGGTTTTGGGTCCTCTGCCGGCACCTTGCGGGTGCAGGAGTAGGGCCGCCGCAGCGGCGCTATCGGCGAGAGGACACCACGATCCCGCCCACGATCAGCGCGAACGCGATGCCATGAAAGAGCTGGGGCGTCTCCCCCAGGAACGCGGCCGACAGGATGCCGGCGAACAGGGGCGTCAGGTTCACGAAGAAGCCCGCCACGGCGGGCCCCGCGCGCTGCACGCCCACGCCCCAGAAGCGGTAGGCCAGCACCGCGGGCCCCACCGCGATGAATGCCAGCGCGGCCGCCAGCGGCCAGCCCCATGCGACGTGCGAGCGGCCCGAGGCCCATTCCGCCCCGGCGAAACTGCCCGACCATGCGAGCCCGAACACCATCTGCGCCATCAGGAACGCTGCCCAGTCGCCGCGGATGCGGGTGGGCTCGGTGGTGCGCGACAGCAGCCAGCTGTAGAACGCCCATGAAATCGTGGCAAGGAGCATGAACAGGTCGCCCGGCACGAGCCGGAAGGCCATCAGCTGCGCCCATTCGCCACGGCTGAGCACCAGCAGCACGCCGCAGATCGACAGCAGCGCCCCCAGCAGCTGCCGCCGCGTGACGCCTGCGCCGAAGAACAGCGCGCCCACGCCCAGCATCCACACCGGCATGCTGGAGCCCACCAGGGTCACGTTGATGGGCGTGGAGGTCTGCAGGGCCATGTACTGGAACGCGTTGTACAGCCCGATGCCCAGCAGCCCCAGCAGCGCATAGCGGCGCCAGTGCGGCCACAGCGGGCTGTCCTTGCGCAGCACACCGTGCGCGAGGGGCAGCAGGATGCCGAAGGCCAGCACCCAGCGGATGAAATTGAGGGTGAGGGGCGGGATCAGGTCGTGCACCAGCCGCCCCACCACGGCATTGCCGGCCCAGAGCATCGGCGGTACCACCAGCAACGCCGCCGTGCCGGGCGTGAGTTTTTGTGTCATGGGGCTGGACTGTAACGGCGCGCGTGCCGCCCCGCTGCGCGCGGCCACAAGGCCCCAGGGCGGCGCGGCCGTCCACACGCCCACCCGCCATCGCCCAGGGCCTTCTCATCGCGGCGTGGCGGTGCCCGCCGGCAAGTAGCCCGGCCTGCGGCAGGCTCGCGGGATTCGTGGCAGGATGGCCGCCGTTTGTCTCACCGTTACAGGAGCGTTAGCCATGAGCCTTGCCGTCCAGATCCGCCAGCACGGTGGTCCCGAAGAACTCCACATCGTTGACGTCGCCGTGGGCGAGCCCGGCCCCGGCGAGATCCGCATCCGCCACCACGCCATCGGCCTGAATTTCATCGACGTGTACCACCGCACGGGCCTGTACCCGCTCGGCATGCCCGCGGGCATCGGCATGGAGGCCGCCGGTGTGGTCGAGGCCGTGGGCGAAGGTGTCACGCACCTGAAGGTGGGCGACCGCGCGGCCTACGCGAGCCAGCCGCCCGGCAGCTACTGCGAGCAGCGCGTGATGCCCGCCAGGTGCGTGTGCCGGCTGCCCGACGCGATCAGCTTCGAAACCGGCGCGGCCATGATGCTCAAGGGCCTGACCGCGCAGTACCTGCTCAAGAAGACGCTGCCCGTGCAAGGCCTGCAGGCCGGCGACCACGTGCTGTTCCACGCCGCCGCCGGCGGGGTGGGGCTGATCGCCACGCAGTGGGCCAGGGCGCTCGGGCTCTCCCTCATCGCCACGGCGGGCTCGGACGCCAAGTGCCAGCTCGCGCTGGCCAATGGCGCGGCCCATGCGATCAACTACAACACCGAGGACTTCGCGGCCCGCGTGAAAGAGATCACCGCCGGCCAGGGCGTGAAGGTGGTGTACGACTCGGTGGGCAAGGACACGTGGGACAAGTCCCTCGACTGCCTGCGCCCCTTTGGCCTCATGGCCAGCTTTGGGAATGCATCGGGCCCCGTGCCGCCGTTCGCTCCGGGCGCGCTGGGCGCCAAGGGCTCGCTGTACGTCACGCGCCAGACACTGTTCACCCACATCGCCACGCGCGAGAGCACGCAGGCCATGGCGGACGATCTGTTCAGCGTGGTGGCCAGCGGGCAGGTCGTGATTCACATCGACCAGCGCTACCCGCTCGCGCAGGTGCAGCAGGCGCACCGCGACCTCGAGGCGCGCAAGACCACCGGCTCCACCATCCTCACGCTGTGAGCGCGGCGCACGGCAGCACGCCGTTCGGGCACTGGCTGGCGGGCGCCCGGCAGGCCGCGCGGCAGCCCGCCGCCCAGTCCCGCCAGGCCTTGCTGGCGGCCGGGCAGGTGGTGGGCTCGGTGGCCGAAGGGTTCTTGGAGCAGATTGGTGCCTCGCGCGCCATCGACAAGCGCTTCGAGCTATCAAAAACAGAGCATCAGGGGGCACCCGCCTGGCACCTGCAATCGCCCCCGGGAGGGGCCACCGAGGCGCTCAACGCCCTGGCGGCGGTGCTGCGGGGCGCCGGCCGGTGCGGCCCCTGGCGCAATGAGCAACTGGCCGTGTGTAATCCGCAGGGCGACGTGGTGGCCACCGTGGAGCGCGGCGCCGTGCGCGTGCTGGGCATCGCCACGCGGGCCGTGCACCTGGTGGGGCTGGCCCCGGACGGCCGCATGTGGGTGCAAAAGCGGGCGCTGACCAAGCCCAACAACCCGGGCCTGTGGGATACGCTGATGGGCGGCATGGTGGCGGCCGCCGACACCCTGCCGCAGGCGCTGGCGCGCGAGACCTGGGAGGAGGCCGGGCTGCGCATCGAAGCCCTGGCGGGCGTGGCGCACGGCGGCCACGTGCTGTTCAGCCGGCCCAGCCGCGAGGGCGGGGGCGTGGGCTTCATGGTGGAGCGCATCGACTGGTTCCGCGCCCAGGTGCCCGACGGCCTGGAGCCCTGCAACCAGGACGGGGAGGTCGAGCGGTTTGATCTGCTTTCCCTCGACAGCCTGCGCGAACAGGTGGCGCAAGGGGCGTTCACCCTGGAAGCCGGACTGGTGATCGCGGGCTTTCTGGGCGCCTGACGCGGCGGCCCTTGCGGGCGCTGCCCCCTGTGCCCGGGCGGCGGGCCGCCGTGGGCGCAAGCCGCCGCCTCAGGCCTGGTCCACCATGGCCCTCAGGCGGCTGGGCGCCAGCGCGCCCGCCGACTCCAGGATCGGGTAGGCCACCGAGCACAGCAGCGAGTTGATGCGCTTGAGCTCGCTGATCAGGTCGATGTGCAGCGAGCTGGTCTCGATGCTCTGCACCGTGTTGTCGGACAGGCGCGCCAGGTGGGTGGCCGAATACGCGTGCTCCAGGTCGCGGAAGCGGGCCTTCTCCTCCAGCAGCTTCTGCGCATCGCGCACGCTGCCGTTGAGGAACACGCTCATCGCCAGGCGCAGGTTGTCGATCAGGCGCGCGTGCAGCTCGTTGATCTCTTCCATGCCGGCCTCGGAGAACTGGCGGCCCTTCTTGATCTTCTTGTCCTCGATGTCGATCAGCACGCGCTCGATGATGTCGCCGATCTGCTCCATGTTGATCGTGAAGCTGATGATGTCGGCCCAGCGGCGGCCCTCGCGCTCATCCAGCGCCTCGCGCGAGATCTTGGTCATGTAGTACTTGATGGCCGAGTACAGGCCGTCCACCTCGTCGTCGAGCTTGCGCAGGTCCTGTGCGAGCTTGAGGTCGTCCGTGCGGATCACCTTGTGCAGGCCCAGCAGCATGGACTCGACCACGTCGGCCTGGTGCAGGGCCTCGCGCGCGGCGCAGGAGATGGCCAGCGAGGGCGTGGCCAGGGCGGAAGGGTCCAGGTGCTGGGGGCGCGTGCCCGCCGCGGCCTGGGTCTTCTCCTGCGGCAGCAGGCGCTGCACCGCGCGGGCCACCGTGCCGGTCAGGCCGATGCAGATGATGCCCACCACCATGTTGAACGCCAGATGGAACAGCACCACCAGCGTCGCGATTTCCGGCACGTAGGGCCGCACGTGCTGCAGCCACAGCCCCGTGAGCGGCGTCATGATGACCACGCCGATGATCTTGAAGATCAGGTTGCCCAGCGGCACCTGCCGCGTCTGCACGTCGGCCTTGAGCGTGGTCAGCACCGCCAGCACGCCGCTGCCCAGGTTGGCGCCCAGCACCAGGCCCAGCGCCACGTCGGGCGGGATGCCGCCCGAGCCCGCCAGGGCCGCGGTGAGCAGCACCGTGGCCAGGCTGGAATAGGCCACGATGGCGAGCACCGAGCCCGTGAAAATCTCGAGCAGCAGGTCGCTGGTGAGCGCGGAGAGCAGCGTGCGCACGGTGGGCGACTGGGTCAGCACGGTGGTGGACTCGGTGATCAGGCGCAGCGCCAGTAGCATCAGGCCCAGGCCGATCAGCACCCGGCCCACGCGGCCGGCCGCCGTGTCCTTGCGCGAGATGAACAGCACCACCCCCGCGAAGATGAACAGCGGCGAGAGCCAGGACAGGTCCATGGAGAACACCACGGCCATCACGCTGGTGCCCACGTCGGCGCCCAGCATCACGGCCAGCGCGGCGGGCAGGCCCACCAGGCCCTGGCCCACGAAGGACGACACGATCAGCGCCGTGGCGGTGCTCGACTGCACCACGGCGGTCACCCCGATGCCCGACAGCACGGCCGTGAACCTGTTGCTGACGCTGTGCGCGATCAGCTGGCGCAGGTTGGCGCCGAATACGCGCAGGATGCCGGTGCGCACCAGGTGGGTGCCCCAGATCAGCAGCGACACCGCTGCCAGGAGATTCAAGAGATGCTTCATGGAAAACCGTTGTTTCTTCTTCTTGTGACGTGCGCAAACGCGGCGCCTGGCCCACGGCGGACGCAGGGCACATCATGCGCCCATGGCCAGGGTGGCGTGTTCACTTTTGTGCCCGGAGGCCAGGGCAGACGGGTCTGCGGTGCCGGGCGGCGCGGCTTCCGGGGCGGGGCGGGCGCGGGCAAGGCACCCCTCCGTCATTTGTCACAAAACTGACATATAAGCATACTCCCGATTCCATAGCATGGATAGCAGTCCGGGTTTTGCCGGGCGGGGCACGGCGTGTGGCGCCTGCCGCACGGGCACTACACAGGTGGGGCAGGCCCCTGCCGGTGAACCCGCTCCCCGCCTTTCGCCTGGCAAAAGGCCCGCGCGCGGCGGGCCTGGGATGCAGGGGGCGGGGGTGTTGCTTCAGCGCGCGCGCCGCGCTCTGAGCAGCTCATCCAGGATCAGGCAGGCGGCCCCCACGCTGATGGCCGTGTCCGCCAGGTTGAAGGCCGGGAAATGGCCGCCGTGGAAGATCCCGGCGAGGAAATTCCAGTGGAAATCCAGGAAGTCCACGACGTAGCCGTGCATCAGCCGGTCCACCACGTTGCCCACCGCGCCCCCCAGGATGCTGGACAGCGCGAAGCTGAACAGCCTCTGGCCCGGGTGCGCACGCAGTTGCCACACGATGAAGATCGTGGCCGCCACGCCGATGCCGGTGAACAGCCAGCGCTGCCATCCGCCCGCATCGCGCAGGAAGGAGAACGCCGCGCCGGTGTTGTGCGCCCGCACGATGTTGAAGAAGCTGGTGATGAACGTGGCATCGCCCAGCTGGTAGTTCTGGATGATCCAGGTCTTGGTGATCTGGTCGGCCACCAGAAGCACCACGGCCCAGGCCAGCCAGGGCCACATGCCCGCGCCGGAGCGCCCCGCCAGTGCCGCGCCGCGCGCCATCACGCGTGCGCCCGGCTTTCGCCGTCCCCGTAGAGGTTGCTGGTGCAGCGGCCGCAGATGGTGGGGTGCGCGGCATCCTGCCCCACGTCGGGGCGATAGTGCCAGCAGCGCTCGCATTTGGCATCGGAACTGGGCTTGACGCTGATCTGCAGTGCGCTACCAGCTACCAATTCAATAGCAGAGGTGATGAAGATGAACTTCAGGTCGTCGCCCAGGCTGGCCAGCAGCGCATGGTCTTCGGGCGCGGCCGTGAGGGTGACCACGGCCTGCAGCGAAGAGCCCACCTGGCCGGCGGCGCGCAGCGCCTCGATCTCCTTGTTCACCGCATCGCGGATCTCGCGCAGGCGCCCCCACTTGGCCAGCAGGCCCTCGTCGGCCCCGGCGATGGAGCCATAGGTTTCCACGAAGATGGAGTCGGACTGGCCGAACACCTTCCAGGCCTCTTCGGCCGTGAAGGACAGGAACGGCGCCATCCAGCGCAGCATGGCATGCGTGATCTGGTAGAGCGCGGTCTGCGCGCTGCGGCGCGCCAGGCTCTTGGGCGCGGTGGTGTACAGGCGGTCCTTGAGCACGTCCAGATAGAACCCGCCCAGGTCTTCCGAGCAGTACAGCTGCAGCTTGGCGACCACGGGGTGGAACTCGTACACCTTGTAGTGCGCCAGCACCTCGGCCTGGAACTCGGATGCGCGGGTGAGCGCGTAACGGTCGATCTCCAGCATCTGGTCGAACGGCACGGCGTCCTTGGCCGGGTCGAAGTCGCTCACGTTGGCCAGCAGGAAGCGCAGCGTGTTGCGGATGCGGCGGTAGGCATCCACCACACGGGCCAGGATCTTTTCGTCCCCCGCGATGTCGCCGGAGTAGTCGCTGGCGGCCACCCACAGGCGAATGATCTCGGCGCCCAGCTTCTTGTTGATCTCCTGCGGATCGATGCCGTTGCCCAGCGACTTGCTCATCTTGCGGCCCTGGCTGTCCACGGTGAAGCCGTGGGTCAGCAGGCCCCGGTAGGGCGCGCGGCCTTCCAGCGCCGATGCCAAGAGCAGGGAGCTGTGGAACCAGCCGCGGTGCTGGTCGTGGCCTTCCAGGTACAGGTCGGCCTCGGGGCCCGTGTCGTGGTGCACGTCGGGGTGCGTGCCTCGCAGCACATGGCTGAACGTGGAGCCCGAGTCGAACCACACCTCCAGGATGTCGGTGCTCTTGGTGTAGCAGGCCGCGTCCTCGGCGCCCAGGATTTCCTCGGGCGTCACGCGGCTCCAGGCCTCGATGCCGCCCTTTTCCACGATGTCGGCCGCCTGGTCCATGATTTCCATGGTGCGCGGGTGCAGTTCGCCCGAATCCTTGTGCAGGAAGAACGGGATGGGCACACCCCAGCTGCGCTGGCGCGAGATGCACCAGTCGGGCCGCCCGGCGATCATGTCGTGCAGGCGGGTCTTGCCGTTCTCGGGGTAGAAGCTGGTGTGCTCGATGGCGTCCAGCGCGATCTGGCGCAGCGTCTTGGCGGGCTTCATGCCGGGCTGGGTGAAGACGCCTTCGCCTTCGTCCATGCGGATGAACCATTGCGCGGCCGCGCGGTAGATCACCGGCGTCTTGTGGCGCCAGCAGTGGGGGTAGCTGTGCGTGATCTCCTTGGTGGCCATCAGGCGGCCGGCATCGCGCAGTGCTTCGATGATGACGGGCACGGCCTTCCAGATGTGCTGGCCGCCGAACAGCGGGAAGTCCGGCGCATAGGTACCGTTGCCCTGCACGGGGTTCAGGATGTCGTCCAGCGCCAGGCCGTGGGACACGCAGGAGTTGAAATCCTCCAGCCCGTAGGCGGGCGAGGAGTGCACGATACCGGTGCCATCGTCGGCCGTGGCGTAGTCGGCCAGGTACACGGGCGACAGGCGCTGGTAGCCTTGGCTGCCGTCCTCGCTCTTCACGTCGTACAGCGGGTGCTCGAACTCCAGCCCGCCGAGATTCTTGCCCAGGGTGGTGGCCAGCACGCTGCCTGTGAGGCCATAGCGCTCCAGGCACGAGGCCACCAGCGGCTCGGCCACCAGCAGGATGCGTTCGCCGGTGTCCACCAGCGCGTAGCTGATCTCGGGGTTCAGGTTCAGCGCCTGGTTGGCGGGGATGGTCCAAGAGGTGGTGGTCCAGATCACCACGAAGGCGTCCTTCGCCAGCGCGGGCAGGCCGAAGGCAGCCGCCAGCCTGGCGGGCTCGTGCGCCTTGAACGCCACGTCCAGCGTGGTGCTCTTCTTGTCCTGATATTCGATCTCGAACTCGGCCAGCGACGAACCGCAGTCAAAACACCAGTACACGGGCTTGAGGCCCCGGTACACGAAACCACGCTCCATCACACGCTTGAACGCGCGGATTTCGCCCGCCTCGTTGGCGGGATTCATGGTCTTGTAGGGGTTGTCCCATTCGCCCAGCACACCCAGGCGCTTGAAGTCCACCATCTGCTGCGCGATCTGCTCGGTGGCAAACGCACGGCTCTTGGCCTGCATGTCGTCGCGGCTCAGGTTGCGGCCGTGTTTCTTCTCGATGGCATTCTCGATCGGCAGGCCGTGGCAGTCCCAGCCGGGCACGTACAGCGCGTCGAAGCCTTCGAGCTGGCGCGCCTTGGTGATCATGTCCTTCAGGATCTTGTTGACCGCGTGGCCCATGTGGATCTGGCCGTTGGCGTAGGGTGGGCCGTCGTGCAGGATGAACTTGGGCGAACCGCAGCGTGCGTCGCGCAGGCGCTTGTACAGGCCCTTGTCTTCCCATTCCTTCACCCAGCCCGGCTCGCGCTTGGGCAGGTCGCCGCGCATGGGGAAGGGGGTGTCGGGCAGGTTCAGGGTGCTGCGGTAGTCCGTGGCGGTGGATTCGGTGGTACTGGCGTTGTCGGACATGAGGGAGCCTTAAAACGGGGCATTCCGGGGCAGGCCCGGAGAAAACGGGAAAAGAGGAGGCGTGAAGAGGTGTCGGGCCTGCCGGGCAGGCGCTGCGCAGGCAGCCCCCTCAAATTCGGTCGCGCGTGGTCTGGCGCCGGGTCTCGGTGTGATTGGGTGCCTGGGCCGACGCGAAGTAGGCGCGCGCATCCGCACAGTCCTTGGCGATGCCCGCCGTCAGGGCAGCCAGACCGTCGTACTTGAGCTCGTCGTGCAGTTTGTGCAGCAGTTCCACGCGCACGATTTTACCGTACGCCCCTTCGGCCCCCAGCTCGGCGGGCCATTGCAGGCAATGTGTCTCCAGCAGCACCCGCCCGCCGTTGACGTCGTCGGGGTCGAGCGAAGGGCGCACGCCCAGGTTGGCCACGCCCTGCAGCGGGGCATCGCCCTCGCGCCCCAGGCCGTGCACCAGCACGGCGAAGATGCCGCTGGCGGCGGGCTTCCAGTGGGCAAAGCGCAGGTTCAGCGTGCGAAAGCCGTCGCCCGCGCCCTCGTCCGTGGCGCCCAGCTCGCGCCCGAGCTTGCGGCCGTGCACCACGTGGCCCGAGATGGTGTAGGGCCGTCCCAGCAGGCGCGCGGCCGCGTCCATGTCGCCCTGGGCCAGCGCTTGCCGCACGGCGGAGCTGGAGACGCGCAAACCGTGCACCTCGTAGCTGTTCATGCGCGCCACGTCAAAGCCTCGGGCCTGGCCGGCCGCGTCCAGCATGGCGTAGTCGCCCGCGCGCTGGCGCCCGAACCGGAAGTCATCGCCCACCAGCACGTAGCGGGCGCCCAGCCCCTGCACCAGCACCTGGTCGATGAAGGCCTCGGGCGACTGCGCGGCCAGCGCCGCGTCGAAAGGCAGCACCACCGTCTGCTGCACGCCGCAGCGCGCCAGCTCCGTGAGCTTGTCGCGCAGCGTGCCGACGCGCGCGGGCGCCAGCTCGGGCTTGTGCAGCGCCCCGGCAAAGTAGTCGCGCGGATGGGGCTCGAAGGTCAGCACGCAGCTGTCCACTTGCCGGTGGGCGGCCTCGCTGTTGAGCAGGGCGAGCATGGCCTGGTGGCCCCGGTGCACGCCATCGAAATTACCGATGGTCAGCGCGCACGAGCGGGCGATGCCAGGATGGTGGAATCCGCGAAAGATCTTCATCGGTTTGTTATCTTTTTGATAGCAGCATGCGCAGGTGCATCAAGCGCAAGACGCCAATTTGTCATGAAAACGGAGTATATTGTGACCCACGGACGGCCCGGTACGGGGCTGCCCGCGAGACATCAGCGTTCCGAATCCTTGTGTACTTACCGTTCCAGGAGGCGTGTTTTGAAGGTCTTGAAGCTGTCGGCCCAAGGGCTGCCCCAATCGTGGATTTCGCTCGAGCAGGCGGTGATTCATTACGCCGCCGGTGAGGTGCGCTGGGAATCCGGCGGCCAGATCGCCCGGTTCCGCGGCGGGCACAACGCCGTGACGGGTGAACAGTCGGTGATTGCCGTCAACAGCATCATCGGCACCAAGGGCGTGCCCACGATCAACCCGTTCGACCTCAAGCCCGGCCTGACCAACAGCAAGCTCTTCATCCGCGACCGCAATGTGTGCGCCTACTGCGGCGGGCATTTCCACGAAGACAACCTCACGCGCGAGCACATCGTGCCCTTCGCGCGCAACGGGCAGGACCACTGGATGAACGTGGTCACGGCCTGCCGTCCCTGCAACCACCGCAAGGGGCCGCGCACCCCCGAACAGGCGCATATGCCACTGCTGTACGCGCCCTACGTGCCCAGCCTGTGGGAGGACTTCATCCTGCGCAACCGGCGGATCCTGGCCGACCAGATGGAGTTCCTGATGGCGCACGTGCCCAAGTCCTCGCGCCTGCTGGCCTGAGAACCAGCTCCAGGTCTTTGCGGGGGCCGCCCGGGCGCGGCTCGCCTGCGGGGGTCAGGTTGCCCAGGATGATTCGCCCCGGGCCCGGACCTGCCGCTGGTGGTGGGCGCTGCCGGAGGCCATGGGCTGTGTGGCCAGGGTCAGCGTGAAGCAGGTCCCCTCGCCCAGCCGCGATTCCACGGTGATGTCGCCCCCGTGCAGCCGTGCGATGCGGCGGGTCACCCACAGGCCCAGGCCGAAACCCTTGCTTTGGTCGGTGCGGTCTCCGCGTTCGAAGCGCTGGAAGATGCGGTTCATGACCTCCAGCGACATGCCCGAGCCTTCGTCCGCCACGGAAATCTCCAGCAGCCCGGATTCGCCCTTGCGCGCCGCAATGAAGATTTCCCCTGCGGATGCGTACTTCACCGCGTTGTCCACGAGGTTGGACAGCGCGATGCGCACCAGTGTCCCGTCGCAGACCCACTCCGGCGGAGCGAGGTCGGTGAAGAGGCGAAGGTGATGGCGTGGAGACCAGTGGACCAGCTGCGCCGCATGCTCCAGAAGGTCGGCCGTGTTGACCGGCGACGCCTGGAGAGAGAAACCCGCCGTGTCCATCCGTTCGCTGATCAGGCAGCTGTCCACCAGCGAGGCGAGGCGCCGGCAGGCGCGCCGTATCTGCGCTGCCCGGTCCTTCTGCGCGTTGATATCCGCGGAGGGGAAGGCCTGCTGTTCCGCGGCAGCGCTGTCCACCACCGCGAGCGGGGTCCGGAACTCGTGGCTGATCATGTGGAAGAACTGCCGCTGCTCCAGCCGCAGGGCGCGTTCGTTTTCCAGGGCCTGGCCCAGGGCGTCCTGCGCCTGCGACAGCTCCGCCGTGCGCTGTCCGATGCGCTCTTCGAGCGACTGCTCGGACTGGGCCAGCCGTTCGATGGCCAGGTCCTTGGTGCGCTGGATGTCGCGGTAGCGCAGGACCATGCCCACGAAGACGGCGCACGCGATCATCGCGGTAAAGAGGATCACCTCCCATTGCCACAGTGCCGTCGCATCGATGTTCCAGTGCAGCGCGCCGGTCATGATGATGGCGATGGGCACTCCGGCCATCGCGTGCAGGCCATAGGCCGAGAGCAGCAGCGCGTGCAGGGCCCGCCGCTCGCGCGTGCGCAGGGCGAGCACGCACAGGACGATGGCGATCACGTCGCTGGCCAGCAGGGACAGCAGGTTGACCCATGCCACGGACCCGTAGAAGCCCAGCGGAACGCTGGCCATGCCCGCCAGGTTCAGGGCGGCGAGCGCCATCAGCCACCTGCCGGTGCGGCGGTGGCGGCCGGTGTTCGCCAGCTGCTCCCTGATCTGCCAGGCCAGCGTGGCCGCCAGGGCAAATGCACCGATCCCGACCGAATGGCTGGCCCACAGCGTCCACGGCGCAGGAACCCAGAGGCTGGAGTAGCCGCGCACGTTGAAGATGTGGATGACGCTGACGGAGCCCAGAACCGCGAGGGCAAAGAGCGCGCGGGTGCGAAAGATGGCCGCCGCGGCCCAGATGCCCAGCAGCAAGGCCGCCACGGCGCCAAAGTGCAGGCCCATGCCGCGTTCCGCATCCGCCAGGCTGGCGCCCAGCGCCTGCGCGCCGAGCACGCTGCCCTGGAACTGCATGGCGCTGCTGGTCTGGATGCGGATGAGCGCCATGGCACCGGGTGCCAGGCGAAACAGGTGCTGGCGGACGCCGGCTTTCCGGGGGGCCGGCACATGGTCGCCGCTCTCCTGTGCGGACCAGTCCCCCGTGGCGCTGCGCTGGTAGAGCGTGACCGTGTCGAGATAGGTGGGCTGCGCCAGCAGCCACAGTGCCCCGGGTTCGGCATCCGGGGGCAGGGACGGCACCTGGAAACGCAGCCACACCGGATGGCCGAGGTAGCCCGCATTCAACGAATGGTGCAGCCGCGACGACCCTTCGCCGACGGGTGCCGCGGCCGCATCGCCCGGCCCCATCCGGCCGAGCGGATCGTCGATCCGGTCCATGGGGATGTCCCATCCCAGCTGGAAGCGGAAATCCGGCGGCAGCTCGCCCGCGCGCGCCAGCACGCAGGAGAAAAACAGGAGAAGGCACGCGGCAAGCGCCCTGGCGTGCCACGGCACCGCCGTGCGGCGCCTGGGGCTTGTGAGTATTCGTGAGTATTCGTGCATGGCTCGGTGCAAAAGGCACTGACACAATAGTACGTATCAAACTGTTTCGCACCCCAATTGACCGTCTCAATGTCCGCTCAACCCACCATCGCAGTCGTCGAAGACGACGAGGACATCCGCAGCAATGTATGCAGCTATCTGGCGCGCTCGGGCCTGCAGTCCTGGGGGGCCGAGTCGGCGGAGGATTTCTACGTGCGCCTGCTGCGCGCGCGCGCCGATCTCGTGGTCGTGGATATCGGCCTGCCTGGCGAGGATGGGCTGAGCCTGCTCACCCGCCTGGCGGCGCAAGGGGTGCCCACCGTGCTGATGACGGCGCGCGCAGACCTGGACAGCCGGATCGAAGGGCTGGAGGCTGGCGCGCTGCAGTATTTCGTCAAGCCCGTCGACATGCAGGAGCTGGTGGCCGGCATCCGTTCGCAGCTGCGCAACAAGCGGCTGCAGGGCGGCGGGGATGCGCTGGCGGCGGTGCCGTGGCAACTGGACAGCGTGGGCGGCGCGCTGCGGGCCCCCAACCAGCAGGTCGTCTCGCTGACCACGCGAGAGCTGGAGCTGCTGTCCTGCCTGCTGGAGAACCCCGGCGTGGTCGTGAGCAAGCAGGCGCTCGCGCAGGCCGTGGGCGGACGCAATCTCGACGATGACTTCCACCGCATCGAATCGGCACTGACCCGGCTGCGCCGCAAGACGCTGGACGACACCGGCCTGGCCCTGCCGGTCAGGGCGGTCTTTGGAAAAGGGCTCGTGTTCGCACCATGAGCTGACCCCCCTGGCGCAAGCCCGCTGACCGGGTGCCCCGAGCCTCGGTCCACCACCACCCCACCCATTTCATGGTTGCGCATGCCGTCCCGGCAGGGCGCAGCCTGGGCCGAACTCGGCCCGCAGGTTTCGACGACAGAGATCTGATTCAAGAGGAGACGGCAAATTGACCACTGAGATTTTCCTGGGCGGGCTGCGCGGCAGCATGTCCCGCTTCCTGCGCCGCCTGGCGCTGCTGTGGCTGGGGGGGCTCGCCCTGCTCGCCGCCGCAGGCTCCGCGCACGCGGCGTTCGTGAATGGCGGCTTCGAGAGCGACCTGGACAGCTGGAACATCCGGCACCTGCGTGTGCCCGGTGCCGGCATTGCGCTGGCCAACTTCCCGCCCGGCTCGGAGAGTGATCTGGGGCTGACGCCCAACACCACCTCCACGCCCGCGCCGACCGATGCCGTGGGCAATGACTCCGACATCAACGTCAGTGGGCAAGTGCGTTTCCCGCTCTATGGGGCCAAGAGCGCGCGCGTCAACTACCTGGGCGCCCAGAACCGCGCCGCCGCCATCGACCAGACGGCCGTGATGACGCTGGCCGACGTGGACCCGGCGGACGGCAAGGCGCACGTGCGTTTCGCCATCGCCCCGGTGCTGCAGAACCCCGGACACTCCGGGCACGAGCAGCCCTACTTCTTTGTCGAGGTGTACAACGTCACCAAGAACAAGCAGCTGTTCTACACGTTCAACTTTTCGGGCCAGTCCGGCGTGCCCTGGCAGACCGTGGGGGGCTTCCAGTACACCAACTGGCAGACCATCGATATCGCGCCCGGGGAGGGCGTGCTGGATGTGGGCGATCAGGTCAAGGTCACCGTGATCGCGGCGGGCTGCAGCCAGAGCGGGCACTCGGGCCACATCTACGTGGATTCGGGGGCCGGCCTGACCAACCTGCCGGGCCCCGGCATCAAGGCCGATGCGCCGGAGTACGCGGCTGCCAACGGCAGCGTGGACTACACCTACTCGTACTCGAACCAGGGTGACGTACCCCTCACGAGCACCGTGGTGACCATCGTGTCCCCGCAAGACAACACGCCGGGAACACCCAGGAATCTGCGCATCGATCCGGGCTCCGTGCCCGCCGCGTGCACGACCAGCGTGTCCGGCACCGCGGGCAACGAGATCGATAGCATCTCCTGCCCCCTGGGAACCCTGAACCCGGGCAGCAGCGGCACGCTCCAGCTGTCGTTCGTGGCGCCGGCGCTCACCACCGGCCCCATCAACCACGGCAACTATTCCATCGTGGGCGATGCGATATCGCCGTTGCTCGGGCCGCTGGTCCAGAGCCAGATCACCACGGACCCCCTGGTAGACCTGAGCGTGGCCCTGTCCGACGGACAGAACGCCGTGATCTGGGGGCAGGCCCTCACCTACGCCATGACGGTGACCAACCTCGGCCCGACCGCGGTGCCGGCTGGCGCCATGGTCCAGGAGCTGGCCCCGGCATCGCTGACCGGCATCGCATGGACCTGCGCGGCATCGGGCGGGGCCGTGTGCCCGCTGGCCTCGGGCACGGGGCCCGTGAGCCAGACCCTGCCGGACCCGGTGCCGGTCGGTGGAACGCTCACCTACACCATCGCGGCCCAGGCCGACCCGTCCGCCAGCGGCGCAGGCACGATCCGGCACACGGCCACGGTGACGGCACCGGCTGGCGTGCGGGACCGTGAAAGCTCCAACAACACGGCCACCGACTCCGATCCCGTGGGGGCGGGGCTGTTCAACCTGCAGGTTCACACGATCGGCACGGGCACGGTCACTTCGGTGCCCTTGGGCATCTCCTGCGGAGCCAGCTGCGCCTCCGACCAGCCTGGCGGCGCCGAGGTCATCCTCTACGCCACGGCGCCGGCCGGCTCCATCTTCACGGGCTGGAGCGGCGGCGGCTGCTCGGGCGCGGCCACCAGCTGCACCGTGTCCATGGATGCTTCCAAGACCGTGACCGCGAGCTTCACCATCCCCCTGGATGTGACGCCCGTGGTGGGCGCCAACGGCTCCGTGACCCCTGCCGTGACGCAGCCTGTCGCACCGGGCGGCACCACCTCGTTCATGGTCATGCCGAATGCGGGCTACGCACCGGTCATCACCGACAACTGCGCCGCCGGCGGCGCACAGACTGGCGGCGCGCTGGTGGGCAGCACCTACACGACCAACGCGATTGCCCAAAACTGCGTGGTCAACTTCAGCTTCGTGAACTCCGGCGTGGCCACGGTCACGCCGTCGGTGGGCACCGGCGGCGCCATCACGCCGAATGCGCCGAAGACGGTGCTGAACGGGGGCTCCGTGTCCTACGTGGTGACGCCGACCACCGGCTACACCAGCGCCCCGCCCACGGGCTCCTGCCCCGCAGGCACCTGGTCCGGCACCACCTACACCATTGCCCCGGTGCCTGCCGACTGCACGGTGAACTTCGGTTTCCTGGCGCCCGTGGCGGTGACGGCTTCCGTGGCATCCGGAAGCGGCAGCGTCACGCCTGCGTCGCAATCGGTGGCAGTGGGGGGCACGGCCGTCGTCACGCTCACGCCGGGCGCCGGCCAGCGCGCCACCCTGGCGGCAGGCAGCACCTGCACGGGCGGCAGCTTCAATGCCGACAGCACGGTGTTCACCGTCCCGGGCGTGGCGGCAGCCTGTTCCGTGTCGTTCGCCTTCGTTCCGAACCCGGTGGTGACGGCCTCCGTGCTTTCTGGCAGCGGTACCGTCAGTCCCGGTGCGCAGTCCGTGCCACCCGGCGCCAGCGCGGTGGTCACGCTGTCTCCCGCCGCGGGTTTGCATGCGACGCTGCATGGCTCCAGCACCTGCACGGGCGGCAGCTTCAATGCCGACAGCACGGTGTACACCGTCCCCGGCGTGGCGGCCAACTGCTCCGCGGTATTTGCCTTCGTGCCGAACCCGGTGGTGGCGGCCTCCGTCCTTTCCGGCGGCGGAACCGTCAGCCCTGCGACGCAGTCCGTCATGCCGGGGGCGAACGCGGTGATCGTGCTGTCGCCTGCCAAGGGCATGCGCGCTGCATGGGATGCCTCCAGCACCTGCGGTGGCGGCAGCTTCAACGCGAACTTCACCACCTACACCATCCCGTCCGTGGCGGCGGACTGCGCGGCCGTGTTCCGGTTCGCACCCGCCCCGGTGGACGCCAATGCCATTCCCACGCTGTCGGAGTGGGGCATGGTCCTCCTGTCGGCCCTGCTCGCCGCCATGGTGTGGATGCACCGCCGCCGGCTGGGCCGCTGATGCGCTGACAGATAGACAGATACGGCAACCGGGATGCGCCAGGCCCCCCGCGGAGCCTGGCGCTCCACTGTTACCCCCCTGAATCCATGAAACCTCTCGTTGTAGCCGCCTCTTTGTCCCTCTCGCTGGGCCTGCCGCTGGCCCAGGCCGACACCCTACCGGCGCGCAAGCCGGGCCTGTGGGAGGTCTCCATCACCGCTGCCGGCCAGTCGGTGATGCGCCAGCAGAAGGTGCTGCAGTGCACGACGCCCCAGGTGGACGCGGTGACCCTGCTTGCCGTGGTTCCGGGGCAGGAGCATTGCCATGAAACACGCGTGAAGAAGGGAGAGAACGGCACCCGGTTCGACGTCCAGACGGTGTGTTTCGTGCACGACAACCGGGTCACCGCGCGCATCCAGCTGTCGGGCGACTTCCAGGAGTCCTACCAAGGGCAGTTCGAGGTGTCCTATTCCCAGCCCGTTCCCCACGGCAACGCCGGCGTGACGCAGTTCAGCGGGCGCCGCCTGGGAGACTGCAGGCCGGGCATGAAGCCCTCGGACATGGTGTTGCCCAACGGCGTGACCGTCAACATCGTCGACAGCCTCAAGCAGCGCGAAGGCCATGGGGGGCACTCGCACTGAGGCCCGTGCGTGCTTTCCCTCTCAGGACAAAAAAACAACCCCACGGGCGCTTGCCGCCCGTGGGGTTTTTTCATGCATGCCGCTGCCGGCGCCTTGCTTACTGGCTGATTTCCAGCATCACCACATGCCCTTGCGCCGCCGGCCAGGTCTGGCCCGTTACCCGTTCGCCATTGAATTCGGCCGCGATGCTGCGCACGCCGCCAGCGGGCTTGACCTTGGCGGATGCCACGCCCGCTCCGGGGGGCACGCCAGCGGGCGGGGCGCCGTCCAGCAGCATCCTGTCGCGCGCCGGGTCCAGGTAGCCGCGGGGGCGGGCCAGGGTGATGATGCTGTCCGCGCCCTTGTCCGCGTCGGCCATGCGTTCAGGGCGCAGGTGGATCAGGTCGCTGCCGCGCGGGAAGCCGCTGCGGTAGATGTGGGTGGTGGCATAGCCGGGCGCGGTGATCACGAACTCGATGGGCGAGCCGGTGGGGACGGCGAGCGGGCCCCACTGGCCATCCGCGCCCACGGCCTTGCGCAGCAAGGCGCCGCCGGTGCGGGCGCCGGTGGCGGGGTCGGTCGTGTACACCTCCAGCTGCGCCCCCGGCAGGGGCAGGTTGTTGCTGAAATTGCCGGTCCTGGGGTCGGTGGAATCCACGCCCAGGCCGGTGACCTTGCCATTCAGCACCACGGCCTTCTCAGCGGCGATCTCGGTGCGTGCCGGGGCCTTGCCGGTGATGAAGCGGTAGGTGGCCTCGAACGCGGCGGGTGAATAGGATGTCTCGCGGTGGTCGATGCGCGGGATGACCACGTTGGTGGCGCCCTTGAGCTCGGGGCCCGCGGCCGTGACGTTGGTGGCCGTGCCCTTGGCGCCGATCCACACGCCGTCGGGCTGGGCGAACTTGTCGTTGTTGTCCGAGCGGATGGTCAGCCATTTCACCGGGCCGCTCACCTCGTCCCCTGCGGCGTTCTTGGGGGCATTCAGGGCCTTGAGGAACGGGCCGGTGCCCGAGAACTCGTTGCCTTCCCGAAAGCCTGGAACCGCCCACACGCCGTGGTTGGGCGTACCGCCGAGGATGGCGTGGCTCACGGTCTGGTCGCCGCCGCCGTTGTAGACGTAGTTGCGGATGGCATTGCCGCCGCGCGAGTTGCCCACCAGCACGACCTGCCGGGCGCCGGTGGCCTGGAGCACCTTGTCCACCTCGGCCTTCAGGTAGGCCATGTGCTCCGCCGCCGAGGTGCGGCCGGGCTGGGGCTTGCCGTCCTCGTCGCGCGAGAGCGGGTAGGGCACGTCGATGGCGTGCAGGCGTTCGCGCGGCCAGCCGTTCGACTCGAACCGCCACACGGTGGTCTGCCACAGCGCGGCGGTGTCGCCGTTGCCATGCACGAAGACGATGGGCGGCGCCTCCGCCAGGCTGGGGCTGCGGGTGGCGCAGCCCGCCAGGGCCAGGCTGGCGGCGGCAGCGGCGGCCACCAGAAGGGAGCGGCGTGGCAGCAAGTGCGTGTTGTTCATGGGGGGGCTCCAGAAAGAAAAAATGCCCGTGGACCGGTGGGCCCACGAGCATTGCATGGTTGCGTGACAGTCCTCTTCAGGCAAACACGCCTGCGGTGTCCTGCATGCGGCTCGACACCTCGCCCAGGTGGTGCAGCGTGTCGCCAAAGGTCATTTCCAGCTGCGTGAGTTTCTTGAAGTAGTGGCTGCCGATGTATTCGTCGGTCACGCCGATGCCGCCGTGCAGCTGCACCGATTGCTGGCCCACGAAGCGCATCGATTGGCCCAGCTGCACCTTGGCGCGCGCCATGGCGGCGCGGCGTTCGGCGGCGGGGGCGCCCAGCTTGAGGCTGGCGTAGTAGCTCATCGAACGGGCCAGCTCCAGCTGCATCTTCATGTCGGCCACGCGGTGGCGCAGCGCCTGGAAGCTGGCGATGAACACACCGAACTGCTTGCGCTGGTTCATGTATTCGACGGTCAGCGACACCGTCTTGTCCATCACGCCCACGGCCTCGGCGCAGGTGGCGGCGATGCCGGTGTCCACGGCCAGCTCCAGCGCGGCCAGGCCGTCGGTGGTGATGAGCGTGGCGGGGGCGTTGGCCAGCTGCACTTCCGCCGCGCGGCTGCCGTCCTGCGTGACGTAGCCCCGCGTGGTCACGCCAGCGGCCGAACGTTCCACGAGGAAGAGGGCGATCTTGCCGTCCAGCTGCGCCGGCACGATGAAGGCATCGACCTGGTCGCCAGCGGCTACTATGCTTTTTGTAGCTGTTACCGCATGTCCTGATTGCGCTTGAGTGGCTTTTGCTTCACAAACGTCCAGGCGGTAGCGCGCCTTGCGCTCCTGGTAGGCCAGTACCACCATCGCCTCGCCGCTGGCCACGCGGGGCAGCCAGGCGGCTCGCACGGCGGCAGTGCCGTATTGCGACAGCACGCTGCTGGCGATGAAGGCCTGGGCGATGGGCTCGAGCACCATGCCGCGGCCCAGTTCCTCGGCCACCACCATGGCGTCGATGGCGCCCTGGCCCATGCCGTCGTGGGCTTCGGGCACGGTGAGTGCGGTCAGGCCCAGCTCGGCCAGCTCGCCCCACGCGGCGCGGTCGAAGCCGCCAGCGGCCACGGCGGCGCGGCGGCGCTCGAAGGTGTAGCCCTTGTCCACCCACTTGCGCACCGCATCGCGCAGTTGTTCCTGGTCGTCAGAAAAATCGAAATCCATGTTCTTGTCTCCTGGAACTTGGGTTCAGCCGAGGACGGTCTGAGCCACGATGTTGCGTTGGACTTCATTGCTGCCGCCGTAGATCGTGGTCTTGCGCAGGTTGAAGTAGGTGGACGCCAGCGGCGCGTTGGCGGTGACGCCGCCAGGGAAGTCGCCTTGCCAGCCCGCTTCCATCGCTTCTTCGATGAAGGGCAGGCTGAACGGGCCGGCGGCCAGCATCATCAGTTCGGCGTAGCGCTGCTGGATCTCGCTGCCCTTGATCTTGAGCAGGCCGGCGATGTCGAGCGAGTTCTTGCCCGATTTTTCCGCCGAGAGCACGCGCAGCACCAGCATTTCGAGGGCCACGACGTCCACTTCCAGCAAGGCGATCTGGTCGCGGAAGCGCTGGTCGTCCCACATGCCCTCGGTCTTGGCGATGCGCTTCAGGCGCTCCAGCTCGCGCTTGCTGCGGTTCACGTCGGCGATGTTGGTGCGCTCGTGGGAGAGCAGGTGCTTGGCGTAGGTCCAGCCCTTGTTCTCTTCGCCGATCAGGTTCTCGGCGGGCACTTCGACGTTGTCGAAGAACACCTCGTTGACCTCGCACTCGCCGTCCAGCAGCTTGATGGGGCGCACGGTCACGCCCTTGGACTTCATGTCCAGCAGCAGGAAGGAGATGCCCGTCTGGGGCTTGCCCTCGGTGCTGGTGCGCACCAGGTTGAACATCCAGTCGCCGTGCTGGCCGAGCGTGGTCCAGGTCTTCTGGCCGTTGACGATGTACTTGTCGCCCACGCGCTCGGCGCGGGTCTTGACCGAGGCCAGGTCCGAGCCCGAGCCCGGTTCGCTGTAGCCCTGGCTCCACCAGACTTCGCCGCTGGCGATGCCGGGCAAGAAGCGCTTTTGCTGCTCGGCATTGCCGAAGGCCATGATCACCGGGGCCACCATCACGGGGCCGAAGGGGATGATGCGCGGCGCGCCGGCGAGCGCGCACTCTTCTTCGAACAGGTGCTTTTGCACGGCGGTCCAGCCAGGGCCGCCGAATTCCTTGGGCCAGCCGAAGCCGAGCCAGCCCTTCTTGCCCAGAATCTTGGCCCAGCCCTGCATGTCTGCACGGGTCAGGCGCAAGGCGTTGTGGACCTTGTGGGAAATTTCCTGGGGTAGGTTGGCGTGGACCCATGCGCGAACTTCTTCGCGGAAGGCCTGTTCTTCGGGGGTGAATGCGAGATCCATGCGGCTTGTCTCCTGAGAAGTCCTGTTTGTAGCACGGTCGTTCGTTTTATTCCTGTCCGGGTGGCGACATTCCATCCGGCGCGGGGGCGATGCCCAGTTCGGCGCACAGCCGTTCCACGGTGGCGCGCAGGCCCGCCACCTGGGCTTCCAGCGCCTCCACCCGCGCCTGCAGTGCGGCCGGCGTGCCGCCACCGCCGCTGCCCGGGGCGGGAACGGCGGCGCTATGGGTATCGACCGGCCCGCACAGCAGGTGTGCCCACCGCTGCTCGCGCGCGCCGGGCGCGCGGGGCAGCAGCACCACCAGCGGGCCGCCTTTTTCGGCGCTGCGCTCCTGCAGCTCGTCGAGGAAGGCCTCCACCGAGGAGATGTCGGCGAACCGGTACCAGCGCTCGGCGTTGATGCGCAGCTCGCCCGCCGTCTGCGGCCCGCGCAGCATCAACAGGCCCAGCAGCACGGCCGACTGCTCGGGCACGCCCACGCCGCGCTGGAAATTGTGCTCCCAGCGCGTGGTGCGGTTGCCGGTGGTCTCGAAGGCCAGCGTGAGGAGCTTGAGCGAGTCCAAGGCCTCCTGGGCGTCGGCGTCGCTCAGGTGCATCACCGGGTCGCGGCTGGTCTTCTGGTTGCAGCCCGTGAGCAGGCCGTTGAGCGACATGGGGTAGCTGTCGGGCACGGTGCGGGCTTTTTCCATCAGCGTGGCCAACACGCGGGCCTCGTTCGGGGTCAGGGGGCGGGTTGCGGGGTCGAATGGCATGGCAGGGATAATCCGGGGTTGAGCGTCGCAGTGCAATTTATGAAGAACATCGTGATTTTGATCTCCGGCAGCGGCTCCAACATGGCCGCCATCGTGCGGACCGCGCAGCAGGAGAACTGGGAGCAGCGCCATGGCGCCCGTGTGGCCGCCGTGGTCAGCAACAAGCCGGAGGCCGCCGGCCTGGCCTTCGCGCGCGAGCAGGGCATCGCCGCCGAGGCGCTGGACCACAGGGCGTTCGCGAGCCGCGAGGCATTTGACACCGCACTGGCCGCCACCATCGACCGCCACGCCCCGGCGCTGGTGGTGCTGGCCGGGTTCATGCGCATCCTCACGCCCGGCTTCGTGGCGCACTATGCGGGGCGGCTGATCAACATCCACCCCTCTTTGCTGCCGGCTTTCACGGGGCTGCACACGCACCAGCGCGCCATCGACGCGGGCTGCAGGTTTGCGGGGGTGACGGTGCACCAGGTGACGGCGGAGCTGGACGTCGGGCCCATCCTGGACCAGGCGGTGGTGCCAGTCCTGCCGGGCGACACGGCAGACACCCTGGCTGCCCGCGTGCTCACGCAGGAACACGTGATCTACCCCCGCGCCGTGCGGGCGCTGGTGCGGGCCCTGTAGCGCACCCGCCGTTGCGCGGGGATGCGCCGTGGTGAGCGGGCTAGAGGGTGCTGACCACCTCGGCCGAGTGGCCCTGCAGCACCTCCTTGACCCTGGCCGCCTGCTCCGCGCTGGTGGGGTGGGCGACCACTGCCCAGTGGTTGTGGCGCAACGCCGAGCGCACCTTAGTGATGAGCAGGACGTGGTCGGGCCGCATCGACAGGAGCCCCCCGCCCAGCATGCCGAACGTGGTGCCAAAACCCACCAGGGCGATGAAGGCCAGCAGGGGGCTGCTCACGATCATGGGGTGGCCTGCGTTGTAGAACCATGCAAAGAGCGCCAGGCCTGCCACGGCCCCGGCGGCGCCCACCACGATGTGGGTCTGGAAGAAGGTGCGGCAATGCCGCGCGGTTCCGGCTCGAGCGAGCGCGCGAACAGGTCGCGGCGCGATGCGCGCGCATCCTGCGGGCCCAGCAGCCGGACCTGTCCGGCCTGCAGGCCGCCGATGCGCAGCATCTGCGCCATGGAGGTCTCGGCCTGGCTTTGCTGGGCAAACAGGCCGGCGACCTTGGTGAGTGAGCGTTCTCCGAACAGCCCTTGGAGTAGATAGCCCATGGGAACCTCCTGGGATCAAGCCGGGCCCTCCGTGCCCGGCGGTGGGGGTGGGAGGAATGCTGCAGGGAGCTGGCAGCCTCCCACCGGATGCCAGGGCATGCGGGCCCAGAGCCCACGGTAGGCCGCATCTGGCCCGGGCGCTGTAGGACGCGGCGGGCCGTCGGGGTAGGTGCCCTGCGTTCGGGGGCATGTCGCCCTGCGCGGCCAGAAACCCGTGGCGCCAGCGCAACGCGTTCCAGCTGGCCGATACCGCCTTCGCGCGTGCCGTGCCGTGGCGTGGCCGGACCGGGTTCAGCCGGGACCGGCCTCGTCGCCGCATTTCTCGAACCGGGGCCGCTCCACGCCATCGATGAGCACCTGCTCCTCGAACATGGCGGCGGGGCGCACCCACAGCCCCCGCTGGCCATAGAGTGCGCGGTACAGCGTCATGGGCTCCAGGGTCTCGCTGTGGCGCACGGTGTCGATCACCTCGTAGAGCATGCCCTTGTAGTGGCGGTACAGGCCCGGCGGGGTGCGGATGAGCGCGGGGAGGTCGTTGTCGTTCATGGTTAGGATGGCGGCTGAAAATCAACCAAGAGTGGGGGGACGCCAGTGGATCAGGCAGATTTTGTGCACATGGTGCGCATGAGCGAGCATGCCAGTGCCGACAACAGCCGAGCGTACCGCCGCAGCGTGGCCGCGTTCGCGGCGCTGGGCTATGCGTGGGTGCTCGGCTGCCTGGCCCTGGCCGTGGGCATCCTGGCGTGGGTGGTGCCGCAGCTCCTGCACGGTCGCTTTCGTTTTGCCATGGTGTGGCTGCTGCTGGGGGCTGGCGGCCTGCTGTGGGTGAGCCTGCGGGCCCTGTGGGTGCGCTTTGACGCACCCGCCGGCGTGGAGATCACGGTGCTGGAAGCGCCCGAACTGTTCGAGGCGCTCGACCGCATCCGCCGCAAGATCAAGGGCCCGCCCATCCACAAGGTCACGCTGAACGACGAGTTCAACGCGAGCATCCAGCAGCTGCCCCGCTTTGGCCTGCTGGGGGGCGCGGTCAACCATCTGAGCATCGGGCTGCCCCTGCTCATGGCACTGGATCGGCCGCGTTTCCTGGCCGTGCTGGCGCATGAATACGGGCATCTGCGCGGCGACCATGGCCGGTTTGCGGCGTGGATCTACCGCACGCGGCTGTCCTGGATGCGCCTGAACCACAGCCTGGCGGACGACGAAGGCCCGGTGGCCGCCGCCACGCAGGCCTTCATGCGGTGGTACTTTCCGCGCTTTTCTGCCAAGACCTTCGCGCTGGCGCGCCAGGACGAGTACGAGGCCGATCGCATCGCGGGCAAGCTGCTGGGCCGAGAGGTGGCGGCCGCCGCGCTGGCTGAAATCGAGATTCGTGGCGCGTGGCTGCAGGCGGAATTCTGGGGAAACCACTGGTGCGAGGCTGCGGGCAACCCGCTTCCCGTGGGCCCCTATCGCGCCATGCGCCGCTGCCTGGCGAAAGCCCCCGACCCGGCGTTCGCCAACGACGCGCTGCGCCAGGCGCTCAAGCGCCTGAGCAGCGTGGACGACACCCACCCTGGCCTGCGCGACCGCATCGAGGCGCTGGACGCAACGCCCACGCTGCCGGACTGGTCGCGCGGCAACGCGCTGGCCCTGCTGGGCACGGAGGCCAGGCGCTGGGTGGCCCACTTCGACAAGCAGTGGTGCCGCGACAACGCCACGGAGTGGAAGCAGCACCATGCGTGGCTGCGGCGCGTGCGCGCACGTGCCGAGGCCCTGGGTGCATCGACCGCCCAGAGCAGCGCCGCCGACCTGGTGGAGCTGGCGCGCCTCCAGCGCCATCTGGACCCCCGTGCCGATGTGCGTGCCCTCTACGAGCTGGCGCTGGAACGCAGCCCCGAATACCCCGCCGCCCTGCGCGGGCTGGTGCCTTGCCTGCCCGACGATGACCGCGAGGGCAAGCTCCAGCTGCTGCACCGGGTGTGGGAGGCGGGCAGCAGCGACCGCTACTGGGCGGCACGCACCGCCCTGGCCGAGCTGGAGACACCCCGCCTGGGTCTGGACCACGATGCCGCCGCCTTCAAGCAGTGGCGCAAGCGGCTGGAGCGCGCCCAGGAGTCGGAGGAGCGGGCCTGGGAAGAGCTGTCGGGCACCTCGTTCTTCAGCCAGATCGTGCGGCACGACCTGAGCTCCTTCGAGCTGGCCGAGCTGCAATCGGAGCTGGCCCGTTGTGCGCCCCTCGCCCGTTGCTGGCTGGTGCGCAAGAACCTGCGCGAGCATCCGCAGCGTCGTGCGTACCTGGTGTTCCTGGAGCTGCCAGGCATGGACGACGAAAGCCGCTACCACCTGTGCCGCGCCCTGGAGCGCAATCTGAGCCTTCCGGGCCCCGCGCTGGTGCTGTGGGCGGGCGAATCTCCTTCGCTCAAGGAAATCGAGCGCCATGCGTTCGATCCGATCTATGCCCGTTGATGGCCAACTTTTTGCTCGTCCCTTTCTCGTCTGCACGGTAAGTTGCACACGGCGTACCCCTCCGGGGGGTGACGGGAAGCAGCTCAGGGGGTGGACAATACGGGGATGCATCCCAAAGTTCTTCTCGACGCCTGCGCCGAACTGGTCAGGCTCACCCTCACGTTTGAACACCCCGCCGACGCGGTGGTGTCACGGTTCTTCCGCGACAACCGGGGCCTGGGGCCCCGCGAGCGGGCCACGCTGGCCGAAACGGTCTACACCGTGCTGCGCAAGAAGCTGCTGTTCGACCACATGGCGCCCTCCGGCTCGGGCCCCAAGGAACGCCGCCTGGCCATCCTGGGCTTCTACGGCCCGCGCGATTTCCTCAAGAGCGCACTGACCGACCAGGAGAAGAACTGGCTCGACCAGTGCGACGCCGTCACGGTCGATGACCTGATGGAGCGCCACCGCCACAACCTGCCCGAATGGCTCGTCAAGCCCTTGAAGGACCAGCTGGGCGAAGGCTTCTGGCCGCTGGTGGAAAGCCTGGCCCAGAGCGCGCCGCTGGATTTGCGCGTCAACGCGCTCAAGGACAAGCGCGCCGATGTGCAACAGGAGCTCGCCAAGGCCGGCATCAAGGCCATCCCCACGCCGTATTCGCCCTGGGGCCTGCGCATTGACGACAAGCCCGCGCTGACCAAGCTCGATGCGTTCACGCGCGGCGCCATCGAGGTGCAGGACGAGGGCTCGCAGCTGCTGGCCCTGCTGCTTGACGCCAAGCGCGGCGAGATGGTGGTGGATTTCTGTGCCGGGGCGGGCGGCAAGACGCTGGCCATCGGCGCGGGCATGCGCAGCACGGGGCGCCTCTATGCGTTCGACGTGTCGGCGCATCGCCTGGATGCGCTGAAGCCGCGCCTGGCACGCAGCGGCCTGTCGAACGTGCACCCCGCCGCCATCGCCCATGAGCGCGATGACCGGGTCAAGCGGCTGGCGGGCAAGATCGACCGCGTGCTGGTGGACGCCCCCTGTTCGGGCCTGGGCACCTTGCGCCGCAATCCCGACCTCAAATGGCGCCAGTCGCCCAAGGCCGTCGAGGAGCTGGTGGCCAAGCAGACCGCCATCCTGGACAGCGCGGCGCGCCTACTCAAGCCCGGCGGGCGCCTCGTGTATGCCACCTGCAGCATCCTGCCGCAGGAAAACGAGGCCATCGCGGACGCGTTCAGCGCCTCGCACCCTGATTTCGAACTGCTCGACGCCGGCGAACTGCTGGAGCAGCTCAAGGTCGAGGGCGCCAAGGGCCTGTGCAGCGGCGGCGAGACAGGCAGTGGTTTTCTGCGCCTGTGGCCCCACCGGCACCAGACGGACGGCTTTTTCGCCGCCATCTGGTCCAAAAAGAGCTGAGTTACCGCTCTAAAGTTTCTAAATACGCGTAAATACTGTGGATACCCCTGAACTCTGCACGGGGTACTCCCTCTAAAATCAGGTACCTGCTCCGCTGGCGAGCGGGTTCTCTGTAGTAAGGCTTCCCGAATATGCTGTTACCCGATTGGGCTGTGCTGAACGCCGCCATTGACTGGCTCGGCCATGGTTTGTGGAACCTGGCCTGGTGGCAGATCATCCTGTACACCCTGGCGACGACCCACATCACCATCGCGGCGGTCACGATTTTCCTGCACCGCGCCCAGGCGCACCGCGCATTGGATTTGCATGCCATCCCCTCGCACTTCTTCCGCTTCTGGCTGTGGATCGGCACGGGCATGGTCACCAAGGAATGGGTGGCGATCCACCGCAAGCACCACGCCAAGTGCGAAACGGTGGACGACCCGCACAGTCCCCAGACACGGGGCCTCGATACCGTGATGTGGCGTGGTGCCGAGCTGTACCGCGCCGAGTCGAAGAACATGGAGACCATGAAGAAGTTCGGCCACGGCACGCCGGATGACTGGATGGAGCGCAACGTCTATACCCGCTACGGCTGGCAGGGCGTGGGCCTCATGCTGATCCTGAACCTCGCCCTGTTCGGTGCCCTGGGCGCTGCCGTGTGGGCGGTTCAGATGCTTTGGATTCCCTTCTGGGCGGCGGGCGTGGTCAATGGCGTGGGCCACTACTGGGGCTACCGCAACTTCGAGGCGCAGGATGCCAGCACCAACCTGTCGCCCTGGGGGATCATCATTGGCGGCGAGGAACTGCACAACAACCACCATACCTACCCCACCTCGGCCAAGTTCTCGGTCAAGCCCTATGAGTTCGATATCGGCTGGGTCTACATCAGTTTGATGAAGAAGATCGGCTGGGCCACCGTCAAGAAGGTTCCACCCAAGCTGCAGCTGGGCGATGTGAAGCCCGTCGCGGACGAAAAGACGCTGGAAGCCCTCATCGCCAACCGCTACGAGGTGATGGCCGGTTATGCGCGCGGTGTGCGCCAGGCCTGCAAGGAGGAGATTGCCGCATTGCAGGCGCGCCAGGTCGATGCGTCGGTGCTCAAGGCCGCCAAGCGCTGGCTTCACCGCGATGCGGAGAAGGTGCCTGCCGTGGCCCTGCCGCAACTGGCCCAGGCGCGCGCCGCGCACCCGGCCCTCGACAAGATGGTGACCATGCGGGAAGAATTGCGCCAGCTGTGGCTCAATACCTCGCACTCCCGCGAGCAGTTGACGGCCGATCTGCAGGCATGGTGCCGCCGCGCCGAGGAAAGCGGCATTGCGGCGCTGCGCGAGTTCTCGCTGCGGTTGCGTGCGGCCCAGGCCTAGAGGCGGCCGGCCGCCTGCCGCGGCGCCCGGATACGAAGGAAAAAGGCCTTGCCGTCCGGCAAGGCCTTTTTCTTTTCTGCCGCCTTGCCGCTTCACCGTGCGGCGTGCAAGGCGCCGCCAAGTGTCCCCTCCTTGCGGGCCTTCCCGCCCGCCGAGAAAGCCCTGCGCAGGCGTCTCCAGGCTTTCTCGCCCAGTCCGGGCACGGGTGTGCCTTCCACGATCCTGACTTCCGCCGGGCCCTGCGTGGCGCTGCCAAGCTGCACCCAGGTGGCCTGGCGGTGCTCCACCACCCACGGCAGGTGGTCGCCCGCCTTCAACCGCGCCAATGGTGGCGAGTGCAGCGCGTGCCCGAGAGAGCGGGGCGCAAGGCGGATGGCCACGTCCCCCCGGGTCGCGTGCACCCGGCTGCCGGGTGCGAGGCAGGCCCAAAGGCTCTGGCCGGGCGCGATATGCAGGGTGAGGAAAGGGGTGGGGATGGCGGTGGGCTGGGGGCGCGGTTTCATGGTGCGGGTCCTCCGGGGACAAAAGGCTGTAGCGAGGGTTTGAGCGTAGGAAATGCCGCCCCGCCGCAACAGGTACACGCTCCCCCGTGAGGAGGTAGAACAGCAACGATAGCGGGCATGCTGTTATGGTTGCTTCTGCCCTTTCCTGTATCTGTACCCGTGGATGGCGTTCAGGCACCATCCACAGACCGGCTGCGGCGCCCATCCCATGGCGCAGCGGCACCCTTCGTTCTCCAGCCATGCCACGCTCCTCCGACACCCGGGAACCTCCCCTCTACCGCCAACTGGCGGGCTTGTACGAGCAGGCGATCGCCGCGGGCAGCCTTAAGCCCGGCATGCGCATGCCGTCCGTGCGCGAACTGTGCCAGCGCCATCAGGTGAGCCTGACCACGGCGCTGCAGGTGCTGCGCCACCTCGAATCCCAGGGGTGCGTGGAGGCGCGCGAGCGCGTGGGCTACTTCGTGCGCGAGCTGGGCGGCGTGGCGCTCCCGGAGGCGCGCGAACCCGAGGTGCATGAACCGCTGGCCAGCGACCCCCAAGCCTTTGCGGGTATCAATGAGCGCATTTCGGTCTTTCTGGACAAGGCCCGCCGTGCAGGCCCCCTGCCGCTGGACCTGGGCAGCGCGATGCCGGCGCCCAGCCTGTTCGATGCGAAGGCGCTCAACCGGCTTGCCCATGGCCTGCTGCGGGAGCAGCCGGACATCCTGGTGTATGGCCCTTCGGCACCCACGACGCATCCCGAGTTCCAGCAGGCCATGGCGCGGCATGCGCTCACCTTTGGCGTGTGCGTGGCCCCGGCGGACATCGGCGCCACCCACGGAAACTCCGAGGCGGTGAATCTGGCGCTGGATGCGGTGGCCGGGCCGGGCGACGTGATTGCGGTCGAATCCCCCACCTTCTTCGGCATCCTGCAGGCCATCGAGGTGCGCGGGCTGCGCGCGCTGGAGATTCCCTGCAGCCCCCACACCGGCATATCGCTGGAGGCGCTGGAACTGGCCGCGCGCAACGAGCCGCGGCTCAAGGGCGTGGTGGTGGTTCCTCATCTGCAGATGCCGCAGGGCAGCGTGATGCCCGACGCGCACAAGGAGCGCCTGGTGGCGCTGTGCGTGGAGCATGGCCTGGCCCTCATCGAGGACGATATCTACCGCGAATTCGTGGAGTCGCCGCATGTGCTGCGCCCCGCCAAGGCCTGGGACCGGCCGGGCGATGCGGGGCAGGTGATCTATTGCGCCTCGCTCAGCAAGAGCTTCGCCCCCGGCCTGCGCCAGGGATGGATGAGCGCGGGGCGCTGGCAGGCCCGGGTGCAGATGCTCAAGTTCGCCCGCACGCGCAACATGCAGACGTGGTCGCAGCTGCTGGCCGCGCGCAGCGTGGATTCCCCGGCCTATGAACGCCACATGCGCCGCATGCGTGTGCAGCTGCGCCTGCAGCGGGAGCAGTCCGCGCGGGCCGTGGCCCGCTACTTTCCGACCGGCACGCGACTGAGCCTGCCTCCGGGAGGTTTGAGCCTGTGGCTGGAGCTGCCGGCCGGCATTTCGTCCACGCTGCTGTACGACCAGGCGCTGCAAAACGGCATCCGCATCGCCCCCGGGCCCATGTTCACCAACACGGGGCGCTATGAACATTTCCTGCGCCTGAGCTGCGGCATGCCCTTCACCGCGCAGGTGGAGGAGGGCTACCGCACGCTGGGTGCCTTGATGGCGGACCAGCTGGCCGTGCGGGCGCCCGCCTCGCGCAAGGTTGCCTAGGGGGCCGCAAGCGCTGCCCTGCGCACGGCTCTGGGCAGGCGCAGGCGGAAACAGGCATAAAAAAACCGCCCGGGGTCCGGGCGGTTCTTTGGGGAGGAAACGAGGCTGAACGATTACTTCAGCTTCATTTCCTTGTATTCCACATGCTTGCGAGCTTTTGGATCAAATTTCATGATCAGCATTTTCTCGGGCATGGTCTTCTTGTTCTTGGTCGTGGTGTAGAAGTGGCCGGTACCCGCAGTGGATTCCAGCTTGATCTTGTCGCGTCCGCCTTTGCTTGCCATGGTGCTTCTCCTTAAGCCTGACCACGTGCGCGCAGGTCTGCGAGCACCGAGTCGATACCGTTCTTGTCGATCAAACGCAGGGCAGCGCTCGAAACACGCAGGCGAACCCAGCGGTTTTCGGTCTCGACCCAGAAACGGCGGTATTGCAGGTTCGGCAGGAACCGGCGCTTGGTTTTGTTGTTGGCGTGGGAAACATTGTTTCCGACCATGGGCTTCTTGCCCGTTACGTCGCAGACGCGTGCCATGAGGACACTCCGATACTTTTAACGGCCGTTCGCTGGGCCCTGGGGTTGTTTCCCAGGGTTGGCTTGCGGCCTCACCTCGCCAGAATAAAGGGTGGCGGTAACCCGATTTGCCTGTTTCGAAAGGACCGCAAAAGCGGGCCGAATTCAGCAAAGCCGCAGATTATAGCCTGATGCCCAGTTTTTGATCAACTCTCCTGTTCCAGGAAGCGCTGGGCGTCCAGCGCGGCCATGCAGCCCGTGCCGGCGCTGGTGATGGCCTGGCGGTACACGTGGTCCTGCACGTCGCCTGCGGCGAAGACGCCCGGCACGCTGGTCTGGGTGGCAAAACCCTTGAGGCCGCCCTGGGTGATGATGTAGCCGTTTTCCATCTCCAGCTGGCCCTGGAAGATCTCGGTGTTGGGCGCATGCCCGATGGCGATGAAGCAGCCTTGCAGCTGGATGTCTTGCGTGCTGCCGTCCTTGGTGCTCTTGATGCGGATGCCGGTCACGCCGGTGTTGTCACCCAGCACTTCGTCGAGCGTGTGGAACAGCTTGAGCTCGATCTTGCCCGCCGCGACCTTCTCGTTGAGCTTGTCCACCAGGATGGGCTCGGCCTTGAACTTGTCCCGGCGGTGCACCAGGGTGACCTTGCGGGCGATGTTCGACAGGTACAGCGCTTCTTCCACCGCCGTATTGCCACCGCCGATCACGCAGACGTCCTGCTCGCGGTAGAAGAAACCGTCGCAGGTCGCGCAGCCGGACACGCCCTTGCCCATGAAGGCCTCTTCCGAAGGCAGGCCCAGGTACTTGGCGGAGGCGCCCGTGGCCAGGATCAGCGCGTCGCAGGTGTAGGTGCCGCTGTCGCCGGTGAGCGTGAAGGGGCGCTGGCTGAAATCGACCTTGTTGATATGGTCGAAGATCACCTGGGTCTTGAAGCGCTCGGCGTGCTCCAGGAAGCGCTGCATCAGCTCGGGGCCTTGCACGCCGTGCACGTCGGCGGGCCAGTTGTCCACCTCGGTCGTGGTCATCAGCTGGCCGCCCTGGGCCATGCCGGTGATGAGCACCGGATTCAGGTTGGCCCGTGCGGCATAGACGGCCGCCGTGTAGCCCGCGGGGCCGGAGCCAAGAATCAGAACTTTCGCGTGTTGGGTGGTGGACATGGTAAAAGCCTGTGTTTTGCGCCCGCTACATGGGGCGCTGTTGGGAAAGCTGGGGCTGAGCCGCCGAGTATCAACCGGCGGCCGTGGGTGCAAGCGGCCCCTTTTTCAATCACGGCGATTGTAAGAACCCATTGATGACCCGTTGCGACTCCGGTTGGGTCGCGCACCTGAGAGGAGAAGTTTTCATGTCGACGATGTTGTCCAACCTGGACCTGCTGCGCCGGGTTCCGCTGTTCTCGCTGCTGACGGTGACGCAGGCCGAGGTGATCAGTGGCGCGGTGATCAAGCGCCGCTTCAAGCGGGGCGAGGCGCTGGTGGAGCAGGGGCAGAAGTCCAATGCGCTGTTCATCCTGCTCACGGGACGCGCCCGGGTGATGACCTCCGACAGCCGGGGGCGCGAGGTGATCCTGGCCACGCTCTCGCAGGGCGACTACCTGGGCGAGATGAGCATCATCGACAACGAACCCCATTCGGCCACGGTGCGTGCCGAGGTGCAGACCGACGTGCTCATGCTCGGCCGCGCCGAGTTCGCCCGCTGCCTGACCGAGAACGCCTCGATGTCGCTGGTCGTGATGCGCGGCCTGGTCAAGCGCCTGCGCCATGCCGACCGCAAGATCGAGTCGCTGGCGCTGCTGGACGTGTACGGCCGGGTGGCCCATGCGCTGCTGGACTTCGCGCTGCCGGATGCCCAGGGCCAGCTCGTGATCAAGGACAAGATCTCGCGCCAGGACCTGGCCAAGATGGTGGGCGCCTCGCGCGAGATGGTCAGCCGCGTGATGAAGGACCTGGAAGAGCGTGGCTTCGTCGAGGTCTTGCCCAGCGGCGCCACCCTGCTCAAGGACCGGCTGAACGCCCTGGGTTGACGGCGCCGCGGTGTGGCTGCCTTTCGGCACACACCCCCTGCGGTGCTTGGGGTAAGCTCGCCCGGCACGCATATGACCTATTCCCTCAATACCCTGAATGCATCGGCGGCGGCCAAGTCGCCGCCCCGCACGGGCGCTGCCCGTTTTGGCCATGAAATCGGCCTCATGGTGGGGCTGCTGGCCCTGGTTTTCTGGCTTCTGGCCCTGTTCAGCTATTCGGCGCAGGATGCCGCCTGGTCCACCTCGGGCGCCCGGGGCGGACGCATGGTCGCCAACTGGGCGGGCCGGTTCGGCGCGTGGCTGGCCGATGGCAGCTACTTCGCGCTGGGGTTTTCGGTGTGGTGGTGCGTGGCGGCCGGCGTGCGCGCCTGGCTTTCGTCGCTGGCGCGCTGGATGCGTGGCGGAGAGTCCGTTGCGGGGGCCGCCGGCCCGATGCGGCGGCGGGCACTTTTCTGGGCCGGCCTGGTGGTGCTGATGTGCTCCAGCACCGCGCTGGAATGGTCGCGCCTGTACCGGTTTGAATCCTTCCTGCCCGGGCATGCCGGTGGCGTGCTGGGCTACATCATGGGGCCCGCCAGCGTGAAGTGGCTGGGCTTCACGGGCTCGGGCCTGCTGGCCATCGTGCTGGCGGTGCTGGGCGCGGCGCTGGTGTTCCGCTTCTCGTGGGGCCACGTCGCGGAGTTCGTGGGCGGCCGTATCGACGCGCTGGTGCAGTCGCGCCTGGCACAGCGCGAGGTGGCCAAGGACGTGGCCGTGGGCCGCAAGGCCGCGCGCGAGCGCGAGGTGGTGGTGCTGGAGGAGCGCACCGAGAGCGAGGTGCACCATCCCGAGCCCATCCAGATCATCGAACCCGTGCTGGTGGAGGTGCCGCAGAGCACCCGCGTGGTGAAGGAGCGCCAGAAGCCCCTGTTCACCGAGATGCCCGACAGCAAGCTGCCGCTGGTGGACCTGCTCGACGGCCCGCTGCAGCGCCAGGAGACGGTGGCGCCCGAGACGCTGGAGATGACCAGCCGCCTCATCGAGAAGAAGCTCAAGGATTTCGGCGTGGAGGTGCGCGTGGTCGCGGCCATGCCCGGTCCGGTGATCACGCGCTACGAAATCGAGCCCGCCACGGGCGTGAAGGGCTCGCAGATCGTGGGCCTGGCCAAGGACTTGGCGCGTTCGCTCAGCCTGGTGTCCATCCGCGTGGTGGAGACCATCCCGGGCAAGAACTACATGGCGCTGGAGCTGCCCAACGCCAAGCGCCAGTCCATCCGCCTGTCCGAGATCCTCGGCTCGCAGGTCTACCACGAGGCCAAGAGCATGCTCACCATGGGCCTGGGCAAGGACATCGTGGGCAACCCGGTGGTGGCAGACCTCGCCAAGATGCCGCACGTGCTGGTGGCTGGTACCACGGGCTCGGGCAAGTCGGTGGGGATCAACGCCATGATCCTCTCGCTGCTGTACAAGGCCGAGGCGCGCGATGTGCGCCTGTTGATGATCGACCCCAAGATGCTGGAAATGTCGGTCTACGAAGGCATTCCGCACCTGCTGGCGCCGGTGGTCACCGACATGAAGCAGGCGGCGCACGGCCTGAACTGGTGCGTGGCCGAGATGGAGCGCCGCTACAAGCTCATGTCCAAGCTGGGCGTGCGCAACCTGGCGGGCTACAACGTCAAGATCGACGAAGCCAAGGCGCGCGAGGAGTTCATCTACAACCCCTTCAGCCTGACGCCCGAGGAGCCCGAGCCCCTGCAGCGCCTGCCGCACATCGTGGTCATCATCGACGAGCTGGCCGACCTGATGATGGTGGTGGGCAAGAAGATCGAGGAGCTGATCGCCCGCCTGGCGCAGAAGGCGCGGGCGGCCGGCATCCATCTGATTTTGGCCACACAGCGGCCCAGCGTGGATGTGATCACCGGCCTGATCAAGGCCAATATCCCGACCCGCATCGCGTTCTCGGTGGGCTCCAAGATCGACAGCCGCACCATCCTGGACCAGATGGGCGCAGAAGCCCTGCTGGGCATGGGCGACATGCTCTACATGGCGAGCGGCACCGGCCTGCCGATCCGGGTGCATGGCGCCTTCGTGTCGGACGAGGAAGTACACCGTGTCGTCAGCTACCTCAAGGAACAAGGGGAGCCGGACTACATAGACGGCGTGCTCGAAGGCGGAACTGTGGATGGCGAGGGTGATCTGTCAGGGGAGGGCGGCGGCGACGGGGGTGAGAAGGACCCCATGTACGACCAGGCCGTCGAAGTCGTGCTCAAGGACCGCAAGGCGAGCATCTCGTACGTGCAGCGCAAGCTGCGCATTGGCTACAACCGCTCTGCGCGTTTGCTGGAAGACATGGAAAAGGCGGGCCTCGTCAGTGGCCTGACCACCAGCGGCCAGCGCGAGGTTTTGGTGCCGGCGCGCAGCGAGTGACCCGGGCGGGGCGCCAAGCCCGGCCCATGCCCCTTACAGGAGTTTTTGTTGAAAAAGATCGCCACTGCAATTTTGATAGCTGCCAGCGCGACACTGGCAAGCGCTGATGGCCTGAAAAGCCTTGAATCCTTCATGAAGGGCACGCAGACCGGCCGGGCGGACTTCAGCCAGACGGTGACCTCGCCGCCCAAGGACGGGCAGACAGCGCGCACCAAGACTTCCAGCGGCAGCTTTGAGTTCCAGCGCCCCGGGCGCTTCAAGTTCGTCTACAAGAAACCTTTCGAGCAGACCATCGTGGCCGACGGCCAGACCCTGTGGCTCTACGACGTGGACCTGAACCAGGTCACCCAGCGCGCGCAGGCGCAGGCCCTGGGCACCACCCCGGCGGCGCTGCTGGCCTCGGCGCCCGATCTGTCGGCGCTGAAGGCCGAATTCACGCTGGAGTCCGCACCGGATCAGGATGGCCTGCAGTGGGTGCTCGCCAGCCCCAAGGCCAAGGACGGCCAGCTCAGGAGCGTGCGCGTGGGCTTTGCCGGCGAGCAGCTCGCGGCGCTGGACATCCTGGACAGTTTCGGCCAGCGCTCGCTGATCCGTTTTACCGGCATGCAGGCCAATGCCGCGCTGCCCGCCGGCACGTTCCAGTTCAAGCCCCCGGCCGGGGCGGACGTGGTCAAGCAGTAACGTTCTGCGGCGGCCGGTTGCCGGTGCCTGAATTGCCGGCCTGCTATTGAATGGATAGCTATTGGCGCTTTCTGGCAGGACGCCAGCGGCCGCAAGGGACCGCAAGGGTGGCGCTGGCTGCCCGGGCGCGGCTCACCCCAGCAGCAGCAAGGCAAGGCCGATGGCGGCCGGCACGGACTGGATGAACAGGATCTTGCGGCTGGCCGTGGCCGCCCCATACAGGCCGGCGACCAGCACGCACAGCAGGAAGAACACCTTCACGCCCAGGCCGGCGTCTCCCAGCGTCAGCCCCCAGAACAGGCCTGCCGCCAGGAATCCGTTGTAGAGCCCCTGGTTCGCCGCCAGCACCTTGGTCGCGGCGGCCTGCTCGCGGGATTGGCCAAAGGCGCGCCGTCCGGCGGGCTTTTCCCAGAGGAACATCTCCAGCACCAGGATGTACACGTGCAGGAGGCCGATCAGACCGACGACGATATTGGCGGCAAGGGACATGAAAACTCCATGGGGTGGTGGCAGGCAGGGGCCGCAGGTGCGGTGCGAGGGCACCACGGTAATCCATTTCAGGCCGCGGGTGTTACCCGGCACAGTCACCTGGGCGCGCCAGGTGGTGGGCGTGCCTCCCCTTGCGCGCGCGGCGAACAAAGAAGGAGTGCTGCCGGCGGCCTGGTTCCCGACGGTGCCCTTGCCGGAGCGCGGCGGCCGGTTGTGTTGGAATGGCGGCATGAAGACCGTTTTCCGCCTGCGCACCCGGGCCGCGCAGCCAGCCGATCCTTGCGTTCCTGGCGCCCTGTCGCGCCAACTGCCCTCTCTGCATGCCCTCGCCACCGGGCCGCGCGCCCCGGCCGCCCGTTGTGGCGCCCGCGCCGCGGGGGGCTGAGATGGCCGCCCGCAACGCCCCCCCAGAAACCTCGCAGGCGCTCCACCGCCCCCTGGCCGAGCGCCTGCGGCCCCGCACGCTGGGCGAGGTGATCGGCCAGCAGCATGTGCTGGGCCCGGGCATGCCGCTGCGGCTCGCGTTCGAGTCGGGCCGCCCGCACAGCTGCATCCTCTGGGGGCCGCCCGGCGTGGGCAAGACCACCATCGCGCGCCTGATGGCCGATGCGTTCGATGCGCAGTTCATCAGCATCAGCGCCGTGCTGGGCGGGGTCAAGGACATCCGCGAGGCCGTGGAACGCGCCGAGGCAGCGCGCGACGGGCTGATGCAGCAGCGCACCATCGTCTTCGTCGACGAGGTGCACCGCTTCAACAAGAGCCAGCAGGATGCCTTCCTGCCGCATGTGGAGAGCGGGCTGTTCACCTTCATCGGCGCGACCACCGAAAACCCCTCATTCGAGGTGAACTCCGCGCTGCTGTCGCGCGCCGCCGTCTATGTGCTGCAGCCGCTGTCCGAGCAGGATTTGAAGCAGATTGTGGCCCTGGCCCAGGCGGAACAGGCGCTTCCAGCTATTGAAGATGTAGCAATCGAGCGCCTGGTGGCCTACGCCGACGGCGATGCCCGCCGCCTGCTCAATACGCTCGAAACCCTGGCGATGGCGGCGGCCCAGGAGAAGCTGCCCGAGATCACCGATGCCTGGCTGCTCAAGGTGCTGGGCGAGCGCATGCGCCGCTACGACAAGGGCGGCGAGCAGTTCTACGACACCATCAGCGCGCTGCACAAGTCGGTGCGGGGCTCCGACCCCGACGCCGCGCTGTACTGGCTGGTGCGCATGCTCGACGGTGGTGCCGATCCGCGCTACATGGCCCGCCGCCTGGTGCGCATGGCCAGCGAGGACATCGGCCTGGCCGACCCGCGCGCGCTGCGCCTGGCGCTGGATGCGACCGAGGTGTACGAGCGCCTGGGCAGCCCCGAGGGCGAACTGGCCCTGGCCGAATGCGTGGTGTACCTGGCCGTCGCGCCCAAGTCGAACGCGGTCTACAAGGCCTACAACGCGGCCCGCGCCTGGGTGAAGAAGGACGGGACCCGCCCCGTGCCCATGCACCTGCGCAATGCACCAACCCAGCTCATGAAGCAGCTGGACTACGGCAAGGGCTACCGCTACGCGCACGACGAGGAGGGCGGCTTCGCGGCGGGCGAGAACTACCTGCCCGAAGGCATGCCGGAGCCCGGTTTCTACGCGCCGGTGGAGCGCGGGCTCGAAATCAAGATCGCACAGAAGTTGCGTGAACTGCGGGACCGCAATGTGTCGGCCGATTCCGGGGACGGGCAGGGCGGCACCTGATCGGCCGGCAGGGGCGGGGGCGCGCCCCCTTCATGCCGATTTGGCATGAATTGGGTAATAAGTTCGCACATCAATTTTCCTGCTTGCATCATGTGCGCTTATGAATTGCGTTGCCCGCTGATGTGGCCCCAACCCGAGGGAAAACCCCGCCCGGCTTGGCGGGGGCCGCTTGTGACTACTCGCTACAATCCCGTCCACAAACCCGCACAGCTGCACTTCTGGCGGGTTTTTTGCTAGATGGCAGTCGGGCCCACAAGGCTGTACCGATTCCGGTGCCAAAGCGGTGGGTACGTTACAAACGAAGGACTTCTCTTATGGACATTTTGCTGCAACAGATCATCAACGGTCTGGTACTCGGCAGCATGTACGCCTTGATAGCCTTGGGCTACACCATGGTGTACGGCATTATTCAGCTGATCAATTTCGCCCACGGCGAGGTGCTGATGATCGGGGCTCTGACCAGTTGGAGCTGCATAGGAATGATGCAGGCCGCGATGCCGGGCGCGCCTGGCTGGCTGATCCTGCTGCTGGCGACCCTCATTGCCTGCGTGGTCGCCGCGACGCTCAATTTCGTGATCGAGAAGGTGGCCTACCGGCCCCTGCGCAACAGTCCGCGCCTGGCACCCCTGATCACCGCCATCGGCATGTCGATCCTGCTGCAGACGCTGGCGATGATCATCTGGAAGCCCAACTACAAGCCCTATCCCACGATGCTGCCTAGCACGCCGTTCCAGGTCGGCGGCGCCTTCATCACCCCCACGCAGATACTGATCCTGGGCGTGACGGCCGTGGCCCTCGCTTCCCTCGTGTACCTGGTGAACCACACCAACCTGGGCCGCGCCATGCGCGCCACGGCCGAGAACCCCCGCGTGGCCTCGCTCATGGGCGTCAAGCCCGACATGGTGATCTCCGCCACCTTCATCATCGGCGCCATCCTGGCGGCCGTGGCCGGCATCATGTATGCCTCCAACTACGGCACGGCGCAGCACACCATGGGCTTCCTGCCCGGGCTCAAGGCCTTCACGGCAGCCGTGTTCGGCGGCATCGGCAACCTGGCCGGCGCGGTGGTCGGCGGCATCCTGCTGGGCCTCATCGAAGCCATCGGCTCGGGCTACATCGGCACGCTCACGGGCGGCCTGCTGGGCAGCCACTACACCGACATCTTTGCGTTCATCGTGCTCATCATCATCCTGACGCTGCGCCCCTCGGGCCTGCTGGGTGAGCGTGTGGCGGATCGCGCCTGAGGAGCCTAGGACCATGAAGAACACCAAAACCAACTGGATCATCGGCGCCGTCGCGCTGCTGGTGCTGCCACTGATCCTGCAATCCTTCGGCAACGCCTGGGTGCGCATCGCCGACCTGGCCCTGCTGTATGTGCTGCTGGCCCTGGGCCTGAACATCGTGGTGGGCTACGCCGGCCTGCTGGACCTGGGCTACGTGGCGTTCTACGCCGTGGGCGCCTACCTGTTTGCCTTGATGGCTTCGCCGCACCTCGCGGACAACTTTGCGGCCTTTGCCGCCATGTTCCCCACCGGCCTGCACACCTCGCTGTGGCTGGTCATACCGTTGGCGGCATTGCTCGCGGCGTTCTTCGGGGCGCTGTTGGGAGCCCCCACGCTCAAGCTGCGGGGCGACTACCTGGCCATCGTCACGCTGGGCTTCGGCGAAATCATCCGGATCTTCCTGAACAACCTGGACCACCCCGTCAACCTGACCAACGGCCCCAAGGGCCTGGGCCAGATCGACTCGGTCAAGGTCTTTGGCCTGGACCTGGGCAAGCGGCTGGAGCTGTTCGGCTTCGACATCAACTCGGTCACGCTGTACTACTACCTGTTCCTGATCCTGGTGGTGATCTCCATCGTGATCTGCTACCGCCTGCAGGATTCGCGCATCGGCCGCGCCTGGATGGCCATCCGCGAGGATGAGATCGCCGCCAAGGCCATGGGCATCAACACCCGCAACATGAAGCTGCTGGCCTTCGGCATGGGCGCTTCGTTCGGCGGCGTGTCGGGTGCGATGTTCGGTGCGTTCCAGGGCTTCGTGTCGCCCGAGTCGTTCAGCCTGATGGAGTCGGTCATGATCGTCGCCATGGTGGTGCTGGGCGGCATCGGCCACATCCCTGGCGTGATCCTGGGGGCCGTGCTGCTGTCGGCCCTGCCCGAGGTGCTGCGCTACGTCGCCGGTCCGCTGCAGGCCATGACGGACGGCCGCCTGGACTCCGCCATCCTGCGCCAGCTGCTGATCGCGCTGGCCATGATCGTCATCATGCTGATTCGCCCCCGCGGCCTGTGGCCCTCGCCTGAGCACGGCAAGAGCCTGACGCAGAAGACCTGAAGCAGAACACCACCGAAAGTTAGCAATGACAGAGAAATCCAATGAAGTGGTGCTGAAGGTCGCCGGCATTTCCAAGCGCTTTGGCGGCCTGCAGGCCCTGTCCGACGTCGGGATCACCATCCAGCGCGGCCAGGTCTATGGCCTGATCGGCCCCAACGGAGCGGGCAAGACCACGTTCTTCAATGTGATCACGGGCCTGTACACCCCCGACAGCGGCACGTTCGAGCTGGCCGGCAAGGCCTACGAGCCCACCGCCGTGCACGAAGTGGCCAAGGCAGGCATCGCCCGCACCTTCCAGAACATTCGCCTGTTCGCCGAGATGACGGCGCTGGAGAACGTGATGGTCGGCCGCCACATCCGGACCAAGTCCGGGTTGCTCGGCGCCGTGCTGCGCACCAAGGGCTTCAAGGAAGAAGAAGCCGCCATCGCCAAGCGCGCGCAGGAGCTGCTTGACTACGTGGGCATCGGCAAGTTCGCCGACTACAAGGCGCGCACCCTGAGCTACGGTGACCAGCGCCGCCTGGAAATCGCCCGCGCCCTGGCCACCGACCCGCAGCTGATCGCCCTGGACGAGCCCGCCGCCGGCATGAACGCCACCGAGAAGGTGCTGCTGCGCGAGCTGATCGACCGCATCCGCAACGACAACCGCACCATCCTGCTCATCGAGCACGACGTGAAGCTGGTGATGGGCCTGTGCGACCGCGTGACGGTGCTTGACTACGGCAAGCAGATCGCCGAAGGCAACCCCGCCGAAGTGCAGAAGAACGAAAAAGTGATTGAGGCCTATCTGGGCACCGGAGGACATTGAGAATGGCCGAAAAATCCAACAAGGTACTGCTGCAGGTCAAGGGCCTGAAAGTGGCCTACGGCGGTATCCAGGCCGTCAAGGGCGTGGACTTCGAAGTGCGCGAAGGCGAGCTGGTCTCGCTGATCGGCTCCAACGGCGCCGGCAAGACCACCACCATGAAGGCCATCACCGGCACCCTGGGCATGAACGATGGCGACATCCTGTACCTGGGCGAAAGCATCAAGGGCAAGGGCGCCTGGGACCTGGTGAAGAAGGGTCTGGTGATGGTGCCCGAGGGCCGTGGCGTGTTCGCGCGCATGACCATCACCGAGAACCTGCAGATGGGCGCCTACACGCGCAGGGACAAGGCGGGCATCCTGGCCGACATCGAGAAGATGTTCACCATCTTCCCGCGCCTGCGCGAGCGCAAGGACCAGCTGGCCGGCACCATGTCGGGCGGCGAGCAGCAGATGCTGGCCATGGGCCGCGCGCTGATGAGCCAGCCCAAGGTGCTGCTGCTGGACGAGCCCTCCATGGGCCTGTCGCCCATCATGGTGGACAAGATCTTCGAGGTGGTGCGCGACGTGTACGCCCTGGGCGTGACCATCCTGCTGGTGGAGCAGAACGCGAGCCGCGCGCTGGCCATTGCCGACCGCGGCTACGTGATGGAGTCGGGCCTCATCACGATGACGGGCCCCGGCCAGGAACTGCTGAGCGACCCCAAGGTGCGGGCGGCCTACCTGGGCGAATAACCCGCCTGCCGCGCATTGGGCGCCGTGGGCGCCACCGGAAAAAAGGCACTGCCCAGCCGCAGTGCCTTTTTTCATGGCGGCACGAACCGCCGCCGGCAGGAAGGCATCTGTGCTTTATCTGCTATATATTTAGTAGCAAAAAGGGATGGTGCGTCACGCGCCATGGGCTTGTTTTGTCCATAATCTGGCCCCTTGCCGTCTTTCTGCCGTCCACGCTGCACCGCCATGAACGCCCTGCAATCCCTGCCGATCTCGCTCCAGACCGTCCTGCTCCTGGTCGCCAGCAATGTCTTCATGACCTTTGCCTGGTACGGGCACCTCAAGAACCTGGCCACGTCGCCCTGGTACACCGCCGCGCTGGTGAGCTGGGGCATCGCCCTGTTCGAGTACCTGCTGCAGGTGCCGGCCAACCGCATCGGCTTCACGCAGTTCAACGTGGGCCAGCTCAAGATCATGCAGGAGGTGATCACGCTGGCCGTGTTCGTGCCGTTCGCGGTGTTCTACATGGGCCAGCCGCTGAAGTGGGACTACCTGTGGGCGGGCCTGTGCCTGGTGGGTGCGGTGTACTTCATCTTCCGAAGCGCCTGAGCCCGCCCGCCCCCCGGCGGGGCGGACGGTTAAACTCCCCGGGTCACGGAACAGTCATGTTTCTGTCATGACGCCGTCCCTCTTTTCAGAAATCCGATCCCCCTCCAGGAGCCCCCATGCTGTTTGCCAAGCTGTTGCCACGCGAAGGCAATTTTTTTGAAATGTTCAACCAGCATGCGGACCGCATCGTGGAAGCGGCCCGCGCTTTTTCGCAACTGGTGGCCAATTACAACGACCCGCACCTGCGCGACAAGTACAACCAGGACGTGGACAACGCCGAGCGTGCCGCCGACCGCGTGACGCACGAGGTGAACAAGGCCATCCACAAGACCTTCATCACCCCCATCGACCGTGAGCAGATCCACACGCTCATCAACACCATGGACGATGTGGCCGACCTGATCCAGGATTCCGCCGAAACGATGGCGCTCTACGACGTGCGCCACATGACCGAGGAGATCACGCGCCTCACGGACCTGAGCCTCAAGTGCTGCGAACGCCTGCGCGACGCCGTCAAGCTGCTCGACAAGATCGCCGACCCGGCCGTGGCCGAGGCCGCGCTCAAGACCTGCGAGGAGATCGACAAGCTCGAGTCCGACGCCGACCGCGTGATGCGCAGCGCCATGAGCAAGCTCTTTCGCGAGGAGCCCGATGTGCGCGAGGTGATCAAGCTCAAGGCGATCTACGAGCTGCTCGAGACGATCACCGACAAGTGCGAGGACGTGGCCAACTGCATCGAGGGCATCGTCCTCGAGAACTCCTGATCCCCGCGGGCTGACCAGCATGGAAACCGTACAAACGGCCCTCTGGGTTGTGGTCCTGCTCGTGGCGCTGGCGATCCTGTTCGACTTCATGAACGGGTTCCACGACGCCGCCAACTCCATTGCCACGGTGGTCTCCACCGGCGTGCTCAAGCCCGCGCAGGCGGTGCTGTTCGCGGCATTCTTCAACTTCGTGGCGATCTTCGTCTTTCACCTGAGCGTGGCCGCCACGGTGGGCAAGGGCATCGTGCAGCCCGGTGTGGTGGATACGCACGTGGTGTTTGGCGCCCTGGTGGGCGCCATCACCTGGAACGTGATCACCTGGTACTACGGCATTCCCAGCAGTTCCTCGCATGCGCTCATCGGCGGCATCGTGGGCGCGGTGATCGCCAAGGCGGGCGCCAGTGCGCTGATCTCCGCCGGCATCCTCAAGACCGTGGCGTTCATCTTCGTCTCGCCGCTGCTGGGCTTCACCCTGGGCTCGATCATGATGGTGGCGGTGGCCTGGATCTTCCGGCGAACGCGGCCGAGCAAGGTGGACAAATGGTTCCGCCGGCTGCAGCTGGTGTCTGCGGGCGCTTACAGCCTGGGCCACGGCGGCAACGATGCGCAAAAGACCATCGGCATCATCTGGCTGCTGCTGATTGCGACGGGGTATTCTTCGGCGTCCGACGCATCACCACCGACCTGGGCCATCGTGAGCTGCTATGTGGCCATCGGCCTGGGCACCATGTTCGGCGGCTGGCGCATCGTCAAGACCATGGGCCAGAAGATCACCAAGCTCAAGCCCGTGGGCGGCTTCTGCGCGGAGACGGGTGGGGCGATGACGCTGTTTCTTGCGACCACGCTGGGCATCCCGGTCTCGACCACGCACACCATCACGGGTGCGATTGTCGGCGTGGGCTCCACCCAGCGCGCCAGCGCTGTGCGCTGGGGTGTGGCGGGCAACATCGTCTGGGCCTGGATACTGACCATCCCGGCCAGCGCGTTCGTCGCGGCCGTGGCGTACTGGATCAGCCTGCAGATGTTCTGAGCCTGGAATCCTTGATTTGCTATTAGATATGTAGCTAACAAGGCAATTCAGATAAGCGCTAACGCCCCAATTGAATGCAAATTCAATGGGGCGTTTGTCCTGGTGCCAGCGGGATCACTGCGAGATCTTGCGGGCTTCCTCGATCTGGTACTCGAAATACCGTTGAAAGCTGAACGCGAGGCTGGCCATCAGCACGGCGGTGCCGACCATCAGCGAGACCACGATGGCGCCGATGGTGATCCATTGCGTCCTGCCGGCCGGGGCGTCGGGTGCGGCGGCTGGGTTGTAGCGCGCGTTCCACGCCTCGGGTGTTTTCAGCGCGAACAGGATGGCCTGCAATGCGCAGCCGGCGATCGTGAAGCCCAGCAGGGGAATCAGCATCCAACTGTAGTGGTCGTCCTGGCCGAGCTGCTGCACGCGCTGGATGCCGTAGATGCCCAGCGCCGTGGGAATCGGCAGCAGCCAGCCGAGCAGGTCGCCCAGGCCGTGAAGATAAAAGCGGTGCAGGCCCAGAGGGCCGCCGAGGAAGGCCAGCCAGGCGGCCAGGGTCTTGTTCTTCATCGCCGGGCCGTCCCGGGAAAAAATGCGGCTGCCTCGGGGGCCGTGGTCACACGAAGCGGGAGAGCGTGGGGGGTATGTTCCATGCCCCGATTATTCAGGCGAACTGGTATCGCCCGCACCCAGGGTCTTTTCCATGAGCACGATGTCGCGCCAGGCGCCGAATTTCCAGCCCACCGAGCGCATGACGCCCACGTCGGTGAACCCCAGCGACCGGTGCACGCCGATCGAGCCCAGGTTGGCCGAATCGCCAATCACCGCCAGCAACTTGCGCACCCCGGCCGCCTCGGCCTGGACAGCCAGCTCGGCGAGCAGCTTGCGGCCCACGCCCATGCCGCGGGCGTCGTCGGCCACGTAGATCGAGTCCTCGGCCGAAAAGCGGTAGGCCGGGCGTGGCTTGAACCAGTTGGCATAGGCAAAGCCCATCACCCGCCCGTCCTTTTCGGCCACGATGTACGGCAGATTGCGCGCCAGCACGTCGGCCCGGCGGCCCGCCATGTCGGTTTCGGTGGGCGGATCGATCTCGAAAGTGCCTGTCCCGGTCAGGACGTGGTGGGCATAAATGGCGGTGATGGCCGCGATATCTTCGTCGCGGCTGGGGCGGATGGTAGGCATTTGCGGGGAAGTGGATATAATCGTGGGCTTTGCAGCGTGTCGCTGGCCGGGTGGCCATGTCGCGTGTCTCAAGCGTTGCGAATATGGTTGCGAACACTGTGGCTCAAGGCAAATGTTGCCGGAGTTCACCACCCGAAGGATAAATCATGGTCGTCATTCGACTCTCCCGCGGCGGCTCCAAGGGCCGTCCTTTCTTCAATATCGTCGTTGCTGACAAGCGCGTGCGCCGTGACGGCCGCTTCATCGAGCGCATCGGCTTCTACAACCCCACCGCCAAGGAATCCGAAGAAGGCCTGCGCATCGTGCAAGACCGTCTGACGTACTGGAAGAGCGTGGGCGCCCAGTCCTCGCCTACCGTGGACCGCCTGATCAAGCAAGCCGCCAAGAAGGCTGCTTAAAGCTCCCTGAAAAGGGCGGGTTCCGTCGGCTTGCCGCGCGGAACCCGCCCTTTTCCTATTCTGGAATCACCACCATGGCCGCCACCCTGACCCTCGAACCCGCCGAGCTGCCCCCCGATGCCATCGAAGTGGGCCGCATCGCCGACGCCTGGGGGGTCAAGGGCTGGTTCAAGGTGCTGCCCCACAGCAGCAGCCCCGAGGCACTGTTTTCCTCCAAGCGCTGGTACCTGCAGCCGTCCGAGCGCGGGGCCAGGACGTTCACCGGGACCGTGTTGCTGCCCATCCGGCAGGCCAAGGACCATTCCGACACCGTGGTGGCCTGGGCGCAGGGCATTGACGACCGCAATGCCGCGGAGGCCTTGCGCGGCGCGCGCATCTTCGTGCCGCGATCGAGCTTTCCGTCCACCACGGACGACGAGTACTACTGGGTCGACCTGATCGGCCTTGTGGTCGTCAACCGCGAAGGCGTGGCGCTCGGCGAGGTGCGGGAGCTCATGTCCACCGGTCCGCAGACGGTGCTGGTGCTGGCCTACGAGCAGGACGGCAAGGCGCTGGAGCGCATGATTCCCTTTGTCTCGGCCTTCGTCGACAAGGTGGACCTGCCGGAAAAGCGCATCACGGTGGACTGGCAGCCTGACTACTGATCGGCCTTGACGGACCGCGCCGCGCACCATGCGCTTTGACCTCATCACCCTGTTTCCCGAGCTGTTCGCGCCCTTCCTGGCCAGCGGCGTGACCCGGCGCGCCTACGCCAGCGGCCAGGTCGATGTGCGCCTGTGGAACCCGCGGGACCATGCCGACGGCAACTACCGCCGTGTGGACGACCGCCCCTTTGGCGGCGGCCCGGGCATGGTGATGATGGCGGAGCCCCTCGCGCGGTGCCTCTCGGCCATCCGGGCCGAGCGCGGCGAGCTCCAGGGCAGCCAGGCGCCGCTGGTCCTTTTTTCGCCCATTGGCGAGTCGCTCAACCATGCGGCCGTGGAGCGCTGGTCGGCCAGCGCGGGGGCCATCCTGCTGTGCGGGCGCTATGAGGGCATCGACCAGCGATTCATCGACGCCCATGTCGATGTGCAGATGAGCCTGGGCGACTTCGTGCTGTCAGGGGGCGAAATCGCAGCCATGGCCTTGCTGGACGCCGTGGCGCGCCTGCAGCACGGCGTGCTCAATGACGAGGGTAGCCACCAGCTCGACAGCTTCAATCCGGCGCTCGATGGCCTGCTGGACTGCCCCCACTACACGCGCCCCGAGGAATGGGCAGGGCAGCAGGTGCCGGCCGCGCTGATGTCCGGCCACCACGCGCACATCGAGCGCTGGCGGCGCGACCAGCGCCTGGCCATCACGGCCCGGCACCGGCCCGACCTCATCGACGCCGCGCGAAAGGCGGGGCGGCTGGCGCCCGCTGACGAGGCAGTATTGGCCAAGCTCGCCTGAATTGCTATAATCAAAGGCTTTTCGATCCTCTGGCCGGCCGTTTTGACAGGGAGTTCTCCCGCGAAACACTGAGACGTCAATCCCGACGCAGCCATTTTTGGCGCGGACAAGATCGCTAGGAAACTCACATGAACCTGATCCAGACCCTGGAAGCGGAAGAAATCGCCCGCTTGAACAAGACCATCCCCGAATTCGCCCCTGGTGACACCGTCATCGTGAGCGTGAACGTGGTGGAAGGTACTCGCAAGCGCGTGCAGGCCTACGAAGGCGTGGTGATCGCCAAGCGCAATCGCGGCCTGAACAGCGGCTTCACCGTGCGCAAGATCTCCAGCGGCGAAGGCGTGGAACGTACGTTCCAGACCTACAGCCCGCTGATCGCCAGCATCGAAGTCAAGCGCCGTGGCGACGTGCGCCGTGCCAAGCTGTACTACCTGCGTGACCGCAGCGGCAAGTCGGCACGTATCAAGGAAAAGCTGCCTTCGCGCGTCAAGGTTGCTGCCACCGCCGCATAAGGCGCGGGCTCGTCCTGACAAGGCCGCTACAGCATCTGCCTGTAGCGGCTTTTTGTTTTCTGGTCCGTTGAACCCCCTTTCGTGAACCCATCTTCCATCCCTGCCGTTTCGTCGGTCATTGCGCCGCTGTCGAGCCTGCCCGACTTCGACCCCCGCCTCGTGCCGGTGGTGGGGGTGGATGCGCACCTGCCCGCGGTGCCGGCGGCCGCGCAGACGCCGCAGGCGCTGCGCGCGCGCTTCGAGCACCCGCCCCGCTGGGAGCCCGAGGTGCTGCTGGAGAAGAAGTTCATGAACCGCGAGCCGGCCCACGCGTCGGTCCTGCTCGCCATCGTGCTGCGCGAAGAGCCCATGGTGCTGCTGACCGAGCGCACGGCCCATCTGTCCACACATTCGGGGCAGGTGGCCTTTCCAGGAGGGCGGGCAGACGCTGGCGATGCTTCCCCCGCCGACACGGCCTTGCGCGAAGCGCAGGAAGAGGTGGGGCTCGGCCGCGAGTTCGTGGAAGTGCTCGGAACCCTGCCGACCTATGTCACGGGGTCGTCCTTCATCATCACCCCCGTGGTGGCGCTGGTGCGGCCCGACTGTGTCCTGCAGCCCAATCCCTACGAGGTGGCGGACCTCTTCGAGGTGCCGCTGGATTTCCTGCTGAACCCCGCCAACCACCGGCGCCATGTGTTCGACCGCGATGGCGTGCACCGCGAGTGGTTCTCGATGCCCTACCAGGATGGTGGCAAGAACCACTACATCTGGGGTGCCACGGCGGGCATGCTGCGCAACTTCTACCGCTTCATGATGGCCGAGTGAGGCCTCCCCGGCCGGGGGGCTGTCCCCGGTGCGGCGGGCGGACCTTGCGCGGGAGGGCAGGCCTGGGTCGCGCTAGTTCCGCGGGCTGCGGGTGTGTCGCGCTGTTCATGGTGGATGTATCGCTGAGGTTCGGCGCAAACACGCGCTCCTGCGGCTTGGCGCCAGTATCATTGCCCCCCATGAGTTTCTTCGCCATCCTGTTCGCTCTGCTGATCGAGCAGGCCCGCCCGCTGGCACGCAGCAATCCCATCCATGCAGGTCTGCGTGCGTGGGCCTTGTCCGTCAGCCGCAATTTCGATGCGGGCAAGCCGCACCATGGCTGGGTGGCCTGGGGCCTCGCAGTCGTCGTGCCCGCGCTCCTCACGCTGGCCATCCACTGGCTGTTGCTGTGGGGCCTGGGCTGGCCCTTCGCGGTGCTCTGGAGCGTGGCGGTGCTCTACATCACCCTGGGCTTTCGGCAGTTCAGCCACCATTTCACTGGCATCCGCGATGCGCTGGAAGAGGGCGATGAAGATGGCGCCCGGGAGCGCCTGGCCCACTGGCAGCAGGTGGACGTGGGTGCGCTTCCACGCAGCGAGATCGTGCGCCACGTGATCGAGTACTCGGTGCTGGCGGCCCACCGGCATGTGTTCGGGGTGCTGGCCTGGTTCTCGGTGCTGGCCGCGCTGGGCCTGGGGCCCACGGGTGCCGTGCTGTACCGGCTGGCCGAATTCGTATCGCGCTACTGGCACTACAAGCAGCGCACGGGCGCCCAGCCCGCCAGTGCCTCGCTGCAGCAGGCTTCTGCCCAGGCGTGGACGGCCATCGACTGGCTTCCGGCCCGGCTCACCGCGCTGAGCTTTGCCGTGGTGGGCAGCTTTGAGGAAGCCATCGAGGGCTGGCGATTCCATGCGCAGCGTTTTCCCAACGACAACGACGGCGTGGTGCTGGCGGCGACCGCGGGCGCGATCAATGTGCGCCTGGGGGGCGAGGCGCTGAAGGCGCGCACCGAGCTGCATGCGCCGCAGGGCCTGGAGATCGACGCCGACATGGGCGACAGCGATTCCACGCCGGGCCGGGAGCCCGAGGTGGGCCACCTGCGCAGCGTGGTGGGGCTGGTGTGGCGCTCGGTGGTGGTGTGGATGCTGCTGCTGGCGCTGCTCACGCTGGCGCGTTTGCTGGGGTAGCTGGAAATCCCCCTAGTAGCCTTCGGCGCCTTCCCCCGGAGGGGGCGCACCCGATGGCCATGCAAAGCCAGTTCCACGGGTGCGCTGGCGTGGTGCATGCCATGCGGAGGGCGGTTCGCGTCGATGCCCTCGTATCTCTGGCTCCGACCCGGTCGTCGGCGCTGCGCATGCATCGATACCGATCAACACCGATCAATACCGCGTATGGCTCAGCTCTTCGAATAAATCGCTATATATTTTGTAGCGTGTAGGGCTGATCCCGCCTGCGGAAGGGCCCAGTTTCACTGCGTCCAGCACGCCGCAGCCCGGCTCATGCAGGTGGGTGCAGTTGTAGAACTTGCAGTGGGTCGCGTGTTGGGCGATGTCGGGCATGCAGGCGGCCAGCTGCATCGGGGCGATGTGGTGCAGCCCGAATTCCTGGAAACCCGGCGAATCGATGAGGGCCGTGGTGCGGGCCTTGTCCATCCAGTACCAGTGGGTGCTGGTGGTGGTGTGCTTGCCTGAGTTGAGGGCCTGCGAAATTTCGCCGGTCAGCACCGAGGCGCCCGGCACCAGCAGATTGATGAGGGTGCTCTTGCCCGAGCCCGAGGGCCCCAGCACCAGCGTGGTCTTGCCCTGCAGGTGCTCCATCAGCAGCGCGCGGTCCACATCGCTCGATAGCGCCAGGGACAGCGGCAGCACGCCGTAGTGCTTGCCAGAGCCCATGTGGCGGTAGGGGAGCAGGCGCTCCCAGGCCCGGGCGAAGGGCTCCACCAGGTCGCTCTTGTTGAGCGCGATGAGGGGCGTGATGCCTTCGGCCTCGGCGGCGATCAGCGCGCGGGAGAGCTGGCTTTCCGAGAACACGGGTTCCGCCGCGATGAGGATCAGCACCTGGTCGAGGTTGGCCGCAAACGATTTGGTGCGGATCTCGTCCTGGCGGTAAAAGAGGTTGCGCCGTTCCTGGACCTTTTCGATGGTGCCCTCTTCGCCCTGGCCAGGCGGTGGGGCCTGCCACAGCACGTGGTCACCCACCACGGCCTGGCTCTTCTTGCCGCGCGGATGGCAGATGCGGCGTTCGCCGTCGGGCGTCTCCACCATGCAGTGGCGCCCATGGCTGGCCACCACGGTGCCTTCCATGAGCGCGCTGCGTTCAGCCATGGGATGTTGTGTTGGTGGTGGTGCGCGGCGTCATGGGGTCACGCCACCAGGGCATCGAACTGGGTCGCGCATTCGAAATCGGTGGACGAGATGCCGTGCACGTCGTGCGTGTTCAGCCGCACCACGCAGCGGTTGTAGTGCACCGACAGGTCGGGGTGGTGGTCCTGCGCGTTGGCGATGAAGGCCAGTGCATTCACGAACGAGATGGTTTCGTAGTAGTTCGCGAACCGGTAGGTCTTCTCGATGGCTACGTCGGCGCCATCTCCGGTCAGGCTCCAGCCTTCGAGTTTGGCCAGGTTTGCTACAACTTCAGTAGCTGTCAGCGCACGGCGGGTCTGCGTGGACCAGTCTTTTTTCTTCAGCATAGTCGTCATGGGTGGGCGGGGGCGTGCATGCGCGCCAGCCGCTCGGTGGCGGGTGGGTGCGAGTAGTAGAACTTCACGTACACCGGGTCGGGGGTGAGCGTGGAGGCATTGTCTTCGTAGAGCTTGAGCAGGGCCGAAGAGAGGTCGGCGCCACTGGCCTGGGCAACGGCATAGGCATCGGCCTGGAACTCGTGGCGGCGCGATTGCCGGGAGAACACGGGCGAGATGAATAAGGTGAACACCGGCACCACCAGCATGAACAGCAGCAACGCCAGCGCATCGTTCGGCGCGGCGGCCATTGCCGGGTCGAAGGAGATGTTGGGGCGCACTCCCAGGCCTGTGTAGAACCAAACCTGGGTGGAGAGCCAGCCGAGCAACGCGAATCCGGCCAGGCTCAGCGCGAACATGGCCACGATGCGCTGGATGAGGTGGCGATGCCGGAAGTGCCCGAGCTCATGGGCCAGTACCGCCTCCACCTCGCCCGGCGATAGCTGGCGCAGCAGCGTGTCGTAGAACACCACGCGCTTGGCGGCGCCAAAGCCCGTGAAGTAGGCGTTGGCATGGGCGCTGCGGCGGCTGCCGTCCATCACGAACAGCCCCTTGGCCGAGAAGCCGCAGCGCTGCATGAGGGCCGTCACGCGGGTCTTGAGGGATTCGTCCTCGAGTGGCTGGAATTTGTTGAACAGCGGTGCGATGAAGGTGGGGTAGACCACCATCAGCAGCAGGTTGAACCCCATCCAGAAGCACCAGGCCCACAGCCACCACAGCGGGCCGGCAGCGCCCATGATCCACAGGATCAGCGCGGCGATCGGAAGGCCGATGGCCGCACCGACCAGCAAGCCCTTGGCGGCATCCGCAAGCCACAGGCGCCAGGTCATCTTGTTGAAACCGAAGCGCTCCTCCACCACGAAGGTCTGGTACAGCGACAGGGGCAGGTCGATCAGCCCGCTGATCGCCGCAAACGCCGCCAGCAGCGCCAACTGCTGCCACATGCCGCCTCCGAGTGCGTCCAGCAGGAGCTGATTCAGGGCGTCCAGGCCGCCCAGCAGCGTCCACCCCAGCAGCACGGCGGCGCCCAGCGCCATCTCCAGCAGGCCCAGGCGCCCCTTGGCGATGGTGTAGTCGGCGGCCTTCTGGTGGGCTGCCAGCGCAATGCGCTCGGCAAACGGCGCCGGCACCGCGCCACGGTGGCGGGCCACGTGTCGCATCTGGCGTGTGGCCAGCCAGAGCTTGAGGGCCAGGCCCAGCAGGAGTGCCGCCGCGAAGGCGAACGTCAGCACCGAGGAAGGAGAGAGGGCGTCGGAGGAGGTGGGCATGGTGGTGGGGGGAGTTTAATGGGGAAGCCCCTGGGACTGTGGTGCAAGGGCTGCGGGCCATCGGCGACAATGCGCGCCATGCCAGAAGCCAACCATCCCACTCCCCACGCGCTTGCCAAGTCCGACCAGAACCTCGTCTGGCTCGACTGCGAAATGACCGGCCTGGAGCCCGATACCGACCGTCTGCTCGAAATCGCCGTCATCGTGACCGGCCCCAGCCTGGAGCCGCGCATCGAAGGCCCGGTGTTTGCGATCCACCAGCCTGACGAACTCCTCAACAAGATGGATGCCTGGAACAAGGGCACCCATGGCCGCAGCGGCCTGATCGACAAGGTCAAGGCCTCCACCGTGACCGAAGCGCAGGCCGAGCAGCAGATCATTGCCTTTCTGAGCCAGTATGTTCCCAAGGGCACGGCACCCATGTGCGGCAACAGCATCGGGCAGGACCGGCGCTTTCTGGTGCGCTACATGCCCAAGCTGGAGCGGTTCTTTCACTACCGCAATGTGGACGTGAGCACCCTCAAGGAGCTGGCCAAGCGCTGGAAACCCGAGGCCTACACGAGCTTCAAGAAGGCCCAGAAGCACACGGCCCTGGCCGACGTGCATGAGTCCATCGACGAGTTGGCGCACTACCGCAGGCATCTGCTGTCGGTGTGACCCGTTGCGCGCGGCCGGGCCGGGCTGCACCTGTGCGAGACCGGCTTGCGATCCCTTCGAGACCGTGGTCGCGCTGAGGCATGAAGCGTGCTGCAAGGTGAAGGGGCTTGCGGGGAAACCCCTATTCATGCCATAATCAGCGGCTGCGCAGGAAACGGTTCCTCGCAGATTGTGCATCTCCCCTCACACACCGGGCTTGCCAGCCGACTGCTTCGTGCAGTGCAGGACTAGCGAACAACGCCCACCAGCATCCGCCCAGAGCAATGCAGGTTTCGTTTGATGGTTGATGTTTTTTAACCATTGACGAAGCCACTCGCAGGCTGCGCCTGCGATCGTCTTCGTGAGAGAAAAATCATGACCGACACCTCTTTGGTGCAGGGCGAATTCGCGCCTGCAGAAACTTCCTTTGCTGCCGACCTTTCCGTGCAGCCTTCCCCCCTGGACGCCGTGGTGGCCGCCGCTGAAGGCGATGCCGCCGTCACCGCCGAACCCAATGGCTTCGTCGAACTGGGCCTGGCGCCCGAACTGGTGCAAGCCGTGGCTGACCTGGGCTACACCCAGCCCACCAGCGTGCAGCTCAAGGCCATTCCCCTGGCCATGGGCGGTGGCAACGACTCCACCAAGTTCATCGACCTGATGGTCTCGAGCCAGACCGGCTCCGGCAAGACCGCCGCCTTCCTGCTGCCCGTGCTGCACACGCTGATCAACCAGCAAGCCGCCGCCGAAGCCGAGGAACGCGCCGCTTTCGAGCGCGCCGTGGCCGAAGCCGCTGCGCGTGGCGAACCCGCTCCCAAGCGTGCCAAGCGCAAGGACCCCACCAGCTCGCGCAACTTCAAGGCCGCCACCCCGGGCGCCCTGATCCTGTGCCCCACGCGTGAACTGGCCCAGCAGGTGGCGCACGACGCCATCGACTTGGTCAAGCACTGCCGTGGTCTGCGCGTGGCCAACGTGGTGGGCGGCATGCCCTACCAGTTGCAGATCGCCAAGCTGCAGAACGCCGACCTCGTGGTCGCCACCCCCGGCCGCCTGCTGGACCTGCAGCGCTCGATGCAGATCAAGCTCGACAAGGTGCAGTTCCTGGTCGTCGACGAAGCCGACCGCATGCTGGACCTGGGCTTCTCGGACGACCTGGCCGAACTGAACCAGCTGACCGCCCAGCGCAAGCAGACCATGATGTTCAGCGCCACGTTCGCGCCGCGCATCCAGCAACTGGCGATGCGCGTGATGCACGACGGCGGTTCGTCGGTGCAGAAGGTGACCATCGATTCTCCGCAAGAGAAGCACGCCAACATCAAGCAGATGCTGTACTGGGCCGACAACGCCCAGCACAAGCGCAAGCTGCTGGACCACTGGCTGCGCGACACCACGATCAATCAGGCCATCGTTTTCGCCAGCACCCAGGTGGAGTGCGATGGTTTGGCCAACGACCTGCAGCAGGAAGGATTCTCGGCCGTGGCGCTGCACGGCGCGCTGAGCCAGGGCCTGCGCAACCGCCGCTTGATGGCGTTGCGTGCCGGCCAGGTGCAGATCCTGGTGGCCACCGATGTGGCTGCGCGCGGCATCGACGTGCCCACGATCACCCACGTGTTCAACTTCGGCCTGCCCATGAAGGCCGAGGACTACACCCACCGCATCGGCCGCACCGGCCGTGCGGGCCGCGATGGCCTGGCCATCACGTTTGCCGAGTTCCGCGACCGCCGCAAGATCTACGACATTGAGTCGTACAGCCGCCAGCAGTTCAAGGCCGATGTGATTCCCGGCATGGAGCCTTCGCAACGTGCTCCCCAGGCACCGCGCGGTGGTGACTTTGGTGGCCGTGGCCGCCCCGGTGGCGGTTACGACCGCGACAGCCGTGACCGCAAGTTCGGCGGCCCCGCACGTGGCAACAACGACCGCGGCGGATTTGGTGGTGGCTTTGGCGGCGGATTCGCCGGCCGCGACAGCCAGCGTGCAGCCCCTGCCCGTGGCGGCGAGGGTGGTGGTTTTGGTGCCCGTGATGACCGGGGCTTCGCTCCCCGCCGCGACGGTGACGGCTATGGCCGCAAGCCCGGTTTCGGTGATGCAGGCCGGGGTGGTTTTGCCCCCCGAGGCGACGCTGGCGCGCCCCGTGGCGACTTCGCACCCCGCAAGCCCGGCTTCGCCAAGCCCGCAGGCGGTGGAGGCGGCAAGCCCTTCGTGGCCCATGATGCGCGCAAGCGCCCTGCGCGCCCCGCGCGCTGATTCGGCCGCCCCCGTCGTTTCGACGCGAGCCGTGAAAGGCTGGCACCGCAAGGTGCCAGCCTTTTTTTGTTGCCGCCACCTGCCGGGCGCGAGAATATCGAGAGCGGCTCGACAATAATCCTTCCGGGAGGAATCTGCAGTGTCGTCTTCGTTATCGTCGGGTGCGGACTTTGAGCACATGTTCGAGCTGGCCCCTGTGTCCCTCTGGCTGGAGGACTACAGCGCACTCAAGCAGATTCTGGACGGCTGGCGCGCCACCGGAGTCACGGATATCCGTGCCCACCTCGCGCAAGACCCGGCACGGGTGCGGCAATGCAGTGCCGCGCTCCAGGTTCTGAAGGTGAACCGCCGCACGCTGGAGCTGTTCGCTGCCCCGAGCCAGCAGGTGCTCGAGGCGAATCTGGACAAGGTCTTCAGGGATGACATGCACGATGCGGTCTCCCATGAGCTGGCGGCGCTTTGGTCGGGGCAGCTGGAGTTTTCGAACCAGACCGTGAACTACGCGCTCGACGGCCGGCGGCTCGATGTGCAGATCCGCGCGCGCATCCTGCCAGGGTATGAGGACGACTGGAGCCGCGTCCTGCTCTCGCTGGAAGACATCACGGCCCAGATGCGGGGCGCGCGCCAGCTGCGGCGCAGCGAACAATATGCCCGGGATCTGTTCGAGCATTCGCCCGTCTCCCTGTGGGTGGAGGATTTCAGCGCCGTGAAGAACCTGCTCGATGGCGTGCGCGCGCAAGGCATCGACGACTTCAAGACCTTCATCACGGTGCATCCCGAGTTCGTCACGCGCTGCATGCAGGAGATCCGGGTGGTGGATGTCAACCAGCAGACCTTGCGCATGTTCGGAGCATCCAGCAAGGAGATGCTGCTCAACAACATCGGCCGGGTGTTCCGGGGGGAAATGCACGAGTCTTTCGCCGACCAGTTGCTGGATCTGTGGGAGGGCAAGACCTTTCAGCAGCGCGAAGTCGTCAACTACGCCCTGTCGGGCGACGCGGTGCACATCCACATGCAGTTCTCGGTGCTGGCGGACCATTTGGCGGACTGGGGGCTGGTGCTGCTCTCGCTGGTGGACATCACCGCGCGCAAGAAGGCCGAGGCTTACCTGGAGTACCTGGGCAAACATGACGTGCTGACCCAGCTTCGCAACCGGGCCTTCTATGCCGAGGAGCTCAACCGGGTCACGCGCAAGGGGCCCTGGCCCTTGTCCATCATTGCGATCGATCTGAACGGGCTCAAGGCCGTGAACGATGAGCAAGGCCATGCCGCGGGCGATTCGATGCTGCGAAGGGTGGGTGAAGTGCTGGCCAAGGCGGTGGATCCGCCGGCATGCGCCGCGCGCATTGGCGGCGACGAGTTCACCGTGTTGCTGCCGGGCATGGATGAGCGCAGTGCCTTTGCGTTGCAGGACCGCATCCTCTCGATGCTGGACCTGAACAACCAGTTCTATCCGGGGCAGCCGATCAGCCTGGCCATGGGGGTCGCGTCGTGTCGATCCGGCGATCAGGTGGAGGCGACGATCAACCGCGCCGACCAGGCCATGTATGCCGAAAAGAACCGCTACTACCAGGACAATGGCCTGGACAGGCGGCACGCCAGCTAGCCGCACCGCGCAAACGCCCGCCCCTGGCTGGATTCAGCCCGTGTGCACCGCGTAGCCGTACAGCCGCTCGGGAGGCACTCTGGCCAGCAGGCTGCGATCCGTGGCCGGGCCCGTGATGGCGTAGGCGGCCTGTGACGTGTCGCGCTGCAGGGTGCTGGTCACGCTCTTGCCTTGGGAGTCCGTCACGGCGGCCACAAGCGGGGTGCGTGCTTCGGCCCCCCGCCGCATCACGACCCCCATTTCTCCGGACGCGAGTTTTACGAAGTCGCCAGGTGGATAGATGCCCAGCACCTTGATGGTCGCCGTGGAGAAGGGGCCCCCCTTGTCATCCCTGAACATCAGCCGGGCGGCGTCCTGGATGGAGAGCGGCTGCCGCAGCTGCCGGGGGCTGATGCGTGCCATGAACAGGTCCGCCATGCGCAATACCTGCGCAGTGTCGCTCACCGATGAGATGCCGTGTGGATAGCCGCTGCCATCCGGCTGCTCGTGGTGTTGCATCACCGCGGCGATCCATTCGGCGTCGGTAACGCCGGCTTTCTCCAGCAGCGCGGCACTCAGGGCAGGGTGTGCGCGGATCTGGGTGCGTTGCCGGTCCAGGGCCGGATAGTCCTGCGCGGCCATCTGGCCCTGCAGCTCGGCGATGCTGGCGTTCATCGTCAGCGCCGCCAGTGCGATCTGCCGGATGCGCACGGCGGCCCAGCCGAGCTGCCGCGCCATCAATATGCCCAGCAGCGCTGTGTAGACCGCATGGCTGTATCCGTAGCGCAGATGCTTTGCATGGTCCTGCCGCACGGCCATGAACAGGCCGATGTCGGGGTCCGCGTCGGCAAGCTCCAGTATCTCGTCCGCCAGCGCTTGGATCGCATCCAGGCTGTCGGAGGTTTCACCCAGGTGCGGCAGCGCCGATTCCAGTGCGTCAATGGCCAGCGCCCAGCGGGTATAGATGCTTTCCGGTGGTTTTGCCGCAGGGGCCGCCAGCGCCTGCACCGCCTTGAATTCTTCGATATCGACAAACATGCCGCGCTCGAGCAGCGCTTCCAGCTGGCTGTCGTTGCGGATCACGTGCCCACGGGCGAGCAGCAGGGTGCAGTCCTGGTTGCGCACATTCCAAGGCAGCGGCACGCCCACCCGTACCTTGGATTCAACCAGTTTCAGCAGCTGCATGGTCGTCCTCCAGTGCCTGAGCCTCCTCGTCCGCTGCGCGAGCACACGGGTTCTGTCGAGAATGAAATTTCGCCCCATTGTTGCAGCATGCGTGGGGTTCCACAAACAGGCGGGTCAGCCTGGCGTGGCGGTCCGTCCAATATCGGGCCAGCGATGGTGCAGGTAGATCCATGCGGCCATGCCCACGCACATCATCAACAGCGAGGCCAGTGCCAGCAAGACGGTGGAATGCATCACCAGCGGCACCACGACCCCTGCCACCAGGCCATTGGCGGTGGAGCCTACAAACGCCTGCATGGACGAGGCCATGCCGCGGCGCTCGGGGTGAAGGTCCAGCACCAGCAAGGTGACCACGGGCACCATCAGGGCCCAGCCAAACGCGAAGACCGCGATCGGCGCGAGTGCCCACGCCGCATGCACCGGGAACAGCAGATTGGCCCCCAGGTTGAGGATGGCCACGGTGAACATGATCACGAAGCCATGGCGTATCTGCCGCTTCGGCGCGATCTTGCCGGCCAGGCGGCCGCTGAGCCAGGCGCCGCCCATGATGCCGGAGATGGTGAGGACGAAGAACCAGAAGAACTGCGTGGGCGCCAGCGCCAGGTGCTCGCCCAGGAAGGCCGGCGCCGCCAGCACATACAGGAACATGCCGTTGAAGGGCACGCCGCTGGCCAGCGCCAGCAGCACGAAGCGTGGGCTGGACCCCAGCTGCCAGTAGCCGCGCATCAGGTGGGGCACGTTGAAGGGCTGGCGCAGCTCGGGCTGCAGGGTTTCGGGCAGCAGGCGGAAGTTGGCGATCCACAGGACCACGCCGACCAGCGTCAGGAACCAGAAGATGCTGTGCCAGCCCGTGTGCACGAACAGCCAGCCGCCCACGATGGGGGCGATGGCCGGGGCCACGCCAAAGTAGATCGTCACCTGGCTCATCACCTGCTGCGCGCGTGCCGGGGGGAACATGTCGCGGATGACCGCGCGCGACACCACGATGCCGGCGCCCGTCGATAGCCCTTGCAGCGCCCTGAATGCAATGAGCTGGCCGATGCTTTGCGACAGCGCGCAGCCCGCGGAGGCCAGCGTGAACATCGCGATGCCGCACAGCACCACGGGGCGCCGGCCAAAGCTGTCCGCCAGTGCGCCATGGAAGAGGTTCATGAACGCAAAACCGAAGAGATAGGCCGACAGGGTCTGCTGCATCTCCACGGGGGTGGCGCCCAGTGCCTGCGCAATGCCGGTGAACGCGGGGATGTAGGTGTCGATGGAGAAAGGCCCCAGCATGCCCAGCACGGCGAGGAGGACGGCCAGGGCCCATTGGGGAGCGCGCCAGAGCGTGTGGGCGTTAGGGTTCATGGATGAATTTCGAAGGGCGGTGGAAGGGGGCGTCGTGGGATGGAGGGCGGTGGGGCTGCCGCGGGATCGTCAGGGCCTGGGCCGCCTGGGCAGGAGCTGGCCCCCGGGCGAAAACCGGTACCAGCCCTCCATCCACCCCAGCCCGAAGAGTGAGAGGGTCTGTTCATAGTAGGCCGTGGTGCGCACGGGGCTTGCTGCCAGGCGGTTGCGTTGCGCTTGCAGCGCGGCGCTGTCTCCTTGCGCCTGCAGGAAGGGCAGCATCGCGGCAGAGAAGCCCGACGGGCCTGCCCCGGATGCTTGTCCACTCCGTACATTGATGGATTCGGGGGGGTGCCCCTGTTCCCGCACGTAGCGGGCCATGGGAGCCAGTGCCGACAGCAGCGCCTTGCGGCCGCTGGCGGCCGGGTGCAGCATGCCGGCCCACAGGTAGACGCGGATCGCGTTGTAGGTGCCCTGGCCTTTTTCCTTGCCCTTTTCGTCGATGAGAAAGCCCTGCCGCGCGTCGTAGATGGCCCAGTCCGGGGCATAGCCTTGGGGGGATGCGCCCACGATGACCTTCTCGGAGCTTTGTACCAGCTGCTTCCAGGCGGTCTGCGGGTACAGCGCGCCGAGCCGTTGCATTGCCTGCAAAGGCAGGTAGCTGGGGTTGAGCTTCCATCGGTCGCCGGCTTCCACAAAGCCGCGTGGCGCGGGCAGCAGGCACAGGCCCAGGCCTGGCAGGTCGGCTGTTTCTTCGGCAATGATGCGTGCGGCCAGCCGGGCTCCCAGTGCGTGGTAGCGCGGCACTTGCCACAAGCGGGCCGCCTCACCCAAGGCATAGGCAATCCAGAGGTCCGCGTCCGATGCGGCGTTGCTGTCGAGGATGCCCCAGGTACCGTCAGGCCGGCGGCCCCATAGCCACGCGGGCAAGCGGGCGCCGAGGTCGCCGCCGCTCAGGTTGTTTTCAGTCCAGCGCAGGAGGACATCGAACCCCTTGCGGTCATTGGCCACCAGGGCAAAGAAAATCCCGTATGCCTGGCCTTCGGAGTAGGTACGCCCGCCTTCGCCATCGTCGGAGATCACACGGCCTTCGTCGCTGACGAATTGCGCCTTGAAGCGGTCCCATGCGGGCCACTGGCCGCCGCTGGCCAGGCCCGCGGAGGGACGTGCCTGTCCGTTGGCGCCCCGGAACGCCGTGGGTGCGAGGAAACCCAGCCCCGTGAGCAGGGCCGTCCGCCGTAAGAGCAATGCAGCAGTCATGTCGGGAGAGTTTTCGTTTCGCATACTGTGGTGGAGCGCCTTCTTCTTTCCGCCGTCCTGTCAATGCAGCGCATTGGAGGCACCCGGGGAAGCACGGGTTGCCACGGGCCTGGACAGCGTGGCGGGCGCAAGGGTTGCCTATACTAGCCAAGGAAATCCCGGGCGGGTTCTGGCGGCATTGTTTGCATGCAGGTGCCGTGCCCTTTGGGTGCAAGGCCTGAAGTGCTACAAAATGCAGAGTGCCCTGACCCCAGAAATATAGCCACAAGGCCTTTTCGTGGCCAATTCGCTCAAAGTCGTGGATCAAAATGGAACAACATCTATTGGGCCGGGTTGAAGACATCCCGGGAGTCCAGGTCAGGCGACTGCATCCCAGAAAAGACGAGCGCGGAACGCTGACGGAAGTCTTCCGCAACGAGTGGCACCCGGGCAGCCTGCCGTTGCAATGGAACCATGTCAAATCCCGGCCCAACGTCTTGCGGGGGGTTCATGTGCATGTGCGGCACACCGACCATTTGCTGGTGCTGACGGGCACCATGCTGCTGGGCCTGATCGACCTGCGCGAGGGCACCGACCATTTCCGGCAGAGCACGGTGATCGAGCTGACCGGTGCCGAGCCCACCATGGTCAGCATTCCTACGGGGGTCGCGCACGGCTTTTACTTTCCGGAAGCTGCGGACATGCTGTACAGCGTCACCCACTACTGGGATCCCGTGACGGATGAGCTTGGCTGCCGCTGGGATGACCCTGGCCTGGGGCTGGACTGGCCGGTCAGTGCCCCGGTACTGTCCCCAAGGGATCAGGCCGCAACGTCCCTCGACGGATTGCTGGAGGAGCTGCGCGGCAGCAAGGACAAATCATGGTGAGGATAGGACTTCTGGGGTGTGGCCGCTGGGGGCGATTGATTCTGCGTGATCTCAAGCAACTGGGGGCCTACGTGGCGGTGCTGGCGGTGGGAGAGGCCAGCCGGGCCCGTGCATGCGAAGGCAATGCCGACGTGGTGGCATCCTCCCTGGAAGATCTCCCTGAGGTCGACGGGTATGTGGTGGCCGTGCCCACCGCCCAGCACGCCGCCTTCCTTCGCCAACTGGTGCCCTCCGGCAAACCGGTGTTCTGCGAAAAACCGTTCACGTCCAGCGCTGCGGAGGCAAAGGCCATCGCCCAGCTGGCGGGTGACCGGATCTTCATCATGGACAAGTGGCGCTATCACGGGGGCGTGCTCGCACTGGCCGCGCTGGCGCGGTCCGGAGAGCTGGGCCCGGTGCTGGGACTGAAGACCACCCGCCTCGGATGGGGCAATCCCCATGCAGATGTGAGCGCGGACTGGATTCTGCTTCCACATGATCTCAGTATCGCCATCGAAATCCTGGGCGACTTGCCCGAGCCCGCCGCGGCCTGGGCGGAAACCAGCGCAGAGGGTCTGGTCGCGCTCTCGGGCGTGCTGGGTCTGAAGGATCGCAGTCACCCGTGGATGCAGTTTGAAATCGGCGTGCGCTCTCCTTCCCACCGGCGGACCATCGAACTGCGCTGTCGTGACGGCATTGCATCGCTCAGCGACGCCTACGACGCCCATGTCGCCGTGCAGCGCACGTCGAGTTGCCTCTCCGACGGACCCGTGCCCGGCACCGAGCTGCGTTCCGTGGACACCGCCATGCCCCTTTTGCGGGAACTGACGGCGTTCCTGGACTATCTTTGCCATCGTGGTCCACCCCCCAAGAGCAGCGCGGCGGAGGGCTTGATGGTGGTGGAGCGCATCGCGTCGCTGCGGGCGCTGGCAGGACTGCCCGAATGAGCGACCCGCTTTTCACGGTCGTGATTCCAACCCACGACCACGCGGACACGCTGTGGCATTCGGTCGCCAGTGTGCAGTGGCAGACCTGCCAGAGCTTTGAAGTGTTCATTGTGGGTGACGGTGCGCCTGAGCGCACCCGCTCCATTGCCCAGTCCTTGGCGGAGCGCGATCCCCGGATTCGCTACTTTGACAACCCCAAGGGGGCGCGGCACGGCGAAGCGCACAGGCACCGGGCCTTGCAGGAGGCGGGAGGCCGTTTTGTCGCCTACCAATCCGATGACGACCTGTGGCTTCCAGACCATCTTGACATCCTGGCGGCGGCACTTGAAGACCATGACCTGGTCCACACCATGCAGATCGACGTATCGCCGGCAGGCGAGACCGCGACATGGCCTTTTGATGCTTTCGAGGATGATCTCCAAATCGACCGCATGCGGAAATCGGCTGGTGGCTTTGGCTTGGCGTCGGGCGCGCACACGCTTCGGGCCTACCGCGCTCTGCCGTTGGGGTGGAGCCCGGCACCCCTTGGCATCCACACAGATATTCACTTTTGGTTGCAGGTGCTTGAACAAGTGGGGGGGCGATACTCGTCGGTGAAGTGGCCGACCGTCCTTCATTTCTCATCGGTCACGCGCAAAACGCTGTCCAATGCTGAAAGAGTGGCCGAATTGGAAGAATGGTGGAAACGCATGCAAACTGCCGAGCAACGGTTGATGTTGCTGAAAAAGGTGTTGTTTCCGGTAAATTTCTATTGCTACGCACAACCCAAGCTACGAGCAGAAATCGAATCACTCAGGGCCAGCCTGTCTTGGCGGATCACGGCACCTTTGCGCGCGCTTGCGCGGCGAATGAAGTAGTACCGACGGAAAGTTGTTGGTTTTCTAACATGGCATGGTCAGCCAGGAAGCTATTTAAATTCGACATTCCACCGTATCTCTCGCCCCACGCGCCGGCTCGACTGGATGCAGTTTCCGGTCAATCGACAAAGAGCTTGCAGCACTGCCGGGTAATAAATGCGATGGTGGATAGGCTACTGCAAGCCTCGGTCGCCGTGCTCATGGAATCTGTGGAACTTCAAGGGGCTTCGTATCAATGCCTTGCACGGTGTCGGATTGCAGCCCAAGTCCCAATCTGAGATGAGCGCTAGAGCGGTGCTGTTCGAGATGGTCCGGTGATTCGAGCGCGACAATGACGGCTTCTTGAGGCAAGCCTCGATCTCCGGTGAGAGGTCAGTAGCCCATGGGGGGGGCCTCGCCCCCATCCAAAGTACGACCCCGGCGCACTCGAATTCAAGAGGGGCGCTGCATGTGCCGGACTATCGTTCCCCGGTGCCCAAAGTCGAGCCCCAAAGGCCATTATTTGCGCGCGCAAATCTTGGCGAGCCCGTGGAGATGCGAGAAACCCATCCACGGATGGCTCTTCGTTGGGCGCCACGGTTCCGTTCCGTTCGCCAGAGCCATCTCAGCCAAGAGCAAGCCGCGCGTAGCCGATGGACTGCACTCAGCCTTTTAAACCGTTGATAGGCATCAGGGTTTTGATTGATATATGCTGGGCGCCCCGGACATGTATGCAAGCAGGTCTGGGATTTGGCCGAAAGTTGAGTGTATCGATATTCTTTTTCAATATAGGAGTTTTCAATGTGGTCTAAGAAAGCATTGGTCACGGCATTTGCTCTGTCCGGGGCTGTTGTGGGAGCATCCGCTGCTTCTGACAACGGGATCCTTTCCGCAACCGGGGGGACGGCGGGGTTCGATTTTTTCTATCCAAGTGGATTCACAAAGCCAATTCCAACTCCTGGAGCGGCACCTATAAAACTTCAAAGTCGCTTCACATGGGGATCGCCCACTAGCCCAATGAGCGATCATGCAATTGTGGCTTATGTGCAAGGCGCGAATCCCGCGTATATGAACTCTGCACCTATCGGTTTTAAGAGCCCCTTATGGACCTATGGAGCAGGAGCATTTGTCGCCGCGAACGGACTTAATCTGGAGTTATGGTTTAATCCAACGACTGCCACGAACGGCAGCGCGTATGTGTGGAATGCTGCTAATTTGTGTGGGCAGGCGGTGAATACGGCGCCAATAAGTGTATGTGTTGGAAGTACTTATTCGGCTGGCGGCGCGTATGTTGAGCCACTCCCCGCTGATTGGAGTTTCGTGCCTGGTGATCATTACTGGGTGAAAATATCTCTTGCGCCAACCACCGGAGACTGGTTGAATCTTTATGCGGAGTTGATCCACGAAAGTTCAACCTCGGTTAAGGTCGTGCAGCGAGCCCAAATTGGGCTTCAAAAATCTGCTTTCCTGCCTCTGAGCTCTTCCGCCTCCGGGACTTTTGCGCGGGCGCCCGGATCAGGCGCCAACATCACATGGTTTGGTTATGACTATTTCTAGGTGGCCTTTATTCGCACGGCTATCTGATCCTATTCGCTCCTGAAATCCTTGGAAAGGCTCGCACTGCTCGGGCCTCTTTGTTCAGGTTGTTGGTGCAGCTGGTCGTCTTCTGTTGGTGGATGGCGTGTTGCGGCGGTCCATGCGAGACGTATGAGTGACCAGGGTTTTGCAACAGGCGTCAACATCGAATGCTGCATCCTGGGTAATGTGCTCAATCGCGCCATGCAGGGAGGCGAGAGGTGGCGCTGTGTGCGGGTCAGGACATGTTGCGTCAGTTGAATTGCGACGGTGAGATTGACCTGGTCGTTGTGGATGGATGGGGTGGTTAGGAAAATGCCTTGGCGCTCATCGTGGATGGAGTGCTATTGGAAGTAAAAAGAAAGAGATTGTAAAAAATCCAGGATAGTGCATTTTTTTCACTACGATCACACTCGGTCTATAGGGATTGCTATTTGATTATCGAGAGGATTGAATATGAAGAGAATGTCTGGTGCATTTTTTGCGGTTAACTTTGCTATTGCTGCACTTTTGAGCTCAGGTAGTGCTTTTTCTTATGAACGCCAACAAGTTGGCAGTCCTGCTCAGTGCTCTATTGAGTTCAATGGGGATAGCATCTTGCATGGATTTGGGTATGATTCTGGAGGGACTCTATATACAACCCCTGCGACCTGGCTTAGAAATTATGGTTATACGGTGAATCCAAATAATGCTATAAATGGGCAGAGTACATTTCAGTTGGCTCGAAACGGTGGATTTTATGGTGTCCCGCATAGCTTAATCGTTGTAATTCAAACGGGCATAAATGATCTCAGAAAAGAGTATGAGGTTGGCCCTTTTGGTACGCCTACGGTGCAAGGGGTGAAACAGGATTATCGTCAAATGGTTGACTATGTCAGGTCGATCAATAGAATTCCGGTCATTTCTGGAATTACTGACTTGCAATATCCGCAAGTTCTTCAGTATTTCACTCAAAGTCAATATGACACGGTAGTGGCGATTCAGCAGGCGGTTCGTGAGGTTGCTGTTGAAAAGAATGTTCACTATGCAAGCTTTGACACGAATCCTCTTGGGTGGACAGACACAGTTCACCTTGATCAGGCAAGTAGTAATGGCATTGCTGAAAATCTTCGGTATGTGGCGGCCTATATTTGCATGTTGCCTTACTAAGAATGCCGTACATAGTGCGGACGGCGAAGGGGCCGAGCACGGAGTGCGATAGCACTCTGGCCAGTGCGTTTGGCTAAAACGGTACTCGCGGCACGATGACATCGGGGGGTGGGCTTATCTCGTTGGGAGAATTGGAGGTTGGATTTAACGCGGTGGTGCCTGTTGTCGTACTCGCTGCCACAGCGGCGCTGCATCCTTGAAGTACAGTGCGCGGAGCCGCGATGGCTGGGGTGGGCTCGAGTTGGCCTTGTATTGGGAAGTCGCCAAATACCCAATCGACTCAGGATGTCCAACCGGATGAACCTCCATGGGCACGCCCGACTTACCTTTGCCCGCCGAATCGAGATGCTCAAGCAGATGGCGCAGGGAGGCTGGGGTGCCGTGTGAGCGGCCACCATGTATGGCCTGACTGCACCAACAGCCAGGAAGTGGCTCGGTCACTACCGGGCCGGTGGCGAAGTCGCCTTGGCCGATGGGCGCAAAGCTCCTGGTGACTTGCTGCATTTCGACACCAAGGAGCTCGGGTGCATGGTGCGGCCCAGCCACCGCGTCACCGGCAATCGAAAAGACGCTATTGACGGTGCAAGCTGAGAGGCGCTGTTCGTGGCCATCGATGGCCACGCGAAGCTGGTGTTCACCGCCATTCACCCGCACGAAAAGCAGGTACATGCGGGACCATTTCTGCGCAATGCGATGACCTGCTACGTCCGATTGGGCATCACCGTGAAGCGCCTGCTGACGGACACAGGGTTGGCGTTCTGCTCGCGTGACTTCCGAGCGGCATGCGTCGACCTGGGTATCAAGCACGGCTTCACGCGGCCCTGCCGGCCGCAGACCAATGGCAAAGCCATGGCTCCGGGTCGACCGCCTCAAGCCACAAAGTGGATGATGGAATGCGTTGATCTACCCGGCTCCCGTGTTGGGAATGAATGAAAAAAGCCGCTACAACTTGATAGCTGTAGCGGCTTTTTTAGTTTGGTGGGTCCTGAGTGACTCGAACACTCGACCTACGGATTAAGAGTCCGCTGCTCTACCAACTGAGCTAAGAACCCAAACTTGTTAATCTGTCTGCATTGCTGCAGAGCCTCGAATTATGCACCAATTTTCTGCGAGTTGGCAAGCGCCGCAAAAAATTATTGCATCGCATTGCGGCTTGCGAGTTCCACAAAAAGGCCGCTGTGGTCCAGTTCACCCAGGCCATGCTCGACGCCTTCGGCATAGAGGGTCTCGAAGAGGGTCGTGATGGGGGCATCGAAGCCGATCTCGCCGGCGGTGGCCAGGGCGTTGCGCATGTCCTTGAGCTGCACCGCCATGCGGCCGCGGGGGGCAAAGTCGCGCTCCACCATGCGCTGGCCGTGCAGTTGCAGGATGCGGCTGTCGGCGAAGCCTCCCTGGATGGCCTCGCGCACCTTGGCCATGTCGGCCCCGCCCTTGGCGGCGAACAGCAGCGCCTCCGCCACCGCCCCAATGGTGATGCCCACGATCATCTGGTTGGCCAGCTTGGTGAGCTGGCCAGCGCCATGCGGTCCGACGTGGGTGGCGCGGCCGCAGGCGGCGAAGAGAGGCTGGGCCCGCGCAAAATCCTCGGGGCGACCGCCGACCAGGATGGCGAGCGTGCCGTTTTCCGCACCCACGGTTCCGCCAGACACCGGCGCATCCAGGTGGGACAGCCCCATTTCGCCCAGGCGAGCGGCATGGTCCCGGGCCTCGCGGGGCTGGATGGAGGCCATGTCGATGAACAGCGCGCCCTTGCGCATGGCCTTGGCCGCGCCGGCCTCGAACAGCACCTGGCCGACCACGGGGCCGTTTTCAAGCAGGCTGACCACCACGTCGGCGTTCTGGACGGCATCGGCGACCAGGGAATGCACGGTGATGCCGGATGCAGCCAGGGGCTCCGCCTTGGCGCGGGTGCGGTTCCATGCGTGCACCTGATGTCCAGCGTCCTTCAGGCGCCGCGCGATGGGCAGGCCCATCATTCCGATGCCGAGGACTGCAATGCGAAGCGGTGTGGTGGTCATGGCGTCATTCACCCAGGAAGGTTGTCTCTCTGTGCATCATGTGCCTTTTTGGTGCGTCACCCTGTCACGGAGCTTGCAGCATGGTCGGATTGGAATGATGATGCCGCACCGTCACAGGAGACTTCATCCATGAGCCTGCCCCTGCACGACCCCGCCTGGCTCGAGCGCATGTACAACAACCGCGCGCTGGTGCCCGACCACATGGCCTATCTGCAGCGCTGGGCCGACGATTCCGCCCGGGTGCGGGCGAGCCACCCGTGCGTGCTGGACGTGGCGTACGGTACCGGGACGGGAGAGGCGCTGGATATTTTCCCGTCCGCACGTGCCTCGGATGACGGTGTTCCCGTGCTGGTGTTCGTGCACGGCGGGTACTGGCGCTCGCTGGACAAGTCCGATCATTCGTTCATTGCCCCGTCCTTCACGCAGGCCGGTTTCTGTGTGGTGGTGGTGAACTACGCGCTGTGTCCCGGCACGCCGGAGGCGCCGGTCACCATTCCCCATATCGTGCGGCAGATGGAGAAGGCACTGGAATGGGTGTGGCGCCACATCGCCAGCCACGGCGGGGACCCCCGGCGCATCACGGTGGCCGGGCACTCGGCGGGAGGGCAGCTGGCCGCCATGCTGCTTACCAGCGTGTGGCCCCTGGTCGGCCAGGGGCTGCCCGATGGGCTGGTGCGCAATGCGCTGTCGATTTCCGGGATCCACGATCTGGAGCCCATCATGCACACCCCCATGTACCAGTCGGTGCTGAACCTGACGGAGCAGCAGGTCCTTCAGTGCAGCCCCGCGCGGCTCCTGGAGCCGCCGGCGGGCACGCTCTACTGCGTGGTGGGGGCCGATGAAAGTACGGAGTTCCTGCGGCAGAACCAGCTCATGCAGGACGCCTGGGGTAGCCATTTCGTCCCCCGCAGCCAGGCACTGCCGGGCCTGCACCATTTCAGCATCGTGGATTGCCTGGCCAGGCCGGGGCATGACCTGCACCACATGGCGCAAAACCTGCTGCGCGCCTGAAGTGGGGGCAATCCCCTGCGGCGCTGCCCGTGTTTCCCGCCCCTCGGGCTTCGCGCTGGGGTGGCGCCCGCTGGCCTGGGCTGCGCCATCTGCATGTGCCGTGGCGGCGCAAGGGGCCGGCGCTGCCGTGCCGGCCGCCCGTGCTACATCAGCAGGTGCTCGCCTGCGTTGTCGCCGCCCAGGATCACGTAGTTCACCTTGCGGATGTCCATCAGCTTCTTGCCGCCCGCGTAGCTGATGGAGCTTTGCACGTCCTGCTCCATTTCGATCAGGGTGCTGGCCAGCTTTCCCTTGACGGGCTCCAGGATGCGCTTGCCTTCGACGTGCTTGTACTCGCCCTTGTTGAAGTCGCTCGCGGAACCGTAGTATTCCTTGTACAGCGCGCCGTCCACCTCGACGGTCTGGCCCGGCGATTCCTCATGCCCCGCAAACAGCGAGCCGATCATCACCATGCTGGCGCCAAAGCGGATGCTCTTGGCGATGTCTCCGTGGCTGCGGATGCCCCCGTCGGCGATGATGGGCTTGGTGGCCACGCGCGCGCACCACTTGAGCGCCGAGAGCTGCCAGCCGCCCGTGCCAAAACCCGTCTTGAGCTTGGTGATGCACACCTTGCCCGGGCCCACGCCGACCTTGGTGGCATCGGCCCCCCAGTTTTCCAGGTCGATCACCGCTTCGGGCGTGGCCACGTTGCCGGCGATCACGAAGGCCTTGGGCAGGTGCTGCTTGAGGTAGCCGATCATGTTCCGCACGCTGTCGGCATGGCCGTGCGCGATGTCGATGGTGATGTATTCGGGGGTGAGCCCCAGTGCCACCAGCTGGTCCACGGTGTCGTAGTCGGGCTGCTTCACGCCCAGCGAGATCGAGGCGTAGCAGCCCTGGGCGTGCATGTCCTTGACGAACTGGACATTGTCCAGATCGAAGCGGTGCATGACATAGAAGTAGCCGTTCTGTGCCATCCAGGTGCAGATCTTTTCATCCACCACCGTCTTCATGTTGGAGGGCACCACTGGCAGCCGGAACGAGCGTCCGCCCAGTTCCACGCTGGCGTCGCATTCCGAGCGGCTGTCCACCCGGCACTTGCGCGGCAGCAAGAGAACGTTGTCGTAGTCGAAGATTTCCATGAGATTCCAAGCTCCATAAAGGGACGCAGCCAAACAATTTCAGCGGCGGTGGGCGCTTGGCTTGGGACCGGCTTTGTGGGCGGGGCCGTTCAGGCCGCTCCGAACCCCGCGGTGCGCGGGCACAAAAAAACCGGACGCCAAGAAACTTGGGCCCGGTGATTGATTCTACCCGCCTGTCCGTTCCACCCTATAACGATGGTGGTATTACCGGTATCACCGGCAGGTGGATTGCGCCGCGGCGATGACCGTCCCCCGGGCATCCTGCACCCAGCCCACCATGCGCAGCCGCTCGGCCTGCGCCCCTTCGGGGATGCGCATGGACCGTGTTTCCATCCATTTCGATGGCCCCAATCCCGACACCGGCCGCTGGCCGGGCTTGCCCCATGCGCCGTGGAGCATGTTCCTGACGATATTCCGGGGCACGGCCGTGCCGTCGGTTCCCGCTGGCACGGCCTCCACGAGCAGCAGGTAGAACTCCAGGGGGCCAGGCGCGGCGGTCCGGCCTGGGGTGAACGCGATCGCCGTGCCCAGGTAGTCGTTGAACGGCATGCCGTGGGCCACCCGCAGTCCGGCAGGCCGGGCTGCCTGTACCGCAGCGGTGTGCACGTCGGTGGCCCGGGGCGGCTTGCGGCCCAGCGCCTCCAGCCGGACCAGGGCGTCGCGGGCGGCAGCGGCGGCCAGCGGTGCATCCTCGCCCGCCGCGCCGGGCACGATCCAGTCCAGCACCGCCGTGCCGGCGCCGGCGGTCGGCGCGGGGGTTGCGCGGTCCGTCCAGCAGGCCTCGCAGTCCGCGCTGAGGAAGCGCTCGAAGAGGGCGGTGGGCCGTGGGGTGCCGTCGCTGCTGCAGCTGGCCTGGGCCCAGGTGGCCGCGGGTGCATGGGCGAGTACAAGGGCCACGAGGCTGGCCAGGGTGCGGGCAGTGTTTTTCATAAAAGAATGGGAGGGCGGCGGGGCGCTTTCTACAATGGCTGGATGTTCCCACAAGACCCGTTCCCGGGGGGGCCAGATGTGCTGGCGCCCACCTCCCTTGATGCGCCCTCGGCTGCGTCGCCCCTCCTGGCCCATCTGAACCCCGAGCAGCTCGCCGCCGTCACCCTGCCGGCGGGGCATGCGCTCATCCTGGCGGGCGCTGGCTCGGGCAAGACGCGGGTGCTCACCACGCGCATCGCCTGGCTGCTGCAAAACGGCTACGCCACGCCCGGCGGCATCCTGGCCGTCACCTTCACCAACAAGGCCGCCAAGGAAATGGTGGCGCGCCTGTCGGCCATGCTGCCGGTGAACGTGCGCGGCATGTGGATCGGCACCTTCCACGGCCTGTGCAACCGGCTGCTGCGGGCGCACCACAAGGCGGCCGGCCTGCCGCAGTCGTTCCAGATCCTGGACACGCAGGACCAGCTTTCGGCCATCAAGCGCCTGTGCAAGCAGCACAACGTGGACGACGAGCGCTTTCCGCCCAAGCAGCTGTCGTACTTCATCGCCGGCTGCAAGGAAGAGGGCATGCGCCCCGGCGACGTGCCCACGCACGACAGCGACGCCCGCAAGAAGGTCGAGATTTACCAACTGTACGAAGAACAATGCCAGCGCGAAGGCGTGGTGGACTTTGGCGAGCTGATGCTGCGCAGCTACGAGCTGCTGCGCGACAACGACCCGATCCGCGAGCACTACCAGCGCCGCTTCGCGCACATCCTGGTGGACGAATTCCAGGACACCAACAAGCTGCAGTACGCCTGGCTCAAGCAGCTGGCGGGCAACGACGTGGGCGGGCGCTTCGAGGCGCGCGGCAGCGTGATCGCCGTGGGCGACGACGACCAGAGCATCTACGCCTTTCGCGGGGCGCGGGTGGGCAACATGGCCGACTTCGTGCGCGAGTTCGATGTCCAGCAGCAGATCAAGCTCGAACAGAACTACCGCAGCTACAGCAACATCCTCGACTCGGCCAATACGCTCATCAGCCACAACAGCCGGCGCCTGGGCAAGAACCTGCGCACCACGCAGGGGCCCGGCGAGCCCGTGCGCGTTTACGAGGCCAGCACCGACCTGGCCGAGGCGCAGTGGATGGTCGACGAGATCAAGCAGCTGGTGCGCAGCGACGGCTTCGAGCGCAAGGAGATCGCCGTGCTCTACCGCAGCAATGCGCAAAGCCGGGTGATCGAATCGGCGCTGTTCAACGCCAGCGTGCCCTACCGCGTGTACGGCGGCCTGCGCTTCTTCGAGCGCGCCGAAATCAAGCACGCGCTTGCCTACCTGCGCCTCTTGGAGAACCCGCACGACGACACGAGCTTCCTGCGCGTGGTCAACTTTCCGCCGCGCGGCATCGGGGCGCGCAGCATCGAGGTGCTGCAGGACGCGGCGCGCGCCGCCGGCTGCTCGCTGCACGATGGCGTGAGCGCCGTGCCCGGCAAGGCGGGCGCCAACCTCGGCGCCTTCGTCGCCATGGTGGACGTGCTGCGCGAGCAGACGCAGGGCCTGAACCTGCGCGGCATCATCGAGCAGGTGCTCGAATCCTCGGGGCTGGTGGAGCACTACCGCACCGAGAAGGAAGGCGCCGACCGCATCGAGAACCTGGAAGAACTGGTCAACGCGGCCGAGAGCTTCGTCACGCAGGAGGGGTTTGGCCGCGATGCCGTGGCCCTGCCGCTGGACGAGCATGGCACGCCGCTCACGCAGAGCACGGTCAGCCAGGGGCTGGATCCCGATGCCCCGGTCGTCGACGAACCGCTCCAGCCCGTGCCGGGCATCGTGGACGCGGACACCGGCGAAACCCTCTCGCCCCTGGCCGCCTTCCTCACGCACGCCGCGCTGGAAGCGGGCGACAACCAGGCCCAGGCCGGGCAGGACGCGGTACAGCTGATGACCGTGCACGCCAGCAAGGGCCTGGAGTTCGATGGCGTGTTCATCGGCGGAATGGAAGAGGGCCTGTTCCCGCACGAAAACTCCGCCAGCGAGCGCGATGGACTGGAGGAAGAGCGCCGCCTGATGTACGTGGCCATCACCCGCGCGAGGAAGCGCCTGTACCTGAGCCATTCGCAGACGCGCATGCTGCACGGCCAGACGCGCTACAACATCAAGAGCCGCTTTTTTGACGAACTGCCCGAGGGCGCGCTCAAGTGGATCACGCCCAAGCAGCAGGGGTTTGGCTCCTTTGCTCCTAATTCAGGAGCTTCTGGCGCTTATGGGTCAAACGCTAGAGGCTCATTTGGCTTCAAGTCCGAGACCTTCGCCAGCCCGCCGGTGCCCGTGCAGAAGACCGCGCCCGCCCACGGCTTGCGGGTGGGCATCGCGGTGTTCCACACCAAGTTCGGCGAAGGCAAGGTGCTGGCCATCGAAGGCACGGGCGACGACGCGCGCGCGCAGGTCAATTTTCCGCGCCATGGCACCAAGTGGCTGGCGCTGTCGGTGGCCAAGCTCACGGTGGTGGACTGATTGAAATCATCGCCCGCCGCTCCCGCGCTGGTGGTGCTCGGCGGGCTGCCGGGCGTGGGCAAGAGCACGATCGCCCGCGCGTTGCTGGGGCAGTGGCCAGCGGTGTACCTGCGCATCGACACCATCGAGCAGGCGCTGCGGGATTGCGGCGCGCTGGGGGGCAGTGGCGTGGGGGCCGCGGGCTATGTGGTGGCATATGCCCTGGCGCGTACCCATCTTTCGCAAGGACTGTCCGTTCTGGCGGACTGCGTGAACCCCTGGGCCGAGACGCGCGCGTCCTGGCACCGCGTGGCCCTGGACGCGCAGGCGCCGATGCTGGCTGTGGAGATGGTCTGCGGGGATCCCGCCGAGCACCGCCGGCGGGTCGAGCAGCGGGTGAGCGACGTACCCGGTCTCGTGCCGCCCCTCTGGGATGCCGTGTGCCGGCACGACTACGTGCCCTGGGCGGCGGACAACAACCAGCTGGTGGTCGACACCGCCCACCACAGCCCGGGCGAAGCGTCCAGGCACATCCTGGCCGCACTGCGCGAACTCACGGCCGGCTAGGCGGGGAGGCAGCGCGCCGTGGTGTCCGGCAGCGCCAGCTTTTCAGCGTATAGCCCGCTGCGCTCGGGCGAGATCAGCGCCCCCAGGCCCTGCATCACCGTGACCTCGGCCCCGGCCTGCTGGTCCCGGTAGCACTTGCCCAGCAGTTCCAGGGTCGCCTCCAGCGCACCCGCCTGCTGTGCCGAGGTTTTCCGGAGGGTTTCGGCCTGCTGCCTGAGCCAGCCTTCATAGGCCTCCAGGCTGGCCTGCGGCAGCTTGGCGCGCTCGGCCTCGGGGATCATGCTGCCGTACAGCCCCAGGAGGCTTTGGGTCCCCGGCTGCCCCATCACCAGCACCGCGTCGTAGCGGGCCTCATACGAGCCCTGGCGGTAGATCACCTGGTGGATCTGATAGCGCAGCTTGCCCTTGTCGCCCCCGAGCGTGCGGATCAGGTCGCGCGCAGCGGCGCTGTGGCGGTCGCTGGCGAACTGCGTCTCCAGGGCCGCCGAAATCTGCGCATCGCTGGGATAGGTGATGGCTGCGGGCGAGCAGGCCGCCAGGGCGCCCACGGCCCCCATATACAAAAAGCCACGAAAGATAATTGATTTCATATTTGTGACAATAAAGCAGGAGATTCCATTCATTTTCTTGAAAGTATGGATTTCTGAATGTTATTGCGGGTTTCATGATGATTTGAAGTGTAAAGACTTGTTGGTTTTTACGGTGGATTATGGAAGTACGGCGGCATCGTTCAAATGTGGGAATGCACCCGCTGGCGGAGTAAGTGCTTGTCCTACATGCCAAAACCCCGTGCGGCTCAGAGCGCGGATCCTGGGAGGTACGACCTGTGGATAACTCGGAAAATGCCAGCCCGGGCCGGGCCTACATTTCTTTACGGTGTGGACGGGTGCGCGCCTCAAGAATTCGTTCGCAGGCCGCAAGCGGCTGCTTCGTCAATTAATTTCAACCCTTCGAAGGATTATTGATATGCGCAAACTTGCCATTACCGCCGTCGCAGCACTCGCATTTACCTGCAGCGCAGCTTTCGCCCAGAGCGGCAACGTCGCGATTCCCGGCCTGATCTCGGGCAAGGGCTCCGCCGGCTCCGAAGTGACCAACAGCCGCATCACCGTCACCAACAACAAGGCCACCAACGTCATCGCTGGCGGCGGCAAGGCCGGCATCAAGGTGGCCGAGATCTCGATGGAAGGCGTGGCCAACGTCAACAGCGTCAACATCACCGGCTCCAAGATCCGCAACTCGGACATCACCGTGAGCGGCAACGAAGCCACCGACATCAAGGCCATCGGCGGCACGGCCAACGTGAACAGCGTCAACATCAACTGACCGGCGTGCCGCGGGTCCGTCCGGCAGCCGCCGGCCGGACCGCAAGCCGTCCGACCATCCTGTCCATCCAGAAAAGGGGCTGTGAGTGCACACAACGCGCAAGACGCAACGCCATGAAGCCGCGGCGCTCTGGCTGCTCGGTCTTTCCGTGGCCCTGGCGCCGCTGCGCGGTCAGGCGCAGGAGTCCATGCTCGCCGGGGTGGGCTGGCACAAGAACAGTGCCGGCACGCAGGTGGACGCGGGCAGCCAGATCCAGGTGCTCGGCAACCGCTCCACGGGACCGGTGATCTCCACCGGCGGCAAGGGCTCCGCCCTGGCCAATGTTGGCATGCGCGTGGACCTGGCGGGCACCGCGCAGGCCAACGGCATCGGCTTGGCAGCGATGGATGTGCGCCAGTCCCAGGTGCAGGTGCTGGGCAACCAGGTGACGGGCTTCGTGCACGCCCTGGGCGGTGCCGCCACCGCCAACATGGTGCTGGCGGCCAGCGCCACGGGTACGAAGCAGCTCACGGCGAGCCGCCTGATCGTGCAGGGCAACCGCGCGGCCGACGTCGCGGCCTTCGGCGCCAAGTCCGAGGTGCTGCTGGGCACCGGTTCGCTGCAGATGCCCGGCCGCGCCACGGCCAACAGCGTGCTGCTGGATGCGACCGACGTGCGCAATTCCGAGGTGGCGCTGGTCGGCAACGAGGCCCGTGGCGTCACCTCCATCGGCGGATCAGCGCTCGCCAATGCGCTCACCGCGGCCCGGTCCACCCTGGAGGACACCCGCATCCTGCACACCGGCAACCGCGCGCAGGACGTGCGCGCAGGCGGCGGCAGCGCCGGCGTGGGGCGCGGCACCATTGCCCAGGTGGATCTGACGGGGGTGGCGGCGGCCAACGCGGTCACCCTGGCGTCGAGTGAGCTCAAGGGCGCGCAACTGGTCCTGGCGGGCAATGAAGCGGCCCAGGTCATCGCGACGGGCGGCAGCGCTCTGGCCAACAGCATCAGCTTTTCCGACCACAAGCTCGCCGGTTCGGCGGGCTACCAGGCGGGCGTTTCGGGCAATACCGCACGCAACGTGCAGGCCTGGGGCGGTGAAGGATCCATTCTCGGCGGGGCGCTGGCCGACGTGCGAGTGTCCGCCTCGGCCCTGGCCAACACCATCTCCGTGACCCGGGGCGAACTGGCCGAGGGGCCCGTGCACCGCCTCAGCGGCAACCAGGCGCGCGATGTGGTCGCGACCGGGGGCGGGGCGGCGGCCAACAGCCTGTGGCTGGACAACGCGACCGTGCGGGCTGGCACCGTGCTGATGGCGGGCAACGTGGCCGACCAGGTGCGCACGGCCGCAGGCTCGGGCACCATTGGCGGTGGCCTCGTCGGCGCCCTGGAGCGCAATGGCCGCGCACTGGCCAACACCGTGGTGGCGGACCACCAGTCCACGCTGGAGCGCGCCGCCGTCACCGTCAGCGGGAACCACGGCCAGTCCATCACGGGCTCGGGCGGGTTGGCCGCGGCCAACACGCTGATGGTGAGCGAGGGCCGCGTGCAGGACACCGCCCTGACCCTGGCGGGCAACAGCGCCGACGGGGTGCGGTCCACCGGCTATGCGGCGCAGGCGGGCGGGGGGCTTCTGTTTTCGGCCAGCCAGCAGTCGGCCGCGCTGGCGAACACGCTGGCGGTCACGGGGTCGCAGCTTGATGCGCAGACGCTGACGCTGGCGGGCAACACCGCATCGCGGCTGACGGCACGCGGAGGCGCGCTGCTGGCCAACAGCATTGCATTGGAAAACGGCGCGGGCGCGCCCTCGCGCCTGTCGGCGGCGGGTGTGCTGAGTGGCAACACGGCCAGCGACATGAGCACCGCGGCGGATTCGGTCTCCGGCGCGGGGGGGCTGGCCGGGCGCGAGAGCCGCGCGCGGGCCGCCGCCAATGCCCTGGTGCTGCACGACGATGCGCTGGTGGATGCATCGTCGCCCTGGCTGATCGCCGGGAACTCCGCGCGCGGCGTGCACGCGCCCGGAGGCACCGCCCTGGTCAATGTGCTGGCGGCCTACCGTGGCGCGCGGGTGCAGGGCAGCCCGGTGGTCATCGCGGGCAACACGGGCGAGGACATCCGCGCCGCCGGCAGTGGCGCGCAGGCACTGGGCGTGGGCACCAAGTCCAATGGCGTGCTGGCGGCCAACGGGCTGTACATGGATGGCTCGGGCGCCACGGCGCTGGCCCGCAGCACCCTGCAGGTGGTGGGCAATACGGCCCGGCAGCTGAACGCGGACGGTGGCCGCATCAACGCCAATGCGCTGTCGGTCAACGCCCAGGGCCGCGTGGAGGCCAGCACGCTGACGCTCGCGGGCAACACGGCGGCCGACGTGCGCAGCGAAGGGCGCGAGGGCACGGTGGGCGGCTTTGCCGCGTTTGGCAGGGGCGTGGGGCAGGCCAATGCCAACGCCATCCAGGTGCTGGGGGACATGCGCGCGGCCAGCCTGCAGCTGATGGGCAACACGGCGGGGCGTGTGTTCGCCACCGAGGGCCTGGCGGCGGCCAACAGTTTTTCGCAGGGCTCCGGTGGCCGCGTGGACGGGGTCCAGGCGCTGGTGGCCGCCAACACGGCGGTGTCCACCCAGGCCGAGCAGGGCAGCACGGCGCTGGCCAACAGCGTGCAGGCCGACGGGACGCTGCAGGGCAGCGCGGTGCAGGTGGTGGCCAACCAGGGCAGCGCCCGCGCCGCCGGCCGGGACGGGCTGGCCAACAGCGTGCGCACGCAGGGCCGTGGGCGCGTGGCCGGCTCGTCGGTCACCGTGACCGCCAACCAGGGCTCGGGCGAGCAGGGGGTGGCCAACAGCGTGGACATCGCGGGCACGCTGCAGGGCGGCAGCATCACCATCCTGGGCAACCAGGGCTCGGCGCGGGATGGCGGGGCGATCAACAGCGTGGTGGGCGATGGCCGCATCTCGGGCAGCCAGATCACCATCATCGGCAACGCGGGGTCGGCCAGCGGCGGGCTGGCCAACAGCGTGCGCGGCGGGGGGAGCATCACGGCGTCGAGCATCACCATCCTGGGCAACCAGGCCAGTGCGCAGGGTGCCAGCAGCAAGGTCAACAGCGTCACGGGATCAGGCTCCATCAAGGGCAGCCAGATCCTGATCGCGGGCAACACGGGCCGGGCCAGCGGCGGCGGCCTTGTCAACGGTGTGAACAACAGCGGCAGCATGGCGGGCGCGCAGGTCGTGGTGACCGGCAACCAGGGCAATGCCACGGGCGGCGGCACCGTCAACAGCGTGGACAACCGGGGCCAGCTCTCGGGCCGGGTGCTGATCGCGGGCAACCGGGGCAGCGCCACGCTGGGCGGCACGGTCAACTCGCTGGTGAACCACGGCGTGATGGCGGGCACGGTCGTGATCGCCGGCAACCAGGGCCATGCGGCCGTGGGCGGCGTGTCCAACTCGGTGGTCAACCAGGGGGTGATCACCGGCGCGGTGACCATCGTCGGAAACATGTCGGCGGCCGCGGCGGGCATGACCTCTGGCAGCGTGCGCAATGTGGGCGGGGCCATCACCGGCGTGGTCGGCGTGGCGGGCAACACCCCGTTTGCCGCCAATCCCGGCTACACGTACGCCATCCCCTCCACGGGCGTGGTGAACCAGTCCGTCACGGTGCTGCCGGCCGTGAACCTGCTCAGCATGTAGGGCGGCGCTGCCTGGCGGGTGCGCAGCGGCGCGTTTTTGGTTTTCAGTGGATGAAGGAGTCGCAATGAAAAATCTGGACGAAAACTCCCATCGGCGCACGCTGCGCGCCCTGGGCCTTTGGTGCGGGGCAGGGGCACTGGCGCTGATGGGCGCCGGCGCGCAGGCCCAGCTGGTGAACTACGGAGAACAGCTGGGTGCCTATAAGGACATGGCGCAAAGCGGTGTGCGGCTCAACGACGGGGTCTATCCGTCGGTGAGTGCCAAGGCCCGCGTGAACCGCGCCATCTCGCAGAACACGCTGGTGGACCAGAGCGCGCTGGTGCAGCCCGACGGCACGCTGAAGCTGCCCGACGGGCAAAAGAACATCGTGATCCGTTCCACGTATTCCGATGTGCAGCGCGCGCCCGACGGCACGCTGCGCATCGCCAGCCCCGTGATCCAGGGCAACGTGAACGGCAACGTGACGCTGTACGTGGAAGGCAAGGGCGTGGAAAACATCACCGTCCTCAACTCCGGCCGCTGACGGCCGCGGGCCTTCTGCCTTGCAGCCCCGGGAGAGCGGGGCTTTTGATACCACCACCACAACAAAGAACCATGACGAAAAGAACATTGCGATGGGGAGCGCTGGCGCTGGCAGTGGCCACGCTCGCTGGCTGTGCATCCACGGAAAACGCCCTCAAGGACGCCAATACGCTGCTGCAAGAGCGCGAGGCCGACAAGCTGCTGCCGGTCACCAACCTGAGCCCCTACGCGCTGGCGCTCGGCCGCTTCGGGCGCATGCTCGATGTCTACAAGGAAGGCGATCCCGTCATCTACATGCAGACGCGCAGCATCCTGGATGCCACCAACCTCTCCAGCCCGCTCGTGGGGGCGGAGATTCCCGGCGACATCACCGAGATGGTGCGCACGGCCGTCAACCGCATCGGTGCGCGCGTGGTCTATGTGCCCTACCACCCGGACTACCTGGTGTCGCAGGCCCAGCTGGGCGCCAAGTTTGGCGTGACCATGCCGGACTTCCTGATCACGGGGGCGCTCACGGAGTTCGACCGTGCCATCGCGGGCGCGGGGCGCGTGAATTCGGCGGGCATCGAGTTCGGCAAGGGCAACGGCAAGACCACGCTGGGAGGCGACATCAAGCGCACGGCCATTTATTCGGCACTGGCGCTGGACCTGAACCTCGTGAGTTTCTCCACGCAGCAGATGGTGCCCCAGGTGCAGGCCTCCAACGTGGTCAAGGTGCTCAACTTCAGCTCCGAGGACAACGCCAGCCTGGGCTTTTACGGCGATGCCTTCGGCTTCAAGCTGGAAGGCAAGTACCTGCAGGGGCGCCATTCGGCCATCCGCACGCTGGTGGACCTGAGCGTGCTGGAGCTGATCGGCAAGGCCACCAACACGCCGTACTGGCGCTGCATTCCCAACGGCACGCCGGACCCCGTGGTGGTGGAGAACATGCGCGCGGCCTACAACGGGCTGACGCCCGAGCTCAAGCTGGGGCTGATCCAGGTGACGCTGCGCAAGTACGGCGAGCCGCTGCAGGTGACGCAGAAATACGACGACGAGACCCGGCAGGCGCTGGAGAAGGTGTATGCGCAGCGGTACCCCTCCCTGGGCGCCGTGGACGTGATGACCTGGCAGGGTTTTGAGCCCCTGTTCTTTGGTGTGCCCATGGCCTGGGACACGGCGCAGGCACCCGCGTTGGCCGGTGCGGCGCCAGCGCCCGGCGGCACCCCGGCGGGCACGAAGGCTGGCACATGATGCGTGGCGCCCGCATGTTCTACCGCTGCGCGCCCTGGGTGGTGGGGGCTGCCCTGCATGCGCCCGCCTTCGCGCAGCTGCCGCCGGCCGCTCCGCCGGCGCCTGCACCCGCGCCGGCACAGCAGGCGGCGGCCCCCGGGGCCACGGCGGGTGCGCGTTTCCTCGAAGCGTGCAACGAGGCGCTGGAGCGCGGCGTGGCCGAGCTGGGCTGCCAGGGGCCGATCTACCGCAACGAGCTCGAGCGCCTGAAGCGCGAAGCCCTGAACACGCAGAACCCGCAGCTGCTTTCGTTCGTGGGCGATGCGTACCAGAACCCCCGGTCCGGCCTGGGCGACATGGGCCAGGCCTACCGCTGGTACCTGCTGGCCGCCGTGCGCGGCGATCCGCGCGCGATGCAGCGCCTGACGGAGATGAACCGCAAGGGCCAGGGCGTCCCCAAGGACAACGTGCGGGCCCTGGGCTATGCACGCCTGCTGGAGCGCATGAGCCAGCCCGACACCGGCACCCACCGCAATGTGGTGTCGGTGATCAACGAACTGGGCGCGGAAATGGCCGTGGAAGAAGTGGCCCTGGCCGAGCGCTTCGCGTCGGAACTGGAGGCGCGCATCCAGCGGCAGGCCGCGGGGGAGGGCTCCGACAAAGGCGGTGACCCGCGGCCCGCGGCGGCGGGGGCCGTTCGGCCGGGTTCGGTCCTGCCGGGCATGTCGGCCGTGCCCCGCCCGGCCTCGGGTGCGCCGGCTCCGGCTGCGGTGCCTGGGGGCAGCTTGCCTGGAACGCCCGGAAAGGCACCGCCCTGATGCGAGGTTTTCCCACCATGAACGGCACATCATTGTTCGCGCTGCTGTTGCTGCTGGCGTGTGCCACGGTCCGGGCCGCAGGCCCGGTGGGGCCCGTGGGTCCGGTCGGCCCCGTGGGGCCCATCGGGCCCGAGCGCGCCGGGCCGCTGGACCCGCCTCGCCAGGGCCGCGCGAACCCCGTGCCACGGCCTGCCGCGCCAGTGCAACCTGCCAGCGGCGCGGGCGCGGGCAACCGCATCGAGGTCTCGGGCAATACCGCGTCCGGCACACGTTGCGCCGCGGATGGCTCGGCCTCCGTCAACAGCGTGGACGTATCGGGCGCGCGCCTGGAGGGCCGCACGGTCATCGTGCAGGGCCGCAATGCGAATGACGTGCGCACCGGCGATTGCCCGCAGCCCCCGAAGGCAGGGGGGGCGGCGGGCCAGACCAACAGCATCCGCATTCGCTGATGCGTGGCGCCCGACCCGCCGTTGCGCAGACCCTCCTCGCAAACCGCGCCACGGCAACCACCATGGACAGTGATTGATGAACCAGGAGCACCAGACACCATGAATTCAACGACTCCCGTGTGGACTCCATCGCGCAGGGGGGCGGCCCTGGCCGTGGCCGCTGCCGCCGTTGTGCTGGCAGCGTGCAAGGAGCGCGCGCCGGAGCCGCAGGTGGCTGCAGCGACCGCGCCCGTGCCCGCCGCGGGCCCCGCACCCACTGCACCTGCAACCCAGGCAGCGCCAGCACCGGCACCGGCGGCCGTGCCAGCCGCCGCCACGCCCAAGAAGGTCCCCATGTCCATCCAGGGCGTGGCCGCCGCGGGCGTCACGGTGCGCGTCAAGGCGGTCGAGATCGGCGCGGACGCGACGGTGCTCGACGTGAGCATCTCGTTCGCCAACCGCATCACCGACACCACCATGCTGGCCCTGGCCGACACCTACCTGCAGGATGAGAGCGGTGCCCGCCTGCACATCAAGCGGCCCGACAACAACCGTGACATCACCATCCGCGAGGGCGAGACGCTGGACGGCCAGCTCGTGTTCATGGGCGCCGTGGCGCCCTCGGCGCGCAAGCTCAAGCTCGTGTTCAACGATGGCAACCAGGGCGACAACATCGTGGCGCCGGGGCTGGTCGTCGACCTGCCGCTGCAGGGCGGCTGATGCGGCATCCGGGCTTGGCGGCCGCCGGGGCGCACGCCGTCGCGCCGGCCTGCGCCCTGCTGGTAGCGCTGGCGGCTTGCGGGCCGGCACATGCGCTGGAGGTCGTGCGCAGCGGCCGGGCGCTGGGCGCCGTGCCCACGCGGCTGGTGCCCGCATCGGGCGCGCCATCGACCACGCTGCGCGCGCAGGAGCCCGCGGGCGGGCTGGTGGGACGGCGGCAGGACACCACGCTGCAGCGCAGCGCAGGGCCGCAAACGATTCTGCGCGAGGCCGAGGTGCCCAGGGAGCGGCTGGAGCAGACGCGCGCCCTGCTGGCGGAGCTCAAGGCCCGGCCCACGCCCGAGCAGGCCATCTCCATCGACCTGCCGGCGGACGTGCTGTTCGATTTCGACAAATCCGACCTGCGCGCGGACGCGGCGTCCTCGCTGGACAAGGCGGCGGAACTCATCAAGAGCTATGCGGCGGCGCCGCTCACGGTGGTGGGCCACACCGATGGCAAAGGCACCGACGCCTACAACGACAGCCTGTCGCTGCGCCGCGCCGAGGCCGTGGCGCGTGCACTGCACCGCCAGACAGGCCGGCAGGCCGCTGTGCAGGGCCAGGGCAAGCGCCAGCCCGTGGCGCCCAACACCACGCCGGACGGCCGGGACGACCCGCAGGGCCGGCAGCTCAACCGGCGCGTTCAGATCCTCATCGGCGTGCCGCTCCGGGAAGGCAGGTAGACCATGGCCCTTGTGCGTTGCCCGGAATGCGGGCGTGAAGTCTCGTCGAAGGCGCCCGCCTGCCCGTCCTGCGGCTACCCCCTGCAGGCCCAGGGCGCTTCGCCCGCGGAACCCCAAAACGCGCTGCAGTCGCCGCATGTGTGGGGCCGTGTGGCCTTGGCCCTGGGCGCGTGGCTGGTCACCCCCTGGATTGCCAGGCTCATCGTGGCGCTGGCGGTGTGCGTGCTGGCGTATTTCATGTTCACCGGGCGGTGACCTTGCGCGTCCCGGAGGGTTCGCGCTTGCGAGTCCACAGAGCGCATCAATGCGCCAAGGTGCCTGCGCCATGGGCGCCCGCCAGCGCCACCGCATCCGCGCCCGCCGCATAGCGCAGCCGCGCTGACGCATCGTTCACCGCCGCCCACACGGCCTCGGCCACATCCTGCTCGGTCGTCACGGCCGCGGGCTGGCCCAGGGCGGCGAAGACGGACTGGGCGCAGGGCGCATAGGCGGGAGGGATCAGCCCCTGCATGCGCTCGGCGCCATTGGCGGTGAACTGCGTGGTGGGCGCATAGCCGGGCTCCACGAGTTTCACGCGGACGCCAAAGGCCTCCAGCTCGAAGGCCAGCGAGGCGGTGAACCCCTCGATGGCGGTCTTGCTGGCGGTGTAGGCTGCCACGAGCGGCATGGGTGCCAGGGTGGCGCTGGACGTGACGTTGACCACCAGGCCCGCGCGCCGGCCGCGCATCTGCGGCAGCACGGCCTGGGTCACCGCCATGGTGCCGAAGGTGTTGGTGTCGAAGATGTCGCGCACCGTGGCCATGGGCGTGGCCTCGAAGGCGCCGAACAGGCCCAGGCCCGCGTTGTTCACCAGCACGTCGATGGGGCCTGCGGCCTGCAGCGCCTGGGCGATGCTGTCGGACCGGGTCACGTCCAGCGGCAGGATGCGCAGGCGGTCCGATGGCTGCAGCAGGTCGGTGCGCGGGGTGCGCATGCTGGCGATCACGTTCCAGCCCTGGGCGTGGAAGTGGCGGGCGGTGGCAAGGCCGTAGCCGGACGAGCAGCCGGTGATCAGGATGGTCTTCATGGTGAAACTCCGTGGATGGGTTGCGATGGAAAGTGGTGCAACGATATCGGGCCGGAGTCGGATTAACTACAATCTGAAGTCTGATTTTCTTTTGCAGGAGTCCGACCGTGGTCGATCCCCTCGCGCAGGTCATCGCTCTGCTGCGGCCGCGCGCCGTGTTCTCCAAGCTGATCAGCGGCGCGGGGCCCTGGGCCGTGCGCTATGGCGAGTTCGGCAGCCCGAGCTTTTGCACCATGCTGGAGGGACAGTGCGTGCTCGCCCTTGCGGGGCAAGAGCCCGTGGCGCTGGAAGCGGGCGACTTCGTGCTTCTGCCCGCGACACCGGGGTTCACCTTGTCGGGCATGGAGCAACCGGCGGCGCCGGTGTTCATGGACCCCCACCGCATGCCCGCGCCAGACGGCGAGCATGGGCTGCGCCATGGCACGCCCGATAGCCCGCCGGACATGCGCATGCTGGGCGGCTACTTCGAGTTCGACTCCCCCGACGCCGCGTTGCTGGTGTCGCTGCTGCCGGACATGCTGCACGTGCGCGGCGTGGAGCGGCTGCCGACCCTGGTGCAACTGGTGCGGCAAGAGTGCCTGGCCGCGCTGCCGGGCCGTGAACTGGTGCTGGACCGCCTGGTGGAGGTGCTGCTGATCGAGGCCCTGCGATCGAGCAACCGCGATGGTGCGCCCCCCGGGCTGCTGCGTGGGCTGGCGGACGCCCGCGTGGCGGTGGGCCTGCGCCTGATGCACAGCGCCCCGGAGCGGTCATGGACGGTGGACGCGCTGGCCCGGGAGGCGGCGTTGTCACGGTCCACTTTTTTCGAGCGCTTCCTGCGCGCCGTGGGGGTGCCGCCCATGGAATACCTGCTCGCCTGGCGCATGGCGCTGGCCAAGAACCTGCTGCGCAGCGGTGGCGGCGTGGGGCTTCATGAGGTCGCGGAACGCGTGGGCTACAGCTCGGCCAGCACGTTCAGCACGGCGTTCAGCCGCCATGTCGGGCTGGCGCCCGGCCGCTACGCGCGCCAGCAGCAGTAGCAGGCCTGCGGGTTGGTTGCTATGTTTTATATAGCTGGTTGCGCTTGTCCATCAAGCGCTGGGGGCACTTTTCATTCCAATTTTCTGCGCCAGCACCCAGTGGTTGTCCAGCCGCACATCCTGCAAGCCCCGGCCATGCGGGTGGCGCAGGGGCGCGGCGGCCTGCGCGCTCTGCAGGCTGGCGCCCAGGCCGCCTGCCCACAGCACGCCGCCTTGCACCGCCAGGGGGCAGGCCTCGGGCAGGGGCACCAGGCCCTGCCACTCGCCCTGCAATGAAAACGTGGCAATGCCGTGGGCGCGGGGGCAGCTCACGGCCCAGCCGGCGGGCGTGGCGGCCATGCTGCCGCCGTAGCCGTGGATGCCCTGGGCGATGGCCTGGGGTGCAGCCACCACGCGCAGCGCCGTGCCGTCGAACAGGGCCAGCACCGGGGCGGCGTCCTTGGCGGCTGCGTCGTCGTGCTCGGCCTGCAGCGCGATGCCCAGCGTGGTTCCATCGGGGCTCCATGCCAGGTGGCGCAGGCTCAGGCGGGGGTCCTGCAGGCGCCATTGGCCCAGCAGCCGGCCCGTGCGGGCGTCGAGCCGCACGAGCGATGAGTCCATGGTGCCCAGGTCGCGCTTGACGCGGCCTGTTTCTGGCGCGGTGGGCACGCCGCCGTTGGCGACGATCAGCGTGGGGGCGGCGCTGCCTTGGCCCTTGCTCTTGCCGCCCTGCGTGTCCCAGAGCAATTCATGCGCGTCGATGCCGTGGGTAGGCCATTCGGCGGTTTTCGCGAGCGTGTGGGCGTCGCGCGCCACGATCAAGCTCGCGCCGGTCTCGGCGTCGGTCTCGGTGGTGTACAGCCGCTGGCCATCGGCGCTGGCGAGCACGTGGCCGTTGAAGGAGCGCTCGCCGTCTTGCCACAGCCACTGGGGCTCGCTGTCTTTGTCCGGCTGCCAGCGCACCAGCCAGTCGCCGGGCCGGCGGGCGGTGGCCAGCACGGAGCCGTCAGGCAGCACGCACAGGCCGTGGGCGCGCGTGGGCACGTCCAGCGATGCGTGGACCTGCAGTGCCTGCCCGGCTCCTTCGGATGTGGACAGCAGGCCGATGTAGAAACGGCCCTGGCGCTCCCACGCGGCAGCCAGGTGCACGCGGTCACCGGGTTTGGCGAAGACGGCACCTGGCGCAATCACGCAGGCACCGAGGCCCCCGAGCAGGGCCAGCGCGTGCCGGCGGTGCAGAAGATCAGTCGCCGTCTGCATCCGAGAATCCAATGCTCACCTGCAGCGCGGGCGCCACTTCGGACTCGGCCAGGAACTTCAGCGCCGCCAGGTCCCTGGCGGTCTGCTGGATGGCCGCCTTGTTCTGCAGGCCGGACTTCTGCACCTGGGCCATCGACGCATCGACCTTGCTGGTGGCCTGGCGCAGCTTGTCGGCCAGCGGGTTCAGGCCCTTGCCGCGCAGGTACATCTCGAGCGGCACCAGGGCCTCGCCAGCGGCGGGGATGTCGGCGCTGGCGGGCAGGGTGGTCAGGCTGCGCAGGCCTCCCCAGGTGGCCGCCCAGGCCGCCAGCGTGGTGCCGCTGGCGGTGCGGGGGTAGTCGGGCGTGCGGGCGCCGGATCCCGATCCGGCGGCGCGCAGCGGCTTGTCCATCTGTGCCCAGCGCAGGCGTTCGATGCCACCCACCCACTGGTTCACGAATTCGCCGATGGCCTGGGTGGACGCCTCCTGCTCGTCCTCGGCGCCCCAGTCGGTGGCCGCCGCATCGGCATAGGCCTTGGCCAGTGCGGCGGATTCCCGCGCCACATCCTGGGCCACTTCGTGCGCGTAGCCGCAGGCGGGGCTGCCGGGCTGGGCCGGGCGCGTCCACAGCAGCCATTCCAGCGCGGGCAGGCCCTTGGCGGGCGTGCCGATGCGCTCGAAGGCCTTGGCGCCCTGAGGCTGGGCAGCGATGGCTTTGTCGATCAGCGCGGGGCGCGTGGGCGTGAAGTCGATGGCGCGCTGGCTGCGGCGTGCGATGACGGGGCCCACGGACACGGCGGCGAGCTGCTCCCACGCGCGGGCCGTGGCCTGCCAGGCGGCGCGTGCGGAGTCGAGCGCGGCCTTGCCGTCTGCCGCCGACGCCTGGCACAGCGCCGCCACGGCGGGCACCAGGGCGCGGGCATCGCGGTCGAAGTCCTGTGCGCGTGGCAGGGCCCAGTGGCCGTAGATGCCTTGCAGGGCGTGCACCGTGTCGTAGAACGGCACGGCGTTGCGCTGCCAGGCTGGGATGGGGGGTGCAGTGGGCGCCGCAGACTGTGCCTGCGCTGTGAGAGGGGGCAGGGTGGCCAGCAGCAGGGCGGCTGCAAGGAGGGATGTTTTCATTGCCGGGCCGCCCCAAGATGAAAACGCGGCCCCCTCGGGAGGCAGCGACCACACGGAGTGGGGAGCGTGGGGGTAAATTCTCATAGCGACTCCACGAATTTCACGAGCGCGTCACGGTCGGCTTTCTTCATCCTGAGCACCTGGTTCTTGGCCTCCTCGGCCTCGCCGCCGTGCCACAGCACGGCTTCGAGCACGCCGCGCGCACGGCCGTCGTGCAGCAGGCGGGTGTGGCCGTTCACGTCCTTGATCAGGCCCGTGCCCCACAGCGCCGGGGTCTTCCACTGGCGGCCGTTGGCGCCAAAGTCGGGCCGGCCGTCGGCCAGGCGCTCGCCCATGTCGTGCAGCAGCAGGTCGGTGTAGGGCGCAATGCGCTGGCCGTTCAGTGCCTTGCTCGTCAGCTGGGGGAAGGGCCCCTCCTTGGTGACGTAGCTCGGGCGGTGGCAGGTGGCGCACTGGGCCTGCGAGAACAATGCCTGGCCGCGCAGCACCTGCGCATCGTTGATGTTGCGGCGCGCGGGCGGGGCCAGCGTGGCCTGGTAGAAGATCACGTCGGCCAGGGTCTTGTCGTCGATCTCCACGCCGGGCTGGCCTTGGTCGCCACCGCTCTTGCCGCTGGGTGCGTCCAGGCAGTCCTTCTGCGCGGGTGTGCAGGCCTCTTGCGCGAAGTGGCGCGAGGTGATGCCCATGTCGCCCAGGAAGGCGCCGCCCGTCTGGTGCGCGATGGTGGCCACGTTGGCCTTCCAGCCGAAGCGCCCGACCATCGTGCGGCCGGCGGGGCCGTCCCACACCTTGTTGGGCACGCCCTTGATGGGGCCGGGGGCGGCGGCCTGATCGGCGGCGTTGGCCAGGATGTCGGCCTCGGCGATGGCTTCGAGCAGGCCCACGCCGATGATCTGCGGCGCGATGCGCGGGCTGGTCATCACGTCCTTGTGCAGGGGGCCGTAGCCCAGGTCGGCAAAGCCGTAGATGGGCTTTTGCAGCGTGTAGGGCGTGCCGTCGGCGAATCGGCCCTTGATGGTGTCGTAGCGCAGGGTCACGCGGCCTTCGGGCTTGACGCCCTGGATGGCCGCGTTGTTGAACTGGTCGCCGTACACCGGGTCGTGCACCGGCCCGCCGTGCACGTCGGTGCCGGGGATGGACAGGCGGATCAGCAGGGCCACCGTGGGGTCCTTCGTTTCGCCCAGGCGGTTGAAGATCGCTGGCGGTTCGCCCCGGCCGTCCTGCACGTGGCAGCCGCCGCACGAGCGCGCGATGAAGTGCGGGCCCAGCCCGTCGCGCGCCTTGGTGGACGCGGGCGCTTCCACCCAGTTGCGCCGGAAGAACGAGTTGCCGATGACGAAGCGCGTGCGCTCTTCATCGGTCAGGTTGGCGGCCGGGAACGAGAAGGCATTGCGCCCGGTGGCGAACACCGTGGTCTCGCCGCCGGTTTTTTCGCCCAGCGGGTCGGGCCGGGGCGCCGCCGTCAGCGACTGCAGGCCCAAGCCGCCGAAGCTGGCGAGTGCGACGATGGCGGTGCTGGCTGCCGCCAGGCGCACGGTGCGCCGGCGGGCAATGGCTTGCGCAGGCTTCATGCTCAGGGCTGGACCAGGGTCAGCTTGGTGATGCCGATCGCGTTGGCCGCGGCGACGAGGTCCTTGCTTTGCTGCGTGAGGCTGTCGATGGTCTTCTGGATGCGCTGGCGGCCCGGGGCGTCCTTGCCGCCGATGATCTCGCGGTCGAACGGCGCCTGGATGCCTTCGGCGGCAGCCACCGAAGCGGCGATCTGCTTGGTGGTCTTGTCGGCCAGCGCCGCGTCCTTGGCGGCCACCAGCTCGCGCAGCGATGCGCCCTTGACCACGCTGCCGTCGGCACGCTTGTACTCGCCCAGCCACACGTTCTGGATGCCCTGGGCGTTGGTCACCGCGTCGCGGTGGGTGTTGTCCGAGAAGCACGAGTGCTCGTCTTCCTGGTCCTGGCTGTTCAGGGCCACTTCCAGGCGTTCGCCGGCCAGCTCGCCGCGCGAGAGCGAACCCAGGCCCACGAGCATCTTGCGCACGGATTCCTGGCCGCCGCGCGCGAAGCGGGTTCGGTAGTTGTTCTTTGCATCGGGCGCCCAGGCTTTCACGAGCGACGTGAGGTCGTCGATGAGCAGGTCGGTCACCACGTTCAGGTACTGGCGGCGGCGGTCGGCGTTCTTGGCCTTGCCGTCCACGAAGTCTTCGAAATTGCGATCGCCCGGGCCGGTCTCGGACAGATCCTGGCCCCACAGGAAGAACTCGATGGCGTGCCAGCCTGTGGCGATGTTTTCTTCGCCGCCGCGCTCGTTTTGAGCGGAGAGATTCTTCTTGTTGATGACGAACTTGCGGTTGTTCACCAGGCCCGCGTTGGGCTTGCCCTGCACGCTGTCGACGAACGATTCGTCCATGGGCCAGGCGTTGATGCGGCCTTCAGGGCCGTTGTCGTTGTCGATGGGGCCGCCGTAGAAGCGGAAGGCCTCGGTCTGGCCGTAGAACTCGCGCGCGGCCAGCCACTTCTTGCGGGCTTCGGCCAGGGTCTCGGCCGAGGGCTTGGCGGTGAAGGCCTGCATGGCCTCGCGCAATGCCTGCGCGCTGGCCAGGGTGTCGCTGTAGTTGGCATGCACCAGCTGCGCGTAGTGCGCCGCCACGGCCTGGGCCGTCACTGCCTGTTTCGCCTGGGCCTGCGGGGCCGCCGCCGGTGCCGTCTGGGCGGCAGCGCCGGTGCTGTAGGCGCAGGCGAAGCTACCCGCGAAAAACGCAGCCCCCAGCAGGGACGTCTTCAGGGAGGGGAATGTCATGCAGTGGTCTCCAGGGAATCACGCGGGCTGCCGCACGGGGCCATGGGCCGGTGGTGGCACCGCGAAGGATGGGTGTGGATGGCGGGGCCGCACTGGCTGGAAGGGGCCTGCGCGCGAGCGTGGGCACAGACGACTGGCTGGGTGGGCGGGGGTGAGAAGGGATTATACAAATGGTAGTGATTCGTATTTGCCGAATTCCCTGGGTCCTGGCCGGGAACGCCTGTCATCAAACCGACGCAAAACCTTCACGGGGATGTCACCCGCGGTTTCTACGCTCCAGGGGTTTTGTAACCAACAACCCGAGGAACCCCCATGACCCACCGCGTGGATACGCCCGAGCAGGCCATCGACTTCAACAACGAAAACGCCAACACCTCCGCCAACCCCACGTTCGACGCGGTGCTGGGCGCCCGCCTGTCGCGCCGTGGCCTGCTGCGCGGCGGCGTGGGCTCCGTCGGCACCACCGTGCTGGCCGGGTTCGGCGTGAGTGCCTGTGGCGGCAGCGACGACCCCGTGGTGACGCCTCCCCCCGCCGGCCCCAAGCTGCTGGGCTTCGGCGCCGTGTCCAAGAGCCTGGCCGACGTGGTGGCCGTGCCCGCGGGCTACACCGCCAGCGTGATCTTCGCGCTGGGCGACCCCATTGCGGCGGGCGTGTCCGCGTACAAGAACGACGGCACCGACGGCGACTTCGACAAGCGCGCCGGCGACCACCATGACGGCATGGAATGGTTCGGCCTGGGCGCCGACGGCAAGCGCAGCGACAACGCCACCGAGCGCGGCCTGCTGGCCATCAACCACGAAGCCACCACCGACGAGAAGCTGTCCTCGTACTTCCTGCACGCCAATGGCGGCACCACCACCTTGCCCCGCCCCGCGGCGGAAATCGACAAGGAAACGGCCATCCACGGCATCGCCGTGATCGAAGTGGCCAAGTCCGGCGGCAAGTGGGCCTACGCGCAGAACTCCGCGTTGAACTTCCGCCTCACGTCGCTCAGCCCCATCGAGATCTCGGGCCCGGCCCGCGGCAGCGCGCAGCTGTTCACCAAGTTCTCGCCCACCGGCACCACCACGCGCGGCACGCTGAACAATTGCGGCACGGGCAAGACGCCCTGGGGCACCTTCCTGACCGGTGAGGAAAACTGGTTCGGCTACTTCACGCGTGGCGCCGCCGACGATGCCGCGCGCGGCAACGACAAGAGCGTGACGGCCCTCAAGCGCTATGGCCGCAACCAGGGCGCCGCATCGCGCCACGGCTGGGAAAGCGGCGGCACCGACGACAAGTACCAGCGCTGGAACAACAGCAAGACCGGCACGTCGGTGGACGGCACGGACGACTACCGCAACGAGATGAACGGCATGGGCTACATCGTCGAGATCGACGCCTACGACAAGACCCGCATGGCCAAGAAGCGCACCGGCCTGGGCCGCTTCGCGCACGAGAGCGCGGCCTTCGGCAAGGTGGTGGCCGGCCAGCCGCTGTCCATCTACATGGGCGACGACTCGCGCGGCGAGTACATCTACAAGTTCGTGTCCACCGCCACGTGGAACCCGGCCGACGCCAACGCCAGCGACCGCCTGGCCATCGGCGACAAGTACCTGGACAGCGGCAAGCTGTACGCCGCCAAGTTCAACGCCGACGGCACCGGCGGCTGGGTGGAGCTGTCGCTCACCAACACCGCCATCAGCGGCTATGCCACCTACAAGTTCGCCGACGCGGCCGACATCGTCATCAACACCCGCCTGGCCGCCGACGCCGTGGGTGCCACGAAGATGGACCGCCCCGAGTGGAACGCCGTGAACCCCGCCAACGGCGAGGTGTACTTCACACTGACCAACAACAGCGCCCGCAGCGCCAACCCTGGCAGCGGCCAGTACCTGCCCGACGCGGCCAACCCCCGCGCCTACACCGACATGAAGGGCACGACCAAGCAGGAAGGCAACCCCAACGGCCACATGGTGCGCCTGAAGGAAGGTGCGTCCGTGTCGGCCTTCACCTGGGACGTGTACCTGTTCGGCGCGGAAGCCAGTGCCGACAAGACGCTGATCAACATCTCGGCCCTGACGGACGACCAGGACTTCTCCAGCCCCGACGGCCTGGCCTTCAGCAAGGCCACGGGCATCTGCTGGATCCAGACCGATGACGGCGCCTACACCGATGCGAGCAACTGCATGATGCTGGCGGCGGTGCCCGGCCAGGTGGGCGACGGCGGCAAGAAGACGCTGACCTACACCAAGGCGGATGGCAGCAAGTTCGACATCGTCTCGCCCGTGGGCAAGGCCGCCACGGCCGACACGCTCAAGCGCTTCCTGGTCGGCCCCAAGGGCTGCGAGATCACGGGCCTGGCCGAAACGCCCGACGGCAAGACGATCTTCGTGAACATCCAGCACCCGGGCGAGTCCACCGGCATGGCCAACCTGGGCGACCCCGCCAAGTTCCAGAGCCAGTGGCCCGCCAACGCCGGCTACGGCGCGGGCAAGCGCCCTCGCTCGGCCACCATCGTGATCACGAAGAACGACGGCGGCAACGTGGGCACCTGACGGGGCGGGGTGAGAGGGAATGGGCCTCTCACCTTCCTTGATGGATTGGTTGCTTGCAGGCCGGCCCAGGGGGCCGGCCTTTTTTGTTTTGGGGGCAGGGGCTCAGTAGTCCGAACCCGGCGGCGGTGGCGGCGGGGCGGGGGGCGAGGGGCGTGCCGGCGTGGCGGCGGGTGTGCCGCTCGCACCGGGCGTCGCGGTGTAACCCATCTGCCCGCTGCCGTCCTTGGTGCCCTTGCGCCCGGCGATCTGCCAGGCCGTGCGCTGGTGGATGAGGCTGGCCAGGAACTCCAGTTCCTCATCGGTGTGGTTGATGGCGCCGGCCGGGGTGAGCAGGCGGCCATTGCGCGGCGCGCTCTCGACCCAGAACGACTGGTGGTATGACGCCTCGCTGACCAGGCTTTCGGTGCCCGCCGCCAGGTCCACCGTGCCGTAGCAATTGCAGAAGTAGCCCCGGTTGTCCTGATCGGCGAAGACCTCGGCGTACACCCCCGTGCCCCGGATGCCGGCGGTGGCGGTGGGCAGGATCACCTGGCGCTCCGCGCCCCGGCCCCACACGCTGGCCACGGCGCCGCTGACCAGGCGCAGTACCCTGACGGCGGTGGGCGTCTCGCCCTCCAGCGCCACGCGCGAGTTCTGGCGCACCAGGAAGGCGCCGTCGCCCACCGCAAAGACCACGGTGGCGCCGGGCCCGGTTTCAAGGCGGTCTCCCGCGGCGATGCTGTGCTGCGGGGTCAGCGCCTCGCCGTTGCGCAGCACCTGGCCGCGCAGCTCCACGATGTTGCTGCGCGACTGGGCGTGCGCGGCCACCCAGCCGCCCGTGGCCATCCACAGCGCTGCGGCCTGCAGCAGGCCGCGCCGCTGGTACCAGGCCAGCTCGTCCTCAGTGCGGCCCAGGAGCTGGTGCGGGTGGGGGCGGTGCGTCGTCATGGGGTGGTGCCTCGGAGGCGGGATGGGACGGGGGCTCGAAGCAGTCGCGGAAGGTGAAAACCACCGATGTGAAGAACATGGCCGCCATCACCATCGCGGCCCCCACCATGATGCCGCCCGCGGTCGATCCGGCCAGCCCCGCCGCGGCCAGCAGCGCGGACGCCAGCGTGACCACCACGCCCCCCAGCAGGAACACGCCCAGCCAGCCCAGCCCGTAGACCAGGAACGCGCCAAAGTTGCGCACGCAGGCCACGATGCTGAAGAACAGCGCCTTGACCGGCGGCACGCCGTGCCAGTGCACGAGCCCCGGGGCATGCCAGAACAGCAGCGACAGCGGCAGGTACAGCATCATGGACAGCCACATGGCGCCCTGGAAGGCGGGGTCTTCCGCCACTTCCTTGGTCAGGGCGGCGCCGCCCAGGTACACCCGCGCGAACTGGCCGCCGTCCAGCAGCGCCGACAGGCCCATCACCGCCAGGAACCCCGCCGCATAGAGGGCGCCGAGCACCAGCATGTCGCGCAGCCGCTGCTGGCCGGTGCGAAACGCCACCAGCAGCACGGCGGGGGTGGGAAACCGCCCCTGCGTGGCTTCCGCCGAGGCCACCATCATGGCCAGCGTGGCCGAGGGCAGCAGCACCAGCGCGATGGCCGGGCCCACCAGCGGAATCAGCGTGGCCAGCGACATGGACGCCATGATCATGAAGAACAGCGCCGCCAGCGCCATGGGTTGCCGCCAGAACGTCCGGATGCCGAGCTTGACCCAGGCCATGCCGGTGCGGGCGGGGACGATGTGGAGTTTCATGGATGCTTAGGAGGAGAAAAGAGGGTGGGGCCTGCGCCCGGGCACTGCTGGCAGCCGAGAGGCTTCCGCTGGCAGTGCAATGCATAGCTTGGAATTTACCCCAGCGGCCCATTCCGGCGGCGGTGCAAGGGATCCCCCCTGCCGCGAGGGCCCGAGCGCGGATTTTCCGCCGGGCCGGTCAACAAAGGCGCTTCGCGTCTTCGTGCTCCGGTGATCCAGGGCGCTCCGCGTCCGCCGTGGCCCCTGCGGCGGGGTCGGCCCCGGCGCGGAACATGCCGCACGGGCCGCGCCGCCGCGAGCGCGACATCCCCGTGGCGGGGGCGGGCGCCACGGGCGGCTCCAGGTGCTTCATCTCAGGCGTGCACGGGCTGCGCAATGCGGGCGCGCAGCACCCGCTCGAAGTGCGTGGGGTCGTGGGGCGTCAGCATCGAGGCTTCGCGCGGCAGGTGGAAGTCCCACAGGCGCGAGATCCAGAACCGCAGGGCGCCCGCGCGCAGCATGGCGGGCAGCAGTTCGCGCTCGGCCGCCGTGAGCGGGCGCACGGCCTGGTAGGCGTCGAGCATGCGGGTGGCGCGCCCGGCATCGTGCTGGCCCGTGGCGAGGTCGATGCACCAGTCGTTCAGGCACACGGCCAGGTCGAACAGCCAGGTGTCCACGCCCGCGAAGTAGAAGTCGAAGAAGCCGGTGAGCTCTTCGCCCTCGAACATCACGTTGTCGCGGAACAGGTCGGCGTGCACGGGGCCGCGCGGCAGGGCCGCGTAGGCGGCGCCGGCGGCCACATGGTTCTGGTAGGCCAGTTCGGAGCGCAGCAGGGCGGCCTGGGTTGCGCCGACGTGCGGCAACACCACCGGCACCGTTTCGTTCCACCAGGGCAGGCCGCGCAGGTTGGGCTGGTGGCGGTCGAAGTCGCGGCCCGCCAGGTGCATGCGGGCCAGCATCGTACCCACGGCGGCGCAATGCGCGGCCTGCGGCGCCAGCTGGCTCTTGCCGCGCAGCTTGTTCACCACGGCGGCGGGCTTGCCACACACGGTGTGCAGGATGTCGCCGTCCTGGTCGGCGCGCGGATCGGGCACGGGCACGCCACCGTGCGCCAGGTGCTTCATCAGGTACAGGTAGAACGGCAGCTGCGCGGCGGTGAGGCGCTCGAACAGCGTCAGCACGAACTCGCCCTGGTCGCTGGTGAGAAAGTAGTTGGTGTTCTCGATGCCACCCTCGATGCCGCGCAGCTCCACCAGCTCACCCAGTTGCAAACGGCGCAGCAGCTCGCGCGCCTCGGTGTTGGAGACTTCGGTAAAGACGGCCATCGCTCAGGGGGGTTACAAAGAAATGAAAAACTGACAGCAAAAGGGCAGGGCGTGCAGCGGCTTCATGGGGGCAGCGCGGTGGCGCTGCCCGGCGCCGCAGGGGCCTCAGAACTTCAGCACGTTCCAGACGCGCGGGGCGGTGGTGGTCTCCGCGCCGCTGTTGCTGCCCGCGCGGCTGCGGGCGCCGTCGGGCGACTGCACTTCATAGCCGGGCAGGTTGCCGGTCTTGGGCTGCACGGAAATGATCTGGGTCTGGCCGCCCACGCGCAGCTCATCCACGCGGTTGCCCGCGTCTTCGACATGGATGCGCTCGGTGCGCTGGTTGGAACGGCCTGCAGGTTGCTCCTGGTTTGAGAGCGCCTCGCGCGTGTCTGCCGTGCCCTGGGGGGCATTTTGGCTTGAACTCTGGGCCAGGGCGGTGCCGGAGGCAATGCCCAGCAGCAAAAGGAGGTGAAGAGCGCGCATGGGGCGATTGTAGGGCGCGGGCTGGGTGGGGCTCGGCCGTGCACAATTGCCGCATGAGCAACAAAAAGACCCTGGTGCTGGTGGACGGTTCCAGCTACCTCTACCGCGCCTTCCACGCCATGCCCGACCTGCGGGCCGTGCCGGGCGACCCGACCAGTGCCGCCACGGGCGCCATCCGGGGCATGATCAACATGATGCAGGCCCTGCGCAAGGAGGTGACGGCCGACTATGCCGTGTGCGTGTTCGACGCCTCGGGCCCCACCTTCCGCGATGCCCTTTACACCGAATACAAGGCCACGCGCTCGCCCATGCCAGACGACCTGCGCAGCCAGATCGAGCCCATCCACGAGGTGGTGGACCTGCTGGGCTGGAAGGTGGTGGCCGTGCCTGGCGTGGAGGCCGACGACGTGATCGCCACCTTGGCCAACGTGGCGGCCGCACAGGGCATTGAGGTCATCGTGTCGAGCGGCGACAAAGATTTGAGCCAACTGGTCAACGAGCACATCACCATCATCGACACCATGAGCGGCAAGCGCCGCGATGTGGCGGGTGTGACGGCAGAGTTTGGCGTGCCGCCTGCGCTGATGGTGGACTACCAGGCGCTGGTGGGCGACACCGTGGACAACGTGCCCGGCGTTGCCAAGGTAGGGCCCAAGACCGCCGCCAAGTGGCTTGAAGAATATGGCTCGCTCGACAGCTTGATTGCCAACGCCGACGCCATCAAGGGCGTGGCGGGCAACAATCTGCGCGAGGCGATTGCCAGCGGTCAGCTGGTATTGAGCCGTCAGCTTGTCACCATGAAGACCGATTGCGCGCTGGCCGACTACATCCCCGGTCTGCCTGCGTTTGACGACATCACGCTGGACGCGCCAGACAACACCGGCTTGCTGCCGTTTTACGAAAAGTATGGCTTCAAGGGCCTGGCCAGCGCGATCAAGGGCGCAGCGGCCCCCGCCACCACAGCTCCCACCGTTGCCATGCCCGGTCAAAGTGGTGATTTGTTTGCCGACCACTCGGCCAGCACCGTGGCCGAAGAAGCCCAGCACCGCACCGTGGTGTACGACACCATCCTCAACTGGGCCGACTTTGACCAGTGGCTGGAACGCCTGCACCAGGCCCCGCTGGCGGCGATCGACACTGAAACCGATTCGCTCGACGAGATGCGTGCGCAGATCGTGGGCATTTCCTTCAGTGTGCAGCCCGGCGAGGCCGCCTACATACCGCTGCGGCATGAAGGCCCCGACGCACCCGCGCAGCTGCCGATGGACGAGGTGCTGGCCCGCCTCAAGCCCTGGCTGGAGAACGCCAGGCACCACAAGCTGGGCCAGCACATCAAGTACGACCGCCATGTGTTCGCCAACCACGGCATCGAGGTGCAGGGCTACGCACACGACACCATGCTGCAAAGCTACGTGCTCGAAGTGCACAAGCCCCACAACCTGACCAGCCTGGCCGAGCGCCACACCGGCCGCAAGGGCATCACGTATGAAGACCTGTGCGGCAAGGGCGCGCACCAGATCCCGTTTGCCCAGGTGCCCGTGGACAAGGCTGCCGCCTACTCGTGTGAAGACTCGGACCAGACCCTGGACGTGCACAACGCGCTGTGGCCGCTGCTGCAGGCGGACGACAAGCTGCGCTTCATCTACGAGCTGGAGATGCAGAGCAGCGAGGCGCTGTACCGCATCGAGCGCAACGGCGTGCTGATCGATGCGCCCACCCTGGCCACGCAGAGCCACGAGCTGGGCCAGCGCATCCTGCAGCTCGAAACCGAGGCGTACGAGATCGCAGGCCAGCCCTTCAACCTGAGCAGCCCCAAGCAGCTGGGCGAAATCTTCTTCGACAAGCTGGGCATGCCCGTGGTCAAAAAGACCGCCACCGGCGCGCGCAGCACCGACGAAGAGGTGCTGGAAAAACTGGCCGAGGACTACCCCCTGCCCGCCAAGCTGCTGGAGCACCGCTCCTTGAGCAAGCTCAAAGGCACCTACACCGACAAGCTGGCCCAGCTGGCGCTGCCGCGCACGGGCCGCGTGCACACCCACTACGCGCAGGCCGTGGCGGTGACGGGCCGCCTGTCGAGCAACGACCCCAACCTGCAGAACATCCCCATCCGCACCCCCGAAGGCCGCCGCGTGCGCGAGGCCTTCGTCGCTCCCGCGGGCCGCGTGATCGCCAGCGCCGACTACTCGCAGATCGAGCTGCGCATCATGGCGCACCTCAGCGGCGACCACTCGCTGCTGCACGCCTTCCACGCGGGCCTGGACGTGCACCGCGCCACCGCCGCCGAAGTGTTTGGGGTGGAGGTCGATCAGGTCACCAGCGAGCAACGCCGCTACGCCAAGGTCATCAACTTTGGCCTGATCTACGGCATGAGCAGCTTCGGCCTGGCCAAGAACTTAGGGATAGAAACCAAGGCCGCAGCGGCATATATCGACAAATACTTCCAGCGCTATCCCGGCGTGAAGCAGTACATGGACGACACCAAGGCCGCCGCCAAGTCCATGGGCTATGTCGAAACCGTGTTTGGCCGTCGCCTGTACCTGCCCGAGATCAACTCCCCCAACGGCCCCCGCCGCGCAGGCGCCGAGCGCGCTGCCATCAACGCCCCTATGCAAGGTACGGCGGCCGATCTGATCAAGCTGGCGATGGTGGCGGTTCAGAAGGAGCTGGACGCGCACAAGCCGGGCATCCAAATGATCATGCAGGTGCACGACGAACTGGTGTTCGAGCTGCCCGAGGGCGAGGTGGACTGGCTCAAGAGCCACATCCCGCGCCTGATGGCGGAGGTGGCTGCGTTGAAGGTGCCGCTGCTGGCCGAGGTGGGGGTGGGGGCGAATTGGGACAAGGCCCACTGAGGCCCAGGAGAGGACCGACGCGGGGAGGCAGAAATTTCGGTATTTTTGCCCGCCGGCGCTTATCCAGCAATCGCTGGCAGCTATCAAATTTTATGTCGTTGCCTGCGTCGCCGTCTCGCTGGAGAGACAAGCGGCTAGTTAGCTGCTCGCAAGACCCGTTTACGCCCTGGGTGAGAACACGAACAGCCGACCTTCGAAGTGAAGTGGTACTCCAAAGACAAGCCTCTCCAGGTTCGGAAGGTGCAGCCAGCATCAAGCCCGCATCGCTGGTGCGCCGTGTGACGGTGAATTGCCCGTGGGTAAGCCACACCAGAGTACGCATTGCGGCTGCCGGGTCTTCCTCAACCCGCGCCGTGCAACTGCTTCACCCGTGCCCTCAACGCGTCAGCCGCAGGTGACAGCATACGGTCGCGCCGCTGCAGCAGACCCAGGGTGCGCCACAAGTCGGGTGCGCTGAGGGGCACGCCGCAGACCTCGGCGTGAGCAGGCGGCAGTGCCAGCTGGGGCAGAACGGCCAGCCCAAGGCCACCTTCCACCAGGGCCAGCGCGCCCGCCACGTGATTGCATTCGTACCAAGCCACCGGTTGCTCGGGCAGGTCGGCCGTGGCCTGGTCCAGCAGCAGGCGGTTGGCGCTGTCGCGCGATACCGACACCAGCCGCATCCCGGCCAGTTCGGCCCAGGGCACTTCCTTGCGCTTGGCCCAGCGGTGGCTGCGCGGCATGGCCAGCATGTAGCGCTCTTTGGTCAGGGCTTCAAAGCGAACGGCAGACTCCTGACTTCCCGTGAAGCTGAGCCCGAAATCGGCCGCGCCGCTGAGCACGGCGTCCAGGACCTGGCTTGCGCTTTCGTCCATGACATGCACCTGCACTTCAGGTTGCGCGACTGCAAAGCCGCGCAGCACACGGGGCAGGAGATGGCTTGCCACCGACGGGATGCAAGCAATCGTGACCCGCCCCCGGCGCAGGTGTACCTGGTCGCTCACGCGCTGCACGGCCGCATCCAGCCCGGCCAGCGCGGTGCGAGCCTCGTGCAGAAACTCCTGGCCGATGGCGGTCAGTTCCACGCTGCGGGTGGTGCGCTCCAGCAGTCGCACGCCCAGGGCCAGCTCCAGCCGCTCCACGCGCCGGCTCAAGGCGGGTGCCGACAGGCATAGCGCTTCGGCGGCAAGCCGGAAGCTCGCCTTCTCTGCAGTGGCCACGAATGCCTGCAGTTCACCCATATCGAATTTGATGCGTGCCATGCAACAGTCGCTCCTTAAATTGCAATTCACAGACCATTGTGCCCTGCCTAGACTTGCGCTCCTAGCAAGGCCGACCGTGCTTCGGCCGCTTCTGGAAATCACCGACATGCAACGACGTTCACTGATCGCGGCGGCCACCCTGGCAGTCAGCCTTGCGCTGGCCCACACCACAGCCCAGGCTCAAGACTTCCCTCCCAAAAAGCCGGTCACCCTGGTCGTGGGCTTTGCCGCCGGCGGTTCGGCGGATATCGCTGCGCGGCTGATTGCCAAGAAGCTGGGCGAAAACATTGGCCAGAGCGTGGTGGTGGACAACAAGCCGGGCGCGGGCGGCAATCTGGCGCACACGCAGGTCGCCACCGGTCCATCGGATGGTTCGGTGCTGCTGTTTGGATCGATCGGGCCGCTCACCATCGCGCCCCATTTCATGGCCGTGCGCTACGACCCGCTCAAGGATCTGTCGCCCATCACCATGGGAGTGAGCTTTCCCAATGTGCTGGTGGTGTCGGCCAGCACCGGCATCAAGACCCTGGGCGAATTCGTGGCGAAGGCCAAGCGTGAGCCCGGTAAGCTCGACTTTGCCTCGACCGGCCCTGGGTCTGCTTCCCACCTGGCGGGCGAGCTGCTCAACGATGTGGCCAGGATCGATACCGTGCATGTGCCCTACAAGGGGGGTGCCCCGGCGCTGCAGGATGTGCTGGGCGAGCGGGTCACGTCGTTTTATGCGGCCCCTCCAACGGCGCTGCCCCACATCGAATCGGGCAAGCTGGTGCCGCTGGCCACCACCGGGCTGACCCGCCCCGCCTACCTGCCCAATGTGCCCACGGTGGCCGAGACGTTCCCGGGCTTCAATGCCACCAACTGGTATGCGTTCGTGGCTTCGGCCAAAACGCCCAAGCCGTTGCTCGAACGCTGGAATGTCGAGCTGGTGAAGGTGCTCAACACCCCCGAGGTACGCGAAAACCTCCTCAAGCACGGCCAGACGGCTGCGCCCGGCACGCGGGAAGAACTGGGCAAGTTCATCGCGGCAGAGCACGGCAAGTGGGGCCGCATCGTGCGCGAGCGAAAGATCACTGCGGACTGAGGCGCAGCGCCCCGCATTCCAACAAGACATCAGGAGACAAGACATGCAATCCGTCCATTCGACGACTACCCGGCCCCCGCGGGCGCCGCGCCGACGATTCCTGAACGCCATGCTGGGCACCGCGCTGGCGGTGGGCCTGGGCATGGCGGGCGCCGTGCCGGCCAGCGTCCAGGCCGCAGAGATCCGCGTGGTCACATCGGGCGGCTTCTCGGCTGCGTACGACCAGTTGATCCCGCTGTACGAGCAGGCCACCGGCCACAAGGTGGTCACGGAGCGGGGTGCATCCATGGGCAACGCGCCCGATTCGATCCCGAGCCGTTTTGCCCGCAACGAGCAGTTCGATATCGTCATCCTGGCCGATTCGGGCCTGGAGGCACTCATCGCCCAGGGCAAGGTGCAGCAGGGCAGCCGCGTGGATCTCGCGCGTTCGATGATCGGCATGAGCGTGCGCAAGGGCACGCCCAAGCCCGACATCAGCACGGTCGATGCGCTCAAGAAGACGCTGCTCGATGCCAAATCCATCGCCTACTCGGCCAGCGCGAGCGGCGTCTATCTGTCGACCGAATTGTTCCCGCGTCTGGGTGTCGCGGAGCAGATCAAGGACAAGGCCACCAAGATATTCAGCGAACGCGTGGGCGCGGTGGTGCTGCGCGGCGATGCCGAGATCGGCTTTCAGCAGGTGAGTGAGCTGTTGCCGTTCAAGGAGCTGGAGTTTGTCGGCCCGTTGCCGGACGAAGTGCAGCAGCGCGTGTTTTTCTCGGCCGGGGTGGCGGCTGGGTCGGCCAATCCGGAAGCGGCCCGCCATCTGATCCGCTTCCTTTCGGCGTCGGCTGCAGCACCCATCATTCGCAGTACCGGCATGGAGCCCGCCAGCGCTCGCTGACGCGGCGACTCCCGGCACCGCCCAGGCACGCCCCCTGCGCCCGGGGCGCATGCCCCTTCCTGCGCGCACCTCAGACACGACAGGCACCGGCTTTGCACGGTGCGGCTGGCGGCTGCGCGCACATCACTACAACGACAAAAGAGTCCTATGACCCGCTTGATTCCTGTCCTCGTCGCGGCACTGAGTGTGCCGGCCTTCGCATTTGCCCAGCAGGGTGGCCCCACCGTGTATGGCATTGTCGACGCCGGCGTGCGGCACACCTCGGGCATGACCTCCGCCAACGCACCGGCCGCCGCGTCGGCCACCGGCCTGGCCAGCGGGGTCGACAACACCAGCCGCATCGGGTTCCGCAGCCGCGAGGACCTGGGCGATGGCATGTACGCGCTCTTCAACCTGGAGACGGGCCTGAACGTGGACACGGGCAGCACGGCCAACGTCACCAAGTTCTTTGATCGAGCCGCCATCGTTGGCGTCGGTGGTTCGTGGGGGCAGGTCACCCTTGGGCGTCAGACCAATCTGTTGGCCGATGCCGTCAGCCCGGTGGATGCCGTGGGTATGCGCTTTGCGGCCTTCAATCCCAACATCGTCACTGCGGCCTTGAGCAACCACGGCCTCGGGGTGGAGTACGGTGCCACCGGGTCTTCCAGCGGGTCGTACCGGCTGGACAACTCCTTCAAATACACCGGTTTCTTCGGTCCGGTCACGGCCCGGGCGATGTACAGCGTGGGTGAAAACGCCGGGTCCACCGCCGCCCAGCACTCGGCCGGTGCCGGCCTGGCGTACACGGCCGGGGGCTGGGTCATCTCGGGGGCTTTCCAGCGGTTCACCACGGCGGCAGACCTGCTGCTGCGTGCCGCCACGCTGGGCGCTGCCTACCAGTCCGGCAGCGTGCGCCTGGCGGTCAACACCGCGCGCAACCATGCGCAGACGTCAGCATCGGCCCGCACCGGGCAGCGCACCCATTCGGCCGGCGCCACCTGGTCGGCGACGAACACGATCGACCTCACAGCGGCGTGGTACCGCGTGGAGCGCGAGCGCACCGGGGCCAGGGAGGACGGGTACAGCCGGACCATGCTGTTTGCAGAATATAAATTCTCACGCCGCACCAAGCTCTACGCCGAGCTGGACCGTACCCGCTGGCGCGCGGGCTACCAGGGCGCGGCCGCCAAGAGCCGAGCCACTGGGATCAGCAGCGGCATCGCGCATACGTTCTGAGCCGCGCCGCGGTCCTCCGGTGCTGGCCACCGAGGCTGCCTGGTCGACCCCGCTCTGCGGTGCCCCCGGCATTGCCCTGCTGCATGAAAGAGTCTGGAAGCGGACGCCGGAAAGGGCATGGGTGGTAGCCATGCAGGCGCGCAGGGTCGCCGCTAAACTCGTGAAGCAACCCGTGGCCGCATGGCCGCCTCTCCCACATTTGCCTGGAGCCCCTGCATGCCCGATCCCACCCCCTACACCCCACCCGCCATCTGGCAATGGAACAAGGAAAACGGCGGCCGTTTCGCCAGCATCAACCGGCCCATTGCTGGTGCCACGCACGACAAGGAATTGCCCGTGGGGCGGCACCCGCTGCAGCTGTATTCGCTGGGCACGCCCAATGGCGTGAAGGTGACGGTGATGCTGGAAGAGCTGCTCGCGCTGGGCCACAGCGGCGCGGAGTACGACGCGTGGCTGATTCGCATCAACGAGGGGGAGCAGTTCGGTAGCGGGTTTGTTTCTGTGAACCCCAACTCCAAGATCCCCGCGCTGCTGGACCGCACCGACGCCGCCAACCCGGTGCGGGTGTTTGAGTCCGGCGCCATCCTGATGTACCTGGCCGAGAAGTTCGGCAGCGCCTTCTTGCCCAAAGAGGGCGCGGCGCGGGCCGAGTGCCTGTCGTGGCTGTTCTGGCAGATGGGCAGTGCGCCGTTTGTGGGCGGCGGGTTTGGGCATTTCTATGCCTATGCGCCGGTCAAGATCGAATATGCGATTGACCGCTATGCGATGGAGGCCAAGCGCCAGCTGGATGTGCTGAATCAGCGCCTGGCCGTGACCGAGTATGTGGCGGGGGATGAGTACACGGTGGCGGACATCGCGATCTGGCCCTGGTATGGCTTGCTGGTGAAAGGGCAGGCCTACAACGCAGGCGAGTTCTTGCAGGTGCACGAGTACACGCATGTGGTGCGCTGGGCCGAGCAAGTTGCCAAGCGCCCGGCGGTGCAGCGCGGGCGCAAGGTCAACCGCGTCAATGGCGACCCGGCCAGCCAGTTGCGCGAGCGGCATGACGCCAGCGACTTTGACACCAAGACGCAGGACAAGATCGAGGCGGCGGCAGCAGCTTCTTCACCCGCACGCTGAGTGTTTTTGCAAGGCGTCACCATGATCACTTTGTACGACTGCGCCACCGCGCCCAGCCCGCGCCGCGCGCGCATCCTGCTGGCAGAAAAGGGCGTGGCCCACGACACCGTGCAGGTGGACCTGCGCAATGGCGAACAACTGGGCGAGGCCTACCGGCGCATCAACCCGCAGTGCACGGTGCCCGCGTTGCGCACGGACGAGGGGCTGCTGCTGACCGACAACGCGGCGATCACCGCGTATCTCGAAGCGCGCTACCCGCAGCCTGCACTGCTGGGCGAGACGCCGGCAGAGAAGGCCGAGATCGCCAGCTGGAACTGGCGCATGGAGTTCGAGGGCCTGCAGGCCATTGCCGAGGCGCTGCGCAACAGCGCGCCCGCCATGGCCAACCGGGCGCTGCCGGGCGCGGTGGACTATCCGCAGATCCCGGCCCTGGCCGAGCGTGGGCTGGTGCGGGTGGGGCAGTTCTTTCAGCTGCTCAACGAGCGCCTGGCGGGGCGCGACTTCATGGCCACCGACCGCTTCAGCGTGGCCGACATCACGGCCGTGGTGGCGGTGGATTTTGCGCGCGTGGTCAAGCACAAGCCGGGCGAGCAGCACCCGCACCTGCTGCGCTGGCGCGCGGCCATGGCGGCGCGGCCGTCGATGTCGTTGTAGCTGTAGCTGTAGCTGAGAGAACCGTTACGGCCGCCAGCTAGCCGCCCGACCGGGCTGCCGCAGCCCGTTTCCGCAATGGGGAGATTCAAGGATTGCGTGCCCGGCGCGTTCCTTGCATCGTTGCCCCATGCGCCTTCGCCACATAGAAGTTTTCAACGCCGTCATGCTCACCGGCAGTGTGAGCGCGGCGGCCCGCCTCATCAACGTCACCCAGCCCGCCGTGAGCCGCATCCTCGCCCACGCGGAGCTGCAGCTCGGTTTTCCGCTGTTCAACCGCCTCAAGGGCCGGCTGGTGCCCACCACCGAGGCGCAGACCCTCTACCCCCACATCGAGCGCCTGTTCACCCAGCTCGACGACGTGCAGCGCCTGGCCAACAGCCTGAAGAGCGACCGGCGCGAAGGCGAGCTGCACATCCTGAGCGTGCTGGCGCTGAGCTACGAAGTGCTGCCGCGCGCGCTGCGGTTCTTTCGCCAGGCGCACCCGGATGTGGTGATCACCATCGATGCGCTGCATTCGCCCCAGATCGTCTCGGCCCTGGTGCTGCAGGAAGCCGACGTGGGCTTCGTGTTCAGCGCCGTGGCGCACCCCTCGCTCACGCAGGAGCACCTGGCCGATGGGCGCATGCTCTGCGTGGCGCCCAAGGGCATGCTCGATGCGGCGCTGGTGCGCTCGGGCACCGTGCACCTGGCCGATCTGGTGGAGACGCCCGTGGTGCGCCTGGACGTGCGCGACCCCATCGGCACCGTGGTCAACCATGCATGCCGCGAAGCGGGCGTGGGCCTGAAGACGGCGATCACCGTGCAGACTTACCACGCGGCGCTGGCGCTGGCGCACCACGGGCATGCGGTGGCGGTGGTGGATGCGTGCACCGCCGCATCGGCGGACCGCGGCAAGGTCGACGTGCTGGCGCTCGCGCCCCATATCGCCGTGCCCATCAAGTCGCTGCGCACCGTGAACCGGCCCAGCTCGCTGCTGGCCAGCGCCATGACGCGTTGCATGCGCCAGGCGGTGGCCGAGACCATGGAATCCGTGGGCCTGCCCGTGGCCGATTGAGCTGGCGGCGCGCTCCCGCAGCCCGCCGCGGCGGGCACGGGCAGCGCCGTACGCTCAGGCCGGCGCGAGCAGCTGCGCCACCTGGGCCGCGGTGCCGAACGCGAGGGTGAAACCCAGGGCGCCGTGCCCCGTGTTCAGCAGCAGGTTGGCGGGCGCACGGACATGGCGGCCCACCACGGGCACGCCGGTGGGCGTGGCCGGGCGCATGCCCGTCCAGGGGCGCAGCTCGCCAAAGTCGCTGCAGCGTGGAAAGACCGCGCTCGTGGCCTGGCACAGGCTGCGGATGCGCGCGGGAGGAATCTGCGCATCGTGCCCCACCAGTTCCGCCATGCCCGCCACGCGCAGGCGCTGGCCAATGCGCGCGAACACCACCTTGCGCGCCGCATCGGTCACGTTGACGCGTGGCGCGGCGCCCGCGTCGCCCGTGGCATCGAGCGTGATGCTGTAGCCCTTGAGCGGGTAGACCGGGAGGCGAACGCCCAGTGTCCGCGCCACGGCATGGCTGGCACTGCCCAAGGCCAGCACGAACTGCCGCGCCTCGATGGCCCCCTGGCTGGTGTGGACGGCCTGGATGTGCTGCCCCTCGCGCACGAAGTCCTCCACCCGGGCGCCGAGCACGAAGCGCACGCCGCGCGCAGCAAGCAGGTCCTGCAGGCCCTGGCAGACCTTGAGGCAATCGGCCGCGCATTCGCTGGGCGTGTGGATGGCGCCCGCGATGTGGCGCTCGTAATGGGCGAGGGCGGGTTCCAGCTCCACGCACCGCGCGGCGGACACGGCCTCCTGCGGGCGGCCCCAGGGGCGCTGCAGTTCCATCTGCCGGCGCGCGCCCGCGAGGCCCGCGGGCGTGTCGTACAGCACCAGCTTGCCGGTGGTCGAAAAGTCGCAGTCGAGCTGCTCGGCCCGCAGCATGGCCTCGAACCGGCGGCGGCTCAGCGCGGCCAGATCGAGCAGTTGCCGGGTGCTCTGCTCCGACGTGCGCCGGTTGCAGGCGCGCAGGAACGCCACGCCCCAGCGCCACTGGTGGGGGTCCCACTGCGGGCGCAGCTTGAGCGGGGACTGGGGCGACAGCAGCAGCCGGGGCAGCTGGGCCCAGATGCCCGCGTCCGCGAGCGGCTGCACGTAGCTGTAGCTCAGCTGCGCACCGTTGCCGCCGCTGGCGCCGGCGCCGGGCTGGGCCTGGTCGACCACGGTCACCTGCATGCCGCGCTGGTGGAGTTCATACGCGGTGGCCAGGCCGACGATGCCTGCGCCGAGGACACATACCTGCATCTTGTGGGCTTTTTGGTGGATGGAAGCGCAATGTAGGGCGCGGGCCGGCGCCTGAACAATGCCAATGCGCGGGGCAGCCATGCCGGGAAGTTATGTGGATGCGCGCACGGGAAGGGGGCGCGCGGGTGCGGAAGTTGCGAGGGCCTCGTGGAAAGAGGCCCGCGGATGGTGCGATAGCGTGCACCAGTCTGGCGGCATAACTTTTCGTCATGGCCTACCCGTGCAAATGAATTGTTCAAGGGCGGCGCAAATTCCTACAGTGCCCCTGCGTCCGGATTTTTCGCATTCATTCCATGATTCATGTTCGTTCGTTCGCTTGCTTGCTTGCTCCCCCTCCATCCATCTGCTTTTGCACAAAGGGATTTCCATGAAGCTCTCTGCCCTCACCACCGCCGCCATCGTGGCCACCGGACTGCTGGCCAGCACCGTGGCCAGTGCCGACACCCTCAAGAAGGTTGCCGAGTCGGGCAAGATCACCGTGGCCTACCGCGAGTCGTCGGTGCCCTTCAGCTACCTGGCCGGCCCGGGCGCGCCGGTGGGCTTCGCGGTGGACATCACCAACGCGGTGGTCGACGCGGTGAAGAAGCGCGTGAGCAACCCTGCGCTCAAGGTGGAGCTGCAGGCGGTCACCTCGCAGAACCGCATCCCGCTGCTGCAGAACGGCACCATCGACCTGGAGTGCGGCTCCACCACCAACAACAGCACGCGCGGCAAGGACGTGCAGTTCGCCATCAACTACTTCTACACCGGCACGCGCCTGCTGACCAAGAAGTCGTCGGGCGTGAAGAACTACGCCGACCTGGCCAAGAAGAAGGTGGCGAGCACCTCCGGCACCACCAATGCGCAGGTGCTGCGCAAGTACAGCCGGGACAACAACCTCGATCTGGACATCGTGCTGGGCAAGGACCACGACGATGCCGTGCTGCTGGTGGACAGCGGCCGCGCCGAGGCGTTCGCCATGGACGACATCCTGCTCTTCGGCCTGATGGGCAATGTGCGCAATCCGGCCGACTGGGCGGTGGTGGGCGACTCGCTGCAGGTCGAGCCCTACGCCTGCATGCTGCGCAAGGACGACCCGCAGTTCCAAGCGCTCGTCAACGGCGTGATCGGCACGATGATGAAGTCCGGCGAATTCGAGAAGCTCTACACCAAGTGGTTCAGCTCGCCCGTGCCGCCACGCAACCAGAACCTCAACCTGCCCATGAGCACCGAGCTGCGCGAGAACCTGGTGGCGCAGAGCGACAAGCCGGCCCTTTGAAGCGCGAGCCGCAGAGCACATGCCAGTGTCCGCAAGCCACGGCCCGCTGCCGCAGGTGGTGGGAATCCTCGGGGGCATGGGCCCCGCCGCGGGGGCTGATTTCGTGCGCCTGTTCGTGCAGGCCTGTACCGAGCGCATGGGCGCGCTGGGCATTCCCGTGCACGACCAGGCCTATCCCGAGCACTGGCTGGCGCAGGTGCCGATCCCGGACCGCACGGCGGCGCTGAGCGACACCCGTGCGGGCGCGCACCAGCCGGCCGAGCCCATGCTGCAGGCCACGGGGCGGCTCGCGGCGCTGGGGGCCCGCGTGGTGGCCATTGCCTGCAACACGGCCCATGCCTGGCATGGCCTGCTGCAGCAGCGGTTCCCGCAGATGGTGGTGCTGCACGGCATGCAGGAGGTGGTGGGCGGCCTGGCCGCCGCCGGGGTGCAGGGCGTGGGCCTGCTGGCCACCCGGGGCGCCTACGACGCGGGCCTGTACCAGCGCGAGCTGGCGTACAGCCGCATCGAGTGCTTCGTGCCCACGCTCGCGGAGCAGGACGCGCTGATGCAGGGCATCTACGGCGGCGTGAAGGCCGGCGACTATGCCCTGGCGCGGGACCGGTTCGAGTCCGTCTCGCGGGCGTTGCAGCGGCGCCACGGCGTGTCCACGCTCATCATGGGCTGCACCGAGATCCCGCTGGCGCTGAGCGAAAGCCCGCGCCTGGACGGGGTGGCGCTGGTGAACCCCTCGCTGGTGCTGGCCAGCGCATTGGCTCGGCATGCGTACCGCGACGCGACCCTGCCACCCGCCCGGCCTGCGGCCCACCCGGCCTGAATCCCGGGGATGGCCTGGTTCAGCACGCACACCGCGTGTACGACAAATGCTTCACCGCGCCCATTGCACCCAGGGTGGATGAAACCGGGCATGCGGATGCCTCACCTGCTGCTGGTGGATTCGCTCACGTACCCGCCGGACTTCATGCCGCGGTGAGCGTGGAGGGCGGCGGGGAGAACACCTCGAACCGGTTGCGTCCGCCATGCTTGGCGCGGTACAGCGCGGCATCGGCCGCCTGCACCAGGGTGTCCGATCCGGTATCGGGGCGGGGCACCAGGCTGGCCACCCCGATGCTCAGGGTGAGCATGGGGGCCGTGGGCGAGCGCGGGTGGGGCAGGGCGGCCTCGCGCAGTCCGTCCATGCAGCGCTGGGCCACGGTCACGGCATCGGGCAGCAGGGTGTCGGGCAGCAGCAGCACGAACTCTTCACCGCCGTAGCGGGCGGCCACCTCGTCCGCGCGGCGGATGGTGGCCTGCAGCAGTTGCGCCACGTGGCGCAGGCAGGCGTCGCCGGCGATGTGGCCGTAGTGGTCGTTGTAGAGCTTGAAGTGGTCGATGTCGATCAGCACCACCGCCAGCGGCGCCTGGTGGCGGCCGCAGCGCAGCCATTCGGTGGCCAGCCGCTCGTCGAAGCGGCGCCGGTTGCCGATGCCCGTCACGCCATCGGTGGTGGACAGCAGGGCCAGCTTCTCGTTGGCGGCCGCCAGTTCCTGCTCCTTGCGCACGAGCAGCGTCACGTCGGTGCGCACGCCGGCGATGCCGCCCTGGGGGGTGCGCCGCTCGTCGGCCTGCAGCCACCGGCCGTGGGGCAGGCGCTGCAGAACGGCCTGGCTGGCGGCGCGGTGGTCGGCCACGCGCTGCGCGATCCAGTCTTCCTCGTTGCCCACCGCGTCGAGGTATTGGCCACGCTCGACACCGTAGCGCGCGATCTGCTCGAAGGTGCTGCCGGGCACGATCATGGGCGCGGAAATGGGGTACAGCTTGCGGTACTGGGCGTTGCACACCACGAGCCTGTCGTCGGCATCGAAGAGGGCAAAGCCCTCGGGCAGCGATTCCACGGCGTCCTGCAGCAGCTCGCGAGCCTTGTGCGCGGCCTCCTGCGCGGCCTCCAGCGCCTGGCGCTGCTCGATCAGGTCGGTGATGTCCAGGCGTACCGCCACCACGTAGTTCTCGGGCGTGCGGGTCTCGTAGATGTTGATCCAGCGCCCGTCGGCCAGCCGCTGCACCAGGGTGGAGGTGCGGCTGCCATGCTCGGACAGGCGCTCGGCGATCCAGGCCTCCTCGCGGCCGTGGGCGGACGGAATCAGTCCCCGGTCCACCGAATGCCGCAGGATGTCGGCAAAGCTCCTGCCCAGGTGCTCCGCGTAGTTCATGTGCGGGTACATGCGCGACAGCTGCTGGTTGTAGAGCACCAGCCGGTCCTGCTCGTCGAAGATCTCGATGCTCACGGGCAGCGCCTCCACGGCGCGCTCGAGCAGCTGGCGGGTGTGCTGGCTTTCCTGGCGGGCCGCCTCGGCCGCCTGCCGCTGTTCGATGAGGTCGGTGATGTCCAGGCGCACGCACACCGTCATGCCCGACGGCGTGCGGCTTTCGTGCATGTGGATCCACGCGCCGCCCCCTTCATGGCGCACCTCGGGGCCTGGGCGGTGGCCCCGCAGCGCCATCTCGTGCGCCAGCCACAGCTCTTCCTGGCCCTGCGCCGCTTCGGGGATGCCCTGGCGAAGGCCCTCGCGCAGCAGTTCCTCATACGTCTTGCCCAGCGAGGTCTCCGAGCGCAGGTGGGGCCGCAGGCGCTCCATGTGGCTGTTGCACAGCACCAGGCGGTCGGTCTCGTCGTAGATTTCAAGTCCCGCCGGCATGGCGTCGACCGCCTCGCGCAGGCTGCGCTCGGCGCGCTCGGCGTCGTGCAGGGCCCGCTTGAGCGCGCGCTCGCTGTGCACGGCCTCGGTGATGTCGGTGCGCAGCACCACCACGCCCCCGCCGTCCAGGCCACGTTCCGTGATCCGCAGCCAGCGGTCGCCCTGCATCTCCTGCACCTCGGGGCCCGCCGGAGAGCGGTGGCGCGCCATGCGCTCGCGCAGCCAGGCCTCGGTGTCGGGCAGGGCGGCGGTGATCCTGCCCGATTGCGCGGCACGGCGCAGCACGTCCTCGAAGCGGGTGCCGTACTCCAGCGGCATCACGGAGTCCGCGGCCACCTGGCGGTACTGCGCGTTGCACAGCACGAGCCGGTCTTCGGCGTCGTAGATCGCGAGCCCGTCGGGCAGGATGTCGAGGGTGGCGGACAGCTGCATGCTGGCGCGCCCGGCCGCCTGGCGCAACGCGGCGGCGTCGCGGCGCAGGCGCCGGGCCCGCAGCGCCAGCCGACCGTGCAGCAGGGCCAGCGCCGCCAGCGCCACGCCCGCGGCGGCCAGCATGGCGCGCGCGGTGCCGTTGCCGGCATCCTGGCCCGCCAGGGCCCAGCCCAGCAGCGCCAGCCCGCCCACGCCGCAGAGCCCCGCCACCGGCAGCGCCAGCGGGTCTTCGCGGGGTGGGGGCGGGCTCATCGTGCAGGGTTTCCCAAGGTGGCGGTCACGGGTCTCTCTGGTGAAGGGATCGACCGCCCCAGGGCGCGCCGTGGTGGCGCACAACCAGGGGGCCAGCGGCTGGGTGCGGTGCCGGTCTGCGGAAAGTCTAGCAGCGGTCCCTGTTTTTCGGTACCCAGGGAAGCGGGGATGCGGCAAACCCCCTAGACTGCGGTTCCCATCCCTTGCCCATCCTTCTTTTCCTGGAGAAACCCGATGTTCAATGACGACCTCCATTCCGACGCCCGGGCCCTGCTGCCCGGCCGCAGCACCGACGCCGGCGCCACGCGGCGCACCGCGCTGCAGGCTGCCCTGGGGCTGGGTTATGCGGCCGCGGCCGCGCCCATCATGGCGCAGACGGCCATCGCCACGCCGGCGGACGGGCTCACGGCGGGCGAGGTGAGCTTTACCGTGAACGGCTTCAAGGTGCCCGCCTACCGCGCCGCGCCCGCCGGCAAGACCGGCCTGCCCGTGGTGCTGGTGATCCAGGAAATCTTTGGCGTGCACGAATACATCGCCGACACCTGCCGCCGCTTCGCCAAGGCCGGGTACCTGGCCATCGCGCCGCAGCTGTATGCGCGCCAGGGCGACCCGTCCCAGTACACCGAAGTGGCCAAGCTCATGGCCGACGTGGTGTCCAAGGTGCCCGATGCGCAGGTGATGGCCGACCTGGACGGCGCGGTGCAATGGGCCACCGCCAATGGCGGCGACGCCGCGCGCGTGGGCATCACGGGTTTTTGCTGGGGCGGCCGCATCACCTGGCTGTACGCCGCGCATGGCCCCGTGAAGGCGGGCGTGGCCTGGTATGGCCGCCTCGTGGGGCAGCCGGGCGAACTCACGCCCAAGCACCCGGTGGACATCGCGCCCATCCTCAAGGCGCCGGTGCTGGGCCTGTACGGCGAGAAGGACACGGGCATCGCCCTTGACACGATTGATAAGATGAAAGCCGCGCTGGCCAGCGGTTCGCCGCAGGCCAAGGCGTCGGAATTCGTGGTGTACCCGGACGCGCCCCATGCCTTTCATGCCGACTACCGCCCGAGCTACCGCAAGGAAGCGGCCGAGGACGGCTGGAAGCGGGCCCTGGCCTGGTTCAAGACACACGGCGTGGCCTGAGGCAGCGTGGGCCCACGCGGGCCCGGCAGGGGAAGTCCCTGGCCACCGCAGCCGCCCCCACCCGGGGCGGCTTTTTTAATCTCGCATCCGGGATGCGGTATTTGAACGAAAATAGGCTCCAGGGCATATCTATAAAGCGCAAGAAGCTATGACTTTGGTAGCAATCATCCTGGCCACACTGGCCGCGGGCATTGGCAGCGTGTGGCTGGCCGCGCTGCTGATGCGGCTGGGCCTGGGCGGGCGCCCGGACAGCGTCGGCCCCCAGCACCTGCTCAGCCTGGCGGCGGGCGCCTTGCTGGCCACGGCCTTCATGCACCTGCTGCCCGAGGCATTCGAGAGCCAGGCGGGCGCGCACGACCTGTTCGCCACGCTGCTCGTGGGCGTGGTGTTCTTCTTCCTGCTGGACAAGGCGGAACTCTGGCACCACGGGCACGAGCACAGCCATGTGGCGCAGGCGCCGGCACATCCGCTCGGCGCTGAACACGGCCACGGCCCTGACCACGGCGGCAGGCACGACCATACGCACCACGACCACCATCACCACCACCATGCCCCGCGATCCGGCGGCTGGGCTGTGCTGACGGGCGACAGCGTGCATTGTTTTGGCGACGGCATCCTGATCGCCTCCGCCTTCCTGGCCGACATCCGGCTGGGCGTGATCGCCGCCGTGTCGGTGCTGGCGCACGAGGTGCCCCACCACATGGGCGACCTGGTGGTGCTGCGCCAGACCAGCCCCAACCGCCGTATGGCGCTGGTCAAGGTGTCCCTGGCGGGCGCCGTGACGGCGCTGGGCGGCGTGGTGGGCTACTTCCTGGTGGGGCAGCTGCAGGACCTGCTGCCCTACTTCTTGGCCGTGGCGTCCAGCAGCTTTGTGTATGTGGCGCTGGCCGACCTGATCCCGCAACTGCAAAAGCGCCTCACGGCACGCGAGACGGTGCTGCAGATCGCCTGGCTCGTCGCGGGCATGGTCATCGTCACGCTGGTGAGCGGGGCGGCGCACGGGCACTGAGCCCGGTGCGACAGGTTGCCAGGGCTGTCTCCGCCCAGGCGGCTTATCCCGTGCGCAGCGCCTGAGTGAGGAACTCCAGGCAATCCTGCACCAGCGGGGGCCGCGCCCCCATGGGGGCGTGCGCCATGAGCGCCACCCGGCGCGAGATCACCGGTGCGTGCAGCGGGCTCACCCGTACGGCGGCCGCGTCCAGGTTGTGGGTGTACAGCCGGGAAATCACCCCCACTGCCAGCCCGCAGCGCACCAGGCTGTAGAGAGATTCGCTGTAGAGCAACTGGTCTGCCGCTGCCAGGTCCACCCCGTGCTGGCGCAAGGTGGCCACCGCGAGGTCGTAGGTGCTGCCCCTCGCGAACAGGGCCAGGCGTTCGCCGGCCAGGTCTTGCCATGCCAGCCGCTTGCGCCGGGCCAGCCGGTGGCGGATGGGCAGTACCGCCACCAGGTCGTCGTGGGCCACGGGGAAGGTCTCGATATGGGGCGGAAGATCGAGCGCGACGCCCAAGGCCAGGTCCACCTCGCCGCGCTGCAGCGCGGCCACCAGATCGTCGTTGAGGGGGTCCTGCAGGCGCAGGTCCACGTCCGGGTGCTGCGCCAGCCACTGCCGCAGCGGCTCGGCCAGCAGGTGCATGGCCGAGGGCAGCGCGGCCACGCGCAGGGTGCGCTTGCCATCGTCCAGCGTGCGGTACAGCCCATCCACTCCCTGCTCGTAGCCATTGATGAGCCGTTCCACCTGCGGCAGCAGCAGGGCGCCCTGGGGCGTGAGGCGCACGTGGTGCGTGCTGCGCTCCAGCACGGGCGCGCCCAGCACGGCCTCCAGCTCGCGGATGGAGGCGGACAGCGCGGGCTGCGTGAGCGACAGGGCCTCAGCCGCCTGCCGAAAACTCAGGGCCCGGGCCACGGCCTGAAAGCTGCGCAACTGGCGCAGCGTGGGCGTGCGGTGCGCGGGTGGGCGCTCGGCCGCGGGCCGTGTGGCGGGGTGTTTGCTCATAAGTTGCTTTTATTGCAACATCAAATTAAATCACTTCCGCCATCACACCGCGCTGCATAGCATGCGGCCATGCCCACCTTTGCCGCACCCGCAGATCCGCTGTACGCCTTTCTCCACGCCCTGCCCAAGGTGGAGCTGCACTGTCACCTGCTCGGCACCGTTCGGCGCGATACGTTCACCAGCCTCGTTCGCCGGGCGGGCGCCCCCATCGGCGATGCCGAGATCGAGGCCTTCTACACCCGGGGCGAAAAACCCGTGGGCGTGCTGCGGGTGCTGCGCGCGCTGGATGCCGAACTGATCCGCAGCCCGGATGACCTGCACCGCCTGACCTACGAATACCTGCAGGATGCCGCCGCGCACCACGTGCGCTATGCCGAGTTCTTCTGGAACCCCACGGGTACCGCACGGCAATCGGGGCTGGCCTATCCGCAGGCGCTGGAAGGCATCGTGCGCGCCATTGCAGATGCCGAGGCCGACTTCGGCATCACGGGCCGCCTGGTTGCCGCCATCGACCGCGAGGCCCCGCCCGAGGCCGCCACCGAAATGGTCGAATGGGTGCTGGCCCACCGGCGCGACGAGGTGATTGGCATCGGCATCGACTACCGCGAGGTGGATCACCCGCCTGAATGGTTCGCCCAGGCCTACGCGCTGGCGCGCCGGGGCGGGCTCAGGACCACGGCCCATGCGGGCGAGTTCGGCATGCCCTGGAACAACGTGCGCACGGCCCTCGACGTGCTGCAGGTGGACCGCATCGACCACGGCTACACGGTCCTCGACAACCCGGCCCTGGTGCACGAATGCGCCGACCGGGGCATCGTCTTCACCGTGGTCCCCACCAATTCGTATTACCTGCGCACCCTGGCCCCCGAACGCTGGGCGCTGGACCACCCCATCCGCCACATGCCGGCGGCGGGCCTGCGCATTCACCCCAACACCGATGACCCCACGCTGCACCACGTGAACCCCACCCAGGCCTGGGCCATGATGGTGCGCGACTTCGGCTTTGGCGCGGGGGACCTGCGCGGTTTCCTGGCCAATGGACTGGATGCCGCCTGGATTGACGATGGCACGCGGCGTGCATGGTCCACGCAGTGGCTGGCAGCGTTTGACAAGCAACTGGCGCAGACAAACCTGTTCTCTGCCGTCCCCCCCTGAAGGAGTCCTTGCATGTTTCCCTCCCGGTTCTTCCCTGTACCGTCCTTCTTGCCACGGCGCCTGGCGTGGCCCCTGGTGGCTGCGCTGCTCGGCGCAGGCGCCAGCATGGCTGCGCACGCGCAGGCCGCCTGGCCCGCCGCCAAGCCCATCACGCTCATCGTTCCCTTCAGTGCCGGAGGCAATGTGGATGTGACGGGGCGGCTCATCGCGCAAAGGCTCGGAGAACGCCTGAAACAGAGCGTGGTGGTGGACAACGTGGCAGGCGCTGGCGGCGTCATCGGCATGGAAAAGGCCGCCAGGGCGGCGCCAGATGGCTACACGCTCGTCCTGGGGGCTGACAGCCCGGCGGCCATTGCACGACTGGTGAACCCTGCGGCCGTGCGCTACGACACCCTCAAGGACCTGGCTCCGGTGGGTTTGGTGACCACCGCCCCCATGCTGATCGTGGCGCGCCCCGGGCTGCCGGCGAACAACCTGGCCGATGTGCTGCGTCTGGCGCGTGAAAAGCCCGGACAGCTGAGTTACGCCACCTCGGGCGTGGGCACGGTGCTGCACCTGGCCATGGAGCGCGTCAAGGAACAGAGCAAGACCTTCATGGTGCATGTGCCGTACCGGGGTGGCGCACAGATCGTGACCGATGTGATCGGCAACCAGGTGGACCTCGCCGTGCTCATCAGCGTGACGGCGGCGCCGCACATCCACAGCAAGAAGCTCAAGGCCATCGCCCTGACGGACGACCAGCGCCTGCCCTCTCTGCCCGACGTGCCGACGGTGGCCGAGACCGCGGGCTTCACAGGGTTTGACATGGTCTCGTGGACGGGCCTGTTTGCCCCCGCGCAGACGCCCCCCGCCGTGGTGGAACGCCTGAACCGCGAGCTGGGCGAAGTGCTGCGCATGGACGATGTGCGCGCGAAGCTGGCCGATGGTGGCGCCGTGGCGGGCAAGGGAAGCGCCGCCGAGTTTGCGCGGTTTGTGCAGACCGAAAGCGCCCGGTATGCCGCGATCGTGAAGGCGGCGAACATCAAGGAATGACCCGCCGGCGGGGTGGTGCCTGTTGTGTTGTGCAGCGCGGCATCCACCCTCCGTTCTTGATGCAGGTCAATGGGCTGCGGGGTGTAGGGTCCGTGGGGGGACTTGCGCCAGACAAAAAGGTGGGGGCTGTGCCATGCTGATGGCATGAACGCTGCCGCATCTGCCTCGCACCACTCCGCTGTGGTTCGTCTGGGCCTGCTCGCCCAGCCTACTCGGTTCCTGTTCTTTACCGGCAAGGGCGGGGTGGGCAAGACCTCGTTGTCCACAGCGACGGCCATTGCCCTGGCAGATGCGGGCCGCCAGGTGCTGCTGGTCAGCACCGATGCGGCCTCCAACCTGGATGAAATGCTGGGCGTGCCGCTGTCCAACCAGCCAGTGGCCGTGCCCGGGGTGCCGGGGCTGCACATGCTCAACATCGACCCCGATACCGCCGCCGAGGCCTACCGCCAGCGCGTGCTGGCGCAGCTGGAGGCCACCGCCAGCAGCGATGAACGCGCTGCGGTGCGCGAGCAACTCTCGGGCGCCTGCACCACCGAGATCGCTGCGTTCGACGAATTTGCCGCGCTGCTGGCCAGCGAGGGCAGTGACACCGGCCATGTGTTCGACCACGTGCTGTTCGACACGGCCCCCACCGGCCACACGCTGCGCCTGCTGAGCCTGCCCAAGGCCTGGACCGGGTTTCTGGCGGGCAACGACCGGGGGGCGTCGTGCCTGGGCCCGCACTCAGGCCTGAAGATGCAGGAGGCCCGTTTCAACGCCGCGCTGGCCGCACTGAGCGACCCGGCCCTGACCACCGTGGTGCTGGTCACCCGCCCCGACCCCCGACCCATGCAAGAGGCCGCGCGCACCGCGCTGGAGCTGCGCGCCCTGGGCCTGGCCAACCAGCGCCTGGCCATCAACGGCGTGTTCCACGCCAGCCAGCCGGGGCAGGACGCGGTGGCCGATGCCATCGAGGCCCTGGGCCGCCAGGCCCTGGACCAGATGCCCGATGCGCTGGCCCAGCTGCCGCGCGACGAGGTGCCGCTGCGTGCCTTCGATACCGTGGGTTTGCCTGCGCTGCGGGCGTTGCTGGGCGGTGGCGATGTGCTGCCGAGCGCGCCCGCCGCCGTTGCGGATGTGCCGTTGCAGGCTGAACCCCTCTCGTCCCTGGCCGACGCGCTGGCCGCCAAGGGCCACGGTCTCATCATGGTGATGGGCAAGGGCGGCGTGGGCAAGACCACCATTGCCGCCGCGCTGGCTGTGGGTTTGGTGCAGCGCGGACACAGCGTGCACCTCACCACCACCGACCCGGCGGCCCACGTGCAAAGCCAGCTGGGCGGCAGCGTGCCGGGCCTGAAGGTGGGGCGCATCGACCCGCAGGCCGAAACCAAAGCCTACATCGACAAGATCATGGCCACGCGCGGCAAGGCGTTGGATGACGCAGGCCGCGCGCTGCTGCGGGAAGACCTGCAGTCGCCCTGCACCGAAGAGGTCGCCGTGTTCCACGCCTTCAGCCGGGTGGTGAACGAGGCGCGCAGCGCCTTTGTGGTGCTGGACACCGCGCCCACCGGCCACAGCTTGCTGCTGATGGACGCCACCGGCGCCTACCACCGGCAGATGACGCAGCAGTACGAAGGCAGTGCCAACTCCAAACACATCATCACGCCCCTGATGCGCCTGCAGGACGCCGACATGACCCATGTGGTCATCGTCACGCTGCCCGAGGTGACACCCGTGAGCCAGGCCGCTGCGCTGCAGGATGACTTGCGTCGTGCCCACATCGAGCCCTGGGCCTGGGTCATCAACAAAAGTGTGGCGGCCACCGGCACCGGCGACCCGTTGCTGCAGGCCCGCCTGGTGGGCGAGCAGCAACAGGCCGAGCGCATTGCCAACGGACTGGCGCAACGCACCTATGTGCTGCCTTGGCTGGCCACGCCGCCGGTGGGGGTGGAGGCTCTGGGGCGGCTGGTGGAAGCGCCTCAGCAATGATCAGTTGTAAGCTATAAAAATTATAGCTATTGGCGCTTTGGAGATAAGCGCCAGAGGTCAAAAAAGACCAGAAATCAACGCGCCAGCTCTTCCCGCACCGCGGCCACCTGCCGGCGCGACACCGCCAGCAGTTCCGTGGAGCCCTGCAATCGCACGGCCCAGCCTTCGCCCTCCTCGGGGTCGTAGTGTTTTTCCAGCGCGCGCACGGCGCGGCGGGCCACCAGCGCGTTGCGGTGGATGCGCAGGAAGCGCGGCGCGAACTTGGCCTCCAGCTCGCTCAGGGCGCCGTCCATGATGTAGCTGCGCGTGGCGGTGCGCACGGTCACGTACTTCTGCTCGGCCTTGAAGTACAGCACCTCGGCCAGGGGCAGGCGTTCGGTGCGGCCCCGGTCCTGGATGAGCAGGGTTTCGCCTTCGGGCACGCCGGTGGTGGGCGCGGACGCGGGGGGGCGCGTGCCACGCTGTACCTTGGCCAGTGCCTGCTGCAAGCGTTCGCGGCGCACGGGCTTGGTCAGGTAGTCGGTGGCATCCAGTTCGAACGCGCTCACGGCATGGTCCGCGTGGGCCGTCACGAACACCACGGCCGGGGGCTGGGGCAGGGTCTGCAGGGTGTGGGCCAGTGCCAGCCCATCCTGGCCGGGCATGTGGATGTCAAGCAGCACCAGGTCGAAGGCGCGTCCGCCCGTGGGCCCCAGCAGCGCCATGGTTTCGCCGGCGTTGGCGGCCTCGGCCACGGTCATGCGCTGGGCAGGCTGGGCCTGGGCGCAGTCGGACAGGAGGGTGCGCAAGCGGCTGCGGGCCAGGGCTTCGTCGTCAACGATCAGGATGTTCATGGTCGGTAGCGGGGCTGCTGTGGTTGAGGTCGTCTTCGCCGTCCACCATGCGGCGCTGGGATGTTTGCGCGCGGCCGCCATGGGGGCCCCTTCGGGCTGGCGCCGCGCCGCGCGCGCCCCGGGCGCGCGCCTTGGGGTCGGTGGCGGGCAGGGTGATGCGCACTTGGTACAGGCCGTCCTGCACGCCGGCGGTGAATTCGCCCTGCACATCATGCAGCAGCGCCAGCCGCGCGCGGACGTTGGCCAGGGCAATGCCGTGGCCCCGGGGCGCCGTGTCGTCGCCATTGCCGTTGCCGTTCCTGCCTTCCTTGGGGGGCAGGGTGTTGGTGATGCGCACGACCACGCGGCTGCCGCGCAGCTCGGTCAGCACGCGCAGCCGCCCGCCGCGCGCGCTGGGCTCCACGCCGTGCTTGACGGCGTTCTCCACCAGCGGCTGCAGCAGCAGCGGCGGCAGGCGGGCGCTGTCGGTGCGGGGGTCCAGGTTCCACTGCACCTGCAGGCGCTTGCCAAAGCGCACCTCTTCGATGGCCAGGTAGCGGCGCGCCAGGGTGATCTCTTCGGCCAGCGTGACCGATTCCCCCTGTTCCACCAGCGCGTGGCGAAACAGGTCGCTCAGGTCTTCGAGCAGCGATTCGGCCTTGGCCGGTTCCGCGCGCACCAGCGCGATGGCGCTGTTGAGGGTGTTGAACAGGAAGTGCGGCCGGATGCGCGACTGCAGTTCGGTCAGCCGCGCCGTGGTGGCCGCGGGCGTGCGGCCCCGTGCGCGCAGCACCAGCGCCGCCACCAGCATGGCCGCCAGCAGCGCCCCTGTCGCGGCGCTGGCCAGCCAGGGCGGTGACGCAGGTTGCGCCACCAGCGCCAGCATGCCGCAGGCGTAGGCGCCCGCCAGCGCGCCCAGCAGCACGCCGGCCGCATACTGCTGCGCGGTGGAGAGGCGCTGCAGAACAGTCTTGAGGCTGCAGGCCGTGATGAGCCACAGCAGCGTGGCCGGCAATGCCCCGCCCGTCAGCAGCGCCATCGTGGCCAGCCATTCCACGGGGTTGCCCGCTCCGAACATCGCGCCCACGCCCACCACCAGCTCCACGAACAGCACGGCCCGCAGCACCACGCCCACCTGGCAGGCATCGAACACCAGCACCCGGCGCGCGGGCGCCAGGCCACCCCGCGCGGAGCCTCGCGGCAGGGCCGAATCGGGCGGCGGAGGCTGGGTCGATAAAATTTGCGTGTTTTGCATTGCGGCGCCCGGGTTGTCCGGGTGTCTGAACCTCCGGATTATTGCCCTCCTATGTCCAAAGCCCAAGCCACCAGCGCTGACTCTGCGCCGTCCCACAACCAGCTCGATACCAAGGCCCAGGCCTGGTCGGCGCTGTTTTCCGAGCCCATGAGCGACCTGGTCAAGCGCTACACCTCCAGCGTGTTCTTCGACAAGCGCCTGTGGCAGGCCGACATCGCGGGCAGCCTGGCGCATGCCGAGATGCTGGCGGCCCAGGGCGTGATCAGCCAGGAGGACCACGCCTCCATCCAGCGCGGCATGGCGCAGATCACCTCCGAGATCGAGTCCGGCGGCTTCGAATGGAAGCTGGACCTGGAGGACGTGCACCTGAACATCGAGGCGCGCCTGACGCAGCTGGTGGGCGATGCCGGCAAGCGCCTGCACACCGGCCGCAGCCGCAACGACCAAGTGGCCACCGACGTGCGCTTGTGGCTGCGCGGCGAGATCGACCTGATCGGCGACCTGCTCAAGGAATTGCAGGTGTCGCTGGTGGACGTGGCCGAGCAGAACGTCGAGGTGATCCTGCCCGGCTTCACCCACCTGCAGGTGGCCCAGCCCGTGAGCTTCGGCCACCACATGCTGGCCTATGTGGAAATGTTCGCGCGCGATGCCGACCGCATGGCCGATGTGCGCCGCCGCACCAACGTGCTGCCGCTGGGGGCCGCTGCGCTGGCCGGCACCACCTACCCGCTGGACCGCGAGCGCGTGGCCAGGACCCTGGGCATGGAGGGTGTGTGCCAGAACAGCCTGGACGCCGTGAGCGACCGTGACTTCGCCATCGAATTCACAGCCGCCGCCAGCCTGTGCATGGTGCACGTGAGCCGCCTGAGTGAAGAACTCATCATCTGGATGAGCCAGAACTTCGGCTTCATCAAGATCGCCGACCGCTTCACCACCGGCTCGTCGATCATGCCGCAGAAGAAGAACCCCGACGTGCCCGAGCTGGCGCGCGGCAAGACCGGCCGCGTGGTCGGCCACCTGATGGGCCTCATCACGCTGATGAAGGGCCAGCCGCTGGCCTACAACAAGGACAACCAGGAGGACAAGGAGCCGCTGTTCGACACCGTGGACACGCTCAAGGACACGCTGCGCATCTTCGCCGAGATGGTCGGCGGCCAGCTGAACCCCGCCACGGGCCAGAAGGAGGGCGGCATCACCGTCAACGCACCCGCGATGGAGCAGGCCGCGCTCAAGGGCTACGCCACCGCCACCGACCTGGCCGACTACCTGGTCAAGAAGGGCTTGCCCTTCCGCGACGCGCACGAGACCGTGGCCCACGCCGTGAAGGCGGCCACCACGCACGCCTGCGACCTGTCGGAGCTGCCCCTGGCCGTGCTGCAGGGCTTTCACCCGCAGATCGACAAGGACGTGTACGAGTGCCTGAGCCTGCGCGGCTCGCTCAATGCGCGCAACACCTTGGGCGGCACCGCGCCCGCGCAGGTGCGCAGCCAGCTGGAGCGCCACCGCGCGCGCCTGGGAAAATGAGACAACCCCTGGGGCGCTGCGCGCCTTTGCCCGTCTCTCGAATCGCCGCGCAGTTCGGGAAGGGGCACGCCGCCAGCGCACGCCAGCGCAGCGCCGCAGCCACGGCGGGGCGGCCCCTGGTGCGCCGGGGCCGCTGGCCTGAACCGTGCTAGGTGTGCGGATGCGCACCCCAGCGACCACATTCGAACAAACCGGAGTTCTGCCATGACGACCACTTCCCGCCGCAGCCTGCTGTCCCGCCTTTTGCGCATCACCGCCCTGGCTGGCGCCGCGCTGACCGTGGGGCTGGCCTTTGCCCAGGCACCCAAGCCCATCCGCCTGCTGGTGGGTTTCCCGCCCGGCGGCGGCACCGATGCGATCGCGCGCACGCTCGCCGAGAAGCTCAAGGACGAATTGGGCCAGCCCGTGGTGGTGGAAAACCGCCCCGGTGCGGGCGGCCAGATCGCCGCGCAGGCGCTCAAGGCCTCGGCGCCGGACGGCACCACGCTGTTCCTCACGCACGACCACACCATCTCCATCCTGCCGCAGGTGGTGAAGAACCCGGGCTTTGATCCGGTGCGCGACTTCGTGCCCGTGGGTGGCTTCGCCACCTTCGTGAACGCGTTCGCCGTCTCGGGCGGCACGCCGGCGAAGTCGTTCCCCGAGTACGTGGCCTGGGTGAAGGCCAGTGGCCACGGCAAGGGCGCGGTCGGCATTCCGGCACCCGCCTCCACGCCCGAGTTCCTGGTCAAGCTGCTGGGCCAGAAGTACCAGCTGGACCTGGTCTCGGCCCCCTACCGGGGCAGTGCGCCCATGATGGCCGACATGCTGGGCAACCAGATCAGCGCGGGCGTGGCCTCGGTGCAGGACTTCATGGAGAACCACAAGGCCGGCAAGGTGCGCGTGGTGGGCGTGCTGGGCACCAGGCGCCAGGCGGCCATGCCCGACGTGCCCACGTTCGACGAGATGGGCCTCAAGGGCTTCGAGGACCTGCCGTACTACGGCATCTACGCACCCACCGGCACGCCGCAGAAGTTCATCACCGACTTCTCGGCCGCGCTGGCCAAGGTCGTGGCCATGCCCGACGTGCGTGACCACCTCACCGCCATGGGGCTCACCGTGGGCCACATGTCGCCCCAGCAGCTGGCCGCCCGCCAGGCTTCCTACACCGACGCCTGGACCCGCATCATCAAGACGAGCGGGTTCGTGGCCCAGTAGTGGGGGTTCCGAAGGGCCGTGGCGCCAGCGCGGCCGGGCAATGAAATAGCCGCCAGCGCTTGTCAATCAAGCGCTGGCGGCTATTGTTTTTGTAGCTTTGGCATGGAGCGCCTGGCGGCGCCCCCCCCGCGGCTTGTCCGGCTACAGCATGGCCTCGCGCTGCTGCTCGGCGCGCGACGCGCCGATGGCGGTTTCCACCTTCTTGACCTCTTCGGGCGGCGGCAGCACGGCGGGCATGCCCAGCGCCTCAATGGCCAGTTCGCGGCACCAGCCCTTGGTGTGGTAGAGGTGGTGGTCCTCGTCCTTTTCCACGGCCTTGTGGGCCGCTTTCAGCGTCTGGCCCACGTCCCCCGTGGCCACCTCGGCCACCTTGCCCAGCAGTTCCCAGTTGGCGTGGTCCTTGGTCTCGGCGTGCACCACGCATTCGCAGGCCACCAGCTGGGCGGCGGCGGGGTCGCCCCCCTGTTTCGCCAGCAGCATGGCCTTGACCAGGGATTCGCCGATGTGCTTGACCACCGCCCGGCTGGGTGACTGCGCGGCCGGGTCCAGGCCCAGGGCGTCGCACAGGCTGCGCACCACCTCCTGGTGGGTCAGGGTTTCTTCCAGATAGGTCTGCCATTCCTTCTTGAGATCCGGGTTCACGGCGCAGGTGAGCGCGGTGCGGTACACCTGCTCGCCGCCGAGTTCGGTCTCCATCATCTGGAGCACGAGATCATCAAGCTGGTGGCTGTCATAGTGGGCTTTGGGCATGGTTTCTCCTTCGGTGGTTGGGTTGGCAATGGGGTGTGCGCAGGGGGTGTTCGTTCATGCGAGGGTGCGGACCCTGGGTTCGCGCTCCCATTGGCGGGTCTGTGCGGCCGCCAGGAAGCCCTGCACGTCGGCCGGGTCCACCACGCCCGCATCGGGCTCGATGCCCCCGGCCTGCAGGATGGCCTGGGTGCCCTTGCAGGCCGCGATGGCCTTGAGGTGCCCGAACGCGTCGCGGAACCAGTCCACGGCGGCGGCCTCCTGGGCCAGCTGCGCGCCCATCTCGGGCGACAGCACCGAGGCCACGGCGTCGAACACCACCGATGGCGTGCCTTGCAGCTGCCCGTCGGCGGGCAGCTGGGTGCCGTCCCTGAGCCGGGCACCGCCCACCTTGGGCGCCACGATCTTGACGGTGGCGCCGGCCTTCTCCGCCGCCTTGCGCAGGTTGGCCACCGTGTTGCCGTTGGAGCCGTCGGCCACCAGGATGCCGATGCAGCGGCCCTGCAGCGTGGGCTTCATGCGGTCGATGATGCGCAGCGCGGGAGAGGGCGGCAGGTCCTGCACCGGATCGGCCACCGGCGGTGCGGGGGGCAGGGCCTGCAGGCCCAGCCCGTCGGCCACGCGCCGGGCCAGCTCGGGGTCCACGTGCTGCAGGTGGCCCACCACGGCCTCGCGCACATGCGGCGTGCCCACCTTGGACAATTCGAACACCAGCGCGGACGCCATGTGCGCCTGCTCCAGCGGGCTCTGGCTGCGAAAGAACATGCGCGCCTGGCTGTAGTGGTCGGCGAAGCTCTCGGCGCGGATGCGCCCCTTGGCGCCGTCGTCCCCTTGCGCGAAATGCCGCATTCCCAGCGCCTGCGAGGCGCGCGGCGTATCGGCCTGCAGGCTGCTGGGCTCATAGTTCACGCGGCCCTTGGGCACCTGCATCTGCATGTGGCCGTCGCGCTGCATGTTGTGAAAGGGGCACTTGGGCGCATTGATGGGAATCTGCGCGAAGTTGGGCCCGCCCAGGCGCGACAGCTGCGTGTCCAGGTACGAGAACAGGCGGCCCTGCAGCAGCGGGTCGTTGCTGAAGTCGATGCCTGGCGGCACATTGGCGGGGCAATAGGCCACCTGCTCGGTCTCCGCGAAGAAGTTGTCGGGCCAGCGGTTGAGCACCATGCGGCCCACGGGCTGCAGCGGCACCAGTTCCTCGGGAACGAGCTTGGTGGGGTCCAGGTGGTCGAACGGAAAGCGCTCCGCATCCTCTTCGGTGAAGAGCTGCACGGACAGCTCCCATTCCGGGAAATCGCCCGCCTCGATGGCCTCGAACAGGTCGCGCCGGTGGAAGTCGTTGTCCGCCGCCTGCAGCTTCACGGCCTCGTCCCACACCGTGGACTGGATGCCCAGCTTGGGGCGCCAGTGGAATTTCACGAAGGTGCTGTCGCCCGCGGCGTTGATCAGGCGGAAGCTGTGCACGCCGAAGCCTTCCATCATGCGCAGGCTGCGCGGGATGGTGCGGTCGCTCATCGCCCACATGATCATGTGCAGCGACTCGGGCATCAGCGAGATGAAATCCCAGAAGGTGTCGTGCGCGCTGGCCGCCTGGGGAAACGCACGGTCGGGCTCCATCTTGACGGCGTGCACGAGGTCGGGAAACTTCATCGCGTCCTGGATGAAGAACACGGGGATGTTGTTGCCCACCAGGTCCCAGTTGCCCTCGGGGGTGTAGAACTTGACGGCGAAGCCGCGCACATCGCGCGGCGTGTCCACCGAACCGGCGCCGCCCGCCACGGTGGAAAAGCGCGTGAACACGGGTGTCTGAACGCCCACCTCCGTGAGCACGCGGGCGGCGGTGTACTGCTTGAGCGAATGGGTGAGCTCGAAGAAACCGTGGGCCGCCGAGCCGCGCGCGTGCACGATGCGCTCGGGAATGCGCTCGTGGTCGAAGTGGGTGATCTTCTCGCGCAGGATGAAATCCTCGAGCAGCGTGGGGCCGCGTGGCGACGAACGCAGGGAGTTCTGGTTGTCCGCCACGGGAATGCCCAGCTGCGTGGTGAGCACGGGGTGCTTGCCGCCAGCTTGCTGCTGCAACTCGCCCGCGTTGCCGCGGTAGGTGTCGGCCTGGGTGGAGGAGGGAGCAGCGGGCAGCGTCTTCTTTGCCGCGCCGCGGGTGGTGGGGGTTCGTGCCATGGGCGCTCCTGAACGGTGGGAAGGAAGGGAAACAAACCCCCATCTTTGAGGGCCACACGCCGCCGCGGGGTAGGACGCCACCGTATCGGGCCGTCGTCGGCGGGCGGTGATCCGGCCGGCTGGCCGGATACGTAAGCGCTTGCAACGCCGCGCCGGGTGCAGTGCCGTTTTGTTACGCTTGCCGGTTCCTTCGGAGGGGACAGCGTGAACGCAAAGAAATGGATGCTGGCCACCAGCCTGTCGCTGGCGGCCTGGGGGGCGCAGGCCCTGCAGATCACCAGCTTTTCGCCGCAGGGCGAAGTGGCCCGGGTGCGGCAGGTGGTGGCCAAGTTCGATGCCGCTGCCGTCAACTTTGGCGACCCCAAGGCGCCCGCGCCGCTGGCCCTGAGTTGCAGCGATGCCGGGGCCACCAAGGGCACGGGCCGCTGGACGGGAGAGCGCGAGTGGGTGTTCGACTTCGAGCGCGACCTGCCGCCGGGGGTGCGCTGCACCGCCACCGTCAGGGCAGGGTTCAAATCGGCCGCTGGCGCTGAATTGACGGGCGCGAAAAGCTATCAATTCAATAGCGGAGGGCCATTCGTGCAGGCCATTCGCCCGAACCCCTACCAGGAGATCGACGAAGAGCAGTTCTTCGTGCTGCAGCTCAATGGCCCCGCCACCACCGCCAGCGTGCAGGGCAATGTGTGGTGCACGGCCGAAGGCGTGGGCGAGCGCATCCCGGTCCGGTTGATCGAGGGCGCGCAGCGGGCCGAGATCCTGAAGGCGCTGGGCCTGGAGAAAAGCGCCGCGCAGGAGCCCCTGCAGTACGCCGCGCTGGCCTGCAACCGGCGGTTCACGTCCGGTTCGCGCATGCAGGTCGTGTTCGGCAAGGGCGTCGCCACGCCCAGCGGGGTGGCCAACGCGGTGGAAAAACGCTTTGACTTCAAGGTGCGCGAGCCCTTCTCGGCCGAATTCAGCTGTGAGCGGGAGAACGCGCAGGCGGCCTGCCTGCCCATCCGTCCGCTGCAGCTGTCCTTCAATGCCCCCGTGCCGCGCAAGCTTGCAGCGGCCATCCGCCTCAAATCGGCCAAGGAGACGCTCCAGCCCCGGATGGAAGGCGCGGGCGATGGCCAGGCGGGCGATGCGCTGGTGAACAGCGTGCAGTTCGCCGCGCCCCTGGCCGAGAACACGGCGTTCACGCTGGAGCTGCCCAAGGACCTCAAGGACGCCTCGGGCCGTCCGCTGCGCAATGCCGACAGCTTTCCGCTGAAGGTGGCCACGGGCGGCATGCCGCCGCTGGCCAAGTTCGCGGCGGCGCCGTTCGGCATCGTGGAGCGTTTTGCCGAGGGGCCGCGCTCCGACAAGCCCCCCGCGCTGCTGCCGGTGACGCTGCGCAATGTCGAGGCGGCGCTGCGCGTGCAGGGGCTGCAGCCGGGCGCCGAGGCGCCGGCAGGCAAGGTGAGCACGCTCAAGCCCCGCACCGATGCGGACATCATCGCGTGGTTCCGAAAGGTGCAGCGCTATGACAACTACGTGGTGAACCGCAAGCAGGCGCGGCAGGACGTGAGCGGCCCGCTGCCCAAGGCGCTGGACGAGGACAAGGAGTACGTGCAGTCGCGCATGCTGTCGCTGCTGGCGGGCAAGGGCGGGGTGAAGACGCTGGACCTGCCCAGGCCTTCCGGCAACGACCCGCGCCCGTCCGAGGTGGTGGGCATTCCCCTCACGCCCGGGTTCCACGTGGTGGAGATCGCCTCGCAGAAGCTGGGCGCCTCGCTGCTCGACGAACGCCATGGCGATGCCCGCACGATGTATGTGCGCACCTCGGCCCTGGTCACCAACCTGGGCGTGCATTTCAAGCTGGGCCGCGAGAACGCACTGGCCTGGGTGACCACGCTGGACAAGGGCCAGCCGGTGCAGGGCGCCACGGTGCGTGTGTCCGACTGCAAGGGCAACGAGCTGGCGCAGGCCATCACCAACGACCAGGGGGTCGCGAACATCGAGGGCCTGTCGTCCGAACCGCCGCGCTGCGGCGATGCCTACCACGGCGGCGATGGCGGCCAGGCCTATTTCGTGAGTGCGCGCCACAAGGGCGACGACGGCGTGGAGGACATGGCCTTCACGTGGAGCGACTGGCAGCGCGGCATCGAGCCCTGGCGCTTCAACGTGCCTACGAACAGCGCCCCGCGCCCCAGCGAGCGGGCCCACACCATCTTCGACCGCACCCTGTTCCGGGCGGGCGAAACCGTGTCGATGAAGCACGTGCTGCGCTCTGAAACCCGCCAGGGGTTCGCGCTGCCCGCGCAGCGGCCCGAGACCCTGGTCATCACCCATGTGGGCAGCGGCCAGCAATTCACCCAGAGCCTCGCATGGCGCACGACCGCCACCGGGGGGCTGAGCGCGCAGAGCAGCTTCGCCGTGCCGCCCGCCGCCAAGCTCGGCGTGTACCAGGTGGAGCTGCGCAGCGATTCCGACAATGAGCGCAGCTTCAGCTCGGGCGAGTTCCGCGTGGAGGAATTCCGCCTGCCGGTGCTCGAAGGGCGCATTGCGCCGGCCGACAAGAAGGCGCTGGTGCGCGTGCGCTCGGTGCCCACCGACGTGCAGGTCAACTACGTGGCGGGCGGCGGCGCGGCCCATCTGCCGGTGCGGGTGTCCGCCCTGGTGCGCGGCAAGAGCCTGCAGTACGCCGACTACGAGGCCTTCAGCTTCAACCCTCCGCGCAAGCGCGCGCAGGCCTCCAGCGCGGGTGGCGACGACGAGGAGCCCGCCGCCAGCCAGGACGCGCGCGTGATCGCCGACAAGCTGCCGCTCACGCTGAACAAGGACGGCGCGGGCAAGCTGACCATCGACAACGTGCCCCAGGCGCGCGAACCACAGGAATTGCTGATGGAGGCCACGTATGCCGACCCCAACGGCGAGGTGCAGACCCTGCGCGGCACGCACACGCTGTGGCCCGCCGGCGTGGTGGCGGGCGTGAAGACCGAGGGCTGGGTCTCGGCCCGCCAGAAGATCCGCTACCAGGCCCTGGCGCTGCAGCACGACGGCAAGCCCGCCGCCGACACCTCGCTGCAGGTGCAGGCCATCGCGCGCATCACGACCACCACGCGCAAGCGCATGGTGGGCGGCTTCTACAGCTATGACAACCAGACCGAAACGAAAGACCTGGGCACGCTGTGCAGCGGCAAGAGCGACGCGCGCGGCCTGCTGCTGTGCGAGTCCAGGCTGGATGAGCCCGGCGAGGTGGAACTGGTGGTCACGGCCACCGACCGCGACGGCAACACCAGCGTGGCCGCCTCGTCGGTGTGGGTCACGCGCCAGGGCGAGCTGTGGTTTGGCGGCGAGGACCACGACCGCATCGACCTGCTGCCCGAGAAGAAAAGCTACCAGCCGGGCGAGACCGCCAAGTTCCAGGTGCGCATGCCGTTCCGCTTTGCCACGGCACTGGTGGCGGTGGAGCGCGAGGGCGTCATCGACACCCAGGTGGTGCAGCTCAACGGCCAGGACCCGACGGTGAGCCTGAAGGTGCAGCCGGATTGGGGCCCGAACGTGTACGTGAGCGTGCTGGCCCTGCGCGGGCGCCTGCGCGAGGTGCCGTGGTACAGCTTCTTCACCTGGGGCTTCAAGGCGCCGCGCGAGTGGTGGACCTCGTTCTGGTACGAGGGCAAGGAGTACCAGGCGCCCACGGCGCTGGTGGACCTGTCCAAGCCCGCCTTCCGGCTGGGCCTGGCCGAGATCCGCGTGGGCACGCAGGCCCACCAGATCAGCGTGAAGGTGGCGGCCGACAAGGAAAGCTATGCCGTGCGCGGCAAGGCGCAGGTCACCATCACCGCCACGTTGCCGGGCGGCAAGCCCGCCGCCAATGCCGAGGTGGCCGTGGCCGCCGTGGACCAGGCGCTGCTGGAGCTGATGCCCAACACCAGCTGGAACCTGCTCGAAGCCATGCTCCAGCGCCGCAGCTGGGGCGTGGAGACCTCCACCGCGCAGATGGAGATCATCGGCCGGCGCCACTATGGCAAGAAGGCCGTGCCTGCCGGCGGCGGAGGGGGCAGGGCGCAGACGCGCGAGCTGCTCGACACGCTGCTGCTGTGGGAGCCGGCCCTGCAGCTGGACGCCAACGGCCAGGCCAAGGTGACGGTGCCGCTCAATGACGCGCTGACCACGTTCAAGATCGTGGCGGTGGCCGATGCGTCCACCGGCCTGTTCGGCACCGGCAGCACCAGCATCCGCGCCACGCAGGACTTGCAGATCATCAGCGGCCTGCCGCCCCTGGTGCGCGAGGACGACCAGTTCCGCGCGCAGATCACGCTGCGCAACACCACCAAGGCGGCGATGAAGGTCGAGGTGGCGCCGCGCGCCACGCTGCTGGAGCTCAAGCCCCAGACCGTCGACATCCCCGCCGGCGAGTCGCGCGAGGTGGCCTGGAACGTCACCGCGCCGGCCCAGCTGGCGCAGACGCGCTCCGAGTCCATCCTGTGGGAGATCGAGGCCAAGGACACCGTCAGCGGCGCGCGCGATGCCCTCAAGGCACGCCAGCGCATCATCCCCGCCGTGCCGCTCACGGTGCAGCAGGCCACGCTCGTGCAGGTGGACGGCAGCTTCAGCCTGGACGTGAACCCGCCCGCCGATGCGCTGCCGGGCCGGGGCGGCCTCAAGATGTCGCTGCAGCCCAAGCTGGCCGAGGGCCTGCCCGGCGTGCGCGACTGGTGGGCCCGCTACCCGTTCGCCTGCCTGGAGCAAAAGACCAGCAAGGCCGTGGGCCTGCGTGACGGCGCGCTGTGGCAGACCGTGGTGGCGCAGCTGCCCACCTACCTGGACAGCGACGGTCTGGCCAACTACTTCCCGCCGCGCGACGGCGACGCCAACCGGGGCAGCGACACGCTCACGGCCTACGTGCTGGCGGCCACGCACGAGGCGGCCAGCCTCAACCCCGCGTTTGCCCTGCCCGACGAGGCCCGCGCGCCCATGGAGCGCGGCTTGATCGCGTTCGTGGAAGGCCGCATCCAGCGCAGCTTCTGGAGCCCGCGCAAGGACCTGGACATGCGCAAGGTGGCCGCGCTGGAGGCGCTCTCGCGCTACGGCAAGGCCCAGGGCCGGATGGTCGGCAGCATCACCATCGCGCCCAACCAGTGGCCCACGCACACGGTGATCGACTGGGTGAACGTGCTCAAACGCGTGGCCGACGTGCCCGAGCGCGACAAGCGCCTGGCCGAAGCCCTGCAGATCCTGCGCAGCCGCCTGTCGTTCCAGGGCACCAAGCTGATCTTCAGCACCGAGCAGGACGACTACTGGTGGTGGCTGATGCAGAACGGCGACGTGAACACCGCGCGCCTGATGCTCGCGGTGATGGACGACCCGGCCTGGAAGGACGACATGGGCCGCCTGGCCAACGGCTTCATCAGCCGCCAGCAGGCCGGCGCCTGGCACACCACCACGGCCAACCTGTGGGGCGGGCTGGCGCTGGAGAAGTTCAGCGCCAGGTTCGAGGCCACGCCGGTGTCGGGCACCACCAGGGCCGCCATGGGCGCCCACAACGCGGCGGTGGACTGGAGCAAGGTCGAGCGCGTGAAGACCACCGACCTGACAGGCGCTGCGCACCAGACCACCTGGTTCGGCGCGCCTGCGTCGCCGGGCAACCTGAAGAACAACGGCATGTTCCTGCCCTGGGGCAAAGCGGGTGGCAAGGAGCCACTGGCCGTCACGCACCAGGGCCCCGGCAAGCCCTGGCTCACGCTGCAGTCGGTGGCCGCCATCCAGCTGAAGGCGCCTTTTGCCGCCGGGTACTCCATCACCAAGACGGTGACGCCCGTGGAGCAGGCCAACAAGGCGCTGCCGCCCGGCCAGTACACGCGCGGCGACGTGCTGCGCGTGACGCTGGAGGTGAACGCCAGCGCCGACATGACCTGGGTGGCCATCACCGACCCGGTCCCGGGCGGCGCCACCATCCTGGGCAGCGGCCTGGGCCGCGACTCGGCCATCGCCACGCAGGGCGAGAAGGCGAAGAGCGGCGCGGGCTGGCCCGCGTTCGAGGAGCGCAGCTTCGAGGCCTTCCGCAGCTACTACGAGTACCTGCCCAAGGGCACGGTCAAGATGGAGTACACCGTGCGCCTGAACAACGTGGGCGATTTCGCGCTGCCCCCGAGCCGCGTGGAGGCCATGTACGCGCCCGAGATGTTCGGCGAGCTGCCCAACGCGCGGGTCAAGGTGGAGGCGGCCAGGTAGCCGCGGCGCCGTGCCACGCCCCGTCATGAGCCGTCCCCGGAGCCGCGCGCCATGAGCCTCAGTGTCTTCGTGGAACTGCGGTTCTGGCTGCTGGTGGCGTTTTCCCTGGTGCTGCCCGCGGGCATCTACGGGCTGCTGCTGGCCACGCGCTCGATCTCGCGCATGGCGGTGCTGGGTTTTGGCGTGGCGCTGGTGCTGATCGCGGGCGTGGACGTGTACCTGCTGCAATCGCTCGCGGCCCTGGCCAAAGGCACGCCGTCGCTGGCGGACGACGCGGTGTTCATTTCCGAGCTGTCGATTGCCCTGTATATCCTGCCGGTGGTGTTCGGCGGCATCGGGGTCAACCTGATCTCACACGTGCTGCTGCGCCACCTGACCGAGGCCGAAACGCGGTTCGACCGGGAGCATCGGGATGACTGACCGTGGCCGGCCCGTGGTGCCCGGGCGGGCGCGCAGGCCGTACAAGGGGTGGGCCGTGGCGGCCCTGTCCGCCTTCCTGGCGGCGCCCGCGGCGGCCATCGCGACTTTCGAGGAGGTGCGCGCGGACTTCAGACCGTCCGACACCGTGCTCCTCTCGCGCGAGGGCGAGGTGCTGCAGCGCCTGCGCACCGACACCACCGTGCGCCGTGGCCAGTGGGTGGCGCTGGCCGACATTTCACCCGCGCTGCGCACGGCCCTGGTGCTCAGCGAGGACAAGCGTTTCTTCGAGCACAGCGGGGTGGACTGGCAAGCCGCCTCGGCCGCCGCCTGGGGCAACCTGTGGAACCAGCGCACGCGCGGGGCCAGCACCATCACCATGCAGCTGGCGGGCCTGCTCGATGGGGACTGGCGCCAGGGGCCGGGCGGGCGCTCGGTGGCGCAAAAGCTCGGCCAGACGGTGGCCGCACAGGTGCTGGACCGGCGCTGGCGCAAGGACCAGATCCTGGAGGCCTACCTCAACCTCGTACCCTTTCGCAGCGAACTGGTGGGCATCGACGCCCTGAGCCGCACGCTGTTCGGCAAGGCCGCCCATGGCCTGGACGAGCGCGAGGCGGCCGTGGCGGCCGCGCTGGTGCGCGCGCCCAACGCGCGCCCCGGCCTGGTGGCGCAGCGGGCCTGCGGGGTGCTGCGCGACATGCGGGCGCAGCAGCCACCGGCGCGGCCGCGATCCCTGGCCTCCGGCCGTCCGGCACAGCACCTGCCCCCCGTGGACTGCGATGCCCTGGACCTGTTCACCACGGCGGCGCTGCAGCGCCGCGCGTTCGATGCGAGCGAGGGCGTGGCCCCCCACTTCGCGCGGCACTTGCTGCGCCAGCGCTTCATCAAGGAGGGGGGCGTGGTGCCCGAGCGCGTGCAGAGCACGCTGCGCGCGCCGCTGCAGCGCTTTGCCGTGCTGGCCCTGCAGCAGCACCTGCGGGAGCTGCGCGGACGCAACGTGGAAGACGGCGCGGTGCTGGTGCTGGACAACGCCACGGGCGCGGTGCTGGCCTGGGTGGGCTCGTCGGGGCCGCTGAGCCAGGCCGGCGAGGTGGATGGCGTGCTGGCGCCGCGCCAGCCGGGCTCCACGCTCAAGCCGTTCCTGTATGCGCAGGCCATCGCCGAGCGGCGTCTCACGGCGGCCTCGCTGGTGGACGATTCGCCCGCGCACATCGCCACCGCGGGCGGCCTGTACATCCCGCAGAACTACGACCGCCAGTTCAAGGGCTGGGTGTCGGTGCGCACCGCGCTGGCGGCGTCGCTGAACGTGCCGGCGGTGCGCACGCTGGTCATGGTCACGCCGGACGCGTTCCATCGCCAGCTCTCCGCGGCGGGCATGCCGCTGCGCGAAAACGGGGACTACTTTGGCTACAGCCTCGCGCTGGGCAGCCCCGAGGTGCCGCTGCTGCACCTGTCCAACGCGTTTCGCACCCTCGCCAACGGCGGGCGCCTGAGCCCGGTGGCATGGGCCCAGGCGCCCCCCGGCAAGGTCCCGGCCTTCGCCCCCGCGCTCGATCCGCGCGCGGCCTTCATCGTGGGCGACATCCTGTCCGACGGCAATGCGCGGGCGCGCACCTTTGGCACCGACAGCGTGCTGGCCACGCGCTTCTGGACCGCCGTGAAGACCGGCACCAGCAAGGACATGCGCGACAACTGGGCCGTGGGCTGGTCCGCGCGCTACACCGTGGGCGTATGGGTGGGCAATGCCAGCGGCGCGGCCATGCACGACGTGAGCGGCACCAGCGGCGCCGCGCCCATCTGGGCCGCGGTCATGGGCTTCCTGCACGCGCGCGAACCCAGCCGCGCCCCCAAGGCGCCCCCGGGCCTTGTCCGGGCCGCCGTGCAATTCGGGCCCGCCGCGCCACAGCCCGGTGGCGCGGGCGACGCCCGCCAGCCCCTGGAGGCGGCGCGGCAGGAGTGGTTCCTGGAGGGCACCCAGCAGCCCCTGTTTGCTATTGATTCAGGAGCTAACGGGCAAGACGAACCCAGCACCAGCACCAAAAGAACCCCCCATCCCCCGGGGCGCGAGGCCGGGGCGGCCGCGCCGGGCCTTGGCGCGCGCATCACGGCGCCGGCCCCTGGCACCATCATCGCGCTGGACCCGGACATCCCTCCCGCGCGCCAGCGCCTGCAGTTCACCGCCACGGGAAGCGGGTGGCTGTGGCGCATGGACGGCAGGCCGCTCGGGCGCGGCGCGCGCGTGGCCTGGATGCCCTGGCCGGGGCGGCACGTGGTGCAGCTCACCGATGCCCAGGGCCAGGTGCTGGACGAGGTCCGCATCGAGGTGCGCGGCGCGGGTGCCGTGGCGCCCGCACCCAGGGCCACTGCGCATTGACGCCACGAAATCCGAGGGATACGGTGTGACTTGCCGCCCGGCACGCCACAGGTAGACGCCTAGAATGGTTACAAGATATTTCTATGCCCTTTCTGCGCCAGTTCTTTTCCCACCGCCTGATCTGGCTGGCCCTGTTGGTCTCGCTGGGCATTGGCGCACTCTTCGCACGCACGATCTGGACCATTCGCGCTGACGAGTGGAACTACGCTGCCCAGACCAACGCCAATCTCGCGCGCACGCTGGAGCAGGGGCTGAGCTGGGCGCTCGACACGTTCGACAAATCGCTGGAAGGCGTGGCGCGCGAGGTGGGCAGGCCCGAGGTGTGGGCCCTGCCGCCCGACCTGCGCGCCCGGGTGGTGTTCGACAACTCCCTGCGCGCGCGTGGCGCGGGCGATGTGCTGGTGCTCGACACCCTGGGCAACGTGGTGCTCGATTCGGGCCCGCTGCCGCCGCGCCGGGTCAACTTCGCGGACCGCGACTATTTCACGGCGTTCCAGTCGGGCGGGCACCAGGGCCTGTTCGTGGGCAAGCCCGTGCCCTCGCGCGTGACCGGGCTCAACATCCTGCCGGTCTCGCGCGCCTACTACCGCCCGGACGGCAGCTTCGCCGGGGTGGTGGTGGGCGCCATCAGCCTGAGCTATTTCAATGAGCTGTTCGGTTCGCTCGACATGGGCCCCCACAGCGGCGTGAACCTGTTTCGCAGCGACGGCGTCGTGATCACCCGGTTTCCCTATGGCGACGCCGACGTGGGCCGCAGCCTGGCGGGCACCCCCAACCTGATCCGCTTCCAGAAGGAGGGCACGGGCACCTTCATCGGCACGTCCACCATCGACGGCATGGAGCGCCTGTATTCGTTCCGTCCCGTGGGGCGCTATCCGCTGATCCTCAACGTGGCGCAGTCCACCGACACCGTCCTGGCCAAGTGGTACCGCAGCGCCTGGGTGCTGGGCGGGTTCGCGCTGCTGCTGATGGTCAGCTGCGTGGGGCTGGCCACGCTGTTCGTGCGCGAACTCACGCTGCGCCAGCAGGTCTCCGCGCGGCTGCGCGAGGCCGAACGCAACACGCGCACCATTCTCGACAACATGCCCTCGATGATCGGCTACTGGGATGCCGGGCTGCGCAACCGGTTCGCCAACCAGGTCTATTTCGAGTGGTTCGGCGTGCGGCCCGAGCGCATGCCCGGCATGCACCTGAGCGACCTGCTCGGGCCGGAGCTGTTCGCGCAGAACAAGCCGTTCCTGGACAGGGCGCTGCTGGGCGAGCCGCAACTGTTCGAGCGCACCTTCGCGGATGTGCATGGCGTTGCGCGCCACACCATGGCCTCCTACCTGCCCGACACCGAGGGCGGCAAGGTGCGTGGCATCTTCGTGCAGGTGACGGACATCTCGGAACGCAAGCGCATGGAGGACGAACTGTTTGACGAGAAGGAGCGCGTGCGTCTCACGCTGCAGTCCATCGGAGACGCGGTGGTCTGCGCGGACGCCCATGGAGCGGTCACGTACCTGAACCCGGTGGCCGAGCGCCTGACCGGCTGGCAGGCCTTCGACGCGGCGGGCCACAACGTGGACGAGGTGGTGAACCTGCGCAGCCCCGACAACGACGCGGTGCTGGCCAGCCCCTTGCGCCAGGCCATGGAGCAGGGCCTGGCGGTGGAAGCGGTGCGCGGCGTGGTCCTGCACCGCACCAGCGGGCAGCGCTTTCAGGTGGAGGAAACCTCCAGCCCCATCACCGACCGCCATGGAGCCGTGACGGGCGCCGTGGCCGTGCTGCGCGATGTGACCGAATCGGTGGTCATGGCCGAGCGCATGGCGCACCTCGCCCAGTACGACGCGCTGACCGACCTGCCCAACCGCGTGCTGCTGCAGGACCGCGCCCAGCTGGCCATCTCGCAGGCGCGCCGCGACGGCAAGTGCCTGGCCGTGATGTACCTGGACCTGGACGGCTTCAAGGACGTGAATGACACCCTCGGCCACGATGTGGGCGACCTGCTGCTGGTGCAGTTCGCCCAGCGCCTGAAGGCCGCCGTGCGCGCCTCGGACACCGTGTGCCGCCAGGGCGGCGACGAATTCGTGGTGCTGCTGCCGGGGCTGGACGGCGCCGAGCCCGCGTGCAGCGTGGCATGCAAGATCCTCGCGTCCTGCGACCTGCCTTTCGAGCTGGCGGGTCGGGTGCTGCAGATCGGGCTGAGCGGCGGCATCGCGCTGTACCCCCAGCATGGTGACACCTTCGACGCGCTTTCGCGCCATGCCGACAGCGCCATGTACGCCGCCAAGCGCGGCGGGCGCATGCGCTTCATGCTCTACCGGGGCCCGGACGAGGCGCCCGAGGTCGTGCTGGCCGACAACGCGGGAGGCCGCGTGCGCTGAGCATGCGGCGGTGCGACGCGGTGCGGGGAGGGGGGCCGCATGCCAGAACCCACGGTGGGATCATGTTTTGCTATGAAAATAATAGCTTATTGCGCTTGTGGAATAAGCGCCAGGCGGTGTTTTTGGTGAAAGTCCTGGAGCTTGCGCGGGCCCGCCTCGGCCTGCCTTGGAAATTTGTTGCAGCCCCGCGCAAATAATTTTGATGGCCCGCCAGCGCGCAAGTGCCTACCATCCGCGCAGTTCTTACCGTCCCCTGTGCAACCCCTTCTGGAGCGTCCGCGTGCCTGACTTGTCCAAAATCACCTGCATCGAAGACCTGCGTGTCATCGCCCAGCGGCGCGTGCCGCGCATGTTCTATGACTACGCCGATTCAGGCTCGTACACCGAGGGCACCTACCGCGCCAACGAAAGCGACTTCCAGCGCATCAAGCTGCGCCAGCGCGTGGCCGTGAACATGGAAGGCCGCAGCACGCGCACCACCATGGTGGGGCAGGACGTGGCCATGCCGGTGGCCATCGCGCCCACGGGCCTCACGGGCATGCAGCATGCCGACGGCGAGATCCTGGGCGCGAAGGCGGCCAAGGCGTTCGGCATCCCGTTCACGCTCTCGACCATGAGCATCTGCTCCCTCGAGGACATCGCCGAGCATACGGGGCGCCACCCGTTCTGGTTCCAGGTGTACGTGATGCGCGACCGCGACTTCATCGAGCGCCTGATCGACCGCGCCAAGGCCGCCAACTGCTCGGCGCTGCAGCTCACGCTGGACCTGCAGATCCTGGGCCAGCGCCACAAGGACATCAAGAACGGACTGTCGGCGCCGCCCAAGCCCACGCTCGCCAACCTCATCAACCTGGCGACCAAGCCGCGCTGGTGCCTGGGCATGCTGGGCACCCCGCGCCGCTCGTTTGGCAACATCGTGGGCCATGCCAAGGGCGTGGGCGATCTGTCCTCGCTCTCGTCCTGGACGGCCGAGCAGTTCGACCCGCAGCTCAACTGGGGCGATGTCGAGTGGATCAAGAAGCGCTGGGGCGGCAAGCTGATCCTCAAGGGCATCATGGACGCGGAGGACGCCCGCCTGGCGGTCGACAGCGGCGCCGATGCGCTCATCGTCAGCAACCACGGCGGCCGCCAGCTGGACGGCGCGCCATCGTCCATCGCCGCGCTGCCCGGCATCGCGGCCGCTGCAGGCAAGGACATCGAGGTGTGGATGGACGGCGGCATCCGCAGCGGGCAGGACGTGCTCAAGGCGCGTGCGCTGGGCGCCCAGGGCACGCTGATCGGGCGCAGTTTCCTCTACGGCCTGGGTGCCTTCGGCGAGGCGGGGGTGACCCGCGCGCTGCAGATCATCCAGAAGGAGCTGGACATCACCATGGCCTTCTGCGGCCACACCAACATCAACACGGTGGACCAGTCCATCCTGCTGCCGGGCACCTACCCCGTCTAACCGTGGCCCGTGCAACCGCGGCCGGCCGGTGCGCAGGACCTACAGCGTCTTCTGCAGCGCCGCGATCTCCCGCTGCAGGGTCTGCACCACGAAGTCCTCGCGCGGCTGCATGCGCGCCGTCATGGCGCTCACGCTGATGGCGCCGACCACCATGCCGCCCCGGTCCCGGATGGGCACGCCAATGCTGGTCACGCCCGCCACGGCGTAGTTGGTGATGCTGGCGTAGCCCCGCGCACGGGCGGTTTCCATCAGGTCCAGCAGGATCTGCCGCGTGAGGCCCCCGTAGGTGGCCAGGTGCGGCTCGATGCGGCCGAGCACCTCGGGCAGTTCGTCCTGCGGCATGAAGCTCAGCAGCGCCAGCCCCCCGCCGCCAATGCCCAGGGGCCGGCGCTTGCCCACTTCCACGGTCAGCACCTGGATCGGAAAGCTGCCGGACTGGCGGTCCAGGCAGAACGAATCCGCCCCGCTGCGCACCACCAGGAAGGCGGTGTCCCCCGTCTCGGCGCTGATGCGTGCGAGGAAGGGCGCGCACTGGTCGCGCAAATTGAAGTGGGTGGACGCCACCAGCCCGAGTTCGTAGGCGAAGTGGCCCAGCCGGTAGCGGCGCCGGGCGTCCTGCATCACCAGCCCGCCTTCGACCAGTTGCTTGAGCAGCCGGTGCACCGTGGGCTGCGCCAGGCCGCTGGCCGCCACCAGCGTGGACAGGCGGGCGCCGGACTTGTGCTCGGAGGAAATCAGCCGCAGCAGCCCGATGGCCCGGTCCAGGCTTTGAACGGTGGTCATGTCATCAAATTCACTGTAAATCCATATTGTGGACTTATTTGCTTTGGCGTCCGGCCGTGCAAAGGAATAATTCAATGAGAAATTTATTTCACTGACGACGATTTAACAATAAAAGTCCGTATTGCGGAATGTTTGCATGTACCCCATCGATTTCTTCTACCGCGCTGCCCGGATGTATCCGCAGCGGGAAGCCCTGGCCGGCGGCGGCCAGGTGCTGACCTATGCCGCGCTGGCCGCGCGCGTGGACGCCGCCGCCTGCGCGCTGCAGCAGCTGGACGCCGAACCCGGCTCGCGCGTCGGCATCTGCGCCGGCAACACCGTGGACCACGTCGTGGCGCTGCTGGCCGTGCTGGCGGCGGGCAAGGTGTGGGTGCCGCTGAACTGGCGCAACCCGGCGGCGGAGCTCAACCGCATCATCGCGTTCACCGAACCCACCATCGTGGTGGCCGAGCCCGCGCACCTGGGCACGCTCGACCTGGCCGGCGTGAAGGCCGTGCTGGCGCTGGGCGAGGGCGGTGAAGCCCGCGCCACGCTGCAGGCCGCCGAGGCTGCGCACGCGGGCCAGCGGCCCCGGCCGCACGGCCGCTCGCGCGACGAGGCCCAGGCCATCAAGTTCACGGGCGGCTCCACCGGCGTGCCCAAGGGCGTGATGCAGCCCTACCGCGCGTGGGTGGCCACGCTGGTCAACCAGATCCAGGCGTTCGGTTTCGACGCGGACGACCGCTACCTCATCTCGGCGCCCGTCACGCACGGCACCTCCACCTACCTGCTGCCCATCCTGGCGCAGGGCGGCTGCCACGTGCTGCCCGCCAGCAACAAGCCGGCCGAGCTGCTGCGCAGCTTCCGCGAGGATGGCATCACCACCAGCTTCATGCCGCCCACGCTGCTGTACATGCTGGTGGCCGAGGCGCATGGCGAGCGCCTTCGGCTGCCCCGCCTCAGGCACCTGATCTACGGCGGCGCGCCCATGCCGCCCGAGAAGATCCGCGTGGTGCGCGAATGCTTCGGCCCCGTGCTGGAGACCACCTACGGCCAGACCGAGGCGCCGCAGGTGGTCAGCGTGATGCGCGCCGAAGACTTCGCCGACGAGGCCAACTGGCGCTCCGTGGGCCGCCAGGGCCTGGTGACCGACATGGCCATCATGAGCCCGGAAGGCGCCCTGCTGCCCACGGGCGAGGCGGGCGAGATCGTGGTGCGCGGCGACCTCATCATGAACGGCTACTGGAAGATGCCGGAGAAGACCGCCGAGACCATCGTGGACGGCTGGCTGCACACGGGCGACCGGGGCTACGTGGACGAGCGCGGCTACCTGTTCCTCAAGGACCGGCTGCGCGAGGTGGTCATCACCGGCGGCTTCAACGTCTACCCCATCGATGTGGAGAGCGTGCTCGACCAGCACCCCGCCGTGCACGAGTCCGCCGTGTTTGGCATCGAGGACGACAAGTGGGGCGAGGCCGTGCACGCGGCCGTGCAGCTCAAGCCCGGCGCGCAGGTGAGCGCGCAGGAGCTCATCGCCTTCGCCAAGGAGCACCTGGGCTCCGTGAAGACCCCCAAGGCCGTGCACTTCTACGCCGACCTGCCGCGCAGCGTGGCCGGCAAGGTGCACAAGGTCACGCTCAAGGCCGACATCACGCGCCTGGTGCGCCAGGAGCAGCCCGCATGAACAAGCCCGTGGAACGCCCCTACACCGAGCTGTGCACGCACTCGGCAACGTCGATCCACTACCGGGGCGACAACCTGGCCGAGGACGTGCTGGGCCAGCGCGGCTTCACCGACGTGCTGTTCTCGCAGATCCTCAACCGCCGGCCTGACGCAGACGACCTGCGCGTGCTGGACGCCGCGCTCATCGCCATCATGGAACACGGCCTCACGCCGAGCGCCATCGCCACGCGCATGGTCTACATGAGCTCGCCCGAGAACATCCAGAGCGGCGTGGCCGCGGGCCTGCTGGCCGTGGGCAGCCAGTTCGTGGGCACGGTGGAAAATTCGGCCATCCTGCTGCGCCAGATCATCGATGCGCCCGAAGGCGTGGAGGCCGCGGCGCGCGCCACGGTGCAGCGCCACCGCGCCGAGCGCAAGCCCATCCCCGGCTTCGGCCAGCACATGCACAAGCCGGACGACCCACGCGCCGCCAGGCTGCTGGCCATCGGCCGCGAGCATCCGCGCTTCGAGGGGCGCTACCTGCAGGCCATCGAGGTCCTCTCGCGCGAGGTGGATGGCGCCTTCGGCAAGCACATCACCATCAACGCCACGGGCGCGGTGGGCACGCTGCTGGGCGAGCTGGGCGTGCCCCCGGCGATGATGCGCGGCTTTGCCGTCATCTCGCGCGCGGCGGGGCTGGTGGCGCACATCGCGGAAGAGCAGCGCATTCCGTCCGCCCGTTTCGTGTGGGACCTGGTGGACCACGAGGTGCCCTACCGTGGCACGGGCGAGGGCCACAACAAGGACCGGAGCGGCGAATGACCGGCACCACCCCTTCGCGCGACATCCTGGTCTGCGATTCGGTCACCCGCATGGGGCAGGACGTGCGGGGCCGCGTGGCCGTCGCCGCCTCGCATGGCGGCGTGTTCGCGGTGCACCTGGCGCTGCAGGAGGGCGTGGCCGGCCTGGTAGTGTGTGATGCGGGCGTGGGGCTGGAGCGCGCGGGCATCGCGGGCCTGGACCATGCCAACAGCCTGGGCGTGCCGTGCGCCGCCCTCCACCACCGCTCGGCGCGCATCGGCGACGGGGCCGACTGCGCGCGGCGCGGCCTGGTCTCGTACGCCAACGCGCGTGCCGTGCAGCTGGGCGTGCGCGTGGGCATGCCCGCCCTGCAGGCCGCGCAGTGCATGGCCGCTGCGGACCTGCAGGCCGTGGACCCGGGACCCTCGCCCGGCGAGGCGCGCAAGGTGCTGCCGGGACTGCATGGGCACCGCACAGTCGTGCTCATCGACTCGGCCTCGCTGGTGGCCGAGGAGGACCGCGACTGCGTGGTGATCACCGCCTCGCACGGCGGCTTGCTGGGTGGCCGGTTCGAGACCGCCATCAAGCTGCCCGTGTTCGCCGCGCTCTACAACGATGCGGGCATCGGCTGCGACGGCGCGGGCGTCTCGCGCCTGCCGGCGCTCGATGCGCGGGGCATCCCGGCTGCCACGGTGGCTGCCAGCAGCGCGCGCATTGGCGACGCCCGCTCCGCATGGGAGACCGGCGTGATCAGCCGCGTGAACCAGGCGGCCTATGCCCTGGGGGCGCGCGAAGGGCAGGGCGCACGCGACTGGGCCGAACTCATGGCGGCCGTGCACTGAGGCTGAAGGCCCGGCACAACCCACAAAGAAAGAGACATTCATGGCGACCACAGCATATGCAAGCAGCCCGGCAACGTCGGCCGCGTACTTCCCGCCGCTCGATGCGCTGCCCGGCCGGGGCCGTGTGGCGGGCAAGGTGGCGCTGGTGTTCGGTGGCGGTTCGGCTGGCCCCGGCTGGGGCAACGGCAAGGCCGCCGCCATGGTCTACGCCCGCGAAGGCGCGCGCGTGGCGGTGGTGGACATCCGCCGCGAGGCGGCCGAGGAAACCCGTGCCCAGCTGTACGCCGAGGGCTTCGACGCCGAGGCCTATGCCGCCGACGTCACGGACTCCGCCGCCGTGGCCGAGGTGGCGCGGCGCGTGCACGCGCGCTTTGGCGCCATCGACATCCTTCACAACAACGTGGGCATCACGCGCATGGGCAGCGTGATCGACATGGACGAAGCCACCTGGCAGCAGGTGATCGACACCAACCTGACCGGCGTGTTCCTCACCTGCAAGCACGTGGTGCCGGTGATGCTGGCGCAGGGGCGCGGCGCCATCGTCAACATCTCGTCGCTGGCCTCGCAGCAGATCAACAGCTACCCGTACATGCCGTACTACGCGGCCAAGGCCGGGCTCAACCACTTCACGCGGGCGCTGGCCGTGCAGTACGCGGCCCAGGGCATCCGCGCCAACGCGGTGCTGCCGGGCGTCATCGACACACCGCTCATCCACCAGCAGATCGCCGGCCAGTTCGCCAGCACCGAGGAGATGCTGCGCACCCGCAACGCCGCCAGCCCCATGGGCCGCATGGGCCAGGCCTGGGACGTGGCCTACACGGCGCTGTTCCTGGCGAGCGACGAGGCGCGCTACGTGACGGGCGTGTGCATTCCGGTGGATGGCGGCAAGGGCTGCACGGGCAAGTAGGCCCTTCACGTTCCAGCGTTTCAAAGTTCCATTGATTTTTTCATTCCCACATTCGCAGGAGACAACACCCATGAACAAGCACCGAATGAACCGCCGCACGGCCGCTGGCGTCGCACTGGCACTGCTGGGGGCCGCGGCGGCGCTGCCCGCCGCCGCGCAGGGCGCCTTCCCTGACAAACCCGTCAAGCTGGTGGTGCCGTTTCCGCCGGGCGGCACGTCGGACATCAGTGGCCGCGTGCTGGCCGACGCCTTGTCCAAGGAACTGGGCCAGCCGGTGATCGTGGAGAACAAGGCGGGCGCGGGCGGCTCGGTGGGCGCGCGCTTCGTGGCCGAATCCAAGGCCGACGGCTACACGCTGCTGCTGGGCACCACCAGCACCAACGGCACGAATTCGGCGGTGTACAAGAACCTGAGCTTCGATGCGCTCAAGAGCTTCACGCCCATCACCCGCATCCTGTCGGTGCCGGGGGTGCTGGCCATCAACAAGAGCTTCCCCGCCAAGAACTATGCGGAGTTCGCCAAGCTCGTGGGCCAGTCGCCCGGCAAGTATTCGTATGCCTCCTCGGGCAACGGCGGCGCCACCCACATGGCGATGGAGTACTACAAGTCGCTCAGCGGCCTGCGCGTGGTGCATGTTCCCTACCGGGGCACGGGCCCGGCGCTCAATGATGTGATCGGCGGCCAGGTCGAGATGATCTACGACACGCTCGCATCGTCCATGCCGCATATCAAGGCCGGCAACCTGGTGCCCATGGCCCTGGCCACGCCCCGGCGCCTGAAGGAATTGCCCGAGGTGCCCACCTTCGCGGAGCTGGGCCTCAAGAGCGCCAACGAAGGCTTCTGGAACGGCGTGCTGGCGCCCGCCGGCCTGCCCGCCGATGTGCTGGAGAAGCTGCACGGCGCCATCGTGCGTGCGCTGCGCACGCCGATGGTGCAGGAGAAGTTCGCCGCCGCCGGTGCCATCACGGTCGAGGACACGCCCGCGGCCTTCGCCAAGATCATTGCCGACGACATCGTGAAGTGGAAGAAGGTGGCCGAGACCAGCCACATCACGGCGGACTGACCGTCTGGCCGTCTGACTGACCGGGCCGCTGACGTGGGGGCGCACCGCGCCCTCGCGCCCCTGCATGGCCGCATTGCCCATTGGCGTCGGGCGGCGCGCCATGGGGCCGCTATAACCCCTGCATGACTCTTTCCTGGATCGCCTGGGCGTGGATACCGCTGACGCTGTGGGCCGCATTGGCACAGACCGCGCGCAACGCGGCGCAGCGCTCGCTCACCGCCGGGCTGGGCACGCTGGCGGCCACGCTGGTGCGCTTTCTGTACGGCCTGCCGCTGGCCACGGCCTGGGTGGCGGGGCTGACCTGGGCAGGGGCGGGCGGCATTCCTCAGTTCAACGGGATGTATGCCGCGTGGCTTGCCATGGGCGCGCTCACGCAGGTGGGGGCCACGGCCTTCCTGCTGCTGGCGATGAAGGAGCGCAACTTCGTGCTCGCCGTGGCGTATTCCAAGACCGAGGTGCTGCAGGTGGCCCTGTTCTCGGCCGTGCTGCTGCACGAACTGCCGGGCCCGCTGGCGCTGGGCGCCATGGCGGCGGCCACGGTGGGCGTGGTGCTGCTGTCGCTGCCGCCGGGCGGCTGGCGCGCGCTGCGCGCGGGGCCAGGGGCCGTGGACGGCCAGGGCAGCGGCCGGCTCGTGGTCTACGGGCTGGCATCGGGCGCCTGCTTCGCGCTGGCCAGCGTGGGATTTCGCGGTGCGTCGCTGGCGCTGGCAGAGGCCAATGCGGGCGTGGCGCCCTGGGTGGCCGGTGCCTGGGGCGTGTTCTGGGCGCAGCTGCTGCAGTCGGTGGTGCTGGGCGGCTGGCTGCTGGCACGCCAGCCCGGCGTGGCGGGCGCCATCGCGCGGGCCTGGCGCATGTCGGTGGTGGCGGGATCGATGGGCGCGGTCGCGTCCATCGCGTGGTTCACGGCCTACGCCATGCGGCCCGCGTCCGACGTGCGCACGCTGGGCCTGGTGGAGGTGCTTTTCAGCTACCTCGTCTCGCGCCGCGTGTTCCGCGAGAGCCTGACGCGCACCGAGGGCGTGGGGCTGGCGCTGGTGGTGGCGGGGCTCGTGGGGGTCTGCGCGCAGTGGTAGCGGTCGCAGCCGCAGCAGCGCCGCCCGGGGCGGCTTGAACGCGGCCGCCGCGCGCTGCACTCTTCGGGCCGGGCGATGAATCCAAAGCGCCCGCTGTGGCGTATTCACCCACAGAAGATCCCATTGCACCGTGAACAGAGACCAATCCCAGAGAATGGGCGCATGAGCACCCTCCACACAGACCGTGAACTGATGGACCTCCTCGACCGCATCGCCGCGCAGGACGACACCGCGCTGAAAAGCCTGTACGAGAGCACCTCGTCGCGGCTTTTTGGCCTGGCGCTGCGCGTGGTGCGCAACCGTGATGCGGCCGAGGACGTGCTGCAGGAGTCGTTCCTGACCATCTGGCGGTCGGCCGCCAGCTACCGTGCATCGCTCAGCCCGCCCATGGCGTGGCTGGGGCTCATCGTGCGCAGCCGCGCGCTCGATGCGCTGCGCAAGCGCACCAGCGACCGCGCGGACCTCATGAACGAACTGGACGATGCCCTGGCGGAAACGCTGCCGGGCGAGGGCGCCAACCCCATGGACGCCACCGAGGCGAGCGAGCAGGCCTTCGCGTTGCACCAATGCCTGGGCAAGCTGGAGACGCGGCAGCGCGAGGTGGTGAGCCTGGCCTACCTGCGCGACCTGAGCCACGGCGAGCTGGCCGAGCAGCTCAAGCTGCCGCTGGGCACCGTCAAGACCTGGATCCGGCGCGGGCTGGAACAGCTGCGCGCCTGCATGGCACGCTATGCCTGAGCCAGGAACCTCCCCATGAACCTTTCCCGACACCCCGAACTGCTGGACCGCCTGGCGGCCAGCTATGCGCTGGGCACGCTGCGGGGCGGCGCGCGCCGCCGCTTCGAAACCCTGGCCCGCGAGCAGGCCCCCGTGCGGGCTGCCGCGCTGGTGTGGCAAGGCCGCTGGTCCGGCCTGACCGAACTGCAGGAACTGGCCGAGCCGTCCTCGCATGTCTGGACCCGCATCCACAACCTGGTCGAGGCGGACAAGGCCGCGCGGGCCCTGCAGGCCGCCCATCGGCCCGCGGACCGGGTGCCGGGCGGCGGCTGGTGGCACAGCCTCTTGGTGTGGCGCGGCGCGGCCGCCGCCGGCGCGCTGGCCACCGTGGCGGCGGTGGCGATCGGCGTGCAGGTGCACGGCGCGCTCAAGGCCACGTCGGGCCGGCAGATTGCCACGCTGCAGCAGCAACTGCAGGCCGCGCCGCAGATCCAGTACGTGGCCGTGCTGTCCGACGACAAGGAGGCCGCGTCGATGCTGGTCACCTTCGACCCCAGGAACAACCAGCTGGTGCTGCAGCGCGTGGGCGGCTTCCAGGAAGGGGCCGACAAGTCGCTGCAGCTGTGGGCGCTGCCGCCCTCGGGCGGGCCGCGTTCGCTGGGGGTGCTGGGGCAGGACAGGCTGCTCACCCTGGTGGCGGGCGAGGCCGATGTGAAGCAGGTGCCAGCCCTGGCGATCAGCCTGGAGCCCAAGGGTGGCGTGCCCAGCGCGACCGGACCTACCGGGCCGGTGCTGTTCAAGGGCGCGCTGATCGAGCGCATGCTGTAAGGGGCGCCGGGGTGGAGGGCTGGCGCAGGCGCCCGTCAAAAAAAATTTATCTGTCGTTTTTGAATCCACCGGGTGCCGGGGTTCGTAAGTTGGGAGCAACATCCACTTACAACCGCGACACCGCCCTTTGGGAGAGATCACGATGGAATACAGGCTTCACTGCACGCTGCTCGCGGCACTGGCGATGGGCGCCGCCGGGCTGGCCCAGGCCGGGACGGGCAAGCTGCTGCTCACCGGCGGCGTCAGCAGCATCGGCGGGTCGGCCGGCGGCGGGCTCACGCCCTGGGCCGTGATCGGCACGAACGCCACGGCGGGCGAGACCGGCTTCAGCGGCTACGCCACGCGAGCGGCCACGCAGGACTACGGCCTCACGGGCTATGGCGTGGCGCTGGGCCTGCACGACCGGGTGGAGCTGTCGCTGGCCCGGCAGGATCTTGATGCCTCGCCTGCGCTGGCGCTCAACGGCATCGCGCCCTTTGGCGTGGCGCCCGGCCAGCACATCCGGATGGATGTGGTGGGCATCAAGGTGAAGGTGGCGGGCGATGCCGTGCTGGATGCCGACAGCCTCATGCCGCAGATCGCCGTGGGCCTGGAGCACAAGCGCACGCACGCGGGCTCCATCCGGTCGGTGCTCGACTTCCTCGGTACAAGAACCAGCGGCACCGATGTGTATGTGAGCGCCACCAAGCTGCTGCTGGCGCAGAGCCTGCTCGTCAACGGCACCCTGCGCTACACCAATGCCAACCAGAACGGCCTGCTGGGCTTTGGCTCGGCCGCGCCGGGCAGGAACAGCCGCAGCCTGCAGCCCGAGTTCTCGATGGCCTACCTGCTGAGCAAGAACCTGGCGGTCGGCGCCGAGTACCGCTTCAAGCCCAACAACCTGCAGGCGCTGGGGGCGGCGGCCGGCCTGGGCGCCGCGCTGCGCGAGGACGACTGGAAGGACATCTTCATCGCCTGGGCACCCACCAAGAACGTGTCGCTCACGCTGGCGTATGTGGACCTGGGGCGCATCGTGCCGGGCATCACCAACAACCGCCGCCAGACGGGCTACTACCTGTCGGCCCAGGTCGCTTTCTGAGCCCGCTTCGGAGACCCCCATGATGATCAAACGCAACACCTTCTCTGCCCTGGCCCTGGCCGCCGCCTGCCTGTGGGCTCCAGCTGCCCTGTCGCAGCCTGCCCCGGCCACCTCCCCGGCGGCGCCCGCGGGCCTGTACCAGGCGCTGGGCGAAAAGCCCGGCATCACCCGCCTCATGGACGACTTCGTGGACCGTGTCGTGAGAGACCCGCGCATCGGCGGCCACTTCAAGGAGGCGAAGCCCCAGGCCCTCAAGGAAAGCCTGACCGACCAGGTCTGCCAGCTCAGCGGGGGGCCTTGCAAATATGAAGGCGCTGACATGAAATCGGCCCATGCCGACATGGACATCCACAAGGGCCACTTCCATGCCCTCGTGGAGGTGCTGCAAAGCGCCATGGATGCCCAGGGCATACCCTTCGCCCAGCAAAACCGGTTGCTGGCCCTGCTCGCACCCATGCACCGGGACGTGATCACCATCCACTGACGCCATGATGAAAAATACTATTATTTTGATAGCTATCAGCGCTTTATGGGTAAGCGCTAGCGCCGGAAATGTTCAAATCCAGGTGCTGGACCGCGAGGGCCGGCCCGTGCCCGATGCGGTGGTGGTGGTGTACCCCGGCGCCACGGCCGGCACGCCCCCGAGCCTGCTGCAGGCCAGCCCCACCATCGAACAGGAGAAGATGCGCTTCGTGCCCGCCTTGACGGTGGTGGCCCCCGGCACCACCGTGCGCTTCACCAACCAGGACCGGTGGGACCACCATGTGCGCGGCAACCCCGCCACGGTCGCGGCCGCCGCGGCGCCGGGCGGCACCAACCCCGGCTTCGAGCTGCGCCTGGCGGGCAAGACCGATGGCAAGCCCTCCAACTTCGCCGACGTGAAGCTCGACACGCCCGGCGTGGTGCTGCTGGGCTGCCATCTGCACGGCTCCATGCGCGGCCATGTGTTCGTGACCGATTCGGCCTGGGCCCTCAAGACCGACGGCGACGGCATTGCCCGCTTTCCCGCCGTGCCCGAAGGTGCCGCCCAGGTCCGCGTATGGCATGCGGAGCAGCTGGTGGACCTGCCGCGCAAGGCCCTGAACGTGGCGCCCGGCCCGGTGCTCGACACCGTGCAGCTCAGCGTGGTGCCGCGCGTGCGCCGCGCCCCGCCCGCCGCGCCCCCGGGAGGCCCCATGGGTTCGTACAGCCAGGCGCCCGCGGGCGGCGCCCACCTGCACCCCGGCAGCTGACCCGCCACCACGGCGGGTGGTCCACCGGATGGCGGGCCAGCGGGCAGGCCGGCGCCCCGTGGGCCGTGCCGGCCCTTCGCTTCCTCAGCCCGGCAGCTTCAGGCCGCCCGGTCCCGAGGGAATGGTGTTGGCGCTGCTCTTGTTGCCCGCGGCCGGCGCGCCCACGTTGTCCACCTTCACGCTCCCGGCGGGGGCATTGAGGTACAGGTAGAGCGCCTGTGCATCCACATCGCTGAGCTGGCCCAGCGACTCGAACGGCATGACCTGGATGGGCGTGCCGTCCGGCCGTTTGCCGGTGCGCAGCATGGCTACGAAGCTCGCCGCCGTGGGGTAGCGCGCCAGGGCGCTGTCGGCGCCGGGGCGGATGTCGGCGGCAGCGGGCCAGTCGGGCGGTCCGCCCGGAATCTTGCCGCCCTCCAGCGTGGCGCCGTGGCAGCCGATGCACATGTTGGCCACGTACTGGCCGTTGGCCAGTGTCACGCCGGCTGGCACGGGGCGTGACGGAGCGAGCTGGTGGTCGATGCGCGCCGCCGCGTCGGGGATGGCGCCCAGGCCGTACAGCACCCAGGCGGGGCGGGGCAGCTCCACCACCGCCTGCGTGCCCTCCTGGGGCTTGAGCTGGCGCACATACGACACCAGGGCATTCAGGTCGTCGTTGGTGAAGCGGTTGTAGTCCTCGCTGGGCATCACCAGCACGGGGCGGCCGTTGGGCTTCACGCCATGGCGGATCACGCTGTTCCAGTCCTCGGGCTGGTAGCGCGCCACCACGCCGGCGGGCGTGATGTTGGGCCCGATGATGCGCGTGCCCTTGCCGTCGTTGACGAATTCGCGGCCCGTGCCCTGCGCGCCGTGGCAGTCGGTGCAGCCGCGCGATGCATACAGGTAGCGCCCGCGCTCGATGGTCTGCGCATCGGTGGTGTAGGCCACGGGCCGGGGCTTGATGTCGATGTAGCGGTTGCGCTTTTGCTCGGCCAGATACAGGCCGCTGGCCGCCGTGGCGGCAACGATGGCGCTCAGCAGCAGCGCGCCGCCGGCGGTCCATTTGATCCAGCGTTTCATGGGGGGTCCCTCTTCTTCGAATGAATGATTGGCGTGTCCAGGCGCCGGATTCTGAATTCGAAGAAGCGGTTTGTGCCACCCGCCGCCGCAAGGCGTGGCGGGGCCGGTGACATTTGTCACAAACGGCCCGCCGGTGTGGGGGGCCGCGAAGGTTCAGCGCTCGATGGTTTTGTTCCAGCGCGTGTTCCAGGCCGGGCGGTTGGCGTTCACGCTGTCCCAGTCCAGCGTCACGGCGTTCTTCATCCACTGGCTGATCTGCGCCACTTGCGCCGCGCCTTCGCCCACGGCCGGGGCCTTGGGGTTGGTGGGGATCTGCGCGCCGAACTGCAGCACGTTGGCCTGCGCCAGCGGGCTCAGCAGGAACTCGGCCAGCTTCTGCGCCAGCTCGGGCTCGCTGTTCCTGGCGATCACGCACTGGCCGGTCATCAGCACCACCGAGCCCTCCTTGGGCTGTGCGTATTCCACGGGAATGCCCTTGGACTTGAGCGCGGCCACGGCCGTGGGCGTGAGCGGGAACAGCGCGGCCTCGCCGGTCTGCACCATCTCGGAGATCTTGGCCGAGCTCGGGATGTATTCGAGCACATTGGGGCCGATGGTCTTGGCCCAGTTGTTGAAGCCCGGTTCCACGTTCTTGTCGTTGCCGCCCTGGATGCGGTTGAACATCAGGAAGCCGTGCAGCCCGAACGACGACGACGGCATGGACTGGAACACCACCTTGCCCTTGTACTTGGGGTCCGCAAAGTCCATCCACGAGGTGGGCGCAGCCCAGCCCTTTTCGGTGAACATCTTGGTGTTGTAGGCGATGCCGGTCATGCCCAGGCTCACGCCGCTGGCCAGGTCGTCCTTGAAGCGGGCGGCCGGGTATATGTCGTTCAGGTGCGGGTTGGGGCGCTGCTTCTCGCACAGGCCCATGCCCATGGCGCGCACCATGATGCCGTCATCTAGGAACATCACGTGCATCTGCGGCTTGTCCTTGTTGGCCTGGGCCTTGGCCAATATGTCCGAGGACGTGCCCGGCACCACCACGACCTTCACGCCGTGCAGCTTCTCGAATGCCGGGAACACGTACTGGGTGTACGCCTTCTCCATGGTGCCGCCGTTCATGCCGATGTACAGCGTCTTGGGGGTCTGTGCCACGGCTGCGCCGCTGGCGGCCAGGGCCGTGGCAGCGGCCGCAGCCAGCAGGCCGCGGCGCAGGGAAACGTTCGGGCGGAAAGCGAAGTTCATGGTGATTGCCTTTCGGGTGGGAGGGGGTGGGGAGAGGTCGGCGGGCTCAGTGGGCCTGCGCTGTGGTTGTTGTGGGCGTGGCGCCCGCGGCGGGCGCTGGCGGCGTGTCAAAGCGAGCCAGGGAAAACGCGTCGATCGGCGTGCTGGTGTGCCCGTCGCGCGCCAGTTCGGCCAGCACTTCGCCCACGGCGGGGCCGATCTGAAAGCCCGCGCCCGCAAAGCCGAAGCCGTGGATCAGGCCGGGCGTGGTGCGGCTCTTGCACAGCACGGGCTGGCGGTCGGGCAGGTAGCCCTCGGTGCCGCTCCAGGTGCGGATGAAGTGCGCGTGTTTCAGCGCGGGCAGCAGCTCGACCGCCTGCACGGTGAGCGACGCGATGGCACTGCGCTCCGAGCGCGCGCGGTCGCCGTCGAGCCAGAAGCCCGACCCGCCGCCCAGCACCAGGTTGCCGCGCGCCACCTGGCGGCAGTAGATGCCGCCGCCTTCCACGCCCAGGCTCCATTGCATGAAATAGGGCAGGGGCTCGGTGACCATCATCGCGGGGTGGCCGGAGCGCAGCGGCACCGGTTCGCCAAACTGCTCCGCCATCGCACCGGCCCAGGCACCCGCGCAGTTGAGCACCACCGGGGCACTGACCTCCAGTGCCGTGCCCGAGTGCAGCGTGAACAACTGCCGGCCGTCGTGTTCGATGCGTGTGAGCGGCGAGCGCTCGAAGATCTGCGCGCCGGCGCGTTGGGCTGCCAGCGCGAACGCGGGCGACACCAGGCGCGGGTTGGCCTGCCCATCGTCCACGCACAGCGAGCCGCCCACCGCCTTGCCGCCCAGCCAGGGGCACTGCGCCCGCAGGCGCTCGCCGCTGATCAGCTCGATGCCCAGGTCGAAGTCCCGGCTCAGGTGGGCGTAGTGCTCCAGCGCGGCCATGTCCGCCTCGCTGCGCGCGATCTTGAAGTGCCCGGTGCGCTGGTACTCGCCGTCGGTGCCGATGAGCGCGGGCAGCCGCGCCCAGATCTCGTGCGCGCGCTGCGCGAGCGGCAACTGGCTCAACGGCCGCCCCTGGCGGCGCACGCCGCCGTAGTTCACGCCGCTCGAGCGCGAGCCGCACAGGTCGCGCTCCAGCAGCACCACGTCCACGCCCTGGCGGCGCAGGGCCAGCGCGGCCGATGCACCCACGATGCCGCCGCCCACGATGGCGACGTCGGTCTTGATGGTTCGAGGCGTGCTGCTGCTCATGCGCTGGCTCCCGCGTCCGTGGCCTGCCGTGCCTGCAGGTGGATCGGTACCGGTTTGATCGGCGCCTGCCCGCGCAGCCGGCCCACCCGCTCCACGGGCTGGCCGGTGGCCTGCGCCAGGATCTCGGCCGCTGCCACGCCACAGCTGCGGCCCTGGCAGCGGCCCATGCCCACGCGGGTGAGCGCCTTCAGGCGGTTCATTTCATCGGCACCGGTCTCGCGCACGCAGGCGCGCAGATCGCCGGCCGTGATGTTCTCGCAGCGGCACACCACCAGCGCGTCGGGCGCGTGCGCGGCCCAGTCGGTGGGGAAGGGAAAGGCGCGTTCCAGCCCCTGGCGAAACCGCATCAGGCGGTGAAGCTGCCCCTGCAGCGCCTGCATGCGCGCCGCATCCACGGCCGTCCCGTGGTCCTGCAGCAGCGCCAGCGCGGCCAGCTCGCCGGCCCACTCGGCCGCGTCGGCGCCCAGGATGCCCGCGCCGTCGCCCGCCAGGTACACGCCTCGCACGCTGCTGCGGCCCGCGGCATCGCGCTCGGGTAGGTGGGCGCGGTGCATCGGTGCCCAGGCAAAGCGGCAGCCCAGCAGGTCGGCCAGCTGTGTTTCGGAGCGCAGCGCGTAGCCAAAACCCACGGCGTCGCAGCTGAGCGTGTGTTCGCGCCCGGCACCATCGGCCCACACCACGCCCGCCACGCGGCCGTCGCCCAGCACGCGCACGGGGCGGATGCCGCTGTGGATGGGCACGCCGTGCGCGCGCAGCCAGCCCACGTAGTAGACGCCCTTGGCGAACACCGCAGGCTGCGTGAGCATGGCGGGCACGGCGGCCAGCTGGTCGGCAAAGCGCGCGGTGTCGAGCACCGCAGCGACCATGGCGCCGGCCTTGGCGTACTGGTAGGCCACCAGGTACAGCAGCGGGCCCGTGCCCATCAGCACCACACGGCTGCCGATGGCGCAGCCCTGGAACTTGAGCGCCACCTGCGCGCCGCCCAGCGTGTAGACACCCGGCAGCGTCCAGCCCGGCACGGGCAGCACGCGGTCGGTGGCGCCGCTGGCCACGATGAGCTGGCCGTAGGGCACGGTGCGCGTGGTCTGCGTGGGGCCGTGCAACACATCCAGCAGGCCGCCCTGTGCGTTCCACACCAGGCTGTCGGGCTGGTAGTCGATCTGTGCGTGCAGGCCGTCCAGCGTGCCGTGCAATGCGGTGGCACGCGCGGCCTCGGTGCCGTACAGCGTGGCGGGGGTGCGCTTGAAGTGGGCAGGCGGGCGGCGGTAGATCTGCCCGCCGCCGCGCGCGGCTTCGTCGATCAGCACAGGGCACACGCCGTGGGCCGCCAGCGTCTGCGCGGCGCGGATGCCGGCCGGGCCCGCGCCCACGATCACGGGTTGCAAAGGGGGCGCCGCCGTCATGGCTGGCCTCCGCGCGCAAAAACCTCGGCATCCACGGGCTCGGTGCGCAGCGCCATGCCGGGTGTGACGAAGGTGCTGCAGGCGCGCAGGCGCTCGCCGCTGTCGGTCAGCACCCAGCAGTCCTGGCAGGCACCCATCAAACAGAAGCCCGCGCGCGGCTCGTGGCTGAACTCGTTGCGGCGCAGTTGCGCATGCTGCGTGAGGATGGCCGTCAGCACCGTATCGCCCTGAAGAGCGGTGGCGGATTGGCCGTTGATGGTGAAGTGCACGGGCGCACGGCTCTTCTCGGCCACGCGGTGCAGCAAGGCAGGGCTGGAACTCATGTTTTCGGTGCTCATCTACTTCCGGCCCACGAGGACGCGGTCCAGTCCATACACACGGTCCAGCAGCACCATGGCGCACGCCGTCACGGCCACCATCAGCGCCGACACGGCCGCCATCAGCGGGTCGATGGATTCGGTGGCGTACATGTACATGCGCACCGGCAGCGTCACCGTGCTGGGCGAGGTGACGAAGATCGACATGGTCACTTCGTCAAAGCTGTTGATGAAGGCCAGCATCCACCCGCCCGTCACGCCCGGCAAAATCATGGGCAGCGTGATGCGCGTGAACACCGTGGCCTGGCTGGCGCCCAGCGACAGGGCTGCGTGCTCCGCGCTGCGGTCGAACCCCACCAGCGCCGCCACCACCAGGCGCAGCGTGTACGGCGTGACGATGAGCGCGTGCGCCACCACCAGCCAGCCAAAGCTGCCCGTGCCGCCGATCAGCGCGAACAGGCGCAGCAGGGCCACGCCCAGCACCAGGTGCGGAATGATCAATGGCGACAAAAACAGGCCGTTGAGAAAGCCGCGCCCGGGAAAGTCGTAGCGCGTGATCGCAATGCCCGCGGGCACTGCCAGCACCGTGGCCAGCGTGGCCGACGCCAGGGCCAGCCACAGGCTGTTCCAGAACGACTGCATGAAGTCCGGGTGGTCGAACACCGCCTTGAACCAGCGCAGCGAGAACTCAGTGGTGGGCAGCGTCAGCGTGTTGTGCGGCGTGAAGGCGACGATGCACACCACCAGAAGCGGGGCCAGCATGAAGGAGATGACGAGCGCGTTGAACGCGAGGGCGATGGGGCCGTTTTTTTGCATGGATCAGGACTCCCGCCGGGCCGCCCCAAGGGAGGCCTGCGCCCCCTTGGGGGGCAGCGAATACACGAAGTGATGGAGCGTGGGGGTGGTCATACTTACCCGAGAGATTTCTTATAGCGGCCTTCAACCAGGCGGTTGTAGCTCAGCATCACCACCAGGTTGGCCACCAGCAAGGTCAGCGCAATGGCGGCGCCCAGCGGCCAGTTCAGCTCGTGCAGGTACTCGTCGTACACCACCGTGGCCACCATCTTCAGCCGCCGCCCGCCCAGCAGGCCGGGAATGGCGAACGAGCTGGCGGCCAGGCCGAACACGATCAGGCTGCCCGACAAGATGCCCGGCAGCACCTGCGGCAGCACGATGCGCCGCAGCGTGGTGAAGGGCGAGGCCCGCAGCGACAGCGCGGCGTTCTCCACGCCCGGGTCCAGCTTCTGCAGCGATGTCCACACGGGGATCACCATGAAGGGCAGCATCACGTGCACCAGCGCCACCACCACGGCGATCTCGGTGTAGAGCATCTTCACCGGGCCGATGCCGACCAGGCTGAAGGCAGCGTTCACCAGCCCCTCGGGGCCGAGCAGCATGCTCCAGCCAAAGGCCCGCACCACCACCGACACCAGCAAGGGCGCCAGCACCACCAGCAGCAGGATGGAGCGCCACGGGTTGCGCATGCGGCTGAGCACATAGGCCTCTGGCGCGCCGATGGCCACGCAGATCAGCGTGACCAGCCCGGCGATCCAGAACGTGCGCCAGAAGATCGCGTGGTAGTACGAATCGGCAAACACATGGCGGTAGTGCTCCAGCGTGAACTCGCCCGCCTTCACCCCCGTGGCCGGGTCGAACGCGTTGAAAGACAGCACCGCCGTGAGCGCCAGCGGCACCAGCAGCAGCACGGTGAACAGCAACAGCGCCGGCCCGGACAGCCACCAGGGCATGGCCTTCTTGCCCAGAAGTGGGTGGGGCGCCGCGGACAGGGGTGATGGAGTGGCTGTCATGGCCTGGCCTCTGCGGTGGCTTCATCGGCAGGCAGCAGGCGCATGCAGTGATCGGGCCAGTCCAGGCCCGTGCGTTCGCCTTCATCGAGAGCGCTGCGGCCGTCATTGGGTGCGAGCACCATCAGGTCGCCCATGGGGGTGCCCACGCGGTACAGCCACTGGCTGCCCAGAAAGAAGCGTTCGCGCACCTCGCCGCCGATGCGGCCCTGCACCGCAGGCACCAGCTGCAGTTTTTCGGGCCGCACGCTCAGCAGCACGGCCGCGCCGGGGCGAAACTGCGCGCCGTCCACCCGCACCTCGATGGGCCCCGCGCCCACGTGGGTGTGCGTGCCGGTCGCCGACGTCACCTTGCCGGGCACCAGGTTGGCCTTGCCCACGAAGGTGGAGATGAAGCGGGTGCGCGGGTGTTCGTACACGCGGTGCGGGTGGTCGATCTGCGTGGCGCGGCCGGCCTCCATCACCACCACGCGGTCGCTGATGGACATGGCCTCGCTCTGGTCGTGCGTGACCATCACCGTGGTGGTGCCCACCTTGCGCTGGATCTGGCGCAGCTCGAACTGCATCTCCTCGCGCAGCTTGGCGTCCAGGTTGGACAGGGGCTCGTCCAGCAGCAGCACGGGGGGCTCGATGACCAGTGCGCGCGCCAGGGCCACGCGCTGGCGCTGGCCGCCCGACAGTTCGCGCGGGTAGCGCGTGGCGTGCGCCTCCAGGTGCACGAGGCCCAGGGCCTGGGCCACGCGGTCCTTGCGCTCGGCCTTGGGCACCTTGCGCATCTCCAGGCCAAAGCTCACGTTGTCGGCCACCGTCATGTGCGGAAAAAGCGCATAGCTCTGGAACACGATGCCCAGCCCGCGCGTGTTGGCCTTGGCGTGGGTGATGTCGCGCCCGTCCAGCTGGATGCGGCCGCTGCTGACCGCCTCGAAGCCCGCCACCATCTGCAAGGTAGTGGTCTTGCCGCAGCCCGAGGGGCCGAGCAGGGAGACGAATTCGCCTTTTTCCACCGTGAGGTTCATGGACTGCACCGCGCAGGTGCTGCCGTAGAACTTGGTCACATCGCTGAGCTTCAGGAAGGACATGGGGGCCTTTCTTCGGATTCCGGTTTCCTGCCATGCGCGTGCTCCGAGCGGCGCGCGCATGGATGTCTTTGTGCCGGGCTGCCTCTGCTGAACAAGGTGGCTTGCCACTGCTGCACCGCCGTGGTGCATGGGGCCGTTCAGGATGGAGAGCCTTGGCGTTTTCAGTTCACTCTATTGCAACAACCGAACCAGATCGCACCGGGTATTCCATTAATCAGAATTTTTCTTTAAATTATTCCGATAGTTGGAATGTGATAGATAGAATGAAGCCCATCTATTCCGCAGGAGCGATGCATGGAAGCAGCAACCGCAGGCACGGGCGGCGTACCCCGGGTCTTTGCCCTCATCCGCGCCCTGGTGGCCGTGCAGGCCGAGGGCGGCCGGGTCACCCAATTGGCGCATGCCATCGGTCTCACGCAGGGCACCACGCACCGTTTGCTGCAATCGCTGGTGGCAGAAGGCATGGTCGAGCAGGATGAGCGCAGCAAGCTCTACCGCCTCAGCATGGACTTCTTCGCGCTGGCGGCCCGCGCCGGCAACCCGGGCGACCTGCGCAGCCTGTGCCGCCCGGCGCTGCTGCGTCTGTGCGGCAGCCTGGGTGACAGCATCTTTTTGCTGGCGCGCAGCGGCTTCGACGCCATCTGCCTGGACCGCAGCGAGGGGCCCTTCCCGATCCGTTCGTTCACCGGCGACATCGGTGGCCGCGTGGCGCTGGGGGTGGGGCAGGGCGCGCTGGCCATCCTCGCGTTTCTGCCCGAGGCCGAGCGCGAAGAGGTCATCCGCTTCAACCTGTCGCGCGTGCGCGAGTACGGCGTGTACGACGAGGTGTATTTGCGCACCGAGATCGAGCGCGTGCGCCAGCAGGGCTACGCGGGCCGCAACACCGGCCTGCTCGAAGGCATGGCCGGTGTGGCCGTGCCCATCTGTGACCGCGAAGGCCGCGCCGTGGCGGCGCTGAGCGTGGGCACCATCGCCGACCGCCTGAACGCCGACCGCATGCCCACCGTGGTGGAGCTGCTCAAGCGCGAGGCGGCTGCCATCGGGCCCCGGATCAACCCCTTTGACGCCACCCTGCGCCGGCCTGCACAAAGCCTGGCGGGTTCGCCGCCAGCGCAGCGGGTGGTGCCCGGCGCGGACCGGGCGAGCGCATCCGACCCCCTGGGCTGAGGTGCTGGCCTGGCGGCGCGCGGCCCGTGCTCGGCAAGTCCCGGCCGCCATCCGCGTGGCCCGCAGAAAAATGCGCTGGACAGCGTGGTGGCAGTCCGCCCCGCTATAGTCCGCGCTCCCCCTGGCGGTTTGCGTGCCGGCGATGCACGCCGTGTTGACCGACCCGCCTCTTCAAGACAAGAAAAAAACGAACACCATGGGCCTGCAGCAGACCACCCCCGAATACCTCGACCAATGCCGCGCCGCGCAGCGGGCTGAGCAGGAGCAATCCCTGGCGGCCACCAACGACTGGGCGCATGTGGACAAGCCTCAAGTGCATGCCGACTTCGCTGCGTTCTACCAGGAGCTGGGACCGCTGATCGATGCGCACGCCCCTGAATCCGAGGCCATCCAGGCCCTGATGGAAAAGCACTTTTCCATCGTCGCGCGTTTTTACGTGCCATCGCGCGACGCTTATGTGGGCACCGTGCTGTTCTATGCCGACAATGCCGACATGAAGGCGTTTCACAATGCCTACCACCCGCGCATGGTGGAGTTCCTGGGCGACGCCGCGTTCGTCTACGCGCTGCAGAACCTGCAATAGCGCTCCCTGGAGGCCCATGCAACCCCATGCCACGCCGGCGCAGCCACCCGCGAGCGGCGCACTGGAACCCTTTGCTCCCGTGTGCGGCGCCCTGGCCGAAGCGCTGCGGGACGATGCGTTCTATCAGGCCGTCACCATCGACCACGCGGCCGACCCCGCCCTGCGGCACCGTGTGCTGGCCCACTACTTCGCGCTGGCCCTGGACGAGGCCCGCGCCGTGGGCGAGGTGCATGTGTCGGGCGCCGACGGCGCCGCCCTCTGGCTGACCCAGGAGGCCACGGCCAGCGCGCAGGCCCTGCACGGCGAGCGCCGCACCCAGGGGCTTTCCCGGCTGCTCGGGCCCGCAGGTTTCGCCAACTATGTGCGCATCGCCGCCGCCATGGAGGAGCAGGTGCCCGGCGACCTGCGGGGTGCGTGGTACCTGTCCATCCTGGGCGTGCGCCCTGCTGCGCAGGGCCAGGGGCTGGCGCAGGGACTGCTGCGGCTGACGCTGGCCCGCGCAGACCTGGCGCGCGCCCTCTGCTTTCTGGAAACCTTCAACCCGCTCAGCCTGCCGTTCTACCGGCGCCTGGGGTTCACGCGCACGGTGGAGTGCGTGGAACCGGTTTCTGGCCGCACTTACTGGCTGATGGTGCGCGAGGCCGCGCGGCGCCCCTGAAGGCGCGCAAGCCCAGGCACGCACGCACGCCACCGCCCGCGCGGCGGGTTTCTGAAAGGTGGGGTTTCATCCCAGTAGCAAAGCCACCACCAATCACTTAGTATGGTCCGCAGAGGGGTAGAGGCCAGCCAGGCCGCCGATCTGTCCTGACGTTTGCTGGGTGTGCTGGTGGGTGGAAATGAATCGATGAAGCGTGATGTTCGCCTGGCAGTGCTGCTGCTGACCGTTGTGTACCTCTCGGTGTCTGCCGCCACCGCCTGGCAGATGTGGTCGGCGCGGGAGCGCTCGCTGGCCGAAATCGACACCCAGAACCTCAACCTGGCGCAGACCCTCAACACCTACACCGAAGGCGTCATCACGCAAAGCGCCATGCTGCTGCTGGGCATCGTGGAGCGGCTGGAGGAAGAGGGCACCGGCCCCCAGCACATGCAGCGCCTGCAGCGGCTGATCGACCAGCAGGAACATTTGCTGACCCAGCTCAATGGCATCGTCATCTATGGCGCCACCGGCGACTGGCTCATGTCTTCGGCCGGGCGCTTGCCGGCCCAGGCCAACAGCACGGACAGGGCCTTCTTTGCCCACCACCGCGACAGCGCGTCGCGCGAGCCCTTCATCGGGCCGGCCATCCGGAGCCGCTCCACCGGCGACTGGGTCATCACGATCAGCCAGCGCTTCGAGGACAAGGACAGGCGCTTTGGCGGCGTGGTGGTGGTGAGCCTGGGCATCAAGAGCTTTCTGGAGCTGTTCGGCAAGATCGACGTGGGCGACCAAGGCGCCATCGGGCTGTCGACCACGGGCGGGCAGATGCTCGTTCGCTATCCCTACCGCGAGCAGGACCTGGGCCGCGACTTCTCCAAATCGGCCAATTTCCAGCGCGTCTACTCCGGCGCCGTGTCCGGCACGGCCTCGTTCAAGTCCGGCATCGACGGAACGCAGCGGCTTTACGCCTTTCGCAAGAGCGACCGGTATCCCGTGGTCACCACCGTGGCGGTGGGCAAGGAAGAAGCCCTGTCCGGCTGGCGGCATCAGGCGCTGCTCACTGCGGCCGTCGTCGGTGCCTTGCTCCTGGGCATCGCGGTCATCGGCTGGCGGCTGCTGCTCGACATCCGCCGCCGGACCCGCGCCGAGGCCTCCCTCGTGGCTGCGCGCGAGGATCTGATGCGGGTGAACCAGAAGCTGGAGGCGCTGGCCGCGCAAGACCAGCTCACGGGCCTGGCCAATCGCCGCTGCTTCGACGAAACCCTGAACATGGAGTGCCGCCGCGCGAGCCGGCAGGGGACGCCGCTGTCCCTGCTGCTCATCGATATCGACTACTTCAAGGGTTTCAACGACACCTACGGCCATGTGGCGGGCGATGCCTGCCTGCAGGCGGTGTCGAAATGCCTGGTGCAGTACGCCAAACGCCCCGGTGACCTCGTGGCGCGCTACGGCGGGGAAGAACTGGCGATCATTCTTCCCGGCACGGATCTTCAGGGGGCGCGCATTGTGGCGGAGGTCGTGCGGGAGCGGATCGAGGCGCTGGCCATCGCGCACAGCGGCAGCTCGTGGGGCTGCGTCACGGTGAGCGTGGGAGCCGCCACGATGGCAGGGCCTTACGCGCAGGGGTGCGAGCGGCAACTGATCGAGGCGGCGGATGGCGGGCTGTACCGGGCCAAGGCGTCAGGGCGCAATCGGGTGGAAGCGCCGTGAAGACAGGGTTCTTTCCGGATCACAAGGTCCTGGCGTAGAACGGAATCAGCTGGCCCATCGCGGCTTCCACATACTGGGGCACCCAGTAGGTCTCGATGTGCGTGGCGCCTTCGATCTTGAACAGTTCCTTGTCCTTCGCGCCCGTGGCCTTGGCGAACGCATCTTCGGTCATGTACAAGCTGTCAGCCTTGCTGCCCGCGATCATCAGCAGCGGTTGCTGGATCAGTTCGATCTCCTCGGTGGCATCCCAGCGCATCAGGTCCATCAAGCTGCTCGTGGTGTATTTGAACGTGGAGCCCGGATGCGCATGGGTGCGCCAGTAGTATTCGTAGCCCTGCCGGTACATCTCGAATGGCAACGCCGCAATCTGCGCATCCGTCATGTCGGCATCGCCCGAATAGAGAACCTTGCCTCCCGCCTTCTCCTGGGCGCGCGCATCCGACGCGTCCTTCAAGCGCTTCTGGATCGTATCCAGCTGGGAGTCGGAAAACCCGTTGCGGCGGACCCGTCCGGAGTTGAACATGCTGAGCGTCGCCAGCGTCTTGAAGCGCTTGTCTGACTTCGCTGCCGACAGCGCATAGCCGCCGCCACCACAAATGCCGAGCAGTCCCAGGCGCGCCGCATCGACACCTGGATAGCGGGTGATGAAGTCGGCCGCACCGTGAATGTCCTCCGTGCGAAATTGCGGCTTGTCCGTGCTGCGTGGCTGGCCGCCGCTGCCGCCCTGATACGCCGCGTCCATCGCGATCGTGATGTAGCCCTGCTCCGCCAGGTGCTGGGCATACAGGCCGGCGACCTGCTCCTTCACGCCGCCGTTCGGGTGCGCCACGACGATCGCGGGGTATTTCTTCTTGGGATCGTGGTTCGCCGGGGTGTAGACGTTGGCGACGATGTCCAGGCCGTTGAGCTTGTACTTCACCGGGCGGATGTGGACCTTGCCCGGCTCGTTCTTCGTGATCGCGCCGGCATAGACCAGCGTGAAGGGATTCTTGCTGCCGCCACCAGCGGCGACAGCGGAGGTGGGTGTGGCCATGGCGGGAACACCGATGGCGGCGGCTGAGATGGCAAGGGCCGAGGTCCCAAGGAACTCGCGGCGCTTTTCGTTGACGGCTTCGTGTTTCATTCAAGCTCCAATCATTTTTGTGGTCTGCCTGCGCGGCATGGCGCGGCCGGGTACATCAGTCCAGCTTCTTGTGGGCCAGAAACTGCGACACCAGCTGCGCGATCTGCAGGTTGTTCAAGTCGGACATCAGGAAGTGCGTGTTGCCGCGCACTCCAATCTCCGGAAGGTGCACCAGCCGGGCGTCGCCGCCGTGCCTGTTGACGGCGTCGACCCACAGCCGGGCCATGGCCAGCCGCACGCGCCAGTTGTCCTGGCCGCGCTCCGGGGTGGGCTCGATCGGGAAGTTGTCGCCGTAGTAGATGGTGATCGGGAGCCGGGTGAGCTTCAGGAAGTCCGGCATCGGCACCGCCTCGGGCGACAGCGTCCCGGCCGCACTGGGCATGGCCTGGGGCAACTCGCCCCGCGGAAAGATGAAGCCGCTGCCCGGCTCGAAAGCGACGATCGCCTTGACGTTCGGGTTCTTGATTGCCGCCAGCCAGCCCGGGCCGCCGGCTTGCGAATGCGTGAACAGGATCGCCGGGCCGATTTTGGTGAACAGCGCCGACAGGGCGTCTGCTACCACGCCGGCGTCGTAGGGGCCGGTGTTGGGGGTGACCGAGCGGAAGAACTGCTCCAGCGTCTCCGGCTTGCGGTCGAACTGGACATTGCCGAAGTAGTTCGGCCACTTGCCCATCCGGAACTGGTCGAAGAACAGCTGGTCGTTGGGTGACGGCTCGATCGTTGCCGCGACCGTGCTGCTGCCGGCCCGGCCACGGCGCGGCTGGTCCACCACGTAGACCGGAAAGCCACGGCGCAGGAACAAGGTCTGAAAGCCCTCGCGCCCGTCCGCCGTGGTTTCCCAGCTGCGCGCGGACTGGAAGGCGCCATGCAGCATCACGATGGGCAATGCCTTCGGGTTCTGCGGCACCTGGTAGAAGGCATAGAGGTGGTCGCCGTGGAAACTCTGGCCCGAAGCGCCCGGCTTGTTGTTGTCGTAGTTTCCGGGGGTTTTCTGCACGGTCCCGCCGACGGCGAAGCTCCCCTGGGCCTGGATCACCAGCGGACCAGGGGCGTTGCCGGTGCCCTGGGGAGGAGGGGTTGCGCAGCCGGTGATGAGTGCCGGCAGGGCAAGGGCGGCGGCCCACAGGATTCGGTGGGTGTCCATGTTCAACCTTTCGATGCGGCGGCAACCGCCTGCGTGAGCGCGTCCTGGGCGCGATGGGCGGCATCTGGATCGCCCTGTTCTGCCAGCACCTGCACCAGTTGCCGCAGCTGCGTGGCACTCAGGCCCACGCGCAGGCTGGCCCGCAGGTGCGAGCGCAACTGGGCCTCCACGCCCGGCATGGCGGCGAGCGCGCCGACCGTGGCCAGTTCGCGGCTTTGCCAGTCGAGGTTGTCGCGCTCGAAGATGTCGCCGAACAAGTGGGCCTGCAGGAACTGGTTGATGACGGGCGCGAAGTCGAACAGCGGGCCCTGCACCGGCCCGCCGGAGATCGCGGTCTGGTTCGCCTTGCCGGCCGCCACCAGTTCATCGCCGGTGGCGATGCGGCGGCCGGGTTCGCGGCCCGGTGCGTCCTGGATGCCGCGCTGCCTGCGTTCCTGCACGACCTTCATCAGTTCGCCAAGCGCGTTGAGGCTCTTGGGGAACCCCGCATAGGCGTAAAGCTGCACCAGAACTTCCTTGGCCTCGCTGACCGTCATGCCCGCATCCAGCCCCTGGTTCAAGGCCGTGTTGAGCCGGGGCATGTTGCTGGCCGCCGCAAAGGACGCCATCAGGGGGATGGCCTGCTGCCTGGCCGACAGGACTTCGCTGGCGGGCTGTGCATGCGCCGCTGCCCGCGGGGGCACGATGTGCTGGCCGGCGTGTCCAGCCGGCATCGCGGCGGGAGCCGCCGCGGCCAGGCCCGCGCTGGCCAGGGCGGCCTCGTAGTCCTGATCGCTGACCTTGTCTTTCCAGGCCACCGAGGTGCCGTCTTCCTTTTCGGCGATGGCGACATGGGCCATGGGGCCGCCGGGGCCCGCGCCGTGCCAGTGGCGCACGTTGGCGGGGATGCCGACCACGTCGCCGGGGCGGATCCACTGGGCCGGTTGCCCCGCCTGCTGCACCAGGCCCAGGCCGGCCGTGACCACGAGCGTCTGTCCCAGGGGATGGGTGTGCCAGGCCGTGCGCGCCCGGGCCTCGAAACGCACCGTTGCGCCGCCGGCCTTTCCCGGCGGCAGCGCCTGAAACGGCGTGCTGATCTCGACGGTGCCCGTGAAGGTCTCCGGCGCCCCGGTCGCGGCGGGCGACGGCGCGGCCGTGCGGACGGCAACGGCGGGCGCGGCGCTTTCCGGTCCGGGCCGCTGCGCGCTCGCCACGGTGGCTGCGCCGCACAGGGCGAGGCAAAGCAGTGTCTTCATGCGCATGGCTCAGAGGTCGAGCTTGCGCCCGGCCATCCACTGGACGATGGCGGGATCGCGGTGGGAGAAGAAACTGCTGGTGCGGGTGTCGAGCGTGGCAATGCGCGCCATGTCCGCGGCATCGAGCTCGAAGTCGAGGATGGCGATGTTCTCCGCCATGCGTTCCCTGCGCACCGACTTGGCCAGGGTGGCGATGCCGCGCTGGGCCAGCCAGCGCAGCACGACCTGGCCCACGGATTTGCCGTGGCGCCTGCCGATGTCGGTGAGCACCTCGTTCTCGAACAGGTTGTTGCGCCCTTCCGCAAACGGTGCCCAGGCCTGGGCCTGCACGCCGATTTCCCGCATGAAGGCGGCGCTCTCGATCTGCTGCAGGAACGGGTTCACCTCCACCTGGTTGACGGCCGGTGCGATCTGGTTGAACGCCTGGATGTCCATCAGTCGGTCGGGGTGGAAATTGCTGACGCCGATGGCACGCAGCTTGCCCGCGCGGCAGGCTTCCTCCATTGCGCGCCAGGCGCCATGCACGTCGCCGAATGGCTGGTGGATGAGGTAGAGGTCCAGATAGTCCACCTGCAGGCGGCGCAGCGATGTGTCGATGGCCCGCTGTGTGCGCTCGTAGCCGGCGTCCTGAACCCAGAGCTTGGTCGTCACGAAAAGCTGGGCCCGCGCCACGCCGCTGGCCTTCAGGCCCTTGCCGACCGCTTCCTCGTTCAGGTAGGACGCCGCGGTGTCGATCAAGCGGTAGCCGGCCTGGATGGCGTCGATCACGCAGCGTTCGCATTCCTGCGCATCGGGAATCTGGAAGACACCGAAGCCCAGGACGGGCATCTGGACGCCATTGTTCAAGGTGAGGTGTTGCAAGGTGGGTTTCCGCGGGGGACGATGGGGCGAAGTCTAGGAACTGGACTCATATCCGGATAGTGGTAAATAGGTTGCTGGATTCGCATCCAAATGGAGACAATGCCGGCAGGAGGAAGCAGCCATGGCCATCAACGAACTCCGCTCCGTATCCACCTTCATCAAGGCCGCGGAGCTGGGCAGCCTGCGCAAGGCGGCACACGCGCTCGACATCAGCCCGCAGGCGGCGAGCAAGGCGCTGGCGCAACTGGAGGAACACCTGGACGCGAGGCTGTTCCATCGCACGACGCGGGTGATGTCGCTGACCGATGCAGGGCAGCGCCTGCTGGAGGACGTGCAGCCCGCATTGCTGGGCGTGCAGCGCGCCCTGCAAAACGCGCGGACGGCCAGGGACGAATTCGCCGGGCCCTTGCGCATAACCGGCCCTCGCACGGCTTTTCAGCCCATCCTCTGGCGCCTGGTGGAGGAGTTCTGTGAACGGCACCCCGGCATCCAGCCCGACGTGCTCCTGGACGACCGGGTGGGCAACTGGGTCGAGGACCGGGTGGACGTTGGCTTTCGCCTGGGCGCCTCGCCGCATGAAGGGGTCATCGCCCGCAAGCTGTTCCCGTTGCAGATGGTTATTTGCGGAGCACCGGCGTATTTGCAGCGCTTTGGCGTGCCGGACTCGCTGGCGGCCCTGGCCGCCCACCGCTGCAGCGCTTTCCGCCACCCCGGCACGGGCAAGGTCGCCCCCTGGCATGTGAAGCTGGGGGAGCAGACCGTGGACCAGCCGGTCGTGCCCGCCATCTGCAGCAATGACGAAGTCTTCGAGCTGCAGGCCGTGCTGGCGGGCAAGGTCCTGGGGCAGCTGGCGGGCGTGACCGCGGCGCCCTATATCCGTTCGGGGCAGCTGGTCCCCGTCCTGCGCGACCACATGCCCGATTTCGCCAGCTACTTTGTGTACTTCGGCAGCAGGACGTCGCAGCCTGTGCGCGCCCGGGCGTTCATCGACCTGGCCGTGGAACGCCTCACCAACAACCCGCAGTACGTATTGAACGACAAGGAACTGGCGGGGGCGCATCGCCGGGCCGGCCGCACCGCGCGTAAGCCGCCGGGAACCGCCAGTAGCCGGGCAGTGCGGCCCGCCTGAAGCCGCTGCCTGGTTTCCGCTAGGGGTTTTGTGCAGGGCCGATCGAGCCGCCCGCGCCGGGCCTTGGCGGACTTCCGCTGGTGGACGGGAACTGAATGACGGCCTGCCGGTGCGCGGCCCGGGCGCCGGGTACCCGGTGCTGCCACTTCACTTTTCATAGCTGCCAGCGCTTTAGCCACAGGGGCTGGAGGCATTTTTATTCAAAATTTCCATGTACCCGGTGGTGCAGGGACGTCGCGCCGGTCCTCAGCCTTGGGCTTGCCGCTGGCCTGCGCATTCCCCCACCACCCAGTCCCTGAACGCCTTCACCAGCGGCGTCTGCGCGCGCGCCTCCGGGTACACGAGGTAGTACGCATCGGTGCTGGTCAGTACCGTGCCCGACAGCTCCACCAGGCTGCCCGCCGCCAGCTCCTGCTCGATCAGGAAACGCGGCAGCAGCGCCGCGCCCAGGTGCGAGACGGCGGCCTGGGCGATCATGGCGAAGTGTTCGGACTGGGGGCCGCGCAGGGCCAGGGCCGTGGGGGCGCCCACCAGCTCGAACCACTCGGCCCACTGGGTGGGGCGCGTGCTTTGCTGCAGCAGCACCACGCGGGTCAGATCCTGTGGCGTGCGGATGTGGTGGCGGTCGCGGTAGGCGGGGCTGCACACGGGCACCGTCTCTTCGTGCATCAGGTATTCGCACACGGCACCCGCCCAGTGCGGCGCACCGAAGTGGATGGCCGCGTCGAACGGTGTTCCCGCGAAATCAAAGGGCTCGGTGCGGGCCGAAAAATTGACCATGGCCTCGGGGTGCTGGGCCATGAAGCCGCCCAGGCGTGGGATGAGCCAGCGGGTGCCCAGCGTGGGCAGCACGGCCAGGTTGAGCAGGCCGTCGGTGCTCGCGAACGCCATGGCCTTTTGCGTGCTGGTCGACAGCTGCTGCAGCACGGCCAGCACGTCGGCGGCGTAGACGCGGCCCGCGTCGGTGAGCACCACGCGCTGGCGCACGCGGTGGAAGAGGGCGGTGCCCAGTTGCTCCTCCAGCTGGCGGATCTGGCGCGACACGGCGCTTTGCGTGAGGTGCAGCTCCTCGGCCGCGCGCGACACGCTCTGGTGGCGGGCAGCCGTTTCAAAGGCCAGCAGGTCGGCGGTGGAAGGCAGGAAGGAGCGGCGCAGCATGGTCATGCGTGGGGGGAATGATCGGCGGTGGCCCAGGCAAGGCCTTTCAAGTCCGTGGCACTGATGCGGTGTGCGGTGCGGGCTCCTGCTATTTTCAGGTACTTCATTCCAATTTGTGATCAAGTAGTTCCATTTTTTTGCTATCCAGCGCGGCAGGATTGGCGGATATTGGCGCCTTCATTGCGTGTTTTCTCCTGCGCTGCCCCTTTTTCCTGCCCTTCTGATCCTTGCGAGCCGCCATGTCCGTCACCCCTGCCGCCACCCCCCTCGTGACCGAAGTCGATCAATTGCTGCAACGCCTGGGCGTGCCCCGCGCGGGCTACACCGGTGGCACGCTGGCCGCCCGCTCGCCCATCACGGGCGAGGTGCTGGCCCGGGTGCCGCAGCACGGCCCCGCCGAGGCGACCGCCGCCATCGGCCGTGCGCATGCGGCCTTCCAGGCGTGGCGCAACGTGCCTGCGCCGCGCCGGGGCGAGCTGGTGCGCCTGCTGGGCGAAGAGCTGCGCGCCGCCAAGGCGGACCTGGGACTGCTCGTCACCATCGAGGCGGGCAAGATTCCGTCCGAAGGCCTGGGCGAGGTGCAGGAGATGATCGACATCTGCGACTTCGCGGTGGGCCTGTCGCGCCAGCTGTATGGCCTGACGATTGCCACCGAGCGCCCCGGCCACCGCATGATGGAAACCTGGCACCCGCTGGGCGTGTGCGGCGTGATCTCGGCCTTCAACTTCCCGGTGGCCGTGTGGTCGTGGAACGCGGCGCTGGCGCTGGTGTGTGGTGATTCGGTGGTGTGGAAACCGTCCGAAAAGACCCCGCTCACGGCCCTGGCCACGCACGCCATCGCGCAGCGTGCCATCGCGCGGTTTGGTGCCGACGCGCCCGAAGGCCTGCTGGAGCTGATCGTGGGCCAGCGCGACATTGGCGAGGTGCTGGTGGATGATGCCCGCGTGCCCGTGCTGTCGGCCACGGGCTCCACCGCCATGGGCCGCGCGGTGGGCCCGCGCCTGGCGGCACGTTTTGCGCGCGGCATCCTGGAGCTGGGCGGCAACAATGCCGCCATCGTGGCCCCCACGGCCGACCTGGACCTGGCGCTGCGCGGCATCGCGTTCGCCGCCATGGGCACGGCGGGCCAGCGCTGCACCACGCTGCGCCGCCTGTTCGTGCACGACAACATTTACGACCAGCTGGTCCCCCAGCTGGCCAAGGTGTACGCCAACGTGCAGGTGGGCGACCCGCGCACCGCCGGCACGCTGGTGGGCCCGCTGATCGACCGCATGGCCTTTGAAGGCATGCAAAAGGCGCTGGAACAAAGCCGTGCGCTGGGTGCCACGGTGCACGGCGGCGGCCGCGTGGAAGGTTTGGGCGGTGCGGACGCGTACTACGTGCGCCCTGCCCTGGTGGAGCTGCAAAGGCACGACGGCCCCGCGCTGCACGAAACCTTCGCGCCCATCCTGTACGTGGTGCGCTACAGCACGCTGGACGAGGCCATCGCGATGAACAACGCCGTGGGCGCGGGCCTGTCGTCGTCGATCTTCACGCTCAATGTGCGCGAGGCCGAGCTGTTCATGTCGGCAGCCGGCTCGGACTGCGGCATTGCCAACGTGAACATCGGCCCGAGCGGCGCGGAAATCGGCGGCGCGTTTGGCGGCGAGAAGGAAACCGGCGGCGGGCGCGAGGCGGGCTCCGACAGCTGGAAAGCCTACATGCGCAGGGCGACGAACACCATCAACTATTCCACGGCACTGCCGCTGGCGCAGGGCGTGACCTTCGACGTGTGAGCAGCGCAGTGGCAAGCGCTTTCATGCAGGCTGAAACGCCACCCATCGTCGTCATCGGTGGCGGCGTCATCGGCAGCGCCATCGCGTACTTCCTCACGCTGCAGCAGCCGGGCTGCGCGGTGGTGGTGGTCGAGCGGGACCCGACCTATGCGCGCGCATCGTCCGCGCTGTCGGCCAGCTCCATCCGCCAGCAATTCTCCACCGACATCAATGTCCAGATCTCGGCCTATGGCATCGGCTTTCTGCGCAATGTGAACACACTGCTGGCCTGCAGCGGCGACGCGCCGGATGTGGGCCTGCACGAGGGCGGCTACCTGTACCTGGCCACCCAGGCGGGCGAGGCCACGCTGCGCGAGAACCATGCGCTGCAAAAGCGGCACGGCGCCGATGTGGCGCTGCTCGGCCCGCAGCAGCTGGCCGGGCGCTTTCCGTGGCTGGCGCTGCAGGACGTGGCGCTGGGGTCGCTCGGGCTGTCGGGCGAGGGATGGTTCGACGGCTACCTGCTGCTGAGCGCGCTGCGCAAGAAGGCGCAGAGCCAGGGCGTGCGCTACGTGGCCGATGAAGCCGTGGGCCTGGACGTGGTGGCTAGCGATGGCGTGCGGCATGTGCGTGCCGTCCGCCTGAAAAGCGGTGGCGAGCTGCCGTGCCGCTTTGCGGTGAACGCGGGTGGCCCCTGGGCCGCGGCCATCGCGGGCTGGGCGGGCATCGGCCTGCCCGTGGTGGGCAAGCGCCGCACGGTGTTCCACCTGGCCAGCCCCGCGGCGCTGCCCGGCTGCCCGCTGCTCATCGACACCAGCGGCATCTGGCTGCGGCCCGAGGGCCAAGGCTTCATCTGCGGTTTTGCGCCTGCGGCCGACAACGACGCCGACTTTGCCCCGCTGGAGCCCGAGTACGACGCCTTCGACAACCATGTCTGGCCTGCCTTGGCGGAGCGCATTCCGGGATTCGAGGCGCTGCGCATGCAGGGCGCCTGGGCGGGCTACTACGAGATGAACACCTTCGACCACAACGCCATCGTGGGCCTGCACCCCGCGTGCGACAACCTGGTGTTCGCCAACGGCTTCTCGGGCCATGGCCTGCAGCAGTGCCCTGCCGTGGGGCGCGGCCTGGCCGAGCTGATGCTGACGGGCCGCTACCGGAGCCTGGACCTGGCGCCGCTGTCCATCGAACGCATCGCGCGCAACCAGCCGCTGCTGGAGAAGAACGTCATCTGAACCCAGGAGCCCCGCACCGGGGCCCCGCCCATCCGGGCCTCCCTTTTTTTCGACGCTTTCCCACCTGCCAACCACAACACAACCGGAGACAACGACCATGGCAATTTCCCGCAAGACATTCACCGCGCTCGCTGCAGGGCTCGCACTGGCCTGCACGGCCTTCGTGCCCGCGCAGGCGCAAACCGCCATGCCCACGCTGGAGAAGATCAAGGCATCGGGCAAGGCGGTGCTGGGCGTGCGCGAGACCTCGCCGCCCATGGCCTACGCACTGGGGGCCAACGAGAAATATGTGGGCTACCACGTGGAGCTGTGCGAGCGCGTGCTCAAGGAAATCGTGCCCGACGCGAAGCTCGAGTACATGGCCGTGACGGCGCAGAACACGATGCCGCTGGTGCAGAACGGCACGCTGGACATCGGCTGCGGCCCCACCACCAACAACCTGGCGCGCCAGCAGCAGGTGGCTTTTGCCGTGACCACCTATGTGAGCGAGGTGCGCATGGCGGTGCGCAAGGATTCGGACCTGAAGTCCATCAGCCAGCTGGGCAACCGCACGATTGCGGCCTCCACCGGCACCACGGCCGTGCAGCTGCTGCGCAAGCAGGAGCGCACGCTGGGCGCACCCGTCAAGACGGTGCTGGGCAAGGACCACCACGAGAGCTTCATGCTGCTCGAATCCGGCCGCGCTGATGCGTTCGTGCTGGACGACAACCTGCTGGCGGGCCTGATCTCCAACTCCAAGGACCCGTCGGCCTACCGCATCGTGGGCGAGCCGCTGGGCGCCGAGCCGATCGCGCTGCTGTTCCGCAAGGACGACCCCACCTTCAAGGCCGCGGTGGACGGCGTGCTCACCCGGCTGATGCAGAGCGGCGAGATGGAAAAGATCTACACCAAGTGGTTCGTGAACCCCATTCCGCCCAAGAACATGAGCCTGAATTTGCCGCTGGGCACCACGCTGCGCCAGCTGTTCTCCGCACCCAACGACAAGCCCCTGGAGTCCTACCAGCAATGAACGCCGCCATCCCCGCCACAGCCTTTCGCGCGGCCGACCGCATCAGCGCCATCGGTGTGTCGGACATCGTGCGCATCACCCAGGCCGCCAATGAATTGAAGCGCCAGGGTCAGCCCGTGATCGTGCTGGGCCTGGGCGAGCCGGACTTCGACACGCCGATCCACATCCAGGAGGCCGCGCAGCGCGCCATGGCGCGGGGTGACACGCACTACACGGTGCTCGACGGCACGCCGGAGCTCAAGGCCGCGATCCAGCTCAAGTTCCGCCGCGACAACGGCCTCGCGTTCGCCACCAATGAGATCACGGTGGGCGCCGGTGCCAAGCAGGTCATCTACAACGCACTGATGGCCAGCCTGAACCCCGGCGACGAGGTGATCCTGCCCGCGCCGTACTGGACCTCGTATGCCGACATGGTGCTGATCGCGGGCGGTGTGCCCGTGGTGGTGCCGTGCAGCGAAGACAACGGCTTTCGCATCACGGCGCAGGAGCTCGATGCCGCCATCACGCCGCGCACGCGCTGGGTGTTCGTCAACTCGCCGTCCAACCCCAGCGGCACGGCCTACAGCGCCGAGCAACTGCGGCCCCTTCTGGAGGTGGTGCTGCGCCACCCGCAGGTATGGGTGCTGGCGGACGACATCTACGAACACATCCTGTACGACGGCCATGCGTTCGCCACGCCGGTGGTCGTGCTGCCCGCGCTGCGCGAGCGCACGCTCACGGTGAACGGCGTGTCCAAGTCGTACGCCATGACGGGCTGGCGCATCGGCTACGGCGCGGGCCCGCGTGCACTGATCGCGGCCATGGCGGTGGTGCAGAGCCAGGCGACGTCGTGCGCATCGTCCATCAGCCAGGCGGCGGCGGTGGCGGCGCTCACCGGCCCGCAGGACGTGGTGGCCGAGCGCTGCCGCGAGTTCCAGGCGCGGCGCGACCTCGTGGTGGCTTCGCTCAACGCATCGCCGGGCCTGCGCTGCCGCGTGCCCGAGGGTGCGTTCTACACGTTTGCCAGCTGCGAAGGCGTGCTGGGCCGCACCACGCCGGGCGGCGCGCTGCTGCGCACGGATGCCGATTTTTGCGACTACCTGTTGCGCGAGTTCCACGTGGCCGTGGTGCCGGGCAGCGTGCTGGGGCTGGCGCCGTATTTCCGTATCTCGTACGCTGCCAGCATGGCCGACCTGCAGGAGGCCTGCTCACGTATCCGCCGTGCGTGCGAGGCGCTGCGCTGACCCACCTGTTTTCCTTGTTTGATTTTCCCGTTCCGGACCTTTTGACATGACCACGCCTTCCACCTCCAGCCCCGCCCCAAGCCGCACCGGCGGCCAGATCCTGGTGCAGCAGCTCATCACCCATGGCGTCAAGCAGCTGTTCTGCGTGCCGGGCGAGAGCTACCTGGCTGTGCTCGATGCCCTGCACGATGCAGACATCGGCGTGACGGTGTGCCGCCAGGAAGGCGGCGCGGCCATGATGGCCGAGGCGCAGGGCAAGCTCACGGGGCAGCCAGGCATCTGCTTCGTGACGCGCGGGCCGGGCGCCACCAATGCGTCGGCCGGGGTGCACATCGCGCACCAGGACTCGACCCCGATGATCCTGTTCGTGGGCCAGGTGGCGCGCGGCGCCATGGGGCGCGAGGCGTTCCAGGAGCTCGACTACAGCGCGGTCTTCGGCACCATGGCCAAGTGGGTGGTGCAGATCGACGACCCGGCGCGCGTGCCCGAACTCATCTCGCGCGCCTTCCACGTTGCCACCTCGGGCCGCCCCGGCCCGGTGGTGGTGGCGCTGCCCGAAGACATGCTGACGGAGGCCGCCACCGTGGCCGACGCGCAGCCCTACCAGGTCACCGAGACCCACCCCGGCGCCGCGCAGATGGCAGAGCTGGCCCAGCGCCTGCAGGCCGCCCAGAGCCCCGTGGCCATCCTGGGCGGCAGCCGCTGGTCCGAGCAGGCGGTGCGCGAGTTCACGGCGTTTGCCGAGGCGTGGTCCATTCCGGTGTACTGCTCGTTCCGCCGGCAGATGCTGTTTGCCGCCACCCACGCCTGCTATGGCGGCGACCTGGGCCTGGGCGTGAACCCCAAGCTGCTGGCGCGCATCCGCGCGTCCGACCTGGTGCTGGTGGTGGGCGGGCGCCTGTCCGAAGTGCCATCGCAGGGCTACGAGCTGTTCGGCATCCCCACGCCCGCACAGCCCCTGGTGCATGTGCATGCCGATGCCGATGAACTGGGCAAGCTGTACCGCCCCACGCAGGCCATCCACGCCACGCCGCAGGCCTTCGCCGCGGCATTGGATGCCGTGCGCCCTGCGGCGCCGGTGCCGTGGAAGGCTCACACCGAAGCCGCCCATGCCGACTATCTGGCCTGGAGCGACACCGCGCCCATCCGCATCCCCGGTGATCTGCAGATGGGCCAGGTGATGCAGCACCTCAAGGACGTGCTGCCCGCCGACACCATCTTCTGCAACGGCGCGGGCAACTTCGCCACGTGGGTGCACCGCTTCTGGCCCTTCACCACCTATGCCAGCCAGCTCGCGCCCACCAGCGGGTCGATGGGTTACGGCCTGCCGGCCGGTGTGGGCGGCAAGCGCCTGTGGCCGCAGCGCGAGGTGGTGATCTTCGCGGGTGACGGCGACTTCCTGATGCACGGCCAGGAGTTCGCGACCGCCGTGCAGTACGGCCTGCCGATCATCGTGGTGCTGCTGGACAACGCCATGTACGGCACCATCCGCATGCACCAGGAGCGCGAGTACCCGGGCCGCGTGAGCGCCACGCAGCTCAAGAACCCCGACTTCAAGGCCTACGCCCAGGCCTTCGGCGGCCACGGCGAGCGGGTGGAGCGCACCGAAGACTTCGCCCCCGCGCTGGCCCGCGCGCGCGCCAGCGGCCTGCCCAGCGTGCTGCACTGCCTGATGGACCCCGAGGCGATCACGCCCACGGGAACGCTGCAGGGCCTGCGCAACGCGGCGCTCGCCAAGAAGCAATAGACACAATCAATACCGCAGCCCAAACCCTGTGGTCGGCCGGGCGGCTGACAGCAGGGTGTCTGCGCTTTTGCGCACAATGGAGGCCGTGACCTCCGCACCGCCCGACGAGCCCTCCGCACCGCGCCTGCGCCGCATCGCGCACCTCGACATGGATGCCTTCTTCGCATCCGTCGAACTGCTGCGCTACCCCCAGCTCAAGGGCTTGGCCGTGGTCATCGGCGGCGGGCGGCGCAAGGTGGACGAGCTGCTGCACCAGAGCCCCGATGGCCAGGGCCTGCGCGAGCCGCATTTCATCCCGGTGGCCGACTTTCCCCTGCTCAAGGACTATGTGGGCCGGGGCGTCATCACCACCGCCACCTACGCGGCGCGGCAGTTCGGCGTGGGCTCGGCCATGGGCATGATGAAGGCCGCCAGGCTGTGCCCCCATGCCATCGTGCTGCCCGTGGATTTCGACGAAGTGCGCCGCTTTTCGCGCCTGTTCAAGAGCACCATCACCGACATCGCTCCGGTGATGCAGGACCGGGGCGTGGACGAGGTCTACATCGACTTCACCGACGTGCCCGGGGGCCAGCGCGAAGGAGGCAGGGTGCTGGCACGGCTCATCCAGAAGAGGATCTTCGACGTGACGGGGCTGACCTGCTCCATCGGCGTGGCCCCCAACCGGCTGCTGGCCAAGATGGCCAGCGAGTTCAACAAGCCCAATGGCATCTCCATCGTCTATGAGTCGGATCTGCAGGCGAAGATCTGGCCGCTCAACGTGCGCAAGATCAACGGCATCGGCCCCAAGGCGGGTGAGAAGCTGGCGCGCCTGGGCATCGAGACCATCGGCCAGCTGGCGGCGCAGGATGAACAGTGGCTGATGGGGCACTTCGGCAAATCGACGGGAGCGTGGATGCACCGGGTGTCCTGGGGGCGGGACGACAGCCCCGTGGTGACCGAAAGCGAACCCGTGAGCATGAGCCGCGAGACCACCTTCGACCGCGACCTGCACGCCGTGCGCGACAAGGCGGAGCTGGGCGCGATCTTCACCGACCTGTGCCTGCGCCTGGCCGAAGACCTGCAGCGCAAGGGCTATGTGGCGCGCACCATCGGCATCAAGCTGCGCTACGACGACTTCAAGATCGCCACGCGCGACCACACCGCGGGCATCTACACGGCGGACGGCGCCACCATCCGCCAGCTGGCCGGGCAGTGCCTCAAGCGCGTGCCGCTGGACAAGCGCCTGCGCCTGCTGGGGGTGCGGGCCAGCACGCTGGCGCGGCGCGGGGAAGAGCCGGTGCTGGAGCCACGCACACCGGTGCCGGCCGGCGGCCGGGGGCGGCGGCCCGACGCGCAGGCCACCATGGAAACCGGTCAGCTTTTCTAGGCCCGAGGCTGCGCCCGGGGCCGCCCGTTTCTCGCGGCACCACCGCAATTCTTTTGGTGCCAGACGGTGTGATCGGCAGGTAGACTTGATCGGTATCAAGCGGTAGCGGACCGCGCCGCCTGCCGACGATGCGGGCCCATCAGGAGCTTTCCATGCGCATCAACCTGCCGGTGACCCAGCAGAATTTCGACTACCCCGGCGATGAGCTGCTGGTGTCCAGCACCAACACCAAGGGCGAGATCACGCACTGCAACCCCGCCTTCGTGCGCGTGAGCGGGTACAGCCACGACGAGCTTGTCGGCCAGCCCCACAACATCATCCGCCACCCCGACATGCCCGCCGAGGCCTACAAGGACTTGTGGCGCACCGTCGGCCGGGGGGAGCCCTGGACGGGACTGGTGAAAAACCGCCGCAAGAATGGCGACCACTACTGGGTGCGGGCCAATGTCACGCCCATCATGGAGGGGGGCAAGCCCCGCGCCTACATGTCGGTGCGCACCAAGCCCAGCGCGGCGGAGTCCGATGCCGCCGAGGTCCTGTATGCGCAAATGCGCCGCGATGCGGCCTCGGGCGCGCGCAGTTTCTACCTGGACGCCGGCAACCTGCGCTACCGCGGTGTGCGTGGCTGGCGGCAGCGCATGGCGCAAATGGCGTTGCTGCCCCGCATGGCGCTGGTGCTTGGGGTGTTGCTGCTGCTGGCGCTGGTGCCCGACATGCTGGGGCTGCAGGGCCCCGTGGCCTGGGTGACGCGCCTGGTGCTGCTGCTGGTGGGGAGCGGGTGGGCGCTGTGGCGCTACCAGGCCACCGTGCTGCGGGGCGTGCACGATGCGACCCGGTTCGCCTCCGACATCTCGGCATGCAATCTGGCCACCTCGGTCCACGTGGACTATCCACCGCCATTGGGCGCGCTCATGCAGCGGCTGCGGCAGACGCAGGTCAACCTGCGCGCGGTGGTGGGCGATGTGCGCACCGAAGTGCGCAGCTTCACCCAGTCGGCCGCCGAGATTTCGCGCGGCAGCCTGGACCTGTCGGCTCGCACCGAATCGCAGGCGAGCAGCCTGGAGGAAACCGCCGCGTCGATGGAGCAGCTGGCCAGCACCGTGCAGCAGACCGCCGACACGGCCGCCAAGGTGTCGCACGAGAGCGCGCAAAGCAGCGACATCGCCACGCGCGGCGGCCAGGCCGTGCAGGAGGTGGGCGCTGCCATGCAGGAGATGAAGCAGTCGTCCACGCGCATCAGCGAGATCGTGGGCGTGATCGAGGGCATCGCCTTCCAGACCAACCTGCTGGCGCTCAATGCCGCCGTGGAGGCGGCCCGCGCGGGCGAGCAGGGCCGGGGCTTTGCCGTGGTGGCGGGGGAGGTCCGGGCCCTGGCGCAGCGCAGCGCCAGCTCGGCCAAGGAGATCAGCGGCCTGATCGGCGCGACGGTGAACCAGATCGCCAACGGCGCGCAGCAGATGGACCATGCCGGCACCACCATCCAGGGCGTGGTCAACGCCGTGGGGCGGGTGAGCACACTGGTGCAGCAGATCAGCAGCGCGACCAAGGAGCAGTCCCAGGGCATCGCCCAGGTCAACGAGGCTGTCACGCAGCTCGACACCGTGACGCAGCAGAACGCGGCGCTGGTGGAGCAGTCGGCGGCATCGGCCCAGGGCCTCAAGGAAAGCGCCCTGTCGCTGGGCCGGTCCGTGGATGTGTTTCGCCTGGGCTAGCGGCCCTGCGCCGTGGCGGGGCGCGCGGTACTTCTTGACGAATTCTTACTGCTAACTTACAGTGAATTTCCCGTTTTCCGGGAGATTCCCATGACCCTGAACGAGCTGCAACGCATCAAGCAGTGGCATGTCGCGCACAAGGCCGAGCACCCGCTGGAGTACCACCTCTGGGACCTGGTGCTGACGATCTGGATGCTGGGGTGGGTGGGCTGGTTTCCCATCTGCGCCTTTGGCGAGCCCTGGACCGCGCCGGTGTGCCTGGTCGCCATCTTTCTGCCCAGCCTGTATGTGACCTGGCGCACCCGCGCGCATGCGCGCCACACTCTGCGGTGCGACTGGATTGACGCGCGCGGTTAGCGGATCTTTGGAGGGCCTTACTGGCGGGCGGTGCGCACGTTGTGCGGCAGGCCCTGCGGGTGGCTGGTGCGCAGCGGGTTGATGTCCAGGCCGCCCCGGCGCGTGTAGCGCGCATACACGGTGAGCTTGATGGGTTTGCAGCGGGTCCACACGTCCATGAAGATGCGCTCCACGCACTGCTCGTGGAATTCGTTGTGGTTGCGAAAGCTCACCAGGTACTGCAGCAGGCCTTCCTGGTTGATCTGCGGGCCGCTGTAGCTGATCTGCACGCTGCCCCAGTCGGGCTGGCCCGTCACCAGGCAGTTGCTCTTGAGCAGGTTGCTGGTGAGCACTTCGGACACGGGGGCCTCGCCAAACACGGCCGTCAGCAGCTCGGGCGCGGGCTGGTACTGCGTGCATTCCACGTCCAGCCGATCGAGGCTCAGGCCGTCGAGTTCGTGCACGGGCTCCTGGTCGAACAGTTCGGGGCTGAGGAGCCGCACGCCCACGGTGGCCGGGTGCTCCGCGCCGCGCCACACGGCCTCGCTGATGTCGGCACGGACGCGGGCCTGCACCTCGGCCGCATCCGTGAATCGGGTGTTGTTGAAGCTGTTGAGGTAGAGCTTGAACGACTTGCTCTCCACGATGTTGGGGGTCTCGCACGGCACGGTGATGTGCGCCAGCGCCACCTGCGGCTTGCCGCGCTGGTTGAGCCACGACAGCTCGAACGCCGTCCACAGGTCGGCGCCGAAGAACGGCGCGGCGCCGGTGACACCGATCTCGGCCCGCTTGCCCGCGCGGGGGATGGGGAACAGCAGAGAGGCGTCGTACTGGTCGATGTAGGCCGATGCCTTGCCGAGTTGGGATTGTTCCGGGGTGTTCATGGATACTATTAAATTGATAGCTGGTAGCGCAATGTGGATAAGCGCCAGGGCCTGTTTTTATTTGAATTCCCGCTCGCGCAGCCACTTGGTGGCGATCCATTTTTCGCCGGCGATCACCGGGGCGCCGCCATGCAGGGTGCGCGTGGACGGGTGCGGGCGCTCGTAGCTGAAGAACACGGCATTGCCGCGCTGCGGCGCCACTTCCACATGCACATCGGGGAAGGTGGTGCCGCCGCCTTTCTCGGGCGTGTTCAGGTACATCACGAGCGTGCCCACACGCTGGCCGCCGCGCTTGACGATGGTGGGCGTGCCCGGCTCGGCGGGGTCGAAGTAGTCGTAGTGCGGCTTGTATTCGGCGCCGGGGCGGTAGTGCAGCACCTGCAGGCCCTCGCCGTTCTCGATGGGCCAGTTCAGCAGGCGGGCGATGCGCTCCTCGATGCGCTGCAGCAGCGGGCTTTCGCCGCGCTGGAAGAACATGCCGTCGCTCGTGCGGTCGTCGTTGACTTCCTCGCCCCCCGTCTTGGTGGCCACGGTGAGCGAGCGCGCCATGCGCGGCGCGGCGGCGGCGATCAGCGCATCGCATTCTTCGGGCGACAGCAGGTTGCCGAACACCACGATGCGCGGCTGGGCGATCGCCAGCAGCACGTTCACGCTGCGGTCGCCGGCCTCAAGCTGCGCGGGGGATTCGTCCAGCCGCGGCTCGGGCACCGCCACGGCGGGTGGCTGGCCCTGCTGCACGGCCAGTTCGTTGAGGTGGTCCTGCAGCGTGATCTCCAGCGCATCGGCGGCCACGTCCTCATCCCAGCCCGCATCGCGCATGGACTGCAGCACCACGGGCGCGGCATAGCCTGCCTGGGCCTGCTCGATGATCCAGCGGCGCAGCTCGGGCGTGATGGCCTGCCGCGCGGCACCGCGGTCCTGGTGGGTTGCCGTGGTGCTGTCCGGGTGCTGTTCAGAACGCGATGTCATGGCGGTCCTTCAACGTAAGCAGGTTTCTTTCGGGGTTACGGGGCGGGTGCTGCCTTGCGCCGGAATACCAGGCGCTCGGGCCCGGATGATGCCGGGGCAAAGGCATAGCCGTCCAGATCAAACCCTTCCAGCTGGCGGGGTGTGGCAAGGCGGTGCGTGACGGCATGGCGGGCCATGAGGCCGCGCGCGCGCTTGGCGTGGAAGCTGATGATCTTGTAGCCGCCGCCTTTCCAGTCCTCGAACACGCATTCGACCACGCGTGCCTTGAGCGCCTTGCGGTCCACGGCCTTGAAATACTCCTGCGACGCCAGGTTGACCACGACGGGCGTGGTGTCGGCGCGCAGCCGGGTGTTGAGGTGCTCGGCGATCTGGCTGCCCCAGAACTGGTACAGGTTGCTGCCCGCGGCCGTGGCCAGGCGCGTGCCCATCTCCAGCCGGTAGGGCTGCATGCGGTCGAGCGGGCGCAGCACGCCGTACAGGCCGCTCAGGATCGCCACGTGGCGCTGGGCCCAGTCCAGGTCGTCGGCGGTGAGCGCGCGCGCCTGCAGGCCTTCGTACACGTCGCCGTTGAAGGCCAGCAGCGCCTGGCGCGAGTTGGCGGCGGTGAAGCGGGGGCGCCAGGCCTGGTAGCGCGCCACGTTGAGCGCGGCCAGCTTGTCGCTCAGGTCCATGAGCGAGGCGATGTCCTGGGGGGACTGGGTGCGCAGCACCTCGATCAGGGCCGTGGACTGTGGCACGAACTGGGGCGTGGAATGGGGCAGCCCCTCGGGCAGGGGGGTGTCGTAGTCAAGGGATTTGGCAGGGGACAGCAGGAACAGCATGTGGGAGTCCGGGTGGTCCGTGGGGCTCGGAAGGGGAGAAGGCTGGGCGGAGCGAGGCCGGAATGCCGGCAGCGGCCAAAATGGTACCTGCTGCAGGGCCGCCGCAGCGCCAAGGCGTTGTTCAGGGCCCCCAAAGCAAGAAGGCGGCCCAGGGCCGCCTTCTTGTTTTCAGGGCCGCAGCCGGTGGATCAGGCCGCCGGCGGCTGCTCGAAAGGCAGGGTCATCGCCGACAGGTCGCGGCGGGTTTCCACCAGCACCAGCGGGCCTTCGTCCAGCACGACCGCGGGCGGCCGTTCGCGTGGAACGCGGATGGGTTGCGGTTCGGCCGCGATCGCCGCCTGCACGGCGGCGATCTTGCCCGCGTCCGAGTTCACCCATTGCAGCCCCGACGAGGCGGCAACCTGCTGGAGCTCGTCGACCGGCAGCGTGAAGGACTGGACACGGGGCATGCCGTTGGTGGCAGCCGCCGCAGCAGCAACCGCCACCGGGGCTGGCGCGGGCGCGGCAACGGGTGCGGCCGGGGGCGCCACGGGTGCCGCGGCAGCAGGGGCCGTGGCGGCCACCGGAGCAGCCACGGGCGCTGGCGCTGCAGCCGCCACCGGGGCGGCAGCCGGAGCCTCGGCCACGGGGGCCTCTACCGGTGCGGTGGGGGCGCTGAAGTAGCTGCGGCGTGGAGCCTCATCCTGTTCCGGCGCCGGTTCGGCCTGGGGTGCGGCGACGGCGGTGGGATCGAAGTCCAGCATCGCCGGTGCCGCTGCCGTGGTCTCGGTGCTGTCACGAGGACCTCGCTCGCCGCGTTCGCGGCGGTCACGGCCGTAGCGGTCGCGCGAGCGGCGCTCGCGGCGCTGCTGCTCTTCGCTGGCCGGGGCGCCATTGCCCGCGGCCACGTCGTTGCCGGACAGGTCCAGGTCGGGCAGCGATGCCAGCGGGGCGGTGTCGACGAAGTCGCCCGCGGCCGGCGCGGTGCTCTCCTGCGCTTCGACAGCACGGGGCGTGCGTTCGCCGCGCTCTGCACGGTCTCCACGTTCGCGGCGGCCGGAGCCTTCGCCACGGTCACGGCGCGGACCGCGCTCGCCGCGCGGCTGCTGGCCCGCTTCCGCGCTGTTGCCGTTCGGACCTTCCACCTGCGCCTGCGCGGCAGCGGTGTTGTCGCCGTTCAGGCCGGCGGCCTGGTTGCGGGGCTCGGCGTCGCGGCGGCCACGGCCACCGTCACGGCCGTTGCGGCCTTCGCGTCCCTCACGGGCTTCGCCTTCGGGGCGGCGGTCGGTGTCGCGGGGTGGGCGGCCCTCGGCGTCGCGCGGAGCGCGGCCTTCGGCCGAGCGCTCGCCACGGCGGCCGCGGCCTTCGCTGGCGCCTTCGCGGTTGCCGCCATCACGGCCGCCTTCGCGTTGGCCTTCCCGGTTGCCATCGCGGCCACCACGGCGGCCACGGCCTTCGCCGTTGCGGCCATCGCGGCGGGGCTCGCCGCGGCCCGTGGTTTCAGGTGTGGCGGCGGGGGCAGGGGCTGCTGCCACCGGTGCGGGGGCTGCCGGTGCATCGCCAAAGCCGAACAGGCTCTTGAGCCAGGAAAAGAAGCCTTGCTCCTGCGGCGCGGCGGCGGCAGCGGGCGCTGGCGCAGCCACGGGGGCCTGGGCGGGTGCCGCGGGCGCGGCAGCGGGGCGCTGGCCGGCGCGGGGTGGGCGGGCCGCGCCTTCGGGGCGGGGCTCGGCCACGGGGGCGGGAGCATCGGGCAGCACGCCCTTGATGACGGGGGTCTGCTTGTTGGTGGGCTCCTGCGAGCGGCGCGTCACGGCCGTGGGGTCTTCCACTTCCTCGGCGAGCTTGTAGCTGGCTTCGATGTGGTCCAGGCGCGGATCGTCGTGCTTGAGGCGTTCCAGGCGGTAGTTGGGGGTTTCCAGCGTCTTGTTGGGCACCATCAGCACGGCCACGCGCTGCTTGAGTTCGATCTTGGCGATCTCGGTGCGCTTTTCGTTGAGCAGGAACGAGGCCACTTCCACCGGCACCTGGCAGTGCACGGCGGCCGTGTTGTCCTTCATGGACTCTTCCTGGATGATGCGCAGGATTTGCAGGGCCGAGCTTTCCGTGTCGCGGATGTGGCCCGAGCCGCCGCAGCGGGGGCAGGGGATGGACGAGCCTTCGCTCAAGGCGGGCTTCAGGCGCTGGCGGCTCATCTCCATGAGGCCGAACTTGCTGATGGTGCCGAACTGCACGCGGGCGCGGTCCTGGCGCAGCGCGTCGCGCAGGCGGTTTTCCACTTCGCGGCGGTTCTTGCTCTCCTCCATGTCGATGAAGTCGATCACGATCAGGCCGCCCAGGTCGCGCAGGCGCATCTGGCGCGCCACTTCGTCGGCGGCTTCCAGGTTGGTGCGGGTGGCGGTTTCCTCGATGTCGCCGCCCTTGATGGCGCGGGCCGAGTTCACGTCCACGCTGACCAGCGCTTCGGTGTGGTCGATCACGATGGCGCCGCCCGAGGGCAGTTGCACGGTGCGGGCGTAGGCCGATTCGATCTGGTGCTCGATCTGGAAGCGGCTGAACAGGGCGGCGTCGTCGCGGTAGCGCTTCACGCGGGCGGCATGCTCGGGCATGACGTGCGCCATGAACTGCTGCGCCTGTTCGTAGATGTCGTCGGTATCGATGAGGATGTCACCGATGTCGTTGTTGAAGTAGTCGCGGATCGCGCGGATGACGAGGCTCGATTCCTGATAGATCAGGAAGGCGCCCTTGCCGCCCTTGGCGGCGCCGTCGATGGCGTTCCACAGCTTGAGCAGGTAGTTCAGGTCCCACTGCAGCTCGGGCGCGGTGCGGCCGATGCCGGCGGTGCGCGCGATGATGGACATGCCGTTGGGGTATTCCAGCTGGTCCATCGCCTCCTTGAGCTCGGCGCGGTCCTCGCCCTCGATGCGGCGCGAAACGCCACCGCCACGGGGGTTGTTGGGCATCAGCACCACGTAGCGGCCGGCCAGCGAGACGAAGGTGGTCAGGGCCGCGCCCTTGTTGCCGCGCTCTTCCTTTTCGACCTGGACCAGCAGCTCCTGGCCCTCGCGGATCACTTCATTGATGCGTGCCTGGCTGGGCGAGACACCGGGGGTGAAGTAGCTGCGCGAGATTTCCTTGAACGGCAGGAAGCCGTGGCGGTCTTCGCCGTAGTCGACGAAACAGGCTTCCAGCGAAGGCTCGACGCGCGTGACGACGGCCTTGTAGATGTTGCCCTTGCGCTGTTCGCGCCCCTCGATTTCGATTTCGTAGTCGAGGAGCTTTTGTCCGTCGACGATGGCCAGGCGCCGTTCTTCAGGCTGCGTGGCGTTGATGAGCATCCGCTTCATGATGCGATTCCTTCAGTGTTTCGCGGACAGCAGCGGAGCAGCCAACCGTGACCCACGGAGAGGGCTGCGCGGGCTGCCGCCCACAGTTTCCAAACCAATACAACAAGCTCTACAGGAGCTGTGAATGCCTGGACTGACGCATCGAAACGAAGGGAATTGCCGGGAATGCCAAGGGTCTGCCGAGCGCTAGCGCGGCAGGAAAAGGCAGGGGCGCGTGGATGGGGGCGAGTGAGAGTGGCGCAGTTTTGCTACCAAAATAGTAGCGTGTTGCGCTTGCAGGACGGGCGCTGGGGCGGAATGTGCGTGTGCGGCCGGGGGCAACAGCCACCGCCACAAGGTCACCATCCATGCCATCAACAACCACATGCTCGCTTCGATCCGCTGGCAGGCTGCTCCCGGGTAGGGTGCGTCTGCCAGCTTGGGGATTCCGTATCAGTGTTTCAATCTGTCAGCCCGCCGAACGAAGCGCAGGCCACCGCAGGCATCTGGCCTGCAATCTGCGTGCACGACGCCCGCTGGCATCGACCTTCCTGCACGAGGGAAAGGGTTGCGTGGACTAAACTCCAGACAAATCAACCACTTACACAGCAACGCGCAGGTGAAACACATTATAGGGGCCAAACCGCCATCCGACCGCACCACGGCGGCAAGCCCTCCGGCGGCACGCCTGATCGAGGTCGATTCCGATTCCGCGGGCCAGCGGCTCGATAACTTTTTGATACGCCACTTGAAAGGTGTGCCAAAAACGCACGTCTACCGCATCATCCGCAGCGGCGAGGTGCGCATCAACAAAGGCCGCGTGAGTGCCGACACCCGCGTGGAAGCAGGGGACGTGGTGCGCCTGCCTCCTGTTCGAATTTCAGACAAGGTCGCCGAGAAGGCCGAGCGCCCGGCGCCCGCGCGCGAATTTCCCATCCTGCTCGAAGACGAGCACCTCATCGCCATCGACAAGCCGGCCGGCGTGGCGGTGCACGGTGGCAGCGGCGTGAGCTTCGGCGTGATCGAGCAGTTGCGCCAGGCGCGCCCGGCCGCGAAATTCCTGGAGCTGGTGCACCGGCTCGACCGCGAGACCTCGGGCATCCTGCTGGTGGCTAAGAAGCGCTCGGCGCTCACGCACCTGCAGGACCAGTTCCGCGAGCGCGAGACCGGCAAGACCTACCTGGCACTCGTCACGGGTGCCTGGCCCGCCAACAAGAAAGTCATCGACCTGCCGCTGCACAAGTACCTGCAGGCCGACGGGGAGCGCCGTGTGCGCGTGACCACGGCCGACGACCCGGACGGCATGCGCTCCGTCACGCTCGTCAAGGTGCGCAGTTCCGTGCCCCCGCGCCCCGCGCAGGGGCTGCCCGCCATGTCGCTGCTGGAGGTGACCATCAAGACCGGCCGCACCCACCAGATCCGCGTGCACCTGGCCAGCCAGGGGCATGCCATCGTGGGGGACGACAAGTACGGGGATTTCGACCTCAACAAGCGGCTGCAGAAGCTGGGCATGAAGCGCATGTTCCTGCATGCCTGGCGGTTACAGTTCAACCATCCCGCCTCGGGCGAGCGCGTGGCGCTCCATGCCGAGCTGCCGTCCGAACTGGCCGGCTTTGTGCCTTCTCCTGCCTGAAATGGCGCGAACAACCCCCCATGCCCTCCACCACCTCCCGCCCGCGCCGTTTCGATCTCATCGCCTTTGACTGGGACGGCACCCTGTTTGATTCCACCGCCATCATCGTGCGCTGCATCCAGGCGGCGGTTCGCGATGTCGGTGGCACGGTGCCCACCGACAAGGAGGCCGCCTACGTGATCGGCATGGGGCTCATGCAGGCCCTGGCCCATGCCGCCCCCGACGTGCCGCCCGAGAAGTACACCGACCTGGGCAACCGCTACCGGTTCCACTACATCCAGCACCAGGAGGACCTGAGCCTGTTCGACGGCGTGCTGCCGCTGCTGGCCGATCTGCGCGATCGCGGGCACCTGCTGGCGGTGGCCACGGGCAAGAGCCGCCGCGGCCTGGACGATGCGCTGCATTCGGTGGACCTGCGCGGCGTGTTCGATGGCTCGCGCACGGCCGACCAGACCGCGGGCAAGCCGCATCCGCTGATGCTGCAGGAGCTGATGGCCGAGTTCGACGTTCTGCCCGAGCGGCTGCTGATGGTGGGCGACACCACGCACGACCTGCAGATGGCGGTGAATGCCGGCTGCGCCAGCGTGGGGGTGAGCTACGGCGCGCATGAGCCCGAGGTGTTCCATGCGCTCAACCCGCTGCACGTGGCCCATTCGGTGCGCGATCTGCACGACTGGCTGCTGCAATACGCCTGACGGGCGGGCACGATGCGCAAGCGAGCATTCCCATGACGGACCTTCCTGACCGGGCCATTGCGTTGTGCAACAGCGCCGACCTGGCCGACAGCGGCCTGGCTGTTGCGTTTGACGTGGTCTATGCGGGGCAGACCTGCCGGGCCTTTGCCATCCGCTACCGCGGCACGCCCCATGCCTACCTCAACCGCTGCACGCACGTGGCGATGGAAATGGACTACCAGCCCGACCGGTTTTTCGACGATACCGGCCAGTGGCTGCTGTGCGCCACCCATGGTGCGGCCTACCTGCCCAGCACGGGGCAGTGCGCGGGGGGGCCCTGCCGGGGCGGCCTGGTGAAAATTGCCTTGTCGGAAAGCGATGGCGTGGTGCACTGGCATACTGCATACAACCTGCAACCCGTAGAGTTCTAGAAAAACTAGATGAATTACCCTTATGTGCTGTCGTCCGGTGCCTTGCCCGTGCCCTGGACAGGCCGCCCCGGCAAGGCAGGCGCAGCGCCAGGACGCATGACATGACCGACCCCCAACCGCCCGGTTCCCCGGGTTTTGACCCCAAAAGCAACCCAGCGCCCGACCTGTGGGCGCAATCAGCTACGAATTCAGGAGCATCTGTGAGCGACTCATCGCGTGAACCCGGCTGGGAACGCGCCACGCTGGAAAAGCTGGCCTTCTCTGCCCTGCAAGAGCAACGCAGCGCCCGCCGCTGGAAGATATTCTTCCGGCTGGCATGGCTGCTGCTGATCGCCGCCGTTGCCTTCGCCGCCCTGCGCCAGGCGTCGCCCAGCGCCAGCAAGAGCGCGCCGCACACGGCGGTGGTCGACATCAAGGGCGAGATCGCCGCGGGCGCCGAGGCCAGCGCCGAGTTCGTCGTGGCCGCGATGCGCAGCGCGCTGGAGGACGAAGGCTCGCAGGCGCTGGTGCTGCTCATCAATTCGCCCGGCGGCAGCCCGGTGCAGGCCGGCATCATCAACGACGAGATCGTGCGCCTGAAGGCCAAGCACAACAAGCCGATCTATGCCGTGGTGGAGGAAACCTGCGCCTCGGCCGCGTACTACATCGCCGCCGCGGCGGACGACATCTATGTGGACAAGGCCAGCATCGTGGGCAGCATCGGCGTGCTGATGGATGGCTTCGGCTTCACCGGCACCATGGAAAAGCTGGGCGTGGAGCGTCGCCTGCTGACCGCTGGCGAGAACAAGGGCTTTCTCGACCCGTTCAGCCCGCAGACCGAAAAGCAGCGCGCCTACGCGCAGACCATGCTCGACCAGATCCACCAGCAGTTCATCGCCGTGGTGAAGGCCGGGCGCGGCGACCGCCTCAAGACCACGCCCGACACGTTCAGCGGCCTGTTCTGGACCGGCCAGCAGGCCGTGGAAATGGGCCTGGCAGACAAGCTGGGCAACCTGGACTACGTGGCGCGCGAGGTGGTGAAGGCCGAGGACATCATCGACTACACCCGCCGCGACAACGTGGCCGAGCGCCTGGTCAAGCGTTTTGGCGCCGCCATCGGCGTGGGCGCGGTCAAGTCGCTGTCAGTGGCGGGGCCGCAACTGCGCTGACGCCACCTGATCTGGCCTGCGGGCCACTCGCAGCCAATGCCCTGGGTGGAGATTCCATCCGGGGCATTTTTGCGTATGGGCGTGTGTGAATGGCGCCGCTGACCGGGCCGTGCAAGCCTCAGGGGCGGCAGGAGGGTGGAGGGGCCGGGGTGTGATGCCTGCTTCAGTTGTCCAGCCCGCCGGCCCTGCGCTGGCGCGAGCCGTCTTCAAGGATGGTGTCGTCCGCCACGAGCTTGCCCGCTTCGTCCCACTGCTTGCGCGCCGTGAGGCGCGTGCGGCCGCGGGCATCGGGGGCGGAATACTGCTCTTCCATCGCCAGCCGGCCGTTGTCGTGGAACGCCTGCTGCGTTCCCACGGGCCACTGGTCCTTGGTGAGCTGGTCGCGCCGCAGGAGGCTGCCGTCGTCGCGGTGCATCTCGCGCAGCAGGCGGGCCTGCTCGCCGGTGCCGCTCCAGGTGCTGCGTTCGCGCACGGACCCGTTGAGGTACCAGCGCTCCACCTGCACCTCGCGCCCGCCGTCAAAACCGCGCTGCTCGATGAGCTGGCCCGATGCGCCGTAGCGCCGGGTGCTCCACAGAGGGCCCCGGGTGTCGCGCAGCGCGCGCTCGTCGGGGGCGAAAACGCGTTCCTCGCGCAGCACGCTCCTGCCGCCTTCGGTGTGGAAGCTGCGGTGAACGCGCCGGCCTTCTACCACGAGCTGCTGGGCGGAGACGAGGCCGTCGCCGTTCCATTCGGTGGCGCTCAGCAGGCGGCCCTGGTCGTACCGAAGCTGTGCGGTTGGGGTCCCGTTTTCCGCGTGCAGCAGGGTGTCGGTGGCGCCATCGAAGCCGCAGAGCTTGCGGTCTTCGGGCAGCACGCTGGCACGGGGGCAGAGCAGGCGCGTGGGCTGGCCCCTGCCGTTGGTCTCCACATGAAAGAGCTCCTGCCCCTCGCCATGGAACGACACCCGCTCCACGCGGCCGGTGGCATCGAAGCGGCGCACCGCGCCCTGGGTGCGGCCGTTGTCGGCGGTTTCCTCGCGCCGCACCTGGCCGTTGGGCCAGAACTCGGCCACCCGGCCGTGGCTGTTGCCGCGTTCGTTCACCGTGCGCTCGCGCTGCAGGCGGCCTTCGCGGTCGAACATGCGCTCCTGGCCGATGTACTTGCCATCGCGCAGCTCCTGCTCTCGCTGGACATGGCCCGTGTCCTCTTCGCGGCAGCGCACGAGCCCGGACTGTCCGGCCGTTTCGGCACCGTTGGAGATGTTGATGGCCTTGCCGTTCAATTCACAACGAATAATGGCCTCTGCGCTTGTCATATAAGCGCTACAAGCTATTAAAAATATAGCAATCGAGTGCGGCTGCATGTCAGCGGCCCAATGCGAACACCACGGGGGTGCGGTTGTCGGGGGGCTCGGGCTGCTGGCGCCATTGCCGCACCAGCTGGCTGCGGATGCGTGCGTCCGGCAGCGTCAGCCCGCTGGCCAGCGCCAGCCGGGTGTGGGGTTGCAGCGCCTGGACCAGCGCCTGCCACAGGGCCGCATTGCGGTACGGGGTTTCGATGAAGAGCTGGGTCTGCCCTGTCTTGAGGGCCAGGCCTTCGAGTTCCTTGATGCGCTGGGTGCGCTCCTGGCTGTCCTGTGGCAGATAACCGACGAATGCGAAGTTCTGCCCGTTCAGGCCGCTGGCCGCCAGTGCGAGGAGCAGCGACACCGGGCCCACCAGGGGGGCCACGGGGATCTGCAGATCGTGCGCGGCGCGCACCACGGACGAGCCCGGGTCGGCGACGGCGGGCATGCCCGCCTCGCTGACCAATCCCATGTCATGCCCCGCCAGCGCGGCGGCCAGCAGGGGGCGGGCATCGAAGGGGGCCGACCCCTTGTCGCCATGGTCTCCCTTCTTGTGCACCTCGCGCGGCAGTTCGGTGATCTGCTGCTGCTGCAGGGAAGCGGCCAGGGGGTGGAGGGCATCGACGCGCTTGAGGTAGGCGCGGGTGCTCTTGGCGTTCTCGCACACCCAGTGGGTGAGCCGCGCCGCGGTCTGCAAGGTGCTGGCGGGCAGCGCATCCTGCAGCGGAACCTGGCTGTCGCAGCCAAAATCGAGCGGCGCGGGCACCAGGTACAGCGTTCCGGTTCTTGCGTTCATCGCTGGGCTCCATGGGGCTGCGTGGTACCTGCCGTCCAGGCAGCTGGCGCAGCCCAGGCCGGGGCGTGCCCTTCTGCGCAAGGAGAGGGTGGCGGCGCGAAGCGGCTCGGGGGATGTTTCATCACGGCAGTACCAGCCCTGCCGCCCGCAGCATGCGGCAGGTGCGGATCAGGGGCAGCCCAATGAGCGCGGTGGGGTCGTCGCTCACGATGGCATCGAGCAGCGCGATGCCCAGGCCTTCGCTCTTGGCGCTGCCCGCGCAGTCGTAGGGCTGCTCGGCGCGCAGGTAGCGCTCTATCTCTGCGTCGGACAGGTCGCGGAATTTCACCTCCACCGCAGCCAGGTCCACCTGCTCGAAGCCCGTGGCGGCGCACACCACGGCCACGGCGGTCTGGAACACCACGGTCTGGCCCCGCATCTGGCGCAACTGCTGCACCGCGCGCTCGTGGTGGCCCGGCTTGCCCAGGGGTTCGCCCGCAAGGTCGGCGACCTGGTCGGAGCCGATCACCACGGCATCGGGGTGCTGGCGGGCCACCGCCTGGGCCTTGGCCACCGCCAGGCGCAGGGCCAGCGCGCGCGGGGCCTCGCCCGGGCGGGGCGTCTCGTCCACATCGGGGGCGGCAACGTCGAAAGGCAGGTTCAACCGCTGGAGCAATTCGCGCCGGTACCGCGAGGTGGAGCCCAATACCAGAGGGCGTTGCAGGGGAGGGGATTGATGCATGCGCCGATTCTCTTACACTGCCGCCATGACCAAGGAATTCTCCGCACAGCGCCTGGACGTGAAAGCCTTTGCACAGGCGGGCGGTCGGCTGTCGGGCCACGATTCGCTCTTGAAGTACGAACGCCTGGCCCAGGAGGCCAAGGGCCTGCACCCGGACCTGATGGTGGACTGGGAGGCGGTCGGCGAAGTGCGCACCGCGCTGGGTGGCATGGGCCAGGTGTGGCTGCATCTCAAGGTGCGGGCCAGTTTCCCCATGGAGTGCCAGCGCTGCATGACCCCGGTGGATGTCCCCTTGGAGGTGGACCGCGAGTTCCGCTTCGTGGCCGACGAAGCCACGGCCGAGGCGCTGGACGACGAGAGCGAGGAAGACCTGCTGGCCATGAGCCGCGAATTTGATCTGCGCGAGCTGATCGAAGACGAATTGCTGATGGCGCTGCCCGTGGTGCCCAAGCACGACGAATGCCCGACCTCGGTGCCCCTGGCTTCCTCGGATGAGGATTTCGAAGAGGCCAACGCCGAGAAGCCCAACCCATTTGCCGCGCTGGCGGGCCTGCGAAAACCCGGCAAAGGGTCATAAAGAGGCCGCGAGCCATTTAGGCTATAATCGAGGGCTTCGCGCGAATCCCCTCGTGTCTTTAATGGGCTGATCGCGTTTTTACCAACCTATTCAAGACCAGGAGCCATCATGGCCGTTCAGCAAAACAAAAAGTCCCCTTCCAAGCGCGGCATGCACCGCTCGCACAATGCCCTGAATGTGCCGGGCATTGCCGTGGAACCCACTACCGGTGAAACGCACCTGCGCCACCACATCAGCCCCAACGGCTTCTACCGCGGCCGCCAGGTGCTGAAGAACAAGTCTGAAGCCTGACTTTCGCCCCATCCAAAGGCCCGTTGCTACTGAAATCGTAGCGCGGGCCTTTGTTTTGACCGTTGCATTTCATCTTCCGGCCTGTCTGGCCGGTCGGACAAGTCGCCCATGATCACACTGGCTGTTGACTGCATGGGGGGCGACCATGGCCCCCGCGTCACGCTCGCGGCGTGCCGCCAGTTCCTAGATAACCACCCTGATGCCCGCCTGCTGCTCGTTGGCCTGGCGGACAGCCTGCAGTCGTTCTCGCACGACCGCGCCACCATCGTGCCCGCTTCCGAAGTGGTGGCCATGGATGACCCCGTGGAGGTGGCCCTGCGCAGGAAGAAGGACTCTTCGATGCGCGTGGCGATCCAGCAGGTCAAGGATGGCGCCGCCTCGGCGGCTGTCTCCGCAGGCAATACCGGCGCCCTGATGGCCATTGCCCGCTATCTGCTCAAGACGCTCGACGGCATCGACCGCCCGGCCATCGCCACGCAGATGCCCAATGCCGCCGGCGGCGCCACCACGGTACTGGACCTGGGCGCCAACGTGGATTGCTCTGCGGAGCACCTGCTTCAGTTCGCCGTCATGGGCTCCGCGCTGGTGTCCGCCCTCAGGGATGGCGGCGAGCCGACGGTGGGCCTCCTCAATATTGGTGAGGAAGTCATCAAGGGCAGCGAAGTGATTAAAAAAGCAGGTGAACTCCTGCGATCTGCTGCCAATTCTGGCGATCTGAATTTCTATGGAAATGTCGAAGGCAATGACATCTTCAAGGGAACGGTGGATATCGTTGTGTGTGACGGCTTTGTCGGCAACGTGGCCCTCAAGGCCAGCGAAGGCGTCGCGTCGATGATCATCGGTGCGCTCAAGACCGAGTTCTCTCGCAACATCTTCACCAAAATTGCTGCCATCACTGCCTATCCGGTCTTAAAAGCGCTGATGAAGCGCATGGACTACCGTCGGTACAACGGTGCGGCCCTTCTGGGGCTGCGTGGACTGGTGTTCAAGAGCCATGGGTCGGCTGACACAATGGCCTTCGAGCAGGCGTTGAACCGGGCGTATGATGCAGCCCGCAACAACTTGCTCGACCGTGTCCGGACCCGGATTGCGCATGCAGCGCCTCTTCTGGTGCCTGCAGATGCACAGCCCCAGCCTGGCGTTGCGGCGACGATCACACATTGATGAGACGCTACTCCCGCATTACCGGCACCGGCAGCTACCTGCCCCCGCGCCGGCTGACCAACGCTGATCTGGTGGCCGAACTGGCCCAGCGCGGCATAGAAACCTCGGACGAATGGATCGTGGAGCGCACGGGCATCCGCGCCCGCCATTTCGCGGCGCCTGATGTCGCCAGCAGCGATCTGGGGCTGGAAGCCGCGCGCAACGCCCTGGAGGCCGCGGGGCTGCAGCCCACGGACATCGATCTGATCATCGTGGCCACGTCCACGCCGGACATGGTGTTTCCTTCGGCGGCCTGCATATTGCAGAACAAGCTGGGCGCCAATGGTTGCCCGGCGTTCGATGTGCAGGCGGTGTGCAGCGGTTTTGTCTATGCCCTGTCCGTGGCGGATGCCATGATCCAGACGGGGGCCGCCAATCGCGCGCTGGTCATTGGCGCTGAGGTTTTCAGCCGTATCCTGGACTTCAACGACCGTACCACCTGCGTGCTGTTTGGCGATGGGGCGGGTGCTGTGGTGCTGGAAGCCTCTGAGACGCCCGGCATCCTGTCCAGCGACCTGCACGCCGACGGCAGGCATGTGGGAATCCTGTGCGTGCCCGGCAACGTGGCCGGTGGCCAGGTGCTGGGGGACCCGGTCCTCAAGATGGACGGGCAGGCTGTTTTCAAGCTCGCTGTCGGGGTGCTCGAAAAGGCCGCGCATGCGGTGCTCGCGAAGGCGGGCATGACGGAGGCCGACATCGACTGGCTGATCCCGCACCAGGCCAACATCCGCATCATGCAGGGCACCGCCCGCAAGCTCAAGCTGTCCATGGACAAGGTGGTGGTCACGGTGGACCAGCATGGCAATACATCGGCCGCTTCCATTCCCCTCGCGTTGGACCACGCGGTGCGCTCCGGCCAGGTCAAAAAGGGCGAGACCCTGCTGCTCGAAGGTGTGGGCGGTGGCTTTACCTGGGGCGCGGTGCTCCTGAAGTTATAGCTTTCAGCGCCTATTGAATAAGCGCTGGGACTCGATTTCAATCATATTTCTGGATTTTTCATGAAATCTTTTGCATTTGTCTTTCCGGGGCAAGGCTCGCAATCGGTGGGCATGCTCGACGGATGGGGCGATCACCCGGTGGTCGTCCAGACCCTGCAGGAGGCATCGGATGCCCTGGGCGAGAACGTCGGCCTGTTGATCAAGGACGGCCCCAAGGAGGCGCTTGCGCTGACCACCAATACGCAGCCCGTGATGCTGGTGGCGGGGGTCGCTGCATGGCGCGTGTGGCGCGCGGAGGGCGGCGCGGCTCCCGTGGCTGTGGCTGGCCATTCGCTGGGCGAATATTCGGCGCTGGTGGCGGCGGGGGTGCTGACGCTGGCCCAGGCCGCGCCACTGGTGCGCCTGCGGGCGGCCGCCATGCAGGAGGCCGTGCCCGTCGGCACCGGAGCGATGGCGGCGATTCTGGGCATGGAAGCCTCCAAGGTCATCGCGGGCTGCGCCGAGGCGCTGGCTTCGCTGGGTGCGGGCACGTCCGAGGTGGTCGAGGCGGTCAATTTCAACGACCCCATCCAGACCGTCATTGCAGGGACCAAGGCGGGTGTCGACAAGGCCTGCGAAGTTCTCAAGGCGGCGGGTGCCAAGCGTGCATTGCTGTTGCCTGTCTCCGCACCCTTTCATTCCAGCCTGATGAAGCCCGCCGCCGAGAAGCTGCGGCTGGCGCTGGCGGATGTGGCGTTTGCCGTTCCCCAGATCCCTGTGCTGAACAACGTGGATGTCGCGGTTCGCCAGGACGCGGATGCGATCCGGGATGCGCTGTACCGGCAGGCCTTTGGCCCCGTGCGCTGGGTGGAATGCGTGCAGGCCCTCAAGGCGCGCGGCGTGACCCATATTGTTGAAAGTGGCCCTGGCAAGGTGCTGGCCGGCCTGACCAAGCGCATCGACCCCGAGTTGGTGGGTGGTGCAATGTTTGATCCGGCCACGCTGGCCGAAACCCGGGAGTTGCTGGCATGACGGAAACCTCATCGGCCGCGCAGGTGGCGTTGGTGACAGGCGCATCGCGCGGCATTGGCGCGGCCATTGCGCTGGAACTGGCTGTTCGTGGCTATCAAGTGGTGGGCACGGCCACGACCGACGAGGGGGCTGAGCGCATCAGCCAGGCCCTGTCGGCCTATCCGGGCTGCCGCGGCGCCAACCTGAACGTGAACGATGCGGCCGCCGTTGATGCGCTGCTGGATGCCATCGTCAAGCAGCAGGGCGGATTGCATGTGCTGGTGAACAATGCGGGCATCACCCGCGATACGCTGGCCATGCGCATGAAGGACGACGACTGGGACGCGGTGCTCGACACCAATCTCAAGGCCGTCTTTCGCGTGAGCCGTGCGGCCATCCGTCCGATGATGAAGCAGCGTTTTGGGCGCATCATCAGCATCACCAGCGTGGTGGGCGCCTCGGGCAATCCAGGCCAGGCCAACTACGCGGCCGCCAAGGCGGGTGTGGCCGGCATGGCGCGCGCACTGGCCCGCGAACTGGGCAGCCGCGGCATCACGGTCAACTGTGTGGCGCCGGGTTTTATCGAGACCGACATGACCTCCGTGTTGCCCGAAGACCAGCAAAAGGCGCTCAATGCGCAGATTCCCCTGGGCCACATGGGCAAGCCCGCAGACATCGCCCATGCGGTGGCCTACCTGGCTTCGCGCGAGGCTGGCTATGTCACCGGGCAGGAGTTGCATGTCAATGGCGGCATGTATATGTAATTGATGGAAGATAACGCCGGTTGATCCGGACGGCGGGCTGCTGAGGGGCTTCTCCTGAAGCAGCTAGAATCGCGGATTCATTCACAACCCCCAGAGGGAAACCATGAGCGATATCGAAGCACGCGTCAAAAAAATCATTGCCGAACAACTCGGCGTGGAAGAGTCCCAAGTCACCAATGAAAAGGCCTTCGTGGCAGACCTCGGTGCCGACTCGCTTGACACGGTGGAGCTGGTGATGGCGCTGGAAGACGAATTCGGCATCGAGATTCCGGATGAAGACGCCGAGAAGATCACCACGGTGCAAAACGCCATCGACTACGCCAATACCCACCAGAAGGCCTGAGCGGCGCTTTGCGCCTGACTCAAGCGATCAGCAGAAGGTTTTTTACGCATGAGCCGTCGTCGCGTTGTCGTGACCGGCCTGGGATGCGTCAGCCCCGTGGGCAACACGGTGGCCGAATCCTGGGCCAACCTCCTTGCCGGAAAATCCGGCATTGATCTCATCACCAAGTTCGACGCGTCGAACTTCGCCTGCAAGATCGCGGGGGAGGTCAAAGGTCTTGACCTGGAGTCGTACATCAGCGCCAAGGATGCGCGCGCGATGGACAGCTTCATTCATTTCGGCATCGCGGCAGCTGCGCAGGCGGTGCAGGATGCCGGCCTGCCCACGGGTGAGGCGCTCAGCGAAGAGTTCGCCACGCGCATTGCCTGTGTGATCGGATCGGGGATTGGTGGCCTGCCACTGATCGAGAACACCCACGCGGAACTGGTCAGCCGCGGCCCCCGTCGCATCACGCCGTTCTTCGTGCCGGCGTCCATCATCAACATGGTGGCGGGCCATGTGTCCATGCGCTTTGGCTTCAAGGGCCCCAACCTGGCGGTGGTCACTGCCTGCACCACGGGCCTGCACTGCATCGGCGAGGCGGGCCGGATGATCGAGTACGGCGATGCCGACGTGGTGGTCGCCGGTGGCACGGAATCCACGGTGTCGCCGCTGGGCATCGGGGGGTTCGCGGCCATGCGTGCCCTGTCCACCCGCAACGACGACCCCAAGACAGCATCCCGCCCCTGGGACAAGGACCGCGATGGTTTTGTGCTGGGCGAGGGCGCCGGCGTGATGGTGCTGGAAGAATACGAGCATGCCAAAGCCCGGGGTGCCAAGATTTACGCAGAATTGAGCGGCTTTGGCATGAGTGCCGATGCCGGGCACATGACGGCCCCCAACATGGATGGCCCGCGCCGCGCCATGCTCAACGCCTTGCGCAATGCGGGCATGAATGCCGACCAGGTCGACTACCTGAACGCCCACGGTACTTCCACGCCCCTGGGTGACATCAACGAAACAAATGCCATCAAGGCGGCCTTGGGCGACCATGCCTACAAGACCGTGGTGAGTTCTACCAAATCCATGACCGGCCACTTGCTGGGCGGCGCGGGTGGTATCGAGAGCATCTTCACGGTGTTGGCGCTGCATGAGCAAAAGGTGCCGCCGACCATCAATTTGCTGAATCAGGATCCGGAGTGCGATCTGGATTACTGCGCCAACACGGCGCGTGACATGAAGATCGACGTGGCCGTCAAGAACAACTTCGGTTTTGGCGGCACCAACGGAACCCTGGTCTTCAAACGCGTCTGATCCTCTGGCACCACATCCTGCCGCGCTGGATGACAAGGCCTTCCTGCCTTGTTGTTGCCTTGAGCCCGAGGGCGGGCCTGCCGCGAAGCTGTGCCCCGGCCTGGGCCGTGGGCTTTTGGTGACCGGTGGCGCGCCATGGACGTGACCTCCTCGCGGCGGCCGCCGGCGGTGCTGTACCCCCTGCGGCGCAGCTGTGCGCTGGCTGGCGCGCTGCTGGCAGGCGCGGGCGGGCTCGGCGCGTGGTTCTTTCGAGGCTCGGGTGCGGGCTCCCTCTGGCCTGTTCTGGCCGGCGGCGGGCTCTGGCTCGTGGCCGCCGCCAGCGCACTGCACTTCTGGGTTCACCAGTTTTCTGGTGCCATTCGCTGGGACGGACAGTTCTGGGTTCTGGAGAGTGGGCAGCCCGGCGACACATTGGCGGCACTTTCCGCTTCCCCGGAAGTCCTTCTCGACGTGCAATCGCATCTGTGGCTGCAGGCGCGCCCCGCGGGGCGCGGCCGCATCTGGCTGTGGCTGGAGCGTTCCACCCAGCCTGAACGTTGGATGGATCTGCGCCGTGCGGTATATTCGCGCCCCAGACCGGGCGCTGGCAACGCTGACGAAACCGCCCCGGCAGCAGCCGTGGGGCGTGAATCCTGAGTATCCATGACTGTAATTCCGCCTTCCCCTTCCGAAGACAGCGATCTCCAACTGGTGGAGCGCACGGTGGCGGGCGATCAGCGCGCCTATGAGCTACTGGTCATCAAGTACCAGCGCCGCATCGAGCGCCTCATTGGACGCATGGTGCGCGACACCGACCTCGTGCAGGACATCGCACAGGAGACGTTCATCCGTGCCTACCGCGCACTGCATCAGTTCCGCGGCGATGCGCAGTTCTACACCTGGCTCTACCGGATTGCCGTCAATACCGCCAAGAAGGCGCTGATGGACATGAAACGCAATCCCGTCATTTCGGAGAATGCGCTGCGAGGGAATGAGGATGAAGATGAAACTTCCCGCCTCGGACACGAACTAACCAGCGAAGAAACCCCCGAAACCGTGCTCGCGGCCCGAGAAATCGCGCAAGCCGTCAATGCGGCCATGGAGGCGTTACCCGAAGATCTGCGCCAGGCGGTGACCTTGCGCGAGATCGAGGGACTGAGTTACGAAGAGATCGCAACGGCCATGGATTGCCCCATTGGCACGGTGCGGTCCCGGATTTTCCGGGCGCGTGAGGCCATTTCGGCAAAAGTGCGCCCCTTGCTTGAAAACCAGTCGGGCAAACGGTGGTGAGGTAATGAAATGAACAAGGCTGTACGTAGCGATGGATTGGCAGAGGGCGCCGTGGTGAATGAGATGCACAGGCGCGAACAGTTGTCTGCACTGGCCGATGGCCAGTTGCAGGGGGATGAGTTGGCCGATGCCCTGGCCTACGCGGAGCAAGCCGAGGGGCATGCGGCGTGGCAGCTCTATCACCTGGTGGGTGACGTATTGCGTTCGTCCGATCTGGCGCGGCCCTCCAGCCCGGATTTCATGGCACGGCTGCGCGATGAGCTCGCCAAGGAAGGGCCTGCCCTGGGCGTTCAGCCCCCGGTGCAGGTGGCAGTGGTGGCTCCCGTGATGGAGAGTGCCGCGAATGCGTCCGTCTTCCGCTGGAAGATGGTCGCTGGTTTTGCATCGCTGGCGGCGGTGGCAGCGATTGGATGGACCTCCTTGGCCAGCCTGCAAGGCACTGGTGCGGCGGGTCCGTCGGGCGGTGCCCAGCTCGCTCTTGCGCCGGAATCCGCGCCCAGCACCGCTGGCACGCCCGTGGTGGCCGTGGCGGATGCCGAAGGTGGGGCACAGGTGATGATTCGCGATCCCCGCCTGGACGAGTTGCTGGCGGCGCACAAGCAGTTTGGCAGCACTTCCGCCCTGCAGATGCCCGCGGGCTTCCTGCGCAATGCGACATTTGAGACACCCGGCCGCTGAGTCAAGGATGGCTCTTTGTGCTGAGACCGTGCGATGACCAATACAGGGGTTGCGGGCAATAGCGTGATTGCGCCATGTCGGTGGTTCAGGTCCGGGTGGGTGGCGGTGCTGCTGTGCGTGGCGGGGCTTTCCGCCGCGATGGGGGAGGCGCAACCGGAAAAGTCGCCTCGTCCGTTGGGAGACGCGGCCCCGGTGCCCGCGGCGCGCACCATCGTGCAATGGATTGAGCGCATGCACAGCGCGCCCTGCATCCGGCCCTATGCGGGAACCTTCGTGGTGCTTGCAGCCTCGGGCGCGATGGCCAGTTCGCGCATCTGGCACGCCTGTGAAGGGCAGCAGCAGATGGAGCGCGTGGAGGCGCTGAGCGGCACGCCGCGGACTATTTTCCGGCGCGATGACGAGGTGCGCACTTTCTGGCCCCAGTCCCGGGTGGTCCGCTCGGACCGCCGCGAAGCCTCGGGGCAGTTTCCGCGCGTTCCTGTGGTCAACGGCACGTCGATCTCCCAGTTCTATGTCTCGCGTTCGGTGGGGCAGGAGCGGGTGGCGGGTTTTGTCGCGGACGTGGTGTGGTTCAAGCCGGTGGACTCCCTGCGCTTCGGCTACAGGCTGTGGAGCGAGCGGGACACCGGCCTTGTCGTGAAGCTGCAGACACTGGCTGCGGATGGCCGCGTTCTGGAGCAGGCCGCCTTTTCAGAGCTGGATCTGAATGCGCCCGTGCGAGTGGAGCAGCTCTCGCGCCTGATGGATGCCACGGAGGGCTACAAGGTCGTGGCACCGGCCGTGGTCAAGACCACCGCGTCGGCAGAGGGGTGGGCCTTGCGCCAGCCGGTCGCGGGATTTGTTCCGGTGAGTTGCCATCGGCGCGCGGTGTCTGCCGCGGACGATGCCCAGGGCGTTCTGCAATGCCTGTACTCCGATGGCCTCGCGTCGGTCTCGCTGTTCGTGGAGCCGTTTGATCCCCAGCGGCACCCTGCGCAGCCCCAGGTGTCGAGCATGGGCGCCACCCAATTGCTGGCGATGCGGGTCTTGCCCGATGTGTGGCTCACCGCGGTCGGAGAGGTACCGCTGCAGACCCTTCGCCTGTTTGCCGGGCAACTGGAGCGCACCCGCTGATTGCACGGCTGCCACTCCGTGGGGTGGCGGGCCGCTGCGGGTTGCGGCCTGCCCCTCAGAGGGGCATGCAGACAGCACGTCAGCGCGGGAACCAAATGGCCGCACACTCTTCACAGTTACATACAGTTTGATGACTGCGTTCGTCACAATTCACGAAAGGTCGATGATGCCGAAGTTCGATGGAAATGCGCTGCGCTCCGTAGCATTTGCGTGCATGTTCGCCGGGGTTGCCGGTGGAGCGTTTTTGCCCCAGGCCGCCTTCGCGCAGCCCGCCGCGGCTGTGCGTGGCCTGCCAGACTTTACCGACCTGGTGGACCAGGTGGGCCCGTCCGTGGTCAACATACGGACCGTGGAAAAGGCCTCCAGCCGCGCGAGCGCGAATGGCATGGACGAGGAAATGCTGGAGTTCTTCCGCCGTTTCGGAGTGCCGATTCCCAACGTGCCGAGGCAGCAGCGCCCGCAGAGGCCCCAGGACGACGAGCAGCCCCGTGGCGTGGGCTCGGGCTTCATCCTGACCACGGACGGGTTTGTCATGACGAACGCGCATGTCGTGGAGGGGGCCGATGAAGTGATCGTCACGCTGACCGACAAGCGTGAGTTCAAGGCCAAGATCATCGGCGCGGACAAGCGCACGGATGTGGCCGTGGTCAAGATCGAGGCCACCGGGCTGCCCGCAGTGAAGGTGGGTGATCTGGGGCGCCTGCGTGTCGGAGAGTGGGTCATGGCGATTGGCTCGCCTTTCGGGCTGGAGAACACGGTGACCGCGGGCATCGTCAGTGCCAAGCAGCGCGATACCGGCGACTACCTGCCCTTCATCCAGACCGACGTGGCCATCAACCCTGGAAACTCGGGGGGGCCCCTGATCAACATGCGCGGCGAGGTGGTGGGGATCAACAGCCAGATCTATTCGCGCTCGGGTGGATTCATGGGTATTTCGTTTGCCATCCCGATGGATGAAGCCATCCGGGTGAGCGAACAATTGCGCGCGTCCGGGCGGGTCACGCGGGGTCGCATCGGCGTGCAGATCGGACAGGTCACCAAGGACGTGGCGGAATCGATTGGCCTGGGCAAGGCGCAGGGGGCCCTGGTGACCGGCGTGGAGGCTGGATCGCCGGCAGACAAGGCCGGGGTGGAAGCGGGGGACATCATCACCCGTTTCGATGGCAAGACCATCGAGAAGGTGGCTGATTTGCCCCGGCTGGTGGGCAACACCAAGCCCGGCACCAAGAGCACCATGACCGTATTCCGCCGGGGCGCTTCGCGGGATCTGGGCATCACCATTGCCGAGATCGAGCCTGACAAGCCCGCGGCCGCCAAAGCGGCAGAACGGGAAGAGAAGCCCAAGGCATCGGCCGCTGCGCAGCAAATCGGGCTGGCGGTGATTGAACTTTCCGATGCGCAGAAGAAGGATCTCAAGGTCAAGGGAGGGGTACTGGTGGCGACCGCCACGGAGGCTGCCGCGCGTGCCGGCCTGCGCGAAGGTGACGTGATTCTTGCGATCGCAAACACCGAGGTGTCGGGGGTCAAGGAGTTCGAAGCCGTGCTGGCAAAGGCGGACAAGAGCAAGGCTATCAATGTGCTGTACCGACGCGGAGAGTGGGCGCAATATGCCTTGATCCGGCCCGGACGCTGAGGCGTCGGATGTGCGGGTGGGGGCGCCTGGGCGGCGATTCCCCACTTTTGCAATGGGCTATTTGACCGCGGCGAAAGGTTTTTTGGCGTTTTTGCTGGAACCTCTCCGAAGGCATGAATGTTAGCTTTTGCTAACTTTTTCAAGGTCTATCAACTGGATTCGATAGAATAGAGGCTCCTGTTCAACGCTAATCTGTATATTGGCCAGGCGCGGATTCACGATGCGGGATGCGCTGGTGCAATGCACAGCTGATCCACAGCTCACCCACAAGTTGTCCAGCGTTGTTGTTGTGCAGACTGTGAATAAGTTGTGAATAAAAGCCCTGTTGCACCCTGGCAACTCCCCCTGGATGCAGTCGTATGGGCTTTTTCCTGCGGGCTTTTTGCCTACAATGAAGCTCCAACTATCGCAGTTGCCAATGATTGTTGGTTCAGGGCGCGTCGCCATTCGACGCGCCCTTTTTTCTTGTGTGCTCCGTTTTAATTCAATCACTTGACGCTTTCCGTTGATGAACCACATCAGAAATTTTTCCATCATTGCGCACATCGACCATGGCAAGTCGACGCTCGCTGATCGCTTGATCCAGCGCTGTGGCGGCCTTGCGGACCGTGAGATGGAGGCCCAGGTTCTGGACTCGATGGACATCGAAAAGGAGCGTGGGATAACCATCAAGGCGCAGACGGCGGCACTGCAATACAAGGCACAGGATGGCCAGGTCTACAACCTCAATCTGATCGACACGCCGGGTCATGTGGATTTCTCGTATGAAGTGAGCCGCTCGCTGTCTGCCTGCGAGGGCGCGTTGCTGGTGGTCGATGCATCCCAGGGCGTCGAAGCCCAGACGGTCGCGAACTGCTACACGGCGCTGGACCTGGGTGTCGAGGTCGTGCCGGTGCTCAACAAGATGGATTTGCCCAATGCGGATCCGGACAACGCCAAGGCCGAGATCGAGGACGTGATCGGCATCGACGCCACGGATGCCATTCCATGTTCCGCCAAGACGGGCATGGGCATCGAGGAGATCCTGGAAGCCATCGTCGCCAAGGTGCCCGCGCCGCGCGGCAATGCGCAGGGTCCGCTGCGGGCCATGATCATCGACAGCTGGTTTGACAGCTATGTCGGGGTCGTGATGCTGGTGCGCGTGGTGGACGGGCGGCTGCTCAAGGGCGAGCGCATCAAGATGATGGCCAGTGGCGCCGTGTACAACGCCGACAACCTGGGGGTGTTCACGCCCGCCAACGAGCCGCGCAATTCGCTGGATGCGGGGCAGGTGGGCTACATCATCGCGGGCATCAAGGAGCTGCAGGCCGCCAAGGTCGGCGACACGATCACGCTGGAAAAGAAGCTGCCCAACAACGCAGGCCCCGCCGCCGAGGCCTTGCCCGGCTTCAAGGAAATCCAGCCGCAGGTTTTCGCGGGGCTGTACCCCACCGAAGCGAGCGAGTACGACTCGCTGCGCGATGCGCTGGAAAAGCTCAAGCTCAACGACGCCTCGCTGCACTACGAACCCGAAGTGAGCCAGGCGCTGGGCTTTGGTTTTCGTTGCGGATTCCTCGGGCTCCTGCACATGGAAATCGTGCAGGAGCGCCTGGAGCGGGAGTTCGACCAGGACCTCATCACCACGGCGCCCAGCGTGGTCTACCAGGTGGTCAAGGCCGATGGCGAAGTGATCATGGTCGAGAATCCCTCCAAGATGCCGGACCAGGGGCGGCTGGAGGAGATCCGCGAGCCCATCGTCACGGTGCATCTGTACATGCCGCAGGACTATGTGGGCCCGGTGATGACACTGGCCAACCAGAAGCGCGGCGTGCAGATGAACATGGCATACCACGGCCGCCAGGTGATGCTCACCTACGAAATGCCGCTGGGCGAAATCGTGCTCGACTTCTTCGACAAGCTCAAGTCGGTGTCGCGCGGCTATGCCTCCATGGACTACGAGTTCAAGGAATACCGCGCCTCCGATGTGGTGAAGGTCGACATCCTGCTCAACGGTGAAAAGGTCGACGCGCTGTCCATCATCGTGCACCGCTCGCAATCGCAGTACCGCGGCCGTGCCGTGGTCGCCAAGATGCGCGAGATCATCAGCCGCCAGATGTACGACGTGGCCATTCAGGCCGCCATCGGTGCCAACATCATTGCGCGCGAAACCATCAAGGCATTGCGCAAGAACGTGCTGGCAAAATGTTACGGCGGTGACATCACCCGCAAGCGCAAGCTCCTCGAGAAGCAGAAAGCAGGTAAGAAACGCATGAAACAGATTGGATCGGTCGAGGTGCCCCAGGAGGCCTTCCTGGCCATTTTGCAGGTGGAAGACTGATGCAGGCCATGCAGATTCTCACCTCTGTGGTGCTGGCCGCATTTGGCGGGTATATCGGCGCTTGGTACTTTGGGGCCGTGGAAGGCAACTTTGCCCTGCTGTTGTTCCTGGCCACGGTGGTCACGGGTGCCTACTGGCTGGCCGAGCGGCTGTACTTTTTGCCGCAGCGCCGCCGGGCGGCCCAGGCCGTGGAAGATGCCGCCGTGCAGCGCCGCGCCGAACTGGACCGCATGGGCATCCAGAAGGTTGATGTGGATGTCCAGGAAGCCAAGGGGAGGCTGCTCATGCAGCCCTGGTGGCTGGACTGGACCGCAGGACTGTTCCCGGTGATCGTCGCGGTGTTCCTGCTGAGGTCATTTCTGTTCGAGCCTTTCAAGATTCCGTCGGGTTCCATGATTCCCACGCTGCTGGTGGGCGACCTGATCCTGGTGAACAAGTTCACCTACGGTGTCCGCCTGCCGGTCATCCACACCAAGATCACCGAAGGCACCAAGCCTGCGCGGGGGGATGTGCTGGTGTTTCGCTACCCGCCACAGCCCAGCCTGGACTACATCAAGCGGGTGGTCGGAGTGCCGGGGGACGAGGTCGCCTACCTCAACAAGCGCCTCACGATCAACGGCCAAGCCGTGGATACCAAGGCAGCGCCGGATTTCTTCGAAGAGGATTCGATGCGCTACTTCAAGCAGTTTGAAGAGCAACTGGGCCCGCAGCCGCATCGCTTGCTGAACAACCCCGATGTTCCTGCCTTCGTGCAGGGCGCGAGCAATTTTGCCTACCGGCAAAACTGCCGCTACAGTGTCGAAGGCGTCGTCTGCAAGGTGCCGGAAGGCCACTATTTCATGATGGGGGACAACCGGGACAACTCGCTCGATTCGCGCTACTGGGGATTCGTTCCAGAAGGCAATATCGTCGGGAAGGCCTTTTTTGTCTGGATGAATTTCGGTAACCTCAAGCGCATCGGTTCATTCCACTAAGCCACGGCCGTCAAGGCAAACAAGGAGAGGGAATACATCATGGTGAAAGTCCATCGCGTGGCCAGCCGGTCGCGCCAGCGCGGATTGTCTTTTTTTGGTCTGGTCTTCATTGGTGTCCTGGCTGTGGCCGTTTTCGCCATTGGCGGCCAGTCGGTCCCCATTTTTCTTGAATATGTGGCCATTAAAAAAGCCGTTGAAAAGGCCAAAGTAGAAAGCTCCGTGGCTGGTGTTCAGGCGGCGTTTGACCGCGCAGCGGCAATTGACAACATTGCCTCCATCCAGGGCAAGGACCTGGAGGTGGGCAAGCGTGGCGACAAGGTCGTGGTGTCCTACAAGTACTCCCGCGAAATCGCGCTGGCGGGTCCGGCCTATCTTGTCTACCGCTTTGAAGGACACACAAATTAGTGCACGCCGGCCTTCAAGCGCTGCAGTCCCGCCTGCAGCATGTTTTTTCCGATCCATCCCTTCTCCAGCGCGCCACCACGCACCGCAGCTTTTCGGCCGACCATAACGAGCGGCTGGAGTTTCTGGGTGATTCCGTGTTGAATCTGGCGGTCGCAAGCCTGCTCTATCGGCAATTGTCGGCCTTGCCGGAAGGCGATTTGTCCCGTGTCCGTGCCAACCTCGTCAAGCAGGACACCCTGCACCAGCTGGCGCTGGGCCTCAAGATTTCCGAGGTGCTGCGTTTGGGGGAGGGGGAGTCCAAATCCGGCGGCCAGCAGCGGCCGTCCATCCTGGCCGATGCGCTGGAGGCGCTCATCGGCGCGGTGTACCTTGACGCGGGGTATGGCAGCGCGGAGGCGCTGGTGCACCGCCTGTTCCAGGGTGTCGAGATCAACCCGCAGATGCAGGCGGCGTCCAAGGATGCCAAAACCGCGTTGCAGGAGTGGCTCCAGGGCCGCAAAATGAAGCTGCCGCAGTACCGCGTGGTGGCGACGGTCGGGGCGGCGCACCGCCAGACCTTCGATGTCGAATGCGACATTCCCGAGTTGGGCCTGACCGAGCGTGGCATCGGCGGCTCCCGCCGGGCCGGCGAGCAGGCCGCAGCGGTGGCCATGCTGGCCACATTGAAAGCAAAGAATCTATGAATGATGCTACCAAAGATGTAGCTGGTGACGAAGGTGCAGCAAGCGCAGGGGCGCAAAATGACCTGGAGGCCATGCTCGCGGCGGCGGGCGCCCCCGCGGCCGTCCCCGGCCAGCGCTGCGGCGTGATCGCCATCGTGGGCAAGCCCAACGTGGGCAAGTCCACGCTGCTCAATGCGCTGGTGGGGCAGAAGATCAGCATCACCTCGCGCAAGGCGCAGACCACGCGCCACCGCATCACCGGCATCCGCACCCGCGAGCAGACGCAGTTCATTTTCGTGGACACGCCGGGCTTCCAGACGCGCCACGCCACCGCGCTCAACAAGTCCCTGAACAAGACCGTGATGGGGGCGATCGGCGACGTGGACCTGATCCTGTTCGTGGTGGAGGCCGGCAACTTCACGCTGGCCGATGCCAAGGTACTCTCGCTGTTCAAGCCCGGCATTCCCACGCTCCTGGTGGCGAACAAGCTCGACATGGTGCACCGCCGCGCGGAGATCGCGCCCTGGCTCAAGAGCATGCAGGAGCGCCATCCGTTCACCGAATTCGTGCCCATGTCGGCTAAGAACAAGGGCGACATCGAGCGCCTTTTCGGCATCTGCGAAAAATACCTGCCCGAGCAGGGCTGGTGGTACGGCGAGGACGAACTGACCGACCGCAGCGAGAAATTCCTGGCCTCCGAAACCGTGCGCGAAAAGCTGTTCCGCTTCACCGGGGATGAACTGCCCTACACCTCCACCGTCGTCATCGACAAGTTCGAGGAAGAGGCGAGCAAGCAGCACAAGCGACTGGTCAAGATCGCCGCCACCATCGTGGTGGAGCGGGACAACCACAAGATGATGGTCATCGGCGACAAGGGTGAGCGGCTCAAGCGCATCGGCACCGAGGCGCGGCAGGAGCTGGAAAAGCTCATGGATGCCAAAGTGTTCCTGGAGCTGTGGGTCAAGGTCCGCTCCGGCTGGGCTGACGATGAAGCCCGGGTGCGTTCCTTCGGCTACGAGTAAGTGCATGCCATCAGCGCCCGCTGCCCGCCGGGTGGCCGGCGTTGGTTGAGCCGCCACCACACTCCATCCTCACGCCTATCCCTGCGACCCCCCACGTGGCTGCCGCCAAGCGCATCTCCGATGAACCTGCCTTCGTGCTGCACAGCTACGACTGGAGCGAGTCCAGCCTGATCCTGGAGGTCTTCAGCCGCCACTACGGCCGCGTCGCCCTGGTGGCCAAGGGCGCGAAGAAGCCCAGCTCCAACTTCCGCCCGGTGCTGCTGCCGCTGCAGCCCCTGCTGCTGACCTACACCCTGGCCGGCAATGGCGACGCGGACATCCACGGGCTCAAGGGCGCCGAGTGGGTGGGTGGCCACGTGATGCCCACGGGCGACGCCCTGCTGTCGGGCCTATACCTCAACGAACTGCTGCTGCGCCTGTTGGCCCGCGCGGACCCGCACGCCGCGCTGTTCGACGCCTACGCGGGCGTGGTGCGGGTGCTGGCCAGCGAGCATGGCGACGCCCTGGAGCCCGTGCTGCGCAGTTTCGAACTGCTGCTGCTGCGCGAGATCGGCCTGTTGCCGAGCCTCGACGTCCAGACCATGACCCTGGCCCCCCTGCAGGCCGGCACGCGCTACACGCTGGTCCCCGAAGGGGGCCTGCGCGCTGCCTCGGCGGCCGAGCGGGGCGGGCTGCCGGGCAGCCAGTGGCAGGCATTGCAGCGGGCGCTGGACGATGCCGCCAGCTATACCGCCACACTGCGGGCCTGCGTTGCCGTCTCGGCCGAACTCAAGCCCCAGCTGCGTGCCCTGCTGCAATACCATTGCGGCAGCCCGACGCTGCGCACCCGCCAGCTCATGATCGACCTGCAGGCCCTATGAACCAGCCACACCGCCCTCCGCACCCGACCACCGCCCTGTCGGTCAACGTCAACAAGGTCGCCCTGGTGCGCAACACGCGCCACCTGGGCATTCCGAGCGTCACGCGCGCGGCCGAGCTGTGCCTGCGGGCGGGCGCGCAGGGCATCACCGTGCATCCCCGGCCCGACGAGCGGCACATCCGCGGCCAGGACGTGTTCGAGCTGGCCGCCTTGATGAAGGCCTGGCCCGATCGCGAATACAACATCGAAGGCAACCCGTCGCAGAACCTGATGGACTTCATCCGCCAGGTGCGCCCCCACCAGGCGACCTTCGTGCCCGACAGCGAAGACCAGTTCACCAGCGACCACGGCTGGAGCTTTCCGCAGGATGCCGGGCGCCTGGCGCCTCTGATCGCCGAGTGCAAGGCACTGGGTGTGCGCGTGAGCCTGTTCATGGACCCGGTGCCGGAGCAGATGGCCGCCGCCAGGGCGGTGGGCGCCGACCGGGTGGAGCTGTACACCGAGCCCTATGCCGCCGCCTGGGGCACCCCGCAGCAGGAGGTTGAGCTAAAACGCTACGCTGCGGCCGCACAGGCCGCGCTGGATGCGGGCCTGGGCGTGAATGCGGGCCACGACCTGAACCGCGACAACCTCGCCGCCTTCGTGCGCGGCGTGCCCGGCGTGCTGGAGGTCTCGATTGGGCATGCACTGATCGCCGACGCGCTGGAGCTGGGCTACGCCGCCACGGTGTTGGCCTACCTGGGCTGCATCCGGTCGGGTTTCGCGGCACAGGCAGATAACTCCTGATTTGATAGCTGCTTGCGCTTGATGAATAAGCGCTGGCGGCTGATTTGACTCAAAAAAACCATGATCTACGGCATCGGCACCGACATCTGCGACGTGCGCCGCATCGCGGCCAGCCTGGAGCGCCACGGCGAGCGTTTTGCCCAGAAGGTGCTGGCCGACGGCGAACTGGTCACCTGGCGCGAGAGGAGCAGCCGCTGGCCCGACCGGGGCCTGCGCTACCTGGCCACGCGCTTTTCCGCCAAGGAAGCCTTCAGCAAGGCCATCGGCCTGGGCATGCGCATGCCCATGACCTGGCGCCACTGCGAGGTCGCCAAGCTGCCATCCGGCCAGCCAGTCATCGTGCTGCACGGCGCGCTCAAGGAATGGTTCGAGGTCCGGGGGCTGCAGGCGCACCTGAGCGTGACCGACGAGACCGACTACGCCGCCAGTTTCTGCGTGGTCGAGAGGGCTGAAGAAAAATCGGCCTCCAGCGCTTGATTGGCAAGCGCTGATAGCTATTATTTGCATAGCAAAATCATTCTTGAAACCCATGACCGAACACGCACCCCTCATCCTCGACGTGGCTGGCAAAGAGCTGACCAGCGCTGACCGCCGCCGCCTCGCGCACCCGCTGACCGGCGGCATCATCCTGTTTGCCCGCAACTGGGAGAACCGCGCGCAGCTGCTGCAGTTCACGAGCAGCATCAAGGCCGTGCGCGACGACCTGCTGATCTGCGTGGACCACGAAGGCGGCCGCGTGCAGCGCTTTCGCACCGATGGCTTCACGCACCTGCCGCCGATGCGCGCGCTGGGCGACATGTGGATGGACGACGGCAAGGGTGCCAGGGCCGTGCCCGGCAGCGGCGCGCTGCGTGCGACCAATGCGGCCACGGCGGCGGGCTATGTGCTGGGCGCCGAGCTGCGCGCCTGCGGTGTGGACTTCAGCTTCACGCCCGTGCTCGACCTCGATTGGGGTGAAAGCGGTGTGATCGGCGACCGCGCCTTTCACCGCGACCCGCGCGTGGTGGCGCTGCTCGCCAAGAGCCTCATGCATGGTCTGCTGCAGGCCGGCATGGCCAACTGCGGCAAGCACTTCCCCGGGCACGGCTTCGTCAAGGCCGACTCGCACACCGAGGTACCCGTGGACAAGCGCAGCCTCAAGGCCATCCTGGCCGACGACGCCGCCCCGTACCCCTGGCTCAGCAGCACGCTCACCAGCGTGATGCCGGCCCATGTGATCTACCCCAAGGTCGACAGCCGCCCCGCGGGTTTCTCGCAGCGCTGGCTGCAGGACATCCTGCGCCGCCAGATGCGCTTTGATGGCGCGATCTTCAGCGACGACCTCAGCATGGAAGGCGCACGCCGCCTGGACGGCCAGGTGGTCGGCTACACCGATGCGGCCGTGGCGGCGCTCCAGGCCGGCTGCGACCTCGTGCTGCTGTGCAACCAGAGCGTGGGCGATGGCCGCGCGGTGGATGAACTCATCGCCGGCCTGGACCAGGCCCGCGCCCAGGGCCGCTGGCAGCCGAGCGTGGACAGCGAGTCCCGCCGCCTGGCGCTGCTGCCCGAAACCTTGCCCCAGGCGTGGGACGAGCTGATGTACCAGCCCGCCTACCTGCAGGCGCTCGACCTGCTGCCCTGACGCAGAGCAACCGCTTTCGCGCGGCCCGGCGCAGGGCCGTGCCGCGCCCGGTTGGTTGCGCTATGGCGTGTTGAAAGGCCCGGGCGTGACCGGTGGCGGGGCCGCCGGCGCACTTTCCGCGGCATGCGCAGCGCTGGCGGGGGGCGCGGGCGGCGGTGGCACCCCCTGGAATCTGCGCACCACCCGCTGAAACACCAACGCATTCGGAATCTGCAGCCAGGCCACCTGCCCCGCTGCTGCGCCATGGTCCTCCAGCGTGGTGTACAGCAGGTTGATGTCCACCACCCGGCCCTTGGCGCCCGGTTTCTCCGCGGTGTCCAGCACCTCGATGTAGTCGCCGATGCGAAAGGGCCGTACCGTGAAGATGAGCAGCGCGCAGAACAGGTTGGAGAGCACGCTCCACGCGGCAAAGAACGCCACGGCGCCCACCGTGGCGAAGCCCGTGAATGCCGTCCAGAGCACGGTGGCGGACACTCCCATGCGCTCGAGCACCAGCAGCAGGGCGCCCGCCACGATGAACCAGCGGATGAGCCCGTTCATGGGCACGACCAGCTCGTCGGGCACCTGGTAGTGCGCACTGGCGCGGCGCACGATGCGGCGCAGCATGCGCTGCAGCAGCCAGGCGACAAACAGGATCAGCAGGATCTGCGTGCCGGGGATGATGACCTCCAGCCAGTCCTGCACCCAGTCGGGCAGGCGGGCCTTCAGGATTTGCATGCGCGAAACGGCGGTGCGCGCGCTGCGCTCGGTGGCGTCGAACGAGAAGGCGGAAAAGAAACTCAATTGCGCAATTGCTCCACGGTGTCCATCTGCATTTCAAAGCTGAAGAAGCGGTTGCGGCCCTGGGCCTTGGCGGCATACAGGGCCTGGTCGGCCCGCATGATCATGCTTTCGGCATTGGTGCTGTCGTCGGGCACGCAGGTGGTGATGCCACCCGACAGTGTCAGGATGCTGCCCAGTGGCGAATCCGCATGCGGTATGGCGCGGACCTTGAGCAGCTGCGCCAATGCCCTTGCAAAGGTCATCGCGCCCGAGCGCGGCGTGTTCGGCAGGATGAGTGCGAATTCCTCGCCGCCATAGCGCGAAGCCACATCCCGGGGGCGCACGCAGACCTCGCGCAGCAGGCGGCCCACCTCTTTCAGGCAGGCATCGCCCTGCACATGCCCGCTGGCATCGTTGAAGAGCTTGAAGTGGTCCAGGTCGCACAGCATCAGCGTGAGCGGCGTGGCATCGCGGCGTGCGGCCAGGATCTCGTTGTGCAGGATGCGGTCGAAGCCGCGGCGGTTGACCAGGCCGGTCAGCGCGTCGACCTCGACCATTTCGTTGAGGCGCTGGTTGGCCAGGTGCAGCTCGGCCGATACCGACACGAGCCTGCGGCGCATGTCCAGCAGCCGCCGCATGGCCCGCAGCTTGGCCATCAGCACGATGGGCCTCACGGGCTTGACCAGGTAGTCATCGCCCCCCACTTCGATGCCGCGCCAGACGTCGAGCTCGTTGTCCAGGCCCGACAGGAAGATGATGGGCGTCCAGTCGCCGGCCTCGCTCTCGCGCATCTGCTGCGCCACCCAATAGCCATCCTTGCCGGGCAGCTTGATGTCCAGCAGCACCAGGTCGGGCCGGTGGGCCTTGAACAGGTGCAGTGCCGCGCTGCCCTCCGGGGCCTCGAAGATGGCGGACACGCCCGCGCGCCGCAGTTCGGCCACCAGCGCGGCCCGCACGGAGCCCTGGTCCTCGACCACCAGCACCGAAAAGCCTGCGCCCGCGGGCAGTGGCGCGTTGGCCGGATAAGGGGCGGTGCTGGAGATGAATGGCACGGTGGCTCCTGGTGTGTCCTGTGAAACGGCGCGATCAGGCGGACGTGGCGGCCGGGCGCTGCGGATGCGGTCTCAGGACTCCCGGCGCAGCGCTGGGAAAAGAATCACGTCGCGGATGCTGGGGCTGTCGGTCAGCAGCATCATGAGGCGGTCGATGCCGATGCCGCAACCCCCCGTGGGGGGCATGCCGTATTCCAGCGCCCGCACGAAGTCATGGTCGTAGAACATGGCCTCGTCGTCGCCGCTGTCCTTGGCGGCCACCTGGGCATGGAAACGCGCGGCCTGGTCTTCGGCATCGTTCAGCTCGCTGAAGCCGTTGCCGAACTCGCGGCCCGTGATGTACAGCTCGAAACGCTCGGTGACCTCGGGACGGGCATCGTTGGCGCGTGCCAGTGGCGAGATCTCGGTCGGGTGCTCCATGATGAACGTAGGCTGCCAGAGCTTGTCTTCCACCGTTTCTTCGAAATACAGCACCTGCAGGCTGGCCAGCGTGCGTGCCGAGAGCTTGTCCTTCTCCTCGGTCATGCCCAGCTTCTTGAGCGCGCTGACCAGCCACGCGGCATCGTCCACGTGGGCGCCGGCTTCGGTGTACTGGAAGATCGCTTCGCGGATGGTCAGGCGCGCGAACGGCTGCGTCAGGTCCACGGCGCGGCCCTGGTAGGTCATTTGCAGCGAGCCCGTGGCCTTGAGCGCCACTTCGCGGATCAGCGTCTCGGTGAAGTCCATCAGGTCCAGGTAGTTCCAGTACGCCGCGTAGAACTCCATCATGGTGAACTCGGGGTTGTGGCGCACCGAGATGCCCTCGTTGCGGTAGCTGCGGTTGATCTCGAACACCCGCTCGAAACCGCCCACGATCAGGCGCTTCAGGTACAGCTCGGGCGCGATGCGCAGGTACATCTCCTGCTCCAGCGCGTTGTGGTGCGTGACGAACGGCTTGGCATTGGCGCCGCCCGGGATGGGGTGCAGCATGGGCGTTTCGACTTCAAGGAAGCCGTGGCCCACCATGAACTCGCGCAGGCCGCTCACCGCCTTGCTGCGCGCCATGAAGCGCTTGCGGGCCTGCTCGTCGGTGATCAGGTCCACATAGCGCTGGCGGTACTTCTGCTCCTGATCGGCCATGCCGTGGAACTTGTCGGGCAGGGGGCGCAGGCTCTTGGTCAAGAGGCGCAGGCCGGTCACCTTGACCGACAGCTCGCCCGTCTTGGTCTTCATGAGCGTGCCTTCGGCGCCCACGATGTCGCCCAGGTCCCAGTGCTTGAAGGCGGCATACAGCTCTTCGCCCACGGCGTCGCGGGTCACGTAAAGCTGGATGCGCCCGCCCACATCGCCCAGCGAACCATCCTGCACCGTGGCAAAACTGGCCTTGCCCATGACGCGCTTGAGCATCATGCGGCCGGCCACCGAGACGTTCACCGGCGTGGCTTCCAGGGCCTCGTTCGTGGCAGCGCTGTGCTCCAGGTGCAACTGGGCGGCCTTGTGGCCGGGCTTGAAGTTGTTGGGGAAGGCAACACCACCGCCGTTGGCCTGGGCCTCGCGCAGAGCGCGGAGCTTTTCGCGGCGCTCGGCGATGAGCTGGTTTTCGTCCTGGGGAGCGGGGGCGTGGTTTTGGTCTGACATAGGTGCCGTCGGTGCGGGGGCGTGAATTTTGGGGCTGGGTTCAGCCAAACCCCTGATTTTATCGGCTACGGGGTGCCGACTGGTCCTTATCCCCTGGACGGGCGGTCGCTCCACAGCGCGGATGCCGTTCCGGCGATGATCTTCAGGTCGGTCCAGAGCGTGTGCGAGCGGGCGTAGTCGGCGGCGTAGCGGAGCTTGACGGGCAGGATCTGCTCCACGTAAGTGCGCTCCGGATCGCCGCTCTGGCCCAGCAAGGTGCTTTCGTCGCGGAATTCGATGGAGGCGCGGTCTGTGATGCCCGGCCGCACGCTGAGCACCAGTTCCCGCACGGAATCCGGGTAGAGCGCGACATAGTGCGGCACCTCAGGCCGGGGGCCGACGAGGCTCATGTGGCCCAGCAGCACGTTGAAAAGCTGGGGCAATTCATCGATCTTGGTGCGCCGCAGCCAGTGGCCGGCCCGGGTAATGCGGGCATCGGCCCCTACGGTAATCGCCGGGCCAGCAGCTTCGGCGCGCGGGTGCATGGTGCGGAACTTGTAGATGCGGAACAACCTGCCTGCGCGGCCCACGCGCTGCTGGCGAAAGAATGCTGGACCGGGCGAATCCCGCACCACCCACAGTGCCACGGCCAGCAGCACGGGGGCGAGCAGCAGCAAGCCGAGGGCAGCAAAGAAAAGGTCGAACAGCCGCTTGGGCATGTCAGCGCAGCACCTCGTGCAGCGCTGCAATCACGCGGTCCTGGTCGCTGTCACTCATGGCGGTGAACAAGGGGATGCTGATCATGGCCTGGTAGGCTGCATCGGCCTGGGGGAACATCTCCGGCGTGAGCTGATAGCGGTCCCGCCAGTACGGGTGCCGGTGCAGCGGCACATAGTGCACGCTGGTGCCGATGCCCCGGCCCGACAGCGCCTGGATGACCTCGTCACGCCCCAGTGGTGCGTCCGCTCGCAGCCGGATGACATACAGGTGCCACGCATGGGTGTCGCCGTGTGGCGCATCGGCTGGCAATATCAGCGGAAGGGGCGCCAGCTGATCGTGGTAGCGGCTTGCAAGGGTTTGACGCCGCTGCACAAACTGTGGCAGCCGTGCCAGCTGCTCCACGCCCATGGCGGCGGCAACGTCCGTCATGTTGTATTTGAAGCCTGGCGCGACCACCTCGTAGTACCAAGCCGGGGTTTTGGAGGTGAAGCGGTCAAACGCATCCCGGCTCATGCCATGCAGGCGCATGGTACGCATGCGCTGCGCAAGCGCCGGGTCGTGTGTGACGGCCATGCCGCCTTCGCCGGTAGTGATGGTCTTGTTGGCGTAGAAGCTGAACACCGTGACATCGGACTGCAACTGCCCCACCAGCGTGCCGCGCCAGGTGGTGGGCAAGGCGTGGGCCGCGTCTTCCACCACCTTCAGGTGATGTTCTTTGGCGATGGCCAGGATGGCGTCCATGTCGCAGGCCAGGCCCCCGTAGTGCACGGGCACGATGGCTTTGGTGCGAGGTGTGATGGCTGCGCGCACCTTGGCCGGGTCGATATTGAGGGTCACCGGGTCCACGTCCACCAGTACCGGGTCGGCACCCAGGTAGCGCACCACCTCCACGGTGGCGGTGAAGGTCAGTGTGGGCGCGATCACTTCGTCGCCGGGGCCGATGCCCAGGGCCTCCAGCGCGAGGTGCAGGCCCGCCGTGGCGGAGTTGACGGCGATGCTCTGCAGACCACCGCCGCCCAGGAAGGCGGTGAATGCCTGCTCAAACTCTTTGGTCTTGGGCCCGGTCGTGACCCACCCCGAGCGCATGGCCGCGCTGACGGCATCGATTTCTGCCGGCCCGATGTCGGGGCGGGCGAACGGGAGAAAGGGCAGGTCGGCGGGGGAGTTCATGGGCATTGTGGTGCGTGCTAAAAGGGCCAGAGCGAGGCCGCGCTCAGCGTGGCTTTACGGCCCAGGTTAGGCGGTGGGTGCGCAGAAACCACAGCAGTGCGGATGCTGGCGCAATCGCTGGCGCGGGCAGGCGTCGTGCCAGCGGAGGTGCCAGCGTAACGCGGCGGGAGTGTATCTGTGCCCCGGGAAACAGGATGCTCAGTTCGCGCAGTGGAATGCCCTGTACATCGCTGTTGGCGGGGTTGTTGACGACAAAGTCATAGACGAGAACACCGCCGCCGGGCGCGACCCATTGCCAGATCACGTCGGCCAGATGGCGGCGATAGCCCTCGTCGAGCAAGGAGCTGAAGAGTGTGAACGCCAGCACGGCATCCTGGCTGGCGGGCTGCACCGGGGCCAAGGCGGCATCGCCTTCGGCAATGGCCACGCCCGCTGGTAGCAAGGCGCGCGCTGCGGCGGCACGTTCTGGAAGAAGCTCCAGGCCCGTCAGGCAAGCGGGCGTGGCGCCCAGCCGCACCAGATCGTGCAGATTGCCCGCACTCCCACAGCCAACCTCCAGCATGGGCCGCTGGGCCAGGCTGCTCCAGCCGTGGGCCCGCCAGATGCGTGCCATGGCGCGCAGGCGCTCCTGCTGCACCTGCAGCGCCGCAGCGTTGGCATACAGGCTGTAGCGCGCTTCGTCGGCCACTGTGTCGCGCCGGGCGTAGCGGGCCTTGACGGCCTGGGGTTCGTTGTCGGTCATCGGGTGATGCGTGCAAAGTCGGACGAAGGGGCGCGCGAGCGCGCAATGTCCCACAGTCCTCGCCAGGTGCCCAGGCCGTAGCCCACATGAAACGCCGCAATCGTCGCCGGGAGGCGGGGCAGCAGCCCCCAGTTGCGGGCCGATCGGGCTGCCGCCACCGATGCCGCCAGAAGATAGGTTGCGTAGGCGAGGCCCAGCGCGGCCCCGGGCCAAGCGGACCAGGGCAACACCACGGCGCTGGCCACCGCGCTGGCCACAAATGCTGCAGGCACCAGCTGCCGCACGGAGCCTGGCTGCCCATGTTTGCGCATCACAAAAGGCCGCCAGTAGCCGTACTGCCGTTGTTGCGCGAACAGGTGCCGCAGCGAATTGCGCGGGTGGTAGGTGGAATGGATGAGCCGACTCTGCCAGATGCGTGCCCCCCCCAGGCGCATGCGCAGGTTGTGCTCGTCGTCCTGGTTGCGCACCAAGGCTTCGTCAAACAGTCCGAACCGGTCAAACACGCTGCGGGGCCAGCATCCCAGGTAGACGGTGTCCACCTCGCCTTCGTACTGGTCATCGCGCGAGCGCGCTCCTCCCACCACCCAGCGGCACTGGAAGGCGGCGGCGATGGCGGCCCCGGTGGGGCCCGTTCCTTGGGCGACCCACGGGCCGCCCACGTTGTCAGCGCGGGTGCATTCGAGCGCCTCGATGCACTGCGCAAGGTAGTCGGGGGCAAACTGGCTGTGCACGTCCATGCGGGCAATGGTGCAGCCCCGTGCGCGGGCAATGCAGGCGTTGAGTCCGGTGGACACAATGCGGCCGGGGTTGTCCACCAGGACGAGCCTGGGGTCTGCAGCACAGCGCTGCATCAGGTGTTCGCGCGTGCCGTCATCGCTGTCGCCGTCGGCAATCAGCACTTCCATGCGCCAGCCTGCGGGCAGTTCTTGGAGCAGGGCGGAGTCGCAGAAAGCGTCGATGTGCTGGCGCTCATTGCGGCACGGCACGATGACGCTGATCAATGTGTCCAATTCAGGGCCTTTGGGCATGGGGTTCAAGGTGTACGGAGCAACTGCTGGTACAGCGCGTGCATGCGGTTCATCTGTACCGCGCGGTCGCCGTCCAGGGCGATGCGGGTGGCATTGTGCAGGCCGGCTTGTTCCGCCAGGGTGTCGTTGGCGATCAGGGCTTCCAGCCGGGCGGCGAGCGCTGTGGCGCTCCCCGCCTCAACCAGCCACTGCGGGTCGATCCAGTGCCGGTTGGCCTGCAGTTCGCTGGCGACCACCGCGAGGCCACACGCCATGCTCTCCAGCATGGCGACGGATGTTGCGTCGCTGCTGGGCACCGAGACAGATATCTTGCCTTCGCCCAGTACCCGGGTCATGCCCGCATCATCGAGTCGGCCGTGGAACTGCACCTTGTTGTCCAGCTGCGCCTTGTGCACCTGGCTGCGCAGGGCGCTTTCCATGCTGCCTCCTCCGAGCAGGTGCAAGCGCAGGTCGGCCGAGGGCAACCGCGCCTGCAGAAGAGCGAATGCCTCGATGATGGTGTCGATGTTGTAGTTGGGTTCCCAGGCGCGCAGGCTCACCAGCTGGCTGCCTTGCTTGTGGCTCCAGGGAACGGGGTGGAAGCGCTGCAGTTCCACCCCCCAGTGGATTTCCTCGGTGGTGCAGCGGGGTCGGAATTGGGCCACTGCGCTCATCAGGCTGGCGGAGTCGCCGGTGATGAGGTCGGCCTGGCGCAGTATCCAGCCGGTCAGCCAGCGCATCCAGGCGCTCTTGCCGGGGGTCACCAACAGGTCGCTTCCCCAGGCGGTCATTACCACCGGATGTTTGCCGCAACGTGCGGCCAGATAGCCGTAGGAGGTGACGTAATGGGCATGCAGGAGGTCGGGGGCCAGTTCGGCCACGTGGCGCCTGGTTTCCCGGACACGGAACAGCCAGTCGAGCGAGCGGTGCACGGGCCGGATGGCCCGCACGGTGACGCCATCGATGGACGCGGGGCGTGCCGTGATCAGCGAAACGCGGTAGCCACGCTGGAGCATTTCCCGCGCCCACCGCTGAACATGGGGGCTGGTGGCATCACCCAGGAGGCACAGGTGTGTTGCCATGTCAGATTGTCCGCGTCCAGGATTCGTAGTGCGGACGCAGTTCTGGATGCTGCGAAAGCAGGCGCTCATCCTGTTCGCGCACGTCGCCGATCTGGCGCGCCGGGACCCCCGCCACGATAGCGAAGTCGGGCACTTCGCCGCGCACCTGCGAGTAGGCACACACCACCACCCCCTTGCCGATGCGCGTGCCGGCTTCGATCAGGCTGTGGGGGCCGATGAAGGTGTAGGCGCCGATCTCGATGGGCGCGCTGATGTAGCCAGGCTTGGAGCCCTCGTGGACTGCGTAGCCGCTGCCCAGGAGGCGAATGGCGCGGTGGGAGCTGTGCGTCACGATGCTGACGAAGTTGGTGATCTGGACCCCTTGCCCAATCTGCAGGCCCGCTGTGGCGTCGATGAAATTGAATTGGCCGATGAACACGTGGTCTGCCAGCCGCAGTGCATGCTCCCCCTCGATGCAGGTGCTGGGGGCGATGCGGGTGTGTGGCAGAGGCTGGCCGAGGTGGTTGCTTTCCCCGAAGACGATGCGATGGAGCAGCGCATGCCAGAGGCGGCGGCGCCATCGGTTAAACACGGCTCTCATGGGGCACCTCCCTCCAGTTCGCCAACACCCAGAAATAATAGGCAAAGTAGGCCAGCATGCTCGCTGACACGCCCCATCCGGCACCTTGCAGGCCGCCCAGGTACAGGCCCAGCAGCAGTCCGGCGAAGAAAAGGCATTGTCCGATCAATGCCAGGCGCAGCGCCCAGGCCTGTGCATTCCAGGCCATGGTGACCACGGCAAGGGGTGACGCCACGAAGTGCAGGGCGATGTACGGGGCGATGGCCCGTGCAAGTTCCCCTGTCTGGGCCCATCTTGCCCCAAAGGCCAGGGCGAAAATATCCGGCCCCCAGAGGAGAAGGATCGCCGCGAGCGGGCAGGCCAGGGCAGCGAGCCCCAGCATGGCCCGGCGCACCAGCGCCCGGGCGTCGCCAGGGCTCTCTGCCTTCAGAAGGCGCGGGTACAGGGTTTGCGACAGCGCACCCCCGACGAGGGTTGCCGGGGCCTTGAGATAGCGCAGTGCCAAGGCCCAGAACCCCGCTGAGGCGTCCCCTGTCCACGCTGCCACCAGCACCAGCGTGAGCGTATCCTGCAGCGCACCCATGAACGCGTGTGGCGTGTTGAGCAGGGGGAAGTCCTTGTGCTGCAGGGCCATGGACCGCAGCCTGGCAAGGGGCTGGCGCCACATGGCCGTCCAGCCCCCGGCTGGCGCCGGCCGGGCCAGCATCCAAGCCCCTCCCAGGCTGGCCAGCGTGGCCCCGAGCACCAGGCCCAGGGGGCCGGCCTTCAGCAGGCCGAGCACGAGCTGCAGGATGGCGCCCCCACCTTGCTGCAGCAGCCTTGCCGCCGACAGCAGTCCAAAACGCTGCGACCGGGTGGCCCACATGGTGAGCCATTGCATGGCGCCGCCCGCCAGCACCGCGAAGGGCAGTGCCCAGGCCATCGGCATGCGTTGCCAGAGCATGAGCACGGCAGCGGTTGCGGCGGAAGCCGCCGTCACCGCGAGCAGCACGCGCGCGCACAAAGCCATGAGTTCGGCAGCCCGTGGCTCCGTGGGTTCGAGGGGGAGTGCGAATTCGTAGCGCGCGCAGCCGACCACCGCCATGTTGGTGGCCAACGCCCACAGCAGCGCGAACTGCCCGAAGGCCTCCGGGCTGTACAGGCGCGTGAGCGCCGGGCCCAGCACGAGTGGAATGGCGTGGGCCGCAACGCTGCCCGTGAGCAGGGTCAGCGTTGCCCGCAGGAGTCCCGGCTTCATGGCAGTGCTTGTGTTTCAGGACGGTAGCCCGGCACCAGCTGGCCCAGCAGGGCCGTCATGGCGGCCCGATCGCCATCGCGCGCGGCCTGCTGCAGTGACTGCAGCAGGGCCTGCAGTTCGGCCCAGGGGCGAAACTCCTCGCGGGCCCGCAGTATGCGGGGGTGGACGGTGGGCAGCGGGTTGTCTCCAATCAGCAGCTCTTCGAAGAGTTTCTCGCCGGGGCGCAATCCCGTGAAGACGATTTCGATGTCGCCCTCGGGGTGCTGGTCGTCGCGCACTGTCAGGCCCGACAGGGCCACCATGCGTTGCGCGAGGTCCAGGATCTGTAGCGGCTCGCCCATGTCCAGCAGGAATACGTCGCCCCCGTCCGCCATCGTCCCCGCCTGCAGCACGAGCTGGGCCGCTTCGGCGATGGTCATGAAATAGCGCGTGACATCGGGATGCGTCACCGTGAGGGGGCCGCCGGCCGCGATCTGCTGGCGGAACAGCGGTATCACGCTGCCGCTGGAGCCCAGCACATTGCCAAAGCGCACCATGGACAGGCGTGTCGGGCATCTCCAGCCCGGTGGGCTTTCGGCCGAGAGCCCGAAAGGCATGCGCTGGGACGCCGCGACGGCTTGCAGCACCATTTCTGCCACACGCTTGGTGGCGCCCATGATGTTGGTGGGGCGAACAGCCTTGTCTGTGGAAATCAGGACGAAGTGGCGAGCGCCATGCTTCAGCGCGACCTGCACCATATTGAGCGTGCCGAACACGTTGTTCAGGATGCCTTCGCCCGGATTGGCTTCCACCATGGGCACGTGCTTGTAGGCGGCTGCGTGGTAGATGGAGGTGGGGCTGTACTGCTGGCAGATGTCGTCCATGCGCTGCTTCTGGTTGACGCTGGCGAGCAGGGGTACCAGGGCGCACTGGTGCGCGCCCTGGTGGGCGAGCGCCTGCAGCTCGTGGTGAATGGAATACAGCGCATATTCGCTGTGATCCACGAGCAGCAGCTGGCGGGGGCCCTCGCGCACGATCTGCCGGCACAGTTCGCTGCCGATGCTGCCGCCGGCGCCGGTGACCATCACCACGGCGCTCTCGAGATCGCGCCCCAGCAAGCCAGGGTCCGGGGCCACCGGTTCGCGGCCCAGCAGGTCCTCGATCTCGAGGTCCTGGAAGTCGGTGACCGTGACCCGGCCGCTGGCGAGGTCCGACAGGCCGGGCAGGGTGCGTATCCGAACGGGCAATTGGCGCAGGCTTTCGATGATCTGCCGGCGCCGCAGGCGCGTGGTGCTGGGCAGTGCCAGCAGCACATCGGTGATCGCGAGCCGGCGCGCCACCTCGGGCAGTGCAGTGGGGGAATGCACCCGCACTCCGTTGATGCTGCGTCCGACCTTGCTCGGATCGTCATCAACAAAGCCCTTGAGCACGTACTGGCGCATGGCGCCCAGTCCCGCTGCGGTCTGGGCGCCAGCGCTGCCGGCTCCGTAGATCAGCAGGCGGTAGGGGGCATGGCTGCTGTGGCCGGCCAGCGCCAGCCACCCCAGTGCGCGGCTGGAGCCCACCAGGAGCATGAACAGCAGAGGCTGCAGAATGCCGACGCTGCGTGGCACGCCTTCCCATTGCGCTGCCAGGAGGCAGCCCAGCAGGAGTGCTCCATAGATGGCCACCGCCTTGCCGGTGGTGATGAGTGCCGTGATTCCTGTGTAGCGGAATATCGCGCGGTACAGCCCCAGTTTGGCGAAAATGGGAAACGCCAGGGCCGGGGCCAGTGCATACGCGAGCCACTGCATGCCTTCGGGCCAGTGCGGTGTCTCCAGCCTCAGCGTGAAGGCGAGCCACATGGCGACGAGGCCCAGGCAAACGTCCATCGCCACCACCACAACGCGCTTGGCTGCGCGCGACCAGCCCAGGATGCGGTTCAGCATGGGCGTTCAAAGGGGAGGCTGGGTGGGATGGCGGTGGGTTTGCGGCTCATTGTGTTGGCGCGATCCCCGTGCGCTCGAGCACGTCCCCGACCAGCTCCAGCCGCACCAGCGGGTTGTCCAGTTCCATCAGGCGCTGCTTGAGTTCCAGGGGCACGGGCAGCAGTTCGCACCAGCGGTTGGCCACCCATCCGCAGTCGTCCAGCTGCGCAGCCGTCGGGATGATCGCGGTCGGGGTGTCCGGGTCACGCTGGTGCAGGGTGTGGAGCACCTGCGCCAGCGCCGTCGCGGCCTTCTTCAGATCCTCTGGCACCGCGACGGTCAGGTCCTGGTCGATATGCCCCACATCGGCGATCCACAGGCCATGGGGCAGGTGGCTGCGCTGGGTGATGCGAAAGCGCTGGCCGCCGCGGCACAGCAACGTGATCAGGCCGGGCTGCGGCGTGTCGATCTGCTCGATGACCGCCAGGGTGCCCACGTCGTTGAATTGCTCTTCGGGCGCGCCGGCCTGACGCACTTCGCGGCCTTGCGTGAGGGCCACCACGCCAAAAGGCGCACCGGCCTGATGGCATTTGCGCACCATGTCCAGGTAGCGCACCTCGAACACGCGCAGGGCCAGCACACCGCCCGGGAACAGCACGGAACCCAGGGGGAAAAGGGGCAAGGATGACAGGGTGAGGGGTTGTGTCATGAATGGGGGAATGCCTTGGCCCGCTATCATCCCATGGCGCAGCCTGCTTTCGCAGCGGCCCCTTGCTTTTGTCTCATCCATGCTCTACCAGATCGCCTCATTCCTGCTCGACGTTGTTGGTGGCCTGCTCACGGGGGCCTGCTTGCTGCGCCTGTATATGCAATGGCAGCGCATCCCGTTCTCCAACCCTGTCGGCGGGCTGGTTTTTGCACTGACGGACTGGCTGGTCATGCCGCTGCGCAAGGTGATTCGGCCCGTGGGGCGCTGGGATGTGTCAAGCCTCGTCGCGGCCGCGCTGTTGCAACTGCTGCAGTATTTCCTGCTCACGCTCCTGCTGGGCGCGGCGTCCGCATGGGCGTGGCTGCCGTGGCTTGCCTTGTTCGGGCTGGCGCGTGTGGCGGTGTCGGGGCTGATCGGCCTCCTGATCGTCCATGCCGTGATGTCCTGGGTGCAGGCACGGTCGCAACTCTCGGACGTGATCGCCCGGCTGTGCGAACCGGTGTTGCGGCCATTTCGCCGCATCATCCCGCTGGTCGGAGGGATCGATCTGTCGCCCCTGGCCGTGCTGGTGCTGCTGCAGGTGGCCATGATCGTGCTGGGCCATCTGCAGGCCAGCGTGATGAGGTAACCCCCCCTGAGTCGCCTTCGGCGCCTTCCCCCTCAAGGGGATGAGGGGGACGCGGGCCTCGCTGCGGGGCAGCCCTTCCTTGCCCTCGCTGGCAGGCACCGCGCCGGTATCAACGGCTGCGTGCTGTGCGGGGGCTGATTAAATATGCCTCTAGCGCTTATGTGGTAAGCGCTGACAGCTATCAAAAAAGAAGCATCCCTCTCGTGGAGCACCTTTGCGGACCCGCTGTCCCGCAGATGACTTACATCACTGCGTCGGCGGGCAGACGCTGCAGCATGGCCAGGCTGCTGGCCACGGTGTTGCGCAGTTCGCGGCGGTCGCAGATGAAGTCCACGGCGCCCTTGGTCTGCAGGAACTCGGCGCGCTGAAAGCCCTCGGGCAGGGTCACGCGCACGGTGGATTCGATCACGCGCGGGCCGGCAAAGCCGATCAGGGCCTTGGGCTCGGCGATCACGATGTCGCCCACGAAGGCAAAGCCCGCGCTCACGCCGCCCATGGTCGGATCGGTCAGCACGCTGATGTAGGGCAGGCCCTTCTTGGCCAGGCGGGTCAGGGCGGCATTGGTCTTGGCCATCTGCATCAGCGACAGCAGGCCTTCCTGCATGCGCGCGCCGCCGGTGGCGGTGAAGCAGATGAAAGGCACTTTCTGTTCGATGGCGGTTTCCACGCCCCGCACGAAGCGCTCGCCCACCACGGAGCCCATGGAGCCGCCCATGAAGTCGAACTCGAAGCACGCGGCCACCACGTTGATGCTCTTGACCGCGCCGCCCATGACGATGAGGGCGTCGGTCTCGCCGGTGTTCTCCAGGGCTTCCTTCAGGCGCTCGGGGTATTTGCGGCTGTCCTTGAACTTGAGGGCGTCCACGGGCAGCACTTCCTGGCCGATTTCGTAGCGGCCTTCGGCATCCAGGAAGGCATTGAGCCGCGCGCGGGCGCCGATGCGGTGGTGGTGGCTGCAGTGGGGGCAGACGTTCTGGTTGTGCTCCAGATCGGCCTTGTAAAGCACCGTCTCGCAGCTCGGGCACTTGATCCACAGGCCTTCAGGCACCTGGCGGCGCTCGGTGGGGTCCGTTTGCTGGATCTTGGAGGGCAGAAGTTTTTCGAGCCAGGACATGGTTTTCCTCTGTATGAATGGGCCAGCAGCGGCGGCACGGCCTTGAAACTGGCGCGGCCCAAAGGCCACGGCTCCCGCGCAAGGGCCGCCCCGCCGTGCTGGGAGCGTCCCCCTTCCCGCGCGAAGCGCGAGAGAAGGGGGAAACGGCAAAGCCGCTCAGGGGGATGCTCTTTATTCTACGCGTCCAAAGCCTTGCGGATGCCGCGCAGGAAGTCGATGGTCAGGGGCACCACCTTGGCGTGTTCCTGGTCCTCGATGAGCTGGATGATGCGGCTGCCGATGACCACGGCATCCGCCACCTTGCCGATCGCCTGGGCCGTGGCCGCATCGCGGATGCCGAAGCCCACGCCCACGGGGATGGTCACATGCTGGCGGATGCGGGGCAGCATCTGCTCCACGGCCGAGGTGTCGAGCGCGCCCGAACCGGTCACGCCCTTGAGCGATACGTAGTACACATAGCCGCTGGCCACGCGCGCCACCTGGGCCATGCGTTCATCCGTGCTGGTGGGGGCCAGCAGGAAGATCAGGTCCATGCCGTGCGCGCGCAGGCTGGCCGCGAAGGCCTCGCATTCCTCGGGCGGGTAGTCCACGATGAGCACGCCATCGACACCGGCCTCGGCGCTGTCGCGCACAAAGGCGCCTGCGCCGTGGATCTGGTCATAGCGCTCCACCGGGTTCGCGTAGCCCATCAGCACCACGGGCGTGGTGCTGTTGCGCTTGCGGAACTCGCGCACGTGGTCCAGCACCTGCACCATGCCCACACCCAGGCCCAGCGCCTTTTCGCCCGCCTTCTGGATGACGGGGCCGTCGGCCATGGGGTCGGAGAAGGGCACGCCCAGTTCGATCACGTCGGCACCGGCCTCCACCATGCCGTGCATGAGGGCGGGCGTGATGTCGGCAAACGGAAAACCGGCGGTGACATAGGGAATCAGCGCCTTGCGGCCCTGGGCTTTCAGCTGTTCGAAAGTGGTGTCTATGCGGCTCATGGCTTGGCGTCTCCTGGGGCGCCCTTGACGGTCAGGCCGCGCATGGAGGGGCGGTCGTAGAAATCTTCTCCCGACAGGTCGGCCACGGTGCCGATGTCCTTGTCGCCCCGGCCCGAGAGGTTGACCAGGATGGACTGGTCGGGCCGCATCGTGGGCGCGAGCTTGAGGGCGTAGGCGAAGGCGTGGCTCGATTCCAGCGCCGGGATGATGCCTTCGGTGCGGCACAGGTGGTGGAAGGCGGACAGCGCTTCCTGGTCGGTGATGCCCACGTACTCGGCGCGTCCGATCTCCTGCAGCCATGCGTGCTCGGGACCTACGCCGGGGTAGTCCAGGCCCGCGCTGATGCTGTGCGTCTCGGTGATCTGGCCGTTGGCATCCTGCAGGATGAAGGTGCGGTTGCCGTGCAGCACGCCACTGGAGCCACGCTGCAGCGATGCCGAGTGCTTGCCGCTGTCCAGGCCTTCGCCGGCGGCCTCCACGCCGATCAGGCGCGTCTTCTCGAACGGGATGTACGGATGGAAGATGCCCATGGCATTGCTGCCGCCGCCCACGCAGGCGATCACGGCATCGGGCTGCTCGGCGGCGATCTTCTGCGCGGCGAGCATGGGGGGCATCTGTTCGATGGCTTCCTTGCCGATCACGCTCTGGAAATCGCGCACCATCATCGGGTAGGGGTGCGGGCCCGCCACCGTGCCGATGATGTAGAACGTGTTGTCCACATTGGCCACCCAGTCGCGCATGGCCTCGTTGAGCGCGTCCTTCAGGGTCTTGCTGCCCGACTCGACAGGCACGACGGTGGCGCCCAGCAGTTTCATGCGAAAGACGTTCGGGCTCTGGCGCTTCACGTCCTCGCTGCCCATGTAGACCACGCATTCCAGGCCGTAGCGCGCGCAGATCGTGGCTGTCGCCACGCCGTGCTGGCCCGCGCCCGTCTCGGCAATGATGCGCGGCTTGCCCATGCGCTTGGCGAGCATGGCCTGGCCGATCACGTTGTTGATCTTGTGGGCACCAGTGTGGTTGAGGTCTTCGCGCTTGAGGTAGATCTGCGCGCCGCTCGTTTCGCGGCTGGTGCGCGCGGCGTGGTACACGGGCGATGGGCGGCCCACGAAGTGCTTGAGCTCGTAGTGGAATTCTGCGAGGAACTCCGGGTCGTTCTGGTAGCGGGCGTACGCCTCGCGCAGTTCCTGGATGGCGTGGGTCAGTGTCTCGCTGACGAAGCTGCCGCCGTAGGAGCCGAAATGGCCTGAAGCATCAGGTTGCTGATAGGAATTCATGAGGGTTCTTTGCAAGTTGGACATCTGCCGCGCGCACGGCGGCGATGAACCGATGGATTTTTCCGGCGTCCTTGATGCCCTTCAGGGGCTTGCCATCGGGGCTGTTCGGGTCCGTGGCCTCGACGCCGGAGCTGACATCAACCGCCAGCGTCTTGCAACGCGGGCGGACTTGCAAAATGCCATCGGTCACGTTTGCAGGCGTGAGTCCACCAGACAAAACGAGGTGAGAGCCGACGCTTGGTGGAAGGAGTGACCAATTGAATGCCTTGCCGCCGCCGCCGTACCCCTCGACATGGGCGTCGAGCAGGATGGCTTGGGCGTGAGAGTAATCGTGGGCGTATTTTACGAGGTCGAAGCGGGCCGCTCCGTCGCCAAGGGGAATGCGCGCGGCCCGCAGGTAAGGCCGTGCCGCCTGGCCGGTGGCGGCCAGGCAATCCTCGGGCGTCTCGTCACCATGAAATTGTATGGTGGCGCCCGCTATCAAAGCGCTGGCAGCTATCACTTTGGGAGCGGTTTCATTCACGAAGAGCAAAACCGGCGTGACAAAAGGGGGCAGGCGCCTGGCCAGCTGTGCCGCGCGTTCGGGTGTCACGGCACGTGGGCTGGGCGCGTAGAGCACGAATCCGACGGCATCCGCGCCAGCCGCCACGGCCGCGTCGACGTCTTCTTCGCGGGTCAGGCCACAGATCTTGATGCGGGTGCGGGCCGGGGAGGGGACTTCTTTGGCTTTCATGGCAGCCAATCATACGCAGCCGTGCGCTGGGGCAGGCCCCACGAGGCGTCGTAGACAGGGCCTTGAAAATACAGTCCATCCGGAGAGAACGTGGGTGCCGCGGCGTCGCGCGATCTTGCCGCAAGTACCTGCGCTACCCACTGCGGAGGGTATTTGCCTTGGCCCACGGCCACCAGGCAGCCCATGATGTTGCGGATCATGTGGTGCAGGAACGCGTTGGCCTCGAACTCGAAGCGCCAGTAGCAGGAACTCCAACCCAGTTCCGGGTGCGGGGCGTTGAGGCCCCGGCGCGAGATATCGATGCGCTGCAGGGTCTTGACGGGCGACTTGGCCTGGCACGCGGATGCACGAAATGAGGTGAAGTCATGTTCGCCCAGCAGGTGGTCTGCGGCTTGGCGCATCGCATCGTGATGGAGCGGGTGGAATACCCATCCCACGCGCCCCGAGTCCACGCTGGGCCGCACGGGCGATTGCAGCAGCACATAGGCATAGCGCCGCGCGACTGCGCTGGCCCGGGCGTGAAAACTGTCCGGCACGGGCTGCGCCCATTGCACGGCAATGTCGGCAGGGAGGAAGGTATTGGTGCCGCGCACCCACGAAGCGCAGGGGCGGTTCAGTGGCGTGTCGAAGTGCACCACCTGCATCAGTCCATGGACGCCGGCATCCGTTCTGCCGGCGCACAGCGTGCTGACGGGGTGCGTAGCAAAGCGGCCCAGGGCCGCTTCGAGCTTGTCTTGAATGGTGTCGCCGGACAGCTGGCTTTGCCAGCCGCTGTAGGCCTGGCCGTTGTAGCTGACACCCAGCGCCACCCGGGTCATGGGGTGGCGGCCTGGGGGCGGGCGGGGGCGGCCTGCGGGGCGGGCCGCATCAACCCAGTTCGGCCAGCATGCGCTGGGCGCGGGTCTTGAGGGCGCCGCTGGACTCGGCAACCACTTCTTCGATCAGCGTGCGTGCACCATCCGTATCACCGATGGCATTGAACTCTTCGGCCAGCGCGAGCTTGGTGGCCAGTGGGTCGTCCTGCGCCGCCGCCGAGCCGTCGTCGCTCAATTCAGGGGTCGGCAGAGGGGCCTTGGCTGCGGGGGCCGCCATGGGCTTGGAGGGGGCGTTCAGGTCCAGCGACAGGTCGCCGAGGTCAAACTCCATCGGGCCGGAGTCCTGGGCATCCGCGGTGAGCGGCATGGGGCCCGAGGGTGCCATGCTCAGGTCGTCCGCCGAAGGAAAGTCCAGATTGGCCACGGGCGGAGGCGCCATCGTGCCCGAGGCTGGTGCCACGTCTGGCGCATTCCAGGCGGGAGCGGTCGCCGACGGCAACTCCGGCAGGTCCAGTTCAGGGCGCAGTGTCTGCGGCTCGTCGGCCGGGTCCGCTGCGCGGCGGGCACCGCCCGATGCCGCGGCCGCGGCCGCCGCTGCGGCAAATCCGCCGGGAGGTGCCGGGGCCACCGCTGGCGCATCGGTCAGCGCGTCGTCGGGCAGGTCCAGATCCAGGTCGAGGTCCAGGTCGGGGGGCAACGCAGCCGTCGCCGCCGCGCCGCCCACGCCCGTGAACGTGCTCGGGAATCCGCCTGGGGGCAGCGATGGCGACTCGTCCTCGGCCATGCCTGGGCGGCCGCCAGGCTGGTAAAGGCGGTTTTCGGGATCCAGATCGCGGCCAAGCTCGGCAATGCGGTTCCAGTCCGGGCCTTCGCCCTGGGTCAGCTTGAACACGTCCCCTGCCACCGCCTCCAGGGCCTTGCGGTCCTGGCGCTTGGCGTAGATCTCACCGAGCTTCACATGCACCGACACGCGGGCAGGGTTGTGGCGGATCGCCTCCTTGAGGATTTCCTCGGCCTGCAGGTCACGGCCATAGGCCAGGTACACGTCGGCTTCGGCCACAGGGTCCACGTCGCCGCCGGCATCGAGCTGGCTGGGTGAGTAGGCCATGGACGAGCCCGTGGTCATCTCGCTGTTGGCGGTATCGACGCGCTGCCCGCCGCTGGCGCCGAAGAACGAATCCGGCTGGATGCGGCTTTCCAGGAAGGAGCTGTCGACGCCCGCATTCTGGCGGCGGCGCTGAACCACGCGGTAGGCGCCATAGCCCAGCAGCAAGGCCAGGAGCCCGCCACCGGCGAGCGGCAGCAGCGGGTCGTCCATGAGGCCGGACAGGAAACCCGGCTCTTCAACTGGTGCGGGAGCCGGTGCGGGAACGCGGACTGGCTTCGCTGGCGCCGATGCGGCCGGAGCGGGTGCGGAGGCAGGCTCGGACGCGGCTTCCGCCGGCACGGCTGCATCTGCCGGCGCGCTGGCTGCGGGAGCAGGGGCTGGTGCCGGGGTTTCCGGCACGGCAGGGGCCGTGGGCGTGGCAGGAACGGCGGGTGCCTGCACTGCCACCGCGGCAGGAGCGCTGGCGGCGCCGGCGGGCGCCGGTGCGGCGCTGCCCGCAGCGGCCGACGCGGCGCCCAGCTTGTTGAGGTCCGTGATGTTCTTGGACAGCTCGGCCATGCGCGTGGCGGCCTCTCCGGCTTGCTTGTCCTTGGCGAGCTGGTCCTCGGCCGCCTTCTGGCCCTTGACGGAACCTTTGGACAGCGTGAGCTTGTCGGGCGCGGCCGTGGCAGGTTTCTTGTCCTCCACACGGGCCTGCACCGCGCCGGAGGCCGAGCGTTCTGCGGCGGCGACCGCGGCGGTGGGGGCGGCACCCGCCAGCTTGCGGCGGAATTCGTTGAAGTCCCGGGCCTGCGCGGCAAGGATCTGACGCGCCTCGGGTGCCGGCGTGGACTGCGCCGCAGCCTGGTCGGGCATCTGCAGGACCGCGCCAGCCTTCAGGCGGTTGACATTGCCCTGGATGAAAGCATCGGGGTTCGCGCGCATCATGGCGACCAGCATCTGGTCGAGGGACACGTCGGCGGGGCGGTGGGCGTTCGCAATGCGGCCCGCCGTGTCGCCTGCCTGCACCCTGACTCCATCGGCGGGGGCGGGGCGGGCGGCCACGGCTGGCGGACGCGGCGTCGGCGGTGCGGCAGGGGCCGCCGCTGCGGGAGATTCGCTGGCCCGCGGGGCGACCGGCGCGCGCACGGCAGGAGCCTGCTGGGTGGCCGGCGCAGGCAACTGCGGAGAGGCCGTCACCGCTGGCGCGGGACGGCGCAGCGCGGGCGGGTCGAACAGCATGGTGTAGCTGCGCACGATGCGGCCCGAGCCCCAGTTGGCGTCCAGCACCAGGTCGAGGAAGGGTTCGTTCACGGGCCGGCTGCTCGTCAGGCGCAGCACGGCCGTGCCATCCGGGCGGCGCTGCAGCTGGATCTGCAGATTGTTGATGGTGGGCGTGTATTCCATGCCCTGGGCGCGGAACACGTCCGGGGAGGCCGTGGTGGCCCGCAAGCTGTCCGCTTCGGCGGGAGTGATCTGGGGCAGGTCGATTTCGGCGCGCAGGGGCTCGCCCAGGGCAGACTGCACGGTGATGCGGCCCAGCGCCAGGGCCGAGGCGTCGCCCGCGTACAAGCCGGCCGACACTACGGCTGCCGCCGCCAGGGCAGAGAATTTCCAACGATGCATGTTTGCCAACAACTGAGTAGGTTTTTGTGCGGCTCGGTCGAGCGGTGCTTTTTTTCTCATGGTCTGGTCCCGCCCCGGCGCGTGAAAATATGTAAAAAGCACCATAGCATCAATGTTTTGCACTGACAAGCTGAGGTGGCGCCGAAGCTTTGAGAGGGGTCCTGGCGCCCCAACTTGGGGCGCCAAGATGTTGCCAATTGCCAACGTGGCGTAACTGAGTGTGTCAAGACCCTTGGTGCAAAAAAGCGGGCGCAGCCGGGGCTGCGCGCGCTTTTCGGGGGGCCGGAGTTCAGGCGTCGAGCAGGATGCGCAGCATGCGGCGCAGCGGTTCGGCCGCGCCCCACAGCAGCTGGTCGCCAATGGTGAACGCGCCGACATATTCAGGCCCCATGGCCAGCTTGCGGATGCGGCCCACGGGGATGTCCATGGTGCCGGTCACCGCCACGGGCGTCAGGTCCTTGATGGTGGCTTCCCGGGTGTTGGGCACGACCTTCACCCACTCGTTGTCGGCGGCGATCATTGCCTCCAGGTCCGCCAGGGGCACGTCCTTCTTCAGCTTGAAGGTCAGCGCCTGGCTATGGCAGCGCATGGCGCCCACGCGCACGCAGAAGCCGTCCACCGGCACGGCGGGGGCGCTGAAGCCCTCGCCCTGGCCCAGGATCTTGTTGGTTTCCGCCATGCCCTTCCATTCTTCCTTGGACATGCCGTTGCCCAGGTCCTTGTCGATCCAGGGGATCAGGCTGCCGCCCAGCGGCACGCCGAAGTTGGCGGTTTCAGCGCCCGTCAGGGCGCGTTGCTTGGCGATCACCTTGCGGTCGATTTCCAGGATGGCGCTCTTGGGGTCATCGAGCAGGGCCTTCACTTCGGCGTTGAGTGTGCCGTACTGCGTGAGCAGCTCGCGCATGTGCTGCGCGCCGCCGCCGGAGGCCGCCTGGTAGGTTTGCGTGCTCATCCATTCCACGAGACCCGCCTTGTACAGGGCGCTTACGCCCATCAGCATGCAGCTCACGGTGCAGTTGCCGCCAATCCAGTCCTTGCCGCCCTGGGCCAGGGCGTTCTTGATCACGGGCATGTTGACCGGGTCCAGCACGATGACGGCGTTCTTCTCCATGCGCAGGGAGGAGGCGGCGTCGATCCAGTGGCCGTTCCAGCCAGCGGCGCGCAGCTTGGGATAGACCTCGTTGGTGTAGTCGCCGCCCTGGGCGGTGATGATGATTTCGCAGCGCTTGAGGGCCTCGATGTCGAACGCGTCCTGCAGGGTGCTCTCGTTCCTTGCCTGCGCGGGAGCCTTGCCGCCTGCGTTCGAGGTGGAGAAGAACATCGGCTCGATCAGGTCGAAATCCTTCTCCTGCGCCATGCGGTCCATCAGGACCGAGCCGACCATTCCGCGCCAGCCAACCAACCCTACCAACTTGCTCATTTCAAACGCCCTTTCTAAATAAGAAACAGTGCCAGACCGGACTGCTCGCCTGGCTCGTCTGGCCAGGGAGGGCGCACGACGAACCAGGCTGAGTCAGCCCTTAATGGTCGTGGTTTTGGTGATGGTTGCGCGCGCAGCCACACCGGCCGGGGCGGCGGGTGCGATGTTCAGGGCGAACGGGCGGGCGGCAAACATAGGCGAATATTGTACCGGATACGGCCTGGATCCGGGTGCGCCGGCGGCCCTGCGGCGCGCGCCCTCCGTGGGCGGCGCAAAAAGAGCCCGCCCAGCCGGGCTGGCCGCGCGCCACGCCGGTGCGGCGGTCTACAGTGCTGCCTTTGCCTCCTTTGTTCAATTTGAAAGTAGAAATGCAAGTCATCGTTGTAGGGTCAGGCAAGCTGGCCAAGGAGCTTCTGGGGGCGCTGCCTGCCCGTGGCGAAGCGCAGGTTTTGCCATGGGCCGGTGAGGGGCCGCGTGCAGAAAAATCTGTCGTGCTGCATGCCGGTTCCGGCAGGGAGCTGGAGGCTGCCTGCGCCTTTTGCGAATCCACGCACTCCCCGTTGGTGGAACTGGCCACCGGGTCCGGGCTGGAAGGGCGTGTGGTGGGTTTTCCGGTCGTCCTGTGTCCGAACACCAACATCCTCATGCTCAAGTTCATGGCCATGCTGGAGCGCAGCGGGCCTCTGTTTCGCGGCTACCGCACCGGGCTGACCGAATCCCACCAGGCCCAGAAGTCCTCGGTGCCGGGCACGGCCGTCAGCATGGCGCAGGCGCTGGGCCTGGCGCCGGGGGACATCCGGTCCGTGCGCGATGCCGGGGTGCAACGGGACGTGCTGCACATTCCCCAGGAGCATCTCGCCCGCCACGCTTACCACCGGGTGCTGATCGAGGATGGCGCGTGCAGCGTGACGCTGGAAACCCGTGTCTATGGCGATGCACCGTATGCGGAGGGTGTCGCGCACATCGTGGCGGCCGTGCGCGAGCGGCCGCTGGAAAACCGGTGCTATTCCATCATGGAGTTCATCGACAACGCGTGGGTGTAGGCGGCACGCGGGCGCCACAACAATAAAAAAGCGCCGGAGGACCGGCGCTTTTTCGTGACCGCCGGGCGGTGGGGTTCAGGCGGCCAGCGCCTTGACCACTGCATCGCCCATCTGCGCCGTGCCCACCTTGGTGGTGCCTTCGCTGTAGATGTCGGGGGTGCGCAGGCCCTGGGCCAGCACCTTCTGCACCGCGGCTTCGATGCGCTGGGCGGCGGCTTCCTGGTTCAGGCTGAAGCGCAGCATCATCGCGGCCGACAGGATGGTGGCCAGCGGGTTGGCCACGCCCTTGCCGGCGATGTCCGGCGCACTGCCGTGGCTGGGCTCGTACAGGCCCTGGTTGGTGCTGTTCAGGCTGGCCGAGGGCAGCATGCCGATGGAGCCGGTGAGCATGGAGGCTTCGTCCGACAGGATGTCGCCGAACATGTTGCCGGTGACCACCACGTCGAACGCCTTGGGCGCCTTCACGAGCTGCATGGCGGCGTTATCGACATACATATGCTGCAGCTCGACGTCGGGGTATTCCTTGTGCACGTCGGTGACCACGTCCTTCCAGAACTGGAAGGTTTCGAGCACGTTGGCCTTGTCCACGCTGGTGACCTTCTTGTTGCGCTTGCGCGCAGCCTGGAAGGCGACGTGGGCGATGCGCTCGATCTCGGGGCGGCTGTAGCGCATGGTGTCGAAGGCTTCCTCGGCACCGGGGAAGTGGCCGTCGGTGGCCACGCGGCGGCCGCGGGGCTGGCCGAAGTAGATGTCGCCCGTCAGCTCGCGGATGATGAGGATGTCCAGGCCCGCGATCAGCTCGGGCTTGAGGCTGGATGCACCCACCAGCTGCTCGTAGCAGATGGCGGGGCGGAAGTTGGCGAACAGGCCCAGGTTCTTGCGCAGGCCCAGGATGGCTTGTTCGGGGCGCAGGGGGCGGTCGAGCTTGTCGTATTTCCAGTCGCCCACGGCGCCGAACAGGATGGCGTCGGCTTCCTTGGCGAGCTTGAGCGTGGACTCGGGCAGTGGATGGCCGTGCGCGTCGTACGCCACGCCGCCCACCAGGGCGGACTCCATCTCGAACGGGAGTTCCAGGGCCTCCAGAACCTTGACGGCTTCAGAGACGATTTCGGTGCCAATGCCGTCACCCGGCAGAACTGCGATTTTCATTGAATTTGCTTTGTTTTTGATAGCTATCAGCGCTTGTGGGTAAAGCGCTAGATGCCAATTTGACTGATATTTTGGATGCCCACGCCGTCTCACGACACCATGGTGTGCGCCAGCCAGGGCTTGGTCGCCAGGCGCTCTACTTCAAAGGCCTTGATCTTGTCGGACTGGCGCAGGGTCAGGCCGATGTCGTCAAAGCCGTTGAGCAGGCAGTATTTGCGGAAGGCCTGCACCTCGAACGGAATCTCTTGGCCCTGCGGACGCACGATGACCTGGCGCTCCAGGTCGATGGTGAGCTGGTAGCCGGGGAAGGCCAGCACTTCGTCGAACAGCTGGGCCACCGTGGCTTCGGGCAGCACGATGGGCAGCAGGCCGTTCTTGAAGCAGTTGTTGAAGAAGATGTCGGCGAAGCTGGGCGCGATCACGGCGCGAAAGCCGTACTGGTCCAGCGCCCAGGGCGCGTGCTCGCGGCTGGAGCCGCAGCCGAAGTTCTTGCGCGCCAGCAGCACGGAGGCGCCCGCGTAGCGCGGCTGGTTCAGCACGAAGTCGGGGTTGGGCTTGCGGCTGGCGGGGTCCTGGCCGGGCTCGCCGTGGTCCAGGTAGCGCCACTCGTCGAACAGGTTCACGCCAAAGCCGGTCTTCTTGATCGACTTGAGGAACTGCTTGGGGATGATCGCGTCGGTATCGACGTTCTCGCGGTCCATCGGGGCCACGAGGCCTTTGAGCAAGGTGAATTTCTGCATGGCGTTCTCTGGATTACTTGGCGGCGCGCTCGAGGGCGCCGCCGGCACGCTGTACGTCCTGGCCCACGCCCTTGACGGTGTTGCAGCCAGCCAGCACGAAGGTGATGGCGAGCACGATGAGGGTTGCGGTCTTTTTCATGACAGGGCTCCTTCAGGCAAATTGACGAATGTCCACAAAGTGGCCGTGCACGGCGGCGGCGGCGGCCATGGCGGGGCTCACCAGGTGCGTGCGGCCGCCAGCGCCCTGGCGCCCTTCGAAGTTGCGGTTGCTGGTGCTGGCGCAGCGCTCGCCGGGCTCCAGGCGGTCGGCATTCATGGCCAGGCACATGGAGCAGCCGGGTTCGCGCCACTCAAAGCCCGCGGCCACAAAGATCTTGTCCAGGCCTTCGCGCTCGGCCTGTTCCTTGACCAGGCCCGAGCCGGGCACGACCATGGCCAGCTTCACGTTGCTGGCGACCTTGCGGCCCAGGTTCTTCACCACGGCGGCGGCTTCGCGCATGTCTTCGATGCGGCTGTTGGTGCACGAACCGATGAACACCTTGTCGATGGTGATGTCGTTGATCGGCTTGCCCGGCTGCAGGCCCATGTAGGTCAGCGCGCGCTCGATGGCGCCGCGCTTGTTGGCGTCCTTTTCCTTGTCGGGGTCGGGCACGCGGGCGTCCACGCCCAGCACCATCTCGGGCGAGGTGCCCCAGGTGACCTGCGGCACGATGTCGGCGGCGTCGAGCTTGACGACGGTGTCGAACTTCGCGTCGGCATCCGAATGCAAGGTCTTCCAGTACGCCACGGCCTGGTCCCATTCCACGCCCGTGGGCGAGAGGGGGCGGCCCTTGACGTAGTCAATGGTCTTGTCGTCCACCGCCACCAGGCCCGCGCGCGCGCCGCCTTCGATGGCCATGTTGCACACGGTCATGCGGCCTTCCATGCTCATGGCGCGGAAGACGGAGCCCGCAAACTCGATGGTGTAGCCCGTGCCGCCGGCCGTGCCGATCTTGCCGATGATGGCCAGCACCACGTCCTTGGGGGTCACGCCTTTGGCCAGCGTGCCGTCCACCTGCACCAGCATGTTCTTGGCCCTCTTGGCCAGCAGGGTTTGCGTGGCCATCACGTGCTCGACCTCGCTGGTGCCGATGCCGTGGGCCAGTGCTCCGAAGGCGCCGTGCGTGCTGGTGTGGCTGTCGCCGCACACCACGGTCATGCCGGGCAGGGTGGCGCCGTTCTCCGGGCCGATCACGTGCACGATGCCCTGGCGTTTGTGCATGAACGGGAAGAACGCCGCCGGCGTGATCTGCGCCATGTTGTCGTTCAGCGTGGTGATCTGTTCCTTGCTGATTGGGTCGGTGATGCCGTCGTAACCGTTTTCCCAGCCGGTGGTGGGCGTGTTGTGGTCGGCGGTGGCCACGATGGAGCTCATGCGCCAGACCTTGCGGCCCGCCTCGCGCAGGCCTTCGAAGGCCTGCGGACTGGTGACTTCGTGCACCAGGTGCCGGTCGATGTAGAGGATGGAGGTGCCGTCCTCTTCGGTATGGACGACGTGCTCGTCCCAGATCTTGTCGTACAGGGTGCGTCCCATGGGGTGGCTCTCTTCCTTCAGGTGGGGTGATTTTAGTGTTGGGGTCTGGGCGGCATGGCCGCGGCGCGGGGAGCAAGGTGCTCCACCAGCAGCCGGGCGGTGACGGGCAGGGCATCGAAATCGCGGGCCACCACGCGCAGCTCGCGGTGGGCCCAGGCGTCCGTCAGTGCAATGGCCTGCAGCCGGCCCACGCCGCGCATGAGCTCAAAGGCGCGGTCGGGCAGCAAGCCCACGCCCAGGCCGCTGTCGATCATCCGGCACATGGCGTCCAGCCCGGTGACCTGGATGCGCTGGCGCAGCGGGCGCCCGGCCGCCGCAGCCGCCGAGCGCATGGCCAGGCTGATGCTGCTGTTGGCATGCAGGCCAACGATGTCCCAGTCCAGGATGTCTTCAAAATTGATAGCGTCACGTCCCGCCAGTTCATGCGCCTGCGGCACAACCAGCACCAGGTTGTCGGCGCGGTACGGGCGGCTTTGCAGTTCCATGGCGCCGTTGCCGCTGGCCATGCTGACATTGCAGATGCCCAGGTCCGCCGCGCCCTCCTGCACGGCATGCAGCACGTCGCTGCTCAGGTGTTCCTGCAGGTCGATCTTGATCTGGCTGTGCTCCCGGGCGAACGCGCCCAGGTCTTCCGGCAGGAACTGGAAGATGGCCGAGATGTTGGCGTGCATGCGCACATGGCCACGCACGCCGTCGGCGTATTCGCTGAGTTCACCCTGCATGCGTTCGAGCCCGAACAGCACGGTGCGCGCGTGGTGCAGCAGGCTTTCGCCCGCGGGCGTCAGCGTGACGCCGCGGCTGTGGCGGTAGAGCAGCGCGGTGTCCACGGCTGTTTCCAGGTCGGACAGGCGCTTGCTCACGGCCGATGCGGCAATGAACTCCCGCTCGGCCGCCCGGCCGATGCTGCCCAGCTCGCACACCGCCACAAACAGCTGCAGCGAGGTCAGGTCGATACGGCGCGCAAAACTGCGCTCGGAGCTTTTCATCGTGTCATTGTCTTCTCGAAAAGAGAAGGTTCTGTATTTTCTTCCTATTATGAATTGGTTGCCATCGTTGTGCGCGATGGCTGGGCTGCCGCTCCGCTGTGACCCCAGCGGGCGACGCGTGCTCAAGAAGCCCGGAGGCTCAGGCGGCGCAGGTGCTGCCGTGCTCCGGCACCCGGGCGTGCCAGCGCAGTTCGTGCTCGATGCGCTGGCGCAGCATGTCGGCAGCGCCCATTTCTCCGTGCACCACGTACACCTGGTCCGGCGCATGGCCCATGCTGCGCAGCCAGGCGATGAGCTGGTGGCCGTCCGCATGCGCCGAGGCGGACGACAGATGCACCACCTCCGCGCGCACGGCCACGTCCTGGCCGTGGATGCGGATGTTCTTTTCACCCGCCGCCAGGCGCGCGCCCCGGGTGCCGGGGGCCTGGTGGCCGGTCAGGATGACCATGTTGCGGTGGTCACCCGCGTGCAGCGCCAGGTGGTGCAGCACGCGGCCCCCCGTGGCCATGCCACTGGCCGACAGGATGACCATGGGGCCATGCAGCCTGGCCAGCCCCTTGGATTGTTCGGGCGTCTGGACCATGGTGGCGCCATGTTCCAGCGCCTGCACCTCGCGGCCGCTCAGCCGGTGTTCCTGCATGTGATGCTGGAACAGCCCCGTGGTGCTGACCGCCATGGGGCTGTCCAAAAACACCTTGAGCGAGGCGGGCACCACCCCGCGCGCCTTGAGCTGGCCGATGGCATGCAGGACCACCTGCGCGCGGCCCACGGCGAACACCGGCACCACGGCAATGCCGCCACGGGCCGCCAGGCGCTGCAGGGCGGCACCCAGCTCGCCCTGCAAGTCTTCTGCGGGGTGCTCGCGGTCGCCATAGGTGGACTCGATGAGGACCGTGTCCGCCGGGGGCGGAGCATCGGGCGGGTTCATGAGCAGGTCGTCGGGTCGCCCCAGGTCGCCCGAGAACAGGATGCGGCGGCCCCCCACTTCCAGCAGCACGCTGGCCGCCCCCAGGATGTGGCCTGCGGGGGAAAAGGTCACGCGCCAGCCCGGCAGGGGCTCGAACACCTGGTGGAAGGCATGGACCTGGAACTGCTTGAGGCAGTGCAGTGCGTCGAGCCGGGTGTACAGGGGCAGGGCGGGGGTGTGGCTGCTGAGCTGGTGCCGGTTGAGGTACGCGGCGTCTTCCTCCTGCAGGTGTCCGCTGTCGGGCAGCAGGATGGTGCACAGGTCGCGTGTGGCCGGTGTGCAGTGGATGGCGCGGGCATAGCCGTCGCGGGCCAGCAGGGGCAGGTAGCCGCTGTGGTCCAGGTGCGCATGGGTCAGCACCACCGCGTCGATCTGCCGGGGCGTGACGGGCAAGGGCTGCCAGTTGCGCAGGCGCAGCTGCTTGTACCCCTGGAACAGGCCGCAATCGACCAGCAGGCACCTGCCGTTGTGGCGGACCAGGTATTTGGACCCTGTGACCGTGCCGGAGCCGCCCAGGAAGGTGAGGTTGACGTCGTTGTTCATGCCGGATGCTCCTGCGCGATGTTCCTGGGGCCGTGGCGCCGCCCTGGAGGGCGGCAGCGTGGATTTCCATGCTACTTCGCGGGCGGGTGGGCGGGGGCGGCCTGCCGGCAGCTTCTTGCCTCAGATCAAGAAATGGCGGCTGGCAATGTTTTCCTGTTGCCATGGGGACTTCGGTGCTACCGTGGGGCGCCGCTTCCAGTCGGGGGCGGGGTTTTGGGCGGTTGTCTCCGCAGGCGGGTTCTGGCATGCAACCCTGGTTTTCCCCTCCAGCGCACGGTCCCGTGCTGGCGGCGGTCCTGATCGCCGCGGGCACGGGTGTGCACGCGCAGGTGCCGGACGAGCCGCCCGAGTGGGCCGACGAGCCCCCCGTGCTGTCGCGCTGGCTGGAAGAGGGCTACGACGCGGAGGTGCGGCGCCAGCCGCACCGCGCTGCCTCGCGGTATTGCGACGCGGCGCGCTATGGCAGCGTGGAGGCGCAGTACCGCCTGGGCCGCCTGTTGCTGCATGGACGTGACGTGATGCCCGATCCCGCGGCGGCGGCCACCCTGCTCGCCATGGCCGCCCAGCGTGGGCATGAGAAGGCCCGCAGCCTGGCGCAGGGCATGGTGCCCGGCGACCACCTCCCCGACTGCCTCACCACGGGTGAGGCCCCTCGGCTGGAGGTCAGGGACTCCGCCCAGGAGGTGGTGCCGCAGGAGGTGGTGGACCGCTACGTGAGCAACCTGCCGGACGACAAGCGCCGCCACGCGGAACTGGTGCAGCGGCTCGCGCCCCGCTTCGACGTGGACCCACGGCTGGCGCTGGCCATCGTGCGGTCGGAGTCCAACTTCCAGGCCCGTGCGCTGTCGCCCCGCAATGCGCAGGGGCTGATGCAGCTGATTCCGGAGACGGCGGAGCGTTTTGGCGTCCGGGACGCCTGGAGCCCCGAGCAGAACGTGCGGGGCGGGCTGGCCTATCTGCGCTGGCTGCTGGACCGTTTTGCCGGCGATGTCGCCCTGACATCGGCCGCCTACAACGCTGGCGAAAAGGCCGTGGAGCGCCACGGCGGTGTTCCTCCCTATGCGGAGACCCGCGAGTACGTGCGCCGCATCCTGGGTTTTTACCGCTCTGAGCAGCACGAGCGGCCTGTGGCCGGCCCGGCATCGCTGGCGTCGGCGCGCGCAAAAAAACCGCCTGGGCCGTAGATAGGCCGCAGGCGGTTTTTGGCAGGCGCTGGCGCCCGGATCAGCTGAAGAAGTTCTTCAGCCGGTCCGTCCAGCTCTCGCCGCTGGGCGAGTGGCGGGCGCCACCCTTCTTGAGGGAGTCTTCCAGCTCGCGCAACAGCTTGCGCTGGTGCTCGGTGAGCTTGACCGGCGTTTCCACCGCGATGTGGCAGTACAGGTCGCCGGGGTAGCTGGCGCGCACGCCCTTGATGCCCTTGCCGCGCAGGCGGAACTGCTTGCCGGCCTGGGTGCCTTCAGGGATGTCGATGGCCGCCTTGCCCGCGAGCGTGGGCACCTCGATCTCGCCGCCCAGCGCCGCCGTGATGAAGCTCACGGGCACCTGGCAGTGCAGGTCGTCGCCGTCGCGCTCGAAGATGTCGTGCTTCTTCAGGCGGATCTCGATGTACAGGTCGCCGGGCGGGCCGCCGTTGGTGCCCGGTTCGCCGTTGCCCGTGCTGCGGATGCGCATGCCGTCGTCGATGCCGGCGGGGATCTTCACTTCCAGCGTCTTTTGCTTCTTGAGCTTGCCCTGGCCGTGGCAGGTGGTGCAGGGTTCGGGAATGATCTTGCCCGTGCCGCGGCAGTGCGGGCAGGTCTGCTGCACGCTGAAGAAGCCCTGGCGCATCTGCACCGTGCCCGCACCCTGGCAGGTGCCGCAGGTCTTGGCGCTGGTGCCGGGCTTGGCGCCGCTGCCGTGGCAGGTGTCGCAGCTCTCCCACGAGGGGATGCGGATCTGCGCATCCTTGCCGCGTGCGGCCTCTTCCAGGGTGATCTCCATGGCGTAGCTGAGGTCGCTGCCCCGGTACACCTGGCGTCCGCCAGCACTGCGCCCACGCCCGCCCTGCTGGCCGAACATGTCGCCGAAGATGTCGCCGAAGGCCTCGGCGAACCCGCCGAAGCCTTCCGCGCCCGGGCCCCCGGGGCCGCGCATGTTGGGGTCCACCCCGGCATGGCCGTACTGGTCATACGCGGCCCGCTTTTGCGGGTCGGAGAGCATCTCGTAGGCCTCCTTGGCCTCCTTGAATTTCTCTTCGGCAGGCTTGGCCGCATCCCCCTGGTTGCGGTCAGGGTGGTGCTTCATCGCCAGCTTGCGATAGGCCTTCTTGATTTCTTCGTCCGAGGCGTTCTTGGGAACGCCCAGGATTTCGTAAAAGTCTCGTTTGGACATGGTCTTTCTGAGCCCGGTTGGAACAGGAACGCCGCGCAAGCCCCCCTGTCAGGAAACTCGCGCGGCGGCTCGGGTCAAACGGGGCGTGTTCAGCCCTTCTTGACTTCCTTCACCTCGGCATCGACCACGTTGTCGTCGTCGGGCTTGCTGCTGGAGGAGGACGATGCCTGCTGACCACCCGATGCGTCGCCCGCACCGGCGCCGGCTGCCGCCTGCGCTGCCTGTGCGTCGGCATACATCTTCTCGCCCAGCTTCTGGCTGGCGGCCATCAGGGCCGTGGTCTTTTCGTCAATCGCGGCCTTGTCCTCGCCCTTGAGGACTTCTTCCAGCGCCTTCACGGCGGCGGTGATCGCGTCCTTCTCGCCTGCGTCGAGCTTGTCGCCGTGTTCGGCCAGGCTCTTGTTCACGCTGTGCACGGCGGCCTCGCCCTGGTTGCGGGCCTGCACCAGCTCCAGCTTCTTCTTGTCGTCGGCGGCGTTGAGCTCGGCGTCCTTCACCATCTGCTGGATTTCTTCTTCCGACAGGCCGGAGTTGGCCTTGATGGTGATCTTGTTTTCCTTGCCCGTGCCCTTGTCCTTGGCGCCCACGTGCAGGATGCCGTTGGCGTCGATGTCGAACGACACCTCGATCTGCGGCACGCCGCGCGATGCGGGTGGAATGCCTTCCAGATTGAACTCGCCCAGCAGCTTGTTGCCTGTGGCCATCTCACGCTCGCCCTGGTAGACCTTGATGGTCACGGCGGGCTGGTTGTCGTCAGCCGTCGAGAAGGTCTGCGCGAACTTCGTCGGGATGGTCGTGTTCTTCGTGATCATCTTGGTCATCACGCCGCCCAGCGTCTCGATGCCCAGCGACAGTGGCGTCACGTCCAGCAGCAGCACGTCCTTGCGGTCGCCCGAGAGCACCTGGCCCTGGATGGCGGCGCCCACGGCCACGGCTTCGTCGGGGTTCACGTCCTTGCGGGGTTCCTTGCCGAAGAATTCCTTGACCTTCTCCTGCACCTTGGGCATGCGCGTCATGCCGCCCACCAGGATCACGTCATGGATGTCGGAGACCGACACGCCGGCGTCCTTGATCGCCATGCGGCAAGGCGCAATGGTGCGCTCGATCAGCTCTTCCACCAGTGCTTCGAGCTTGGAGCGCGTGAGCTTGATGTTCAGGTGCTTCGGGCCCGAGGCATCGGCGGTCACGTAGGGCAGGTTGATGTCGGTCGAGGCCGAGTTCGACAGCTCGATCTTGGCCTTCTCGGCCGCTTCCTTCAGGCGCTGCAGGGCCAGAACGTCGTTCTTGAGATTGACGCCCGACTCCTTCTTGAACTCGTCAATGATGTAGTCGATGATGCGCTGGTCGAAGTCTTCTCCGCCCAGGAAGGTGTCGCCGTTGGTCGACAGCACTTCGAACTGCTTTTCGCCGTCCACGTCGGCGATTTCGATGATGGACACGTCGAACGTGCCGCCACCCAGGTCATACACCGCGATCTTGCGGTCGCCCTTTTCCTGCTTGTCCAGGCCGAAGGCCAGTGCCGCGGCGGTGGGCTCGTTGATGATGCGCTTGACGTCCAGGCCGGCGATGCGGCCGGCGTCCTTGGTGGCCTGGCGCTGTGCGTCGTTGAAGTACGCGGGCACGGTGATGACGGCTTCCGTCACGGGCTCGCCCAGGTAGTCCTCGGCCGTCTTCTTCATCTTGCGCAGGATGTCGGCGGACACCTGCTGGGCCGACAGCTTGTTGCCGCGCACTTCGATCCAGGCGTCGCCGTTGTCGGCGGCCACAATCTTGTAGGGCATCAGGTCGATGTCCTTTTGCACTTCCTTCTCGGTGAACTTGCGGCCGATCAGGCGCTTGACGGCGTACAGCGTGTTCTTGGGGTTGGTCACGGCCTGGCGCTTGGCCGAGGCGCCGACGAGGATCTCGCCGTCTTCCTGGTAGGCCACGATGGAGGGCGTGGTCCGCGCGCCTTCGCTGTTCTCGATCACGCGCGTCGTGTTGCCTTCCATGATGGACACGCAGCTGTTGGTGGTACCGAGGTCAATGCCGATGATTCTTCCCATGATTTTTCTCCGAATGCTGGAATGGTTTGGATGGCTAGTAACTTGTGGATAACTCGTGGGGGTTCAAGTCATCCGTGCTGATTTATTTGAGGATTTACTTCGGGGCCGTGACGGTGACAAGCGCCGGGCGCAGCACGCGCTCGGCGATCACGTAGCCCTTTTGCAGCACGGCCACGACGGTATTGGCTTCCTGCTCGGCAGGCACCACGCTGATGGCTTGGTGCTGGTGGGGGTCGAACTTGGCGCCGGCGGCAGGGTTGATGGCCAGCACCTTGTTGCGCTCCAGGGCCGAGGTCAGCTGGCGCAGGGTGGCGTCGGCGCCCTCGCGCAGCTGCTGGGGCGTGGCTTCCTTGATGGCCAGCGCGGCATCCAGGCTGTCGGCCACGGGCAGCAGGCTTTCGGCAAAGCTCTCGATGCCGAATTTCCGCGCCTTGGAGACCTCGTCTTCGGCGCGGCGGCGGGCGTTCTCGGCCTCGGCCTTGGCACGCAGGAACTGGTCGGCCAGGTCAGCGCTCTTGGCCTTGAGTTCGGCCAGCTCGCCCTGCAGCCGCGCCAGCTCGTCGGAGGCGTGGGCTGCCATGGCGGCTTCAACTTCTTCGGGGGCGGGGGCGCTCTGTGGGGGGATGGGTTGGCTGGTGTCTGACATGTCGTGGTCTAAAAGTGGATAAACAAACAGTAGTACGCGCGGGAGGTGGGGACATGCCCGCGCATTTCAAGGTCTGGCGAAGGGGCATGTGGCTGTGGGCCCATGCCCGGCGTGTTTTGCTGTAAAGCATGTCGTCCCGCCCGGCGGATTTGCAAGGGCCAGGGCGCGACAAGGCCGCATTTTCGGGAGGGATGCCGCTCTTGGAAAGCTCCTGAGTGTACAAGCGGCCAGGAGCGGGCTATAATTGCCGGCTTTGCCTTGCCACACTGCTCACGACGCAGCAGGTGGTCTTACCCAAAAGGAGTATGCATGCGTCATTACGAAATCATTTTGTTGATCCATCCGGATCAAAGCGAACAGGTTCCAGCCATGCTGGAGCGCTACAAGGGCATGATCACCGCTGGCGGTGGCAAGGTGCATCGCGTGGAAGACTGGGGCCGCCGTCAACTGGCGTACCTGATCAACAAGCTGGCCAAGGCCCACTACCTGTGCGTGAACATCGAAGCCGACCAGGCCGTGATGGCTGAACTGGAGCACGCCTTCAAGTTCAACGACGCCGTGCTGCGCCACCTGACGGTTCAGAAGAAGAAGGCCGATACCGGTCCGTCTTCCATGATGAAGACCGTCGAGCGCGAAGAAGCCCGCAAGGCCAGCCAAGCTGAATACGCAGCGGCCGGCGGCGAGCGCGGCGAGCGCTGATCCTTCCTCGTTGGAGTGGAGAACCGCGTTGTCTTGACCGCCTGTATCGCAGAGGCTGAACCCTTGCGCTACACGCCTGCCGGATTGCCTGCCATCGCCCTGCGGCTCGAACACGAGTCCCAGCAAACCGAAGCAGGCCATCCCCGCGAGGTCAAGGCCACCATGAAAGCCGTCGCCTTTGGTGCGATGGCCGAGCGCCTGGCAAGGCAGAACATCGGAAGTCTCTGGACTTTCAATGGATTCCTCGCCACACCGCGCAATGGCAAGAACGCAGTGCTCCACATCCAGGATATTCAACAAAATTAATTTGCAAGGGGTCCGCAATGGCCACGTTCAAGAAGTTCAACAAAGACAAGCGCCCAAAGCGCAACACCCAGTCCCTGCTGTTCAAGCGCAAGCGCTTTTGCCGCTTCACGGTGACGGGTGTTGAAGAAATCGACTACAAGGATGTCGACACGCTGCGCGATTTCATCGCCGAAAACGGCAAGATCATCCCCGCGCGCCTGACCGGCACGCGCGCCATCTTCCAGCGTCAGCTGAACACCGCCATCAAGCGCGCCCGCTTCCTGGCCCTGGTGCCTTACAGCGACCAGCACAAGATCTAAGGAGCACAACCCATGCAAATCATCCTGCTCGACAAGGTTGTGAACCTCGGCAACCTCGGCGAAATCGTCAAGGTCAAGGACGGCTACGCCCGCAACTTCCTGATCCCCGCTGGCCGCGCCCGCCGTGCCACCGAAGCTGCCAAGGCAGAATTCGAAGCCAAGCGCGCTGAACTCGAAAAGGCAGCTGCCGCCAAGCTGGCAGAAGCCCAGGCCCAAGGCGAGAAGCTGGCTGGCACCACCGTCAAGCTGACGCAAAAGGCTGGCGTGGACGGCCGTCTGTTTGGTTCCGTGACCAACCACGACATCGCCGAAGAGCTGAACAAGCAAGGCTACAAGGTCGCGAAGTCGCAGATCCGCCTGCCCAACGGCCCTATCAAGGTCGTGAGCGAAAGCACCGTGAACGTTGCTCTGCACACCGATGTGGTGGTGGAAGTGACCGTGTCGGTCTACGGCGAAACCGCCTGATCGGCCATTTCCGGCCCTGGAGCTGGAATGTCGCAAGGCCGCCTTCGGGCGGCCTTTGTTTTTTTGGCCCCACTGCGCCATACAGGCTTGCCCACCGGCTGCCCACCCGTTATCCACAGACTTGTGCCATGACGGCGCGCCGTGCACACGCTAGCATGCAAGGCTTGCCGTGCGCTGCGGTTTGCCGCCAGACCACGCGCCCAGCCGGCCGTCGACGCATCCCTTTCCGCTTTCAAGAAACTGTTGCCCATGTCCGCCGTCTTTCCTGCCCTTGATGATGGCTTCACGCCCGTGCCCGACCGTGAAGTGGCGCAGCTGCGCGTGCCGCCGCACTCCATCGAGGCCGAATCCAGCGTGCTCGGCGGCCTGCTGCTGGACAACAACGCCTGGGACCGCGTGGGCGACCTGCTGGTGGAGAGCCACTTCTACCGGCACGAGCACCAGATGGTGTATTCGGCCATCGGTGCGCTGATCAATGCCAGCAAGCCGGCCGACGTCATCACCGTCTTCGAGCACCTGCAGAACCAGGGCAAGGCGCAGGAAATGGGCGGGCTGGCCTACCTGAACAACCTGGCCCAGTACGTACCCAGCGCCAGCAACATCCGCCGCTATGCGGAGATCGTGCGCGAGCGCGCCATCCTGCGCAAGCTGGTCACGGCCAGCGATGAAATCTCCACCAATGCGTTCAACCCGCAGGGCAAGACGGTCGAGCGCATCCTGGACGAGGCCGAGGCCAAGATCTTTGCGATCGGGGAGGAGGGTTCCCGCACCAAGCAGGGCTTCCAGTCGCTCGACACCCTGGTGATCGACCTGCTCGACCGGGTGCAGGAGATGGCGGACAACCCGGTGGACGTGACCGGCGTTCCCACCGGCTTTGCCGACCTGGACCGCATGACCTCGGGCCTGCAGGCGGGCGACATGGTGGTGCTGGCGGCGCGTCCGTCCATGGGCAAGACCTCGTTCGCGGTGAACATCGCCGAGCACGTGGCGCTCAACGAAGGCCTGCCGGTCGCCATCTTCTCGATGGAAATGGGCGCCGCCCAGCTGGCGGTGCGTATCGTGGGTTCCATCGGCCGCGTGAACCAGGGCAACCTGCGCACGGGCAAGCTGACCGACGACGAGTGGCCCCGCCTGACCGAGGCGATCGAAAAGCTGCGCACCGTGTCGCTGCACATCGACGAGACGCCGGGCCTGACACCTGGCGAGCTGCGCGCGAACGCCCGGCGCCTCGCGCGCCAATGCGGCAAGCTCGGACTGATCGTGGTGGATTACCTGCAGCTCATGAGCGGCTCGGGGGCCGGCAGCTCCGACAACCGTGCCACCGAGCTGGGCGAAATCTCCCGGGGCCTCAAGATGCTGGCCAAGGAACTGCAGTGCCCGGTGATCGCGCTGTCGCAGCTCAACCGCTCGGTGGAGCAGCGCACCGACAAACGCCCCATGATGTCCGACCTGCGCGAATCCGGCGCCATCGAGCAGGATGCCGACATCATCATGTTCATCTACCGCGACGACTACTACAACAAGGACTCGAAGGAGCCCAACGTCGCGGAGGTCATCATCGGCAAGCAGCGGAACGGCCCCACCGGCACCGTGAAACTGTTCTTCCAGAAGAACCAGACGCGTTTCGAGAACCTGGCGATGGGCTCGGGCGACGATTTCTAATAAAAATAGCTGCCAGCGCTTGTTGTATAAGCGCTGGCAGCTATTGAATTGATAGCGTTCTCTCAGTGCCCGGGTGAGGGGACTGTGCAACGCCTGCGTGGCTGCTGACGTTGTGTGGTGGTTGCCCTTACTGTCGCAGCGCCCACACCAGCAAGCCAGCGCAGCCGGCCGCCAGAACACCCATGGCCACCGTGAGCCGCCGGTGGCGCTGGCGCAGCACTTCCACCGCCTGCACCACCTGGGCGTTCTGTTCGGCCAGGGACTGGATCAGCACCGCTGATTCCTGCTGCTCCTGCTCCAGCCGCGCGACGCGGTCCCGCAGATGCTGCAACTGCAGCGCGACCGGAATGGCGGGCTCGCCGCCGGCACCCTCGAGTGCACCTGCCGCAGCATCGGCATTCCCTTTTTGCGTGGTGCCCAGCAGCTTCCTGGCCGCCTGCAGGATCTGGGGCGTCGCCTCGATGACGTCGCCCCAGGGCACCAGTTTCAGTGCCGCGACCCAGCCCGCCGCCAACTCAGAGCACCTCGCTGGCGAAGTCCGCCAGGCGCGAGCGCTCGCCGCGCGCCAGCGTGATGTGCCCGCTGTGTGGCCAGCCCTTGAAGCGGTCCACGGCGTAGGTCAGGCCTGACGAGCCTTCGGTGAGGTAGGGCGTGTCGATCTGCGCCAGATTGCCCATGCAGATGATCTTGGTGCCGGGGCCGGCCCGGGTGATCAGCGTCTTCATCTGCTTGGGCGTCAGGTTCTGTGCCTCGTCGATGATCACGTACTTGTTCAGGAAGGTGCGCCCGCGCATGAAGTTCATGCTCTTGATCTTGATGCGGCTGCGGATGAGTTCGTTGGTGGCGGCGCGGCCCCACTCGCCCGCATTGCCGCCGTCGCCCTTGGCCAGGAACTCCAGGTTGTCGTCCAGCGCGCCCATCCAGGGGCCCATCTTTTCCTCCTCGGTGCCGGGCAGGAAGCCGATGTCCTCGCCCACGCTCACCGTGGCGCGGGTCATGATGATCTCGGTGTAGCGGCGGTCGTCCAGCACCTGGGTCAGGCCCGCGGCCAGGGCCAGCAGGGTCTTGCCGGTGCCCGCCGTGCCCGTCAGGGTCACGAAGTCGATCTCGGGGTCCATGAGCAGGTTCATGGCGTAGTTCTGCTCGCGGTTGCGCGTGGTCACGCCCCACACCGCGTGCTTGGCCGAGCCGTAGTCCTTGAGCGTCTGCAGCACCGCCGTCTTCTCGCGGATCTCGCTCACGCGGGCGAACAGGCTGGGCTCGCCGGGCGCTTCGAAGTACACGAACTGGTTGATCATCAGCTGCGGCACGATGGGCCCGCCGATGCGGTAGTAGGTGTGCGCGCCGCTTTGCCAGCTTTCGACGTTCTTGCCGCTCTTGGCCCAGAAGTCCGGGGGCAGGGCCAGCACACCGGCGTAGAGCAGGTCGCCGTCCTCCAGCGTCTTGTCGTTCTGGTAGTCCTCCGCCGTCAGGCCCAGCGCGCGCGCCTTCACGCGCATGTTGATGTCCTTGGACACCAGCACCACTTCACGCGGGGCGTGCAGCTTGCGCAGGGCCTCGACCACGCCCAGGATCTGGTTGTCGGCCTTGCCCGGTGGCAGGCTGGTGGGCAGGCTGTAGTCCAGGGGCGCGGTCTGGAAATACAGGCAGCCGCCGGCCGCGCGCTGCCCCGTGGAGTCAAGTTTCAGGCCGCGCGCGATGTCGGCGCCTTGTGCGGCTGCCAGCGCATCCAGCGTGCGGCTGGCCTGGCGGCCATTGCGGGCCACTTCGGTCATGCCCTTCTTGTGGCCGTCGAGTTCTTCCAGCACGATCATCGGCAGGAAGATGTCGTGTTCCTCGAAGCGGAACAGGCTGGTCGGGTCGTGCAGCAGGACGTTGGTGTCCAGCACGAAGAGCTTGGTGGGACCTTGCGGCGCGGACTTTCTGCCGCGCGTGCTGGCGGGTGCGGCAGCAGCGCCGGCCGCCACGGAGTTGCCGCCGGTGGTGCGTGCCTTGCGGGTGCTGGTCGGGCGGGAGGCGGGCACGGCTGCGGGCTCCGGCGCGCGGGAGCGGGTCTCCACCTGGACAAGGGGTGCCGTGCTCGGTGCGGCCGTGGCCGAAGCCACGCTGTCCGCCTTGCGCCCCGAGCGGGCAGCGGGTGTGGCCGCACGTGCTGGTGGCGCCACAACGGGTTCATTGGCGGAGGCTTGCGACACCCGGGGGCGGGCTGCGACTTCAAAGGCTTCTGGCGCGAGGAGTGCGGCGCGCCGGCTGGGGGCGGGGGGCAGGGGCATGGTGGCGGGGCCTCGGTCGGTAATGGGAAAGACGGTCAGAAAGCAAAAAGCCGCCTGGAGACCAAGGCGGCTTTGGGGTGGCAGGGGGCAGGCGTTGCGGTAACCAGGGGCATAAATCCATTATGCCTACTCGCGATGTCTTGCTTGGGCAAAACCAGCGGGTTGTCGCTTTGAAGCCCCAAGGTGCGGATCAGGCGGCTTTTTTCAGGGCCTTGATGGATTTGACGGCCTTCAGGACTTCGTCCACGTGGCCCGGCACTTTCAGGCCGCGCCACTCTTGCACCAGCAGGCCATCGGGGCCGATCAGGAAGGTGCTGCGCTCGATGCCCTTGACCTTCTTGCCGTACATGATCTTGTTCTTGACCACGCCGAACATGTGGCACATCTTCTCTTCGGTGTCGGCGATCAGTTCGAAGGGCAGTTCCAGCTTTTCCTTGAAATCGTCGTGCGACTTCATGTTGTCGCGCGAAACGCCGAACACCGCGGCGCCTGCCTTCACGAAGTCCTTGTACTTGTCGCGGAACTGCATGGCCTCCGTCGTGCAGCCAGGCGTGTTGTCCTTGGGATAGAAGTAGAGAACCAGAATCTGGCCAAGGTGGGAGGTATTGGAAACCTTGATACCACCGGTTGCGTTGGCTTCAAATTCAGGGAGGGGTTTGTTGACAACGATCGCCATATCACTTCAATCTCTCAGGATGTAGTCGTTGGTAAGCCGGGGGAGCGGGTGTGTTATTGCTCTTGGAAGTGCCCCCGACCGCAACCGGTGATTTTACCCCGAAATCGATTGCCAGCCAAATGTAAGACAGTGTGTCCGCGTCGGCGTCTGCGGGTATGGAGGGAGGGGCTGCCGGGGCGCTGCGGGGCTGGGGAGCCGGGTCTTCGCCGGCGGGCGGCCTGCCCTCTGGCGGCGTTTCAGTCTTCCAGGATCAGCGCGGCCACCACGTTGCGGCCTTCGCTGGCCAGGATGTTGTAGGTGCGGCAGGCCGCGGGCGTGTCCATGGTCTCCAGGCCCAGCCTCCGCGCAATGAGGGGGGCGAGCCAGGCCGGCGGCGGAAAGCGGTTGCGCGTGCCGCTGCCGAAGATGATGAGTTCCGTCTCCAGTTGCGCCAGCTGCGCGAAGTGTTCCGGCGTCAGGTCTTCGAAGCGGGCACACGGCCACGCCTGGCGCAATCCGCCAGACCCCACGATGACGCTGTGGGTGATCTTTTCCGCGTCGATGCCGATCCAGCCGGGGCCGTAGCCGCTGATGGTCTGTGCGTTCGAGCGGTCGGGCTGGAATTTCATGGGCGTTGGTGCGGGTTGCAGGCGCTGGCGCAGCGGGTGCGCAAGGGCGCACGGCCCGGCAGCGGTGGTGATCTGTGGTCAAATTATAGGTTTCGCCAAGGTGCCAGCCGCTCTGGCCGCCACCTGACCCCACTGCACCACCGTCAGCGCATGAAAACCGTCCAAAAATCCGCCAAGCTCGCCAACGTCTGCTACGACATCCGGGGGCCCATCATGGACGCGGCCAAGCAGATGGAGGAAGACGGCCACAAGATCATCAAGCTCAACATCGGCAACCTGGCCGTGTTCGGCTTCGATGCGCCCGAGGAAATCCAGCTGGACATGATCCGCAACCTGCCCAATTCGGCGGGTTACTCGGACAGCAAGGGCATCTTCGCGGCGCGCAAGGCGGTGATGCACGAGACGCAAAAGCAGGGCATCAAGGGCGTGATGCTCGATGACATCTACCTGGGCAACGGCGCCAGCGAACTCATCGTGATGGCCACCAATGCGCTGCTGGACAACGGCGACGAGCTGCTGCTGCCGTCACCCGACTACCCGCTGTGGACGGCGGCCGCCAGCCTGTCGGGCGGTACGCCCGTGCACTACCTGTGCGACGAGGCCAATGGCTGGATGCCGGACCTCGATGACATCCGCGCGAGGATCACGCCCCGCACCAAGGGCATCGTGGTCATCAACCCGAACAATCCCACGGGCGCGCTGTATTCGGACGATCTGCTCAAGGGCATCGTGGCCATCGCGCGCGAGCATGGCCTGGTGATCTTTGCCGACGAGGTGTACGACAAGGTGCTGTACGACGGCGCCAAGCACACGGCCATTGGCTCGCTGAGCGAGGACGTGCTCACGCTCACCTTCAACTCGCTGTCCAAGAGCTACCGCTCCTGCGGCTACCGCGCCGGCTGGCTGGTGGTGTCGGGCGACAAGAAGCCCGCCAGGGACTACATCGAGGGCCTGAACATGCTTTCGAACATGCGCCTGTGCGCCAACGTGCCGGGCCAGTGGGCGGTGCAGACGGCGTTGGGTGGCTACCAGAGCATCAACGAGCTGGTGAACGAAGGCGGGCGCCTGCGCAAGCAGCGTGATCTGGCGTATGAGCTCATCACCGCCATCCCCGGCGTCACCTGCGTGAAGCCGCGTGCGGCGCTGTACATGTTTCCTCGCCTGGACCCTGCGGTCTATCCCATCGCGGACGACCAGCAGTTCTTCCTGGAGCTTCTGCAGGAGACCAAGGTCATGCTGGTGCAGGGCACGGGCTTCAACTGGGCAGCGCCGGACCATTTCCGCATCGTGTTCCTGCCCCACGAAGACGACCTGCGCGACGCCATCGGCCGCGTGGCGCGCTTCCTGGAGCAATACCGCAAGCGCGCGCAGGCGGCTTCGGTGGCCGCGTGAGGCGGCGCGCCGCCGCGTGAAGGCCTGCTCCATGCGCATCCGCTCAGCTGCCTGCCGTGCCGGGGTGTTCCTGGCGTATGCGCTGGCGCTCGCCGCCGCATTCCTGCCGCCTGCGCAGGCGGATGGCAAGGGCGCCGTCAGCTTCCAGCACAAGGACTGGGCCCTGCAATGCGACAACACCCTCGCCTGCCGGGCCGTGGGCTACCAGTCCGAGTCCGGCGACTCCGGGCCCGTCTCCATCCTCCTGGTGCGCGAAGCCGGGCCCGGCACGCCGGTGCGGGCCAATCTGCAGGTGTCCACGGAAAAAGCCAGCCCCGCCGCGCTGCACCTCAAGGTGGGCAGGCTGTCGCTGGCCGGGCTGAAAGGCGACGCCCCGCAGGTGCCCGCGGACCAGGTGCCCCGCCTGCTGCAGGAACTGCTCAAGAATGAAGAGGCCACCGTGAGCGCTGGCAAGGACCAGTGGACGCTCTCGCTCGCCGGGGCCAGTGCCGTGCTGCTCAAGATGGACGAGGCCCAGGGCCGCGTGGGCACCCCGGGCGCGCTGGTGCGCCGTGGCACGCGGCCCGAGTCTTCCGTCCTGCCACCCGTGCCGGCCCCGGTGGTCAAGGCCGTGAGCCCGCTGCCCACGCGCCCGGGGGATGCCGCCCTGGCCAAGCCCCTGCTCGCGGCGCTGGACCGTGCCAGCGTGGAAGACCAGTGCAATGGCGACCCGTTCAACCCGGCCAATGCGCAGGTGCACCGCCTGACGGAGCGCAAGGTGCTGCTGTCCTTGCCCTGCGGCATGGGAGCCTACAACTTCAGCAGCCTGCTCTGGATCGCCAGCGACCGGCCTCCCCACAAGCCAGTGTTCCTGGCCGATGTGGACGGGGACTTCGACCCCGCCACGGGCAGCGTGCATTCGGCGATGAAAGGGCGCGGCATCGGCGACTGCTGGTGGGTGCGCCAGTGGCAGTTCGATGGCCAGGGCTTTGTGCTGGCCAGCGAATCCGGAGACAGCATGTGCCGTGGCTTTGCCGGTGGCGCATGGCAATTGCCCACCTATGTCACGCGGTGATCCTGGTGCTGCACCCCATCGCTTCCTGGTTCCTTTAAAAAATCCTTAGTTACTCCACCACCATGGCTATGAAACCCATCCAAGTAGGCCTTCTGGGCATCGGCACCGTCGGCAGCGGCGTATTCAACGTGTTGCAACGCAACCAGGACGAGATCAGCCGCCGCGCTGGCCGTGGCATCGAGATCACCATGGTGGCCGATCTGGACGTGGAGCGTGCCAGATCGGTCGTGGGCGCCGGCATCCAGGTCGTCAACGATGCCCGCGCCGTCATCGCCAACCCCGAGATCGACATCGTCATCGAGCTCATCGGGGGTTATGGCATCGCCCGCGCACTGGTGCTCGAGGCCATCGCGGCCGGCAAGCACGTGGTCACCGCCAACAAGGCGTTGCTGGCCGTGCACGGCACCGAGATCTTCGCGGCCGCATCGGCCAAGGGCGTGATGGTGGCCTTCGAGGCCGCCGTGGCGGGTGGCATCCCCATCATCAAGGCGCTGCGCGAAGGCCTCACCGCCAACCGCATCCAGTGGATCGCGGGCATCATCAACGGCACCACCAACTTCATCCTGTCCGAGATGCGCAGCAAGGGCCTGGACTTCGACGTGGTGCTCAAGGAAGCCCAGCGCCTGGGCTACGCCGAGGCCGACCCCACCTTCGACATCGAAGGCGTGGACGCTGCGCACAAGGTCACGCTGATGAGCGCCATCGCCTTCGGCATCCCGGTGCAGTTCGACAAGGCTTATGTCGAAGGCATCACCAAGCTCGGTGCCGCCGACATCAGGTACGCCGAGCAACTGGGCTACCGCATCAAGCTCCTGGGCATCACCAAGCGCGCCGACAAGGGCATCGAACTGCGCGTGCACCCGAGCCTGGTGCCTTCCAAGCGCCTCATCGCCAACGTGGAGGGCGCCATGAACGCCGTGGTGGTGCAGGGGGATGCCGTGGGCACCACGCTGTACTACGGCAAGGGTGCGGGCAGCGAGCCCACCGCCAGCGCCGTGATCGCCGACCTGGTGGACATCGCGCGCCTGCACACGGCCGACCCCGAGCACCGCGTGCCGCACCTGGCCTTCCAGCCGCACACGCTGACCGACGCCATGGGCGCGTCGCCGGTGCTGCCCATGAGCGAAGTGGTCACCAGCTACTACCTGCGCCTGCGCGTGGCCGACCAGGCCGGCGTGCTCGCCAAGGTCACGGGCCTGCTGGCCGAGGCGGGCGTGAGCATCGACGCGGTGCTGCAGCGCGAGGCCGATGAAGTGGGCGGCGAAGGCTCCACCCAGACCGACCTCATCATCCTCACGCACGACACCCGCGAAGGCACCATGGACGCCGTCATCGCCCAGATGCAGGCCCTGCCCACGGTGCTGGCGCCCATCACGCGCATCCGCAAAGAGGAACTGAACTGATGCTGTACATCTCCACCCGCGGCCATGCCGACCGCAAGCATTTCTGCGACATCCTGCTCGAAGGCCTGGCCCCCGATGGCGGCCTGTACCTGCCCGAGCACTACCCGCAGGTCAACGACGCCATGCTCACGCGCCTGCGCAAGGCCTACCACGAGCAGGGCTACGCCGAGCTGGCCTTCCAGATCCTGTCGCTGTACATCGACGACATCCCCGCTGCAGACCTGAAGGCCCTGTGCGCCAAGACGTACACGGCCGAAGTCTTCGGCACGGGCGAGATCGTGCCCCTGCGCCATCTCGAAGACGGCCTGTGGCTCGAAGCCCTGTCCAACGGCCCTACGCTGGCCTTCAAGGACATGGCCATGCAGTTGCTGGGCAACCTCTTCGAATATGAACTCAAGCGCCGCGGCGAAGAGCTGAACATTCTGGGCGCCACGAGCGGTGACACCGGCAGCGCGGCCGAATATGCCATGCGCGGCAAAGAGGGCGTGCGTGTCTTCATGACCAGCCCGCATGGCCGCATGAGCGCCTTTCAGCAGGCGCAGATGTTCAGCCTGCAGGACGAGAACATCCACAACATCGCCATCGAAGGCGTGTTCGACGACTGCCAGGACATCGTCAAGGCCGTCTCGAACGACCTGGCCTTCAAGCGCAAGTACAAGATTGGCACCGTCAACTCCATCAACTGGGCGCGCCTGCTGGCGCAGGTGGTGTACTACTTCGCGGGTTACATCCAGGCCACGGAGAACAACAGCCAGAAGGTCAGCTTCACGGTGCCTTCGGGCAACTTCGGCAACGTCTGCGCCGGCCATGTGGCGCGCATGATGGGCCTGCCGATCGACAAGCTGGTGGTGGCCACCAACGAGAACGACGTGCTCGACGAGTTCTTCCGCACTGGTGCGTATCGCGTGCGCGCCGCGGCCGATACACACGAAACATCGAGCCCCTCGATGGACATCAGCAAGGCCAGCAACTTCGAGCGGTTCATCTTCGACCTGCTGGGCCGCAACGGCCAGCGCACGAACGCGTTGTTTGCCAAAGCACTGCCCGCATATGGCCGGTTCGATTTGAGCGCCGACCCGCTGTTTGCCGAGGCCGCCACCAAGTACGGCTTTGAAAGCGGCAAGAGCACCCATGCCGACCGCCTGGCCACCATCAAGGACAACTATGAGCGCCATGGCGTCACCATCGACACCCACACGGCCGACGGCGTGAAGGTGGCGCGCGAGCACCACCAGGACGCCAGCGTGCCCATGATCGTGCTGGAGACCGCGCTGCCTATCAAGTTCGCGGAAACCATCGTCGAAGCCCTGGGCCATGCGCCCGAGCGGCCCGCCAAGTTCGCGGGCATCGAAGACCTGCCCAAGCGGGTGCATGTCCTGCCTGCCAACGTGCAGTTGGTGAAGCAATACATCGAGCGCCACTGCGCGCCAGCCCTGTAGGCGGGTGGCCAGACAATCCAGGGACGTTGTGCTGCTGCGCAGGCGGTGGACGGCTTTGGATGGCTTGATTTGATATGAAAAATGCCCCTGGCGCTTGTCTGATAAGCGTTAGCAGCTATAAATACAATAGCTAACCAAGGAGCAGTGGATGAAGGTTGTCGGTTTCGCCGGTTTTTCCGGCAGTGGCAAGACCACGCTGGTCGAGCAGTTGATTCCCGAGCTGCGGCTGCGGGGGCTGCGCGTGTCGGTGGTCAAGCATGCCCACCACAGTTTTGACCTCGACCATCCGGGCAAGGACACCTACCGCCACCGCGAGGCAGGCGCCTTCGAGGTGGTGGCGGCCTCCGACAAGCGGCTCATGCTCGTGCGCGAGTTCGAGCGGCCCGCCACGCTCAGCGTGCACCACCTGATCGCGGAGCTGTACCCGGGCGTGGACTGGGTGCTGGTGGAGGGCTTCAAGGACAGCGACCTGCTCAAGGTGGAGGTGTGGCGTGCACCCGAGCCCGGGCAGGTGGCCAAGCCCGTGCGCTACCCCGAGGACGACTTCGTGGTCGCCATCGCCACCGATGCACCGCGGGGCCTGCCCGTGTCCACGCAGCTGCCCTTGCTGGACCTCAACGCGCCGGGGCAGGTGGTGGACTGGCTGATCGAGAACCAGCACCGCTTCGACTACGACTGCGAACTCTATGGAGCGGGTCTCGCATGAACCGCCCGAACAACCCCTTGAAGCCCCTCGACGCAGCGTTGGAGGACCTGCTGCCGCAGGCCGCGCCCCTGCAGGGCACCGAGACGGTCACCACCTTCGATGCGGACGGCCGCGTGCTGGCGCAGGACTGCGTCTCGGCCCTGCAGGTGCCCCCGCAGGACAACAGCTCCATGGACGGCTACGCGGTGCGCTGCGCCGATGTGGCAGCCGTGGGGGTGGTGCTGCCCGTGTCGCAGCGCATTGCGGCGGGCAGCGCGGGCGATCCGCTGGTGCCGGGCAGCGCCGCCCGCATCTTCACGGGCGCGCCCGTGCCTGCCGGGGCCGATGCGATCCTGATGCAGGAAGACTGCGAAGCCCTGGCCATGGAGGACGGCCTGGGCCAGGTGCGCATCAACGCCGTGCCCCGGCGGGGCCAATGGATCCGCAGTGCGGGCGAGGACATCACCCGGGGTGCCGTGGTGCTGCCGGCCGGCACACGCCTCACCCCGGCCGAGCTGGGGCTGGCCGCCAGCATCGGGCTGCACCAGCTGCAGGTGGCCCGCCGCCCCCGCGTGGCGCTGTTCTCCACGGGCGATGAACTCGTCATGCCCGGCGAGGTTCCGCCCGAGCTGATGCGCCCTGGCGCCATCTACAACAGCAACCGCTTCTTCCTGCGCGCCATGCTGCTGCGCCTGGGCTGCGAGGTGACCGACTTTGGCATCGTGCCCGACCGGCGCGACGCCACCATCGACGCCCTGCGCGAGGCGAGTGCCGCACACGATCTGATCCTGACCAGCGGCGGCGTGAGCGTGGGCGAGGAAGACCACATCAAGCCCGCCGTGGAGACGCTGGGCACGCTGGACCTGTGGCAGATCGCCATGAAGCCCGGCAAGCCCTTCGCCTATGGCCGCATTGGTGCGGCCCATTTCATGGGCTTGCCGGGCAATCCCGTGTCGAGCTTCCTGACCTTTGCGCTCCTCGTGCGGCCGTTTGTGCTGCGCCTGCAGGGTGTGCACGACGTCGCTCCCCAATCCCTGGCTGCTCGCGCCGATTTCACCTGGCCCAAGGCCGACAAACGCCGCGAATTTCTGCGCGTGCGGCACAACGCGGCGGGGGGGCTGGAGCTGTTCAACAACCAGAGCTCGGGCGTGCTCACCTCCGCCGCCTGGGGCGATGGCGTGGTGGACAACCCGGCGGGCCAGACCATTGCATCTGGCGATACGGTGCGATTTATCTCCTTTGCGGAGTTGTTGTCATGAGAAACCACCCCCACGCTCTCCACTGTGTGTGGTCGCTGCCCCCCGAGGGGGCCGCTTTTCATCTTGGGGCGGCCCGGCGATGAAAAAGATCACCGTGCGCTACTTCGCCTCGATCCGCGAGGCCATCGGGCAGGGCAGCGAGGCACTGGAGACCTCCGCCACCACGCTGGGTGCCTTGCGCGACGAACTCATCGCACGCGGCGGCGCCCACGCCAGCAGCCTGGCGCGCGGCAGGGCGGTGCGCATGGCGCTCAACCAGACCTTGAGCGACGAATCCGCCACCCTGGCCGAGGGGGCCGAGGTGGCGTTTTTCCCTCCGGTTACGGGCGGCTGACGCCAGGCAGCGCCCGCAGGCGCTGCTCCAATGCCTCAGAGGCCGCCGTCATGGGTGCCCGCAGGCCATTGCAGATCTCCCCTGCGTGCGCCAGCATGGCCTTGAGCGGGGCAGGGTTGGGCTCTGCAAAACACGCGTCCACCCAGGGTTGCAGGGCCTGCCACAAGTCGCGGGCCGCGGGCAGATCGCCCAGGCGCAGCAGGGCCATCAACTCCACGAAACGCGGTGTCTGCCAGTGCGCGCAGGCAGAGATGGCACCCGCGCCGCCGAGGGCCAGCGTATGGAAGATCTGCGCGTCTTCGCCCGTCAGCACCTGCAGCCGGCCATCGGCGATCAGGGCCTGCGTCTTGGCGGGGTTGCCGCCGCAGTCCTTGATGGCCTGGATGCGTGGATGCCCCGCCAGCGCCAGCAGCGTCTCGGTGGTGAGCGTGGCGCCCGTGCGGTAAGGAATGTCATAAATCAGCACGGGCGCCGCGCTGGCGTCGGCCAGCGTGCGGAACCAGTGCAGCAGGCCTTCTTGCGAGGGACGGATGTAGTGGGGGGCGGACACCAGCAGGCCCGCAACCGGGTAGTGCGCAAGGGCCTGCACCTGCTCCAGCACCTGGCCCTGGTGGCAGCCCGACACGCCCATCACCACGGGCAAACCCTGTGCGGCGCTGAGCACTGTTTCCAGCACCTGCAGTTGCTCGGCCTTGTCGAGGGCCGCAGCCTCACCGGTCGAGCCGCAGGCAACGAAGCCCGAAACACCGTCGGCACACAGCCGGGCGGTGAGGGCGGCAAGGGCCGGATGGTCCACGGCGCCGTCCTTGAACGGCGTGACCAGGGCGATCCAGAGCCCGCTGAACGGGGGCTGGTGGGAGGTGGCGGTATCGGTGGCAGACATGCGAAGCATCCTTTCAGGGTTCGACCAGGGGAAGAACCGTCCGGAGGGAGTGCGTGCGGAATGCCGGGGAGTGAAAAGAGAAAAGAAAAAAGGGAATTTCTCTACCAGGTGGTTCCGTCGCTCATCCGGACGGAACCACAGCTCCGGTCAGATGAGCTCTGGTTTTTTGGCTTTGCCCACGCACCGCAACGCCACCGCAGGTGCGGCGGTCATGGCAAAGGGGGTGTGTGTGGACATGCGCCGCAGTATAGCGAAGCGCCTGCCGTGTCCCAGGAGTGGTCAGCCTGCCTGCGGTGGCTGGGCCGCATCGTGTGCAGGTTCAGGCTGGGGCGGCACCAGCCCGGGGCATGGCCACGCCAGCAGTTCGGCCAGGCGCGTGACGATCCACGTGGCCTCGGGCACCGACACGCCGGATTCAAGGGTGCACAGCCCCGCATGGATGCGCCGCAGGATCTCGGCCTCGGAAGGCGCCTGCACGTGGTACAGCGTCTGTGCGTGTTCCACCAGGTGGCCCGCCAGGTCTTCGCACAGCTCGTAGCGGGCGCGCACGCCGTCTGCCTTTTCCGTCAGGCGTCCTCGGGTGTCGGTGTACACCGCCATGAAGGAGGGCGGCACGTGGATCTGGTTGTCGTCGTACATGGCTGGGTAGGTGGTGGGATCGATCAGGCGGCAGAAAAAAATGCCCGCCAGAGCGGTTCAGTCAGGGGCTTTGCATATCCGCGGCTTGGTGGTGCGCGGGGGCTTGCGAGCAGGTTTGCAGGTGGTTGTGCGCCATGGCCGCTGTCTCGGCAAACCAGCCCAGCAGGTGTTGCAGCCAGATTTGCAGTTCAGCCTGAAAGCGGGGCGTGAGCGCGACCAGGCCCCGGGGGGCGTCCTGGGTGAGGTGGCCCTGCGCCGTTGCCTCGTTGACCAGGTTGCGCACATGCGAGTGCGAAAAGCCCAGGCGCTGCGCAAGCTCGCTGGCGCGCAGGGCAAACGGCGTGGGCCCTTCATCGCCGGGGCGGTGCACCCGGCAGTGTTCGCGCAGCAGCAGCATGGCAATGCGCCCGCCGCCTTCGCGCTGGTCAAACCAGTCCCAGCCGCCGAAGCGGCCCCGGGTTTCGGCCAGGCGATCCAGGATGTGGTCGGCCCCGGCCAGAAAGGCGGCAAAGTAGTCCGCGTCGCTGTCCAGCCGCTGCGCATGGCCCGCGGGCAGGGCGCCCAGGGCCTCGGCGCAGTGCAGGTGGTGCCGCACCCAGGTGCGCAGGCCGTCCAGCAGCCGGGGGGTGGGCGCGAGGTAGCGGAGCCGGCGGTCGGCGGGATCGGTGTCCACCGCCACCATGCCCGCCAGCCGCAGCACGGCGAAGAACGTGGCCAGCGTGCGGGCGCCCCCCGGCATGCGTTGCTGCAGGAGCGTCAGCGTGGGGCGGGGCGCGCCCCGCAGCTGCCATTGGTAGTGCTGCACCACCAGCCGGCCCGCCGCGTGCGACTGCAGCGCCCGGCCGAAGATCTTGTTGATGAGCCGTTCGTTCCAGTGCAGGCGCAGGATGCCGTCACAGTAGGCCTCCACGGCCTGGGTGTAGGTGTCCGGAGCCTGGGAGTCGAGCGCTTCGAAGGATTCTTGCAGGTCCATGGCGCGTGTTGCGGTGCAGGGTTGCTGTTTCAGTCCGGCGTGAACAGGCGCTCGAACTTGGCCTGGTCTGCGGCCAGCTCGAAGGTCACCACCTGGCCCATTTTCATGTCCGACAGGCGGCAGGCCCCAAACAGGGTGGTTTTGCCTGCCAGCTCCATCACCTCCAGGTCGATGATGGCGTAGGGGTGGGGCACGAAGACCTGGTGCTTGAACACATCGCGGACCGTGTTGCGCGGGGACGGGTAGAGCTTGTAGAGATCGGTCTCGATCGTTTGTGTGGCCATGGGCTTAAGGTGCGAGGGTGGCTGCAGTAAGGGTACAGTGCGGGCGAATCGTACAGACAAACCTTTTTACCAATCTATGGCACGCAACAAAAGTGAATGGCCCTCCAAGGTGCTGGCGCTGGTCCGCGGCGGCAACCTGCCCGCCGCCATCGCGCAGATCAAGGTGGCACCCACCGTCGGCGACGTCACCCGGCTGCAGACCCTGCTGGCCCAGCTGCCCCCTTCGCCCGCGCTGGCGCAGCTGAACAAGGTGGTGGAAGAAGAGCGTGCCTTGCTGGCCGCGCCACGGCTGCACCGTTCGCCGTAAGCGGCCACGCCGCGCCATTCCGCCTTGCCGCCATTCGCCCTGTAGAGAGCTTCTGCCATGACCTTGCCCCGCGTTTCCATCCAGACCGAGGACTTTGACCTGTCCACCGAAATCGCCGCCCTGCGCCGCGAGAACAAGGGCGTGGGCGCGGTGTGCAGCTTTGTGGGCACGGTGCGCGACCGCAACGAAGGCGACCAGGTGTCCTCCATGGAGCTGGAACACTACCCCGGCATGACCGAAAAATCCATCGAGGCCATGGTGGAGGAGGCGTTCCGGCGTTTCGACATCTTTGGCGCCCGCGTGATCCACCGCGTGGGGCTGCTGCAACCGCTGGACCAGATCGTGCTGGTGGCCGTGACCAGCGCCCACCGGGGCCAGAGCTTTCAGGCCTGCGAGTTCCTCATGGACTACCTCAAGACCCAGGCCCCGTTCTGGAAGAAGGAAGAAACCGCCCAGGGCGCGCGCTGGGTGGACGCGCGGGTGAGCGACGACGCTGCGCTGGCGCGCTGGGGCATCGTGGCCACCAACGCCTGAACGCACCCGCCGGCCGGCCGGAATGCCCCTGCTGCCGGCGCTGCAGCCGCGCGCCAGGCCGGCGGTTTCGCAGATCGATGCAATCTTTGGACTTGTGCGGCGCTGGTCCCCTTTTGAGAATCGCCTGCTGTCCCGCTGGCACCTTTCTTCTGCCCGGCGAGGGCTGACAGGGAGGAATGTGTCATGGAACTTCAAGCGCGGGCATTTTCACGCGCGTGCCGATGGTGCCTGGCGGCCGTGGGGCTCATGCTGGCGCTTTCGGGTCCGGCCCAGGCCGACGTGGCCTTTGTCGCCGCCAGCAGCCTTTCCCTGGGGGGGCTGCTCGGCGAGACGGCGCGCGGCGACTTCAATGAAGACGGCCAGCCGGACCTTGCCGTGGTGGACCGGCAAGACAACACCGTCAGGATCCTGCTCAATACCGGCGGCGCTGCGGGCTTTTCGGCCGCGGGTTCGTTCGGCGTGGGCGCGGCCCCTTACGGCCTGGTGGCGGCCGACTTCAATGGGGATGGGCATCTGGACATCGCGGTGGCCAGCTTCAACGAAGGCACCGTCACGGTCCGCCTGGGCGACGGCCATGGCGGGCTGTCTGCAGCAACCGCCTTCGGCGCCGGCCCCAATCCTTATGGCCTGGCGGTGGCGGACTTCGATGGCGACGGGCGGCTGGACGTGGCCGTTGCGGTCTTCTCGGGCGCGGCCAAGGGGGTTTCGGTGCTGTGGGGCGACGGGACAGGCCGGCTGGATGGGCGTCCCCGCACGGAGATCGGCATGGGCGTGTCGACGACACGCATCGTCTCGGGCGACTGGAATGAAGACGGGCATGCCGACATCGTGGTGGGCTCGGGCGATGGCGTCTTCTGGCTGCGGGGAGACGGCGCGGGCGGCTTCGCGGCGGCCCAGCGCCTGACGGGCGATGAGTACGTGCCTTTCGTGGCCGTCGGCGATGCCAACGGAGACGGCCACCTGGACATCCTGGCGCTGGTGCAGAACACCTCGGCCAGCCCGATCCTCCTGACCGGGGACGGCACGGGAAACTTTTCACGCCGCGGCGTGGGCTCCCCCGGATGGTTCTCGAGCGCTGCCATCGTGGATGCCACGGGCGATGGACGGGCGGACCTGGTGCTCGCGCGCTCCAGCGGCACCGTTGTGGTGTGGCCCGGCCTCGCCGGTGGCGGGTTCGGCTTCAACGCAGGAGGCCAGGAGTACTCGGTGGGTGATGACGAAAGCACCCTGGCGGTGGCCGATTTCAACGGCGACGGCCACCCGGACATTGCCGTGGCCAACGGGTGGGGCGGGCGAATGGTCCGGTTGCTGGGAGACGGCGCGGGCCACTTTGCCGCCGCACGCAGCTACGGCATCCCCGAGCGGGACGCGCGCGCGGTGGCGGTGGCCGACTTCAACGAGGACGGGCGGATCGACCTGGCCGTCGCCTACGCGGATGAATCCAGCGTCTGGATCCTGCGGGGCGATGGCCAGGGCGGCTTCGTGTTGTCCACGCGGCTCGATACCGGGGCGCAGGTGCGCGCGCTGGCCGCTGGCGACCTCGACGGGGATGGCCACACGGACCTGGCGGTGGTCAGCGAAACCGACCGGAGCGTCATGGTCTATCTGGGCCGGGGGGCGGGCGACTTCTCCCTGGCGGGCCAGGGTTTCTTTACCGGGCTGTCGCCCAGGTCGATCGTCACCGGGACATTTCGCGGGCCGGGCTACCCTGCCCATGCCGCCGTGTGGGCGCTGGAGACGACCAGCTCGCTCGAAGCCATCCGATGGGTGGGCGTCACGCCCCAAGGCGCCGTCGACATGCTGGACATGACGGTGTGGCAGGGCGTGCGGGGCTTCGCGCCGGTCGATGTCAACCAGGATGGGCGCACCGACCTGGTGGCCGCGACCTCGGCGGGCACCGTGGGCACTTCGCTGTCCGCCGCTTCGCAGCCGCTGGAGCCGGTCTACCTGCCTGTCTCGGCCGGCCCGCTGGGCGCGGTCGCGGGGTGGGGCGTCGCGGGGCGGGCGGGGGTGTTCACGGCCGCCGGCACGCAGATCGCGTCCCTGGCCGCGGCGCCCGGGCAGGCGCTGGGCGTGGTGGGACAGTACGGCGCAGGGCTCGCGGCCAAGGCGCTCGCGGCCGCGGATTTCGATGGCGACGGGCTGCCCGACGTGGTGGGCGCCGACGCGTCGGGTGGGATCGCCATCCTGCGCGGGCAGGCCGGGGTGGGCGCGCTGGGCCTGCCTGTCGCGCGGTTCACCGGAGGCACGGCCGAGCAGATGGCGGTGGCCGATTTCAATGGCGACGGCAGGCCGGACGTCGCCATTGCCAACGGTATCGCGGGCATCACGGTGCTGATGAATGCCTCCCCGTCGGCCGATGCCGCATTGGCGTCCCTGGCGCTGTCGCAGGGTGTCCTCAGCCCCGCGTTCCAGCCGCAGGTGGCGGCGTATGCGGCTGGCGTGCCGCATGCGGTGACCGCGCTTTCCCTGACGCCCGTCGCCGCCGATGCCGGGGCCTCCATCACCGTGAACGGCACGCCCGTGGCCAGCGGCTCCGCGACGCCGCCCCTGGCCCTGGTGCCGGGTACCAATGTGATCCAGGTGGAGGTGCTCGCGCAGAACGGCGTGGCCCGCCGGACGTACACCATCACCGTGGTCCGCGACCAGACGGTCCGGCACGCGGTCACGGCCCTGGCGGGCTCGGGTGGCAGCATCGGCCCGACCGGCACGGTCGACGTGGCGCAGGGACAGACGCAGGCCTTCACCGTCACGCCCGGCGCGGGTTACCGCATCGCGTCCGTGGCGGGCTGTGGCGGCAGCCTGGCCGGTAGCACCTACACCACGGCAGCGGTGACGGCCGCCTGCACCGTGCAGGCGCGTTTTGAAACCCTGCCCACACCCACGAACACCGGGTCGGGGCCCGTCAACGTGGGCGTGGTGGATGGCAGCACAGGCTGCCAGCTGGACCTGGCGGGCACCGGCCCGGTGGCGGCGCCGGCGCCGTACCCCGGCGCCACCTTGCCGCACGGGGCGTTCCGCCTGCGGCTCATCCATTGCCAGCCGGGTGAGACGGTGCGTGTGGCGGTGACCTTTCCAGACCTCACGGGCTTCACCGTGAAGAAGTACGGGCCCACACCCGACAGCCCTTCCTCCAGCCGATACTACGACCCCGTGAACCTGCAGATCAGCGGCAACACCGTCACCTACGATGTGACGGACGGTGGCTGGGGGGACGACAGCTTTGGCGCGCAGGATGGCACCATCAACGACCCTGTCGTCCCCGTGCTGCTGGCGCCTGGTCCGGTGGCGATCCCCACGCTGTCGGCCGGGGGCCTGGGTGGGCTGGCTGCCCTTCTGGGGTTGCTGGCCTTGCGGGGCGGCCGGCGCACGGCCCTGCGGGCCCACTGGGCCGGTACCTGGTCCGGAGTTTCGAGAGAAATCAGCCGCTAGCGCTTGATGGTAAAGCGCTGGCAGCTATAAAAATGGTAGCTAATGGGGAAGCCATCGGCTGGATGATTCGCTGACGCAGGTCAATCGGTGGGCAGGGGCAGTGTCTTGAAATCAGGCATACCCCGCCTCAAGTGCTCTGCAATTCGGAGGACATCCACCATGCGTCTCGACAAATTCACCACCAAGTTCCAGGAAGCCCTGAGCGATGCCCAGAGCATCGCCCTGGGCAATGACCACGCCTACATCGAGCCCGTGCACATGCTCGTGGCCATGCTCAAGCAGGACGACGGCCCCAAGGCGCTGCTGCAGCGCGCGGGCGCCAATGTGCCCGGCCTGCTGGCAGCGGCCGAGGCCGCCGTCAAGCGCCTGCCCCAGGTGCAGGGCAACGAGCAGGTGCAGGGCGGCCCGGAGCTCGGCCGCGTGCTGCAGGCCACCGAGAAGGAGGCCATCAAGCGCGGCGACCAGTTCATCGCCAGCGAGCTGTTCCTGCTGGCCGTGATCGACAGCAAGGGCGAGGCCGCCAAGATCGCCAAGGACAACGGCCTGACGCGCAAGAGCCTGGAAGCCGCCATCGATGCGGTGCGCGGCGGCCAGAAGATGGACAGTGCCGAGGCCGAGGGCCAGCGCGGCGCCCTGGCCAAGTACTGCATCGACCTGACCGAGCGCGCGCGCATCGGCAAGCTCGACCCCGTGATCGGCCGCGACGACGAGATCCGCCGCGCCATCCAGGTGCTGCAGCGCCGCACCAAGAACAACCCGGTGCTCATCGGCGAGCCCGGCGTGGGCAAGACGGCCATCGTCGAAGGCCTGGCTCAGCGCATCGTGGCCGGCGAGGTGCCCGAGTCGCTCAAGAACAAGCGCGTGCTGTCGCTGGACATGGCGGCGCTGCTCGCGGGCGCCAAGTTCCGCGGCGAGTTCGAGGAGCGCCTGAAGACCGTGCTGAACGAACTGGCCAAGGACGAGGGGCAAACAATAGTCTTCATCGACGAGCTGCACACCATGGTGGGCGCGGGCAAGGCCGAGGGCGCGATGGACGCGGGCAACATGCTCAAGCCAGCGCTTGCGCGCGGCGAGCTGCACTGCGTGGGCGCGACCACGCTCGACGAGTACCGCAAGTACATCGAGAAGGACGCCGCGCTGGAGCGGCGCTTCCAGAAGATCCTCGTGGGCGAACCCACCGTGGAGGCGACCATCGCCATCCTGCGCGGCCTGCAGGAGAAGTACGAGGTGCACCACGGTGTGGACATCACCGATCCGGCCATCGTGGCCGCGGCCGAGCTGTCCAACCGCTACATCACCGACCGCTTCCTGCCCGACAAGGCGATTGACCTCATCGACGAGGCCGCGTCCAAGATCAAGATCGAGATGGACTCCAAGCCCGAGGTGATGGACAAGCTCGACCGCCGCCTGATCCAGCTGCAGATCGAGCGCGAGGCCGTGCGCCGCGAAAAGGACGAATCCTCGCAAAAGCGCTTTGCGCTCATCGAGGAAGAGATCGCCAAGCTGCAAAAGGAAATCGCCGACTACGACGAGATCTGGCAGTCCGAAAAGGCCCAGGCGCAGGGCAGCGCGCACGTGCGCGAAGCCATCGACAAGCTCAAGTTCCAGATCGAGGAATTCACCCGCAAGGGCGACTTCAACAAGGTGGCCGAGCTGCAGTACGGCAAGCTGCCCGACCTGGAAAAGCAGCTGAAGGAAGCGCAGGCGCAGGAGGATGGCAAGGACGGCGCCCCAGCCACCCGCCGCCTGCTGCGCACGCAGGTGGGTGCCGAAGAAATTGCCGAGGTGGTGAGCCGCGCCACGGGCATTCCGGTGGCCAAGATGATGCAGGGCGAAAAGGACAAGCTCCTGCTGATGGAGGCCAAGCTGCATGAACGCGTGGTGGGCCAGGAGGAGGCGATCGCCGCCGTGGCCAACGCCATCCGCCGTTCGCGCTCGGGCCTGAGTGACCCCAACCGCCCCACGGGCTCGTTCCTGTTCCTGGGCCCCACGGGCGTGGGCAAGACCGAGCTGTGCAAGGCGCTGGCGGGCTTCCTGTTCGACAGCGAGGACCACCTGGTGCGCATCGACATGAGCGAGTTCATGGAAAAGCACTCGGTGGCCCGCCTGATCGGCGCGCCGCCCGGCTACGTGGGCTACGAGGAGGGTGGCTACCTCACGGAGGCCGTGCGCCGCAAGCCCTACAGCGTGCTGCTGCTCGACGAGGTGGAGAAAGCCCACCCGGATGTGTTCAACGTGCTGCTGCAGGTGCTGGACGACGGCCGCCTGACCGACGGCCAGGGCCGCACCGTGGACTTCAAGAACACGGTGATCGTGATGACGAGCAACATCGGCTCGCACCTGATCCAGGCCATGGTCGGACAGGACTCCGAGGACATCAAGGAAGCGGTGTGGGGCGAGCTCAAGAACCACTTCCGGCCCGAGTTCCTCAACCGCATCGACGAGACCGTGGTGTTCCACGCGCTGGACGCGCAGCACATCGCCTCGATCGCCAGGATCCAGCTGCAGCTGCTGCAATCCCGGCTGGCCAAGATGGATTTGGAATTGCAGGTGTCGGATGCGGCCTTGGCAGAATTGGCCAAGGTGGGGTTCGACCCGGTGTTCGGCGCGCGGCCGCTCAAGCGGGCGATCCAGCAGCGCATCGAGAACCCGCTGTCCAAGTTGTTGCTGGAAGGGCGTTTCCCGCCCAAGAGCGTGATTCCGGTCACCGTGAACCCCGTGCTGGAGCCGGGTGTGTTCCAGTTCGGCGTGGCTCCGCAGGAGTGATGTGGGCCGGGAAAGGGATTGCGGCGCTGGCCAGGGCTGCAATCCCGACCCCAAGTTGTGAAGGAGAGGTGTCGTTTGAATGAATTTGTTGCGGGCGTTGTGCGCCTGTTGCTGCGGGTGGTGGTCATCGCCATGGGCTTGGTGCTGTTCGCCAGCCTGCTGGTCGCCGTGATGGTGCTGGCGCTGGTGTGGGCGCTGCGCGCAGGCTGGGCGCGCCTCACCGGCCAGCCGGTGACCCCCTGGGTGATGCGCATGGACCCCCGCACGGGTTTCAGCACCGTGTTCCGCTCCACCGAGCGCTGGTCGTCCGGCCGCCGTGGCCCGGCGCCCGCGCCCGACGATGCCGGCGGCGAGGCCGCGGCCGCGTCGCGCCGTGGCGGCATCCTGCCCGGCGCCGCCGAGGTGACCGACGTCGAGGCGCGGGACGTGCGCTGACCCGGCGCCGCACCCTGCCTTCTTGCACTGCGCAGCGCCGCCGCCTGCGCGGCCCGTCCGCGCCCTGCCTCCCCGGTTTTTTCGTGGCGCGCCTGTCGGGGCGTCTTCTATGATCCGACCATGACACCTGCCGATATCCACGCCCACTTCGATCTTCAACGCCAGGCCAGCCGCGAGCATGTCGATGTGCCGCTGCTGGTGCGCCGCGAGCGGCTGCTGCGCCTGTCCAAGATGCTCGACGAGCACGGCCCGGTGCTGGCGGCAGCGGTGCAGGCCGATTTCGGCATGCGGTCCCCGCGCCTGACCGAGGTGGCCGATTTCTTCGTGCTGCGCACCCTGCTGTCGCACACGCTGCGCCATCTGGCGAAATGGATGAAGCCCCGGAAAGTGCGCACGCCGCTGTACCTGCAGCCCGCCCGTGCCTGGATCCAGCGCCAGCCCCTGGGGGTGGTCGGTGTGATCGCGCCGTGGAACTACCCCGTCCAGCTGGCCCTGGCGCCCGCCATCACCGCGCTGGCGGCGGGCAACCGCGTGATGCTCAAGCCCAGCGAGCTCACGCCGCACACCTCGGCGCAGCTGGCGCTGCTGGTGGCGCAGTTCTTTTCGCCCGACGAGTTCTGCGTGGTGCAGGGCGATGCGAACCTGTCGGCGCTGTTCGCGTCGCTGCCGTTCGACCACTTGGTGTTCACCGGCTCCACCGCCGTGGGCCGCAAGGTGGCCCAGGCGGCGGCGCAGCACCTCACGCCCACCACGCTGGAGCTGGGCGGCAAATCGCCGTGCATCATCGACGGCCATTGCGACATGCAGGACGCGGCGCTCAAGATCGCGCACGGCAAGCTGCTCAACGCCGGCCAGACCTGCATTGCCCCCGACTATGTGCTGCTCCCCCGGGGCCGCGAGGGGGAGTTCGCGCAGGCCTACCGGGCCGCCGTGGGCCGACTGTTTCCCACCATCGAGGGCAATGCGGACTACGCCTCCATCATCACGGCGCGCCACCATGCCCGCCTGCGCACCATGCTGCAGCAGGCGCAGACCCAGGGCGCCGAGGTGCAGACCATCGAGCCGGCCGAGGGCAAGCCTGTCGTCCACACCGTGGGCACGCTGGGCGATGGCGCCAGCCGCCAGATGCTGCCCACGCTGGTGTTCGGGGCCACGTCCCAGATGCAGCTCATGCAGGAGGAGATCTTCGGCCCCATCCTGCCCGTGATTTCCTATGAACGGCTCGACGACGCCATTGCCCACATCAATGCCGGGCCGCGCCCGCTGGCGCTGTACTGGTTCGGCCAGAGCGAAGCGGTGCGCGACGACGTGCTGCGCCGCACCGTGAGCGGCGGCGTGACGGTGAACGACACGCTGATGCACATTGCCCACGACAACCTGCCGTTTGGCGGCGTGGGCGACAGCGGCTGGGGCGCCTACCATGGCGAGCAGGGCTTTCTGCGCTTTTGCCACCAGAAATCCGTGCTGGTGCAGTCGCGCTGGGCGATGGGTTCGCTGTTCTATCCGCCGTACGGCGCGAAGTTCGACCAGGTCATGGGGCTGCTGCGGCGCTGGCTGTAGCCTCCGTGCCGCCGTCCGGCGGCAAGGGCTCCATCGTGCTGGCGGTTTGAGGGTGCGTGATGAGCTGGACCATGGCGCTGCGCAGCTGGCCCGTGGACACGGGCTTGTGCAGCAGCAGCGCTGACGTGGACTGCGCATCGCGCAGGCGCTGGGGCGATGTGTCCCCCGTCATGATGATCGCGGGCACCGGCGTTCCCAGGTAGGCGCGCAGGGCCTGCAGCACCTGTTTGCCGGTTTCTTCGTGGCGCAGGCGGAAGTCCGTGATGATGATGTCCGGCGTGATGTCTTCCAGGCGCTCCAGCGCATCGGCGCTCGATTCCGCGGTGATGCACTGGCAACCCCAGCTTTGCAGCAGCGACTGCATCCCGATGCGCACGGCTTCGTCGTCGTCGATGGCCAGCACCTTCAGGCCCGCAAGGCTTCGGGCATCCGGAGCGGGGGCGGTGTCGTCTTCCAGCGCGCCCTGCCAGCGGTCCAGCCACAGCCGAAACACCGAGCCCCGTCCGGGCTGGGAGAGCACTTCCACGGAGGTGTTCATCTCCCGCGCCAGCCGCTGCACGATGGCCAGGCCCAGCCCCAGGCCCTTGCGCCGGTCGCGCTCGGGGTTCCCGAGCTGGTGGAACTCCTTGAAGATGTGTTCCCACTGGTGCTGCGGGATGCCGGCCCCCGTGTCCCACACCTCCAGTGCCAGGCGCTTGCCGCGTGTGCGGCAGGCGATCAGCACGCCGCCCCGGGCGGTGTAGCGCAGGGCGTTGGAGATGAAGTTGTGCATGACCAGCCCGACCAGCGAGCGGTCGGCATGGGCCGCGGCCGAGGTCTCCCGCGTGCGGTACACGAGGCCCGCCGTATCCGCCTGCACGCCGAATTCCTGCTCCAGCGCCGTGAGCAGCGGCTGCACGGCAAAGGCTTCGGGCCGCACCTTGACGACACCGGCTTCCAGCCGCGAGTAGTCGAGCAGGGTGGTCAGCATCTCGGCGGCGGCGCCCGAGGCCGCATGCGCGTGCCCCAGCACGGTGAGCTGGTGGTCGTTGAGCGGGCTGCGCTGCAGCGACTCCAGGAACAGGCCCATGGCATGCAGGGGCTGGCGCAGGTCGTGGCTGGCGGCGGCCAGGAAGCGGGACTTGTCGCGGTCGGCCTGCTCGGCGGCCCCCTGCGCGGCCAGGGCGCGCTGCGACTCGGCGCGCAGCTCGTTGACGAGCCGGTCGTTCTCCAGCTTGAGCGCGATGCTGCGCCGGGTGGCCCGGTCGGCGGTGCGCGCCTGCATGCCGGTGAGCGCGTAGTAGACCCCCGTGAGGAACAGCGCGGGCCACATCACGGGCCCGCCGGCCAGGGCGACGGCCATCATCACGCCGCCGATCGCGCAGGTGAGGTAGGTGACATAGGCGCGGTACAGGGGGGCGCCCAGCCCCAGCGCGCCGGACGACACCGTGCTGATGATGCCGATGGCGTAGATCACGCTGTCGGACGTGCCCCAGTAGAGCACCACATACCCCAGGCTGCCCCAGCTCAGGCCCATGGCGGCCATGCAGGCGATCAGCTTGCGCGCCGCCTGCGGCGCCGGGTCGGTGAAGGGCGCGATGCTGCGCAGGGTGAGGTACACCCCGGCCACCACCAGCGTGTGCGACACCAGCCAGACCGTGATGGCCTGCGTGTCGGCCACCCGCGCCATGACCCACAGCGTGCCCAGGGCGGTGGCCAGCGACGCCAGCAGCGTCATCGGGAAGTTTTGCCGCAGCAGGGCCACCTGTTCGCGCAGCACCTCGTCGCGCTCCCACACCGGCCACCCCCAGCGGGTGGGGGGCAGCACGGCATCGGCGGCAGGCGCCCCCCGCAGGGCCTCAGAGTGTGTCATGGAGCTGGGGGGTGGACAGGCCCAGGCGCTGCGCGGCGAGCAAGGCCGCGCTGCGGCTGTTGACGCCCAGCTGCGCGAAGATGGCGGCCACGTGCACGCGCACCGTGTTCTCGCTCAGGCCCAGGTCGCGCGCGATGACCTTGTTGGGCTTGCCGGTGCACAGCAGCGACAGCACGTCGAGCTGGCGCGCGGTCAGCGAGGGCGTGTCGGGGCCGCGCGTGGTGGCGCTGTTGCCGCTGTTGATCGGAAAACACGGCTGGCCCGACAGGGCGCAGGTGATGGCTTCCAGGATGTCTTCGGCGCTGGCGGATTTGGGCAGGAATCCATCGGCGCCGCGCGCGCGCGCCTCGTGGATCGCATCGGGCGCCACGCTGGCCGAGACCAGGACGATGCGGGCCCTGGGGCAGGCCTGGCGCAGCAGGCGCAGGCCGTCCAGGCCGCTCATGCCGGGCAACTGGATATCGAGCAGCACCAGATCCGTGTCCGCCAGCTGCTGCGCGCAGGCATCGGCGATGGAGCCCGCCTCCGCAATCGTGCCGACGCTCGGATGGTCCTGCACGATCAGGCGCAGGCCTGTGCGGAACAGGTTGTGGTCATCCACAAGCAAAAGGCGGGCAGTCATACGGCAAGTATTGCGCACAACACGCTGTTGCGGACTAGTCCATTTGTGCGATGGACGCCCGGTTATGCACTTTCTAGACTTTCCGTCAAGCATTGAAAAGCACCTGGAGTGCGCACCAATGCGCAAACCTCGTCTTCATCCTTCGTTTCTCAAAGGTGCTCCCATGACAGCCAATGCCTTCCTCGATGGTTCAGCCTCCCCCGATGCGTCCCACCACCGCGATGAGCGACGACCGGCCGCCGCAGGGGGAGGGCATGGCACGGCCTCCTCGGGCCTGGGGGGCAATACGGTGGCGCGGATCGTGGAGGAAAACTGCCCTGGCATGCTGGCATCGGCCGGGGTGGTGATCGAGCACCTGGACGCCCAGGCCGGGACCTGGCAGTTTTCGACGGACGACGGGTGCACATGGCGCGCCATCCGCACCGACCTCGTCAACCGCCCCGGCAACCTGGGCCTGGCGCTGGACCGGGATGCGCGGCTGCGCGTGCTGCCCTTTGGCGGCCACCGCGTGAGCGGGGCGCGCGTGGCATTTCACACCGTGCAGCGCAGCCATGCGCAGGGCAATGGCAGCTACCGGGCCTATGCCAGCGACGAACGCGAGGACGGGTCGCGCACGGTCACGCTGGTGCTGGGCCTTGCGGCCATCAACGGCACGCCCCCGGCGGTGCATGTGCCGCGCCCTCGCAACAAGCGTGCGCTGGTCCAGCGTGCCGCCGCCGCCGCGGCCGGTGCCTCGCTCTCGGGCTCCATGGCGCTGGCCTGACGCGCGCAGGGCTGCCAGCGTGCTGCGATGCAGCATCAGCGGTGTGCCAGCCCTGGCTGGACGCGGTGGACGCAGGGGGTGGACAGGGCGTGAATGGGGGGCCGGGCAGGGGGCCGTACAAGGGTAAAAACCGTTTGCGGCGACAATGCCGGTCCTTTCGTTTTTTCATTCCCCGTTTTCGTTCGGTTTTTCCATGTCCAGTATCCAGGTTCGTCCCGCCACGCTTCGCGATGCCAAAGCCATTGCCCAGATCCATACCGTCTCAGCCCAAGAGGTCTACAAAGGGCTGGTGCCAGACGAGCAGTTGAAATCCATGTCGGTCGAAAAGCGCCAGGCCTACTGGCGCGAGGCCATCGAATATTGCGAGCCCCAGGTCCAGGTGGCCGTGGACGGCGAGAAGATCGTCGGCTTCGTGGGCTACGACCGCTCGCGCGATGAAAAATCCCGCCCCACCACCGGTGAAATCTGGGCCATCTACGCCGCCCCCACCCACTGGAACCAGGGCGTGGGCCTGGCCTTGTGGGATGCCGCCCGCGACGGCCTGCAGGAAGAAGGCTGCACCAACGTCACGGCGTGGGTGCCCCTGCGCAACGAGCGCGCCATCCGGTTCCACGAACTGGCAGGCTTCAAGCGCGAACTCTCCACCGCCAAGACGGCCGTGGTGGGGGGCGTCAAGATCGAAGAAGTGCGCCTGAAGCGCCCCATCAACGCGTAGGATGAACAACCACCCCCTGAGCGACTTCGTCGCTTCCTCCTTCTCTCGCGCTTTGCGCGGGAAGGGGGACGCCGCCAGCGCGGCGGGGCGGCCCTTGCGCGGCGGCCTTGGCAGGGGCCGCGCCAGTTTCACGGGCTGCTGTTAACGCCCGAAGCAATAGCAATCTGATGCCCACACTTCTTCCTATGATCGAATGGAGCCGCCAGGGCCAGATTCAACAAGTCCAGTGGCGCTCCGAGAGCGGTGCCCCGGCCCCGCGCCGGGTCGTCACCGCCGACGATACCTTGGCCGCAGACACGGCCTACCGCATGGCCTGTGAAGGCACCGGCCTGTTGTGGCAGGGCGACTTTCAGAACGCCCGCATGCTGCTGCAGGCGCTGATGCGCCGGGCCGATTCCAGGTCCGGCAAGGGGGGCAAGTCGGCCAGACCCCGCAAGTCCGCCGCCAGGGCGGCCGACAAAGCCGCTGCCGCCACCCCGGCCGAGGCCTTTCACCTGCACCGCCAGGCGCAGGCGCAGCGCGCGCGGGTGCTGGCGTCGGTGCTCATCCCGCTCGAAGGCGACTACGGCATCGACCTGCGCCGTGCGCCCGACTGGCGCCAGGCGTGCACCGAGGCCTGGGGCCCGGCCACGGGCGAGCGTTCGGTGGCCACGCTGCGCGAGCTGCTGGGCCTGGTGGGCGCGCACGAGTGGCGCAAGAAAGGCGTGGAAGTGCCCGCCCTGGGTGCGCCGCCGCTCAACCGCATCCACCCGCACTACGGCGTGTTCTCGCCCGTGCGCGGCGAATATGTGGGCCTGGTGGCCGACACGGCGCTGCCCACCAAGACACTGGCCTTTGACATTGGCGTGGGCACCGGGGTGCTGTCTGCGGTGCTGGCGCGCCGTGGCGTGCAGCGCGTGGTGGCCACCGACCAGGACCCGCGCGCCCTGGCCTGCGCGCGCGAGAACCTGCAGCGCCTGGGTGTGCTTGCCCAGGTGGAACTGCTGCAGGTCGACCTGTTCCCCCCGGGGCGCGCGCCGCTGGTGGTGTGCAACCCGCCCTGGGTGCCGGCCCGCGCCAGCTCGCCCATCGAACACGCGGTGTACGACGAAGGCAGCCGCATGCTCAAGGGCTTCCTGGCGGGCCTGCCGGAGCACCTGGAGCCAGGCGGCGAAGGCTGGCTGATCCTGTCGGACCTGGCCGAGCACCTGGGCTTGCGCCCGCGTGAGCAGCTGCTGCAGTGGATTGCCGATGCGGGGCTGGTGGTGCGGGGCCGGCACGATGTGAAGCCGGGCCATGCCAAGGCGGCAGATGCGGGCGATGCGCTGCATGCGGCCCGCGCGGCCGAGGTCACGTCGCTGTGGCGCCTGGCCGCCGCCTGACGGACGGCCCGGCCCGTCTCCACTCCATTGCCCCGGGGCCTCTAGGACTGCGCGTGCCGGGGCAGCAGCTGCTCGAACCTTTCGCGCAGGCTCGCGGCCCGTTCGGCACCGGCGGCAAGCGCCACTTCCTCGAACATGGCCTCGCCCACGTCCAGCATGCTCGTGCGGTCCTTGGCGGCGCGCAGCGCCTGGCGGAACTGCTCTGCCAGCGTGGGGTCGCGGCGCGCGAACAGCCGCTCGCAGGTGTCGAAAAGGTACATGCGCGCACCGGCGAGCGAGCGCAGAGATTCGCCAGGCTCCGGGCGCTGGACCGATGGCCCGCCCGGTGGCGCGGTGCTGGGCGAGGGCGCGGCGGAGGGCAGCCCGGCCGCGGGGCCGGCCAGATAGCCCTGGCGCATGAGGTTGTCGACGATCTGCGCGCCGATGCCGTTGTACATGGCCTGCAGGTCCGACAGCGATTTGCCGTCGACCAGCAGCAGCAGAGAGCGCTCGCGCAGGCTCAGGGTGCGGACGCCGGGCAAGAGTTCCAGGCGGGCTTTTTCGGTTTTTTGTAGCAGCATGGGAGCCTCCATTCACGGGTGGATGGCGGCGATTGCATCAGTCCGCCGTGACGCGGTGATGACCTCGCTGCCGCACAATGGCGAGCTGCTCCCCGGCGTGCAGGACCCTGGGGGGTGGATGCTATATATTTAATAGCTGCTAGCGCTTGTACATCAAGCATTGCGGCCCTTTTTGACTCATATCCTGGCTGTGTGCCGGCCGCGCCCCGTGCGGGGCGCAGGGCGCGGCGGCCTTTCTCGCGATGACCTTGCTGCTTGCCCCCATGGAGGGGCTTCTGGATTTTGTGCTGCGTGATGTGTTGACCCGCGTGGGCGGGGTGGACCGCTGTGTCTCCGAGTTCATCCGCATCACCGGCACCCTGCTGCCCGACAAGGTGTTCCTGCGCTATGTGCCCGAGCTGCGCAACGGCAGCCGCACGCTCGCGGGTGTGCCGGTGCGTGCGCAGTTGCTGGGCTCCGATCCGGTCAGCATGGCCGAGAACGCGGCCCGCCTGGCGGACCTGGGGCCCGAGGGGATCGACCTGAACTTTGGATGCCCTGCCAAGGTCGTCAACCGCCATGGTGGCGGCGCCGCGCTGCTGCAGGAGCCCGAACGCATCGCCGCCGTAGTGGCCGCCGTGCGCCGCGCGGTGCCTTCGCACCTGCCGGTGTCCGCCAAGATGCGACTGGGCTTCAACGACACCGGGCTGATGCGCGAATGCGCCCAGGCGATGCAGGCGGGCGGCGCCGCCGAGCTGGTGGTGCATGCGCGCACCAAGGCCGATGGCTACCGGCCCCCGGCGTACTGGGAGCACATTCCCGCCATCCGCGCGGCAGTGCAGATACCGGTGGTGGCCAATGGCGAGATCTGGACGGTGGCCGATGCGCTGCGCTGCCGCGAGGTGTCGGGCTGCGCCACGCTCATGCTCGGGCGCGGCATGGTGGCAGACCCGGGGCTGGCCCGCGCCATCCGCGCGGCCGATGCGGGCCGGCCTGGGTCGGACACGGTGGCCTGGAGCGACCTGCTGGCGCACGTCGCGGCCTTCTGGCAACTGGTGTGCGAGGACCTGGAGCCCCGCCAGCGCGCGGGGCGTCTCAAGCAGTGGCTCAATCTGCTGCGCAGGCGCTTTCCGGAAGCCGAGGCCGCCTACCAGCACGTGCGCACGATGACGGACCAGCGGGCGATCACCGCCTGGGTGGAGGCGCTGCGGGCCGGGGACTAGCCGCGCATCGCGGCGCGGTGCCGCAAAGAGGCGCCTGGACAGGTGCCTAGAGCAGGTGGTCGGGCGCCAGCGGGCCCAGGAGCTGCAGCATCAACCGCAGCGGGGCGCTGGCGTCGGGTTCGGACGTCGCGTCCGCCAGGCCGCTGCCCTCGGGCGCGCGCCATACAAGGTGGCCGTCGTTCAGCTGCACATGCCAGGCGACCTCGCGCAATGCGGCCTCGATCTGCGCGGTGGCGCGGCGCGACAGGTCGCCGCTGCGGATCAGCAGCGCGATTTCCGTGTTCTGGCGCTGCGACCGGATGTCCAGGTTCATCGAGCCCACGGCCAGCAGGCGGCCATCCAGGATCAGAAGCTTGGAATGCAGCATGGCCCGCGAGCTGCCCACGGCACCGGAAGCGCCAGCCTTGCCGCCCCCGCCGGTGCTGCCCGTGGAGCCCAGGGCGCCCCGCAGCACGCCCGTGAGTTCGCTGCGCATCTCATACAGCTCGACGCCCATGGCCAGCAGGTCGGGGCGGTGGCGCGCATAGCCTGCGTGGGCAATGGGCGCATCGTTGGAGGCGAGCGAGTTGGTGAGCACCCGCACCCGAACGCCGCGCGCGCGCGCCGCCGCGAAGGCCTGTTTCATGTCCGGGCCGGGCACGAAGTAGGGCGAGATGATGAGCAGATCCTGCCGTGCCTGGCCCATCAGCTGCAGCAGGCCGTCCACCACGGTGTCGGTCTGGGCATCAAGGGCTTCGGCGCCGGGCACCCCGGGCGCGGCGGAGGCGGTGGTGGGTGGGTTGGGGCCGGGGAGGGTGCCGCTGGCGGTGTCCGTGGCACGTGCAGGCACTGGCGCCGATGCTACGGCGCCAGCCGTCGCCGCACGGGGCCCGCGCGAGGTGATCGCCATGGGGGATGCCCTGGCGGGGGCTTTTTCCGGCAGCGCACCCGTGGACGTACCGTCTGGGGGGATCTTGGCGGGCTTGTCCACCAGCACCGCCGCGGGGGCCCAGGTGAACTGCGCTTGCGCCAGGTCCATGGGCTGGTAGTCCCAGATGCGGGCGCGTTGCGCGGTGGTGGTCTGGCTGCCGTCTTGCACCGGCTGGCTGTCGGGCGCCAGGGTGCCGCCCTGGCCGGCGATCCGGTCCCGCCGCGCCGCGTCGGAAGTGCGCGTGCGCTCGCGCAGGGTGTCAAGCTCCTGCTGCGTGACGAGCGACTGCACGGGATAGGCGCGCTCGTTGTTCCAGTAGCTGTCGAAACTGCGGGAGAGGTCCTGCACCACCGGCCCGGCCGCCAGCACGTCCAGATCCACAAAGTTGCCGGAATCGGCGTTGCCGAAGTATGCGTCGCCCAGGTTGCGGCCACCCGTCACGCCCATGGCGTTGTCGGCGATGAAGAGCTTGTTGTGCATGCGCTGCTGCACGCGGGAGAAGTCCCCCAGCGCGCCCAGCATGCGCCCCAGGGGCGAGCCGCGCGCACCCGTGAGCGGGTTGAACATGCGCATCTCGATGTTGGGCACGAAGGCCAGCCGCATGACCTGCGCATCGCGCCCCGTGCTGTGGAAGTCGTCCAGCAGCACACGCACACGCACGCCGCGCTGGGCCGCCGCGATCACGCCCAGCAGCAGGCGCTCGGTACTGGCGTCAGCGTGGATGGCGTAGTACTGCAGGTCCAGCGTCTTCTGTGCGGCGTCGACCAGGGCGAGGCGGCTGCTGTAGGCCGCCTGGGGCCCGCTGAGCAGCAGGAACCCGGAAGGATGGCGGCCGCCCACCGACGCGCGGCGCGTTTCCACCAATTGGCCCAGGGCCGTGTCCGCAGGCGACGCCAATGCGCTCGACACCGGCCGGTCCACATCCTTGGGCAGGCCGGCGCAGCCGGTGATGGCGCTTGCAATGCACATGGCCAGGACGGCCAGCCAGCCATAGCGGGCGGTGGTGCCCAGGAACGGCGCTGGAGCGGCGGGAGCAGGGGGCAGTGCAGGCATGGCGCGATTGTGACCGTGCGGCGCCGCTCGCGCTTGTCAGACGCGGCGCCAACGCAGCCACGGTGGCGATCGGGTGGATGCGGGCGCATCGCGGTGCGGTGCCCTGGCGCCGCGGCGGCTACCAGCTCACTTCGCGATCGGGTGTGGCGCTGATCTTGTGGATCGACAGGTCCGCACCGTCGAACTCCTCTTCCTGCGAGAGCCGCAGGCCGACCGTGCTTTTGAGAATGCCATACACCACGAAGCCGCCCGCCAGTGCCCAGGCCACGCCCAGGGCGGTGCCGACAAGCTGGGCGGAAAAGCTCACCCCGCCGAGCCCGCCCAGCGCCTTGCTGCCAAAAATGCCCGCCGCCAGCCCGCCCCAGGTGCCGCACAGGCCGTGCAGCGGCCAGACACCCAGCACGTCGTCGATCTTCCATCGGTTCTGCGTGAGCGTGAACATCAGCACAAAAATGGCGCCAGCCACCGCACCCACCACGAGCGCACCCAGCGGGTGCATCAGGTCGGAGCCCGCGCACACCGCCACCAGCCCCGCCAGCGGGCCGTTGTGGACGAAGCCGGGGTCATTCTTGCCCAGCACCAGGGCGGCCAGCGTGCCGCCGACCATGGCCATCAGGGAGTTCACCGCCGCTAGGCCGGAAAGCTTGTCCACGGTCTGCGCGCTCATCACATTGAAGCCGAACCAGCCCACGACGAGCACCCATGCGCCCAGCGCCAGAAACGGAATGTTGGAAGGCGGGTGCGCGGAGATGGCGCCATCCTTGCGATACCGGTTGGCGCGGGAGCCCAGCAGGATCACGGCAGGCAGGGCGATCCAGCCGCCCATCGCGTGCACCACGATGGAGCCTGCGAAATCATGAAACTCCTCGCCGGCGAACCCTTTGATCCAGGCCTGCACGCCAAAATGCTGGTTCCAGGCAATGCCCTCGAAGAATGGATACACAAAGCCGACGATGACCGCCGTGGCCATGAGCTGCGGCCAGAACTTGGCGCGTTCCGCGATCCCCCCGGACACGATGGCCGGAATGGCCGCTGCAAAGGTAAGCAGGAAGAAGAACTTCACCAGTGCATAGCCGCTTTGCTGCACCAGCGACTCGGCCCCCACGAAAAAGTGCGTGCCGTAGGCCACGCTGTACCCCACGGCAAAGTACACGACCGTGGACACAGAAAAATCCACCAGGATCTTCACCAGCGCATTCACCTGGTTCTTCTTGCGGACCGTGCCCAGCTCCAGGAAGGCAAAACCGGCGTGCATGGCCAGCACCATGATGGCCCCCAGAAGAATGAACAGGGCATCCGTGCCCTGTTTGAGTGCTTCCATAACGTCCTCTTGCAGTAAATTGATCCGTTCTGGTGCGGTTTGAGTGGGTGCACCAGATTTGCACCAAATTGAAGCAAGAAGCGCGCCAGAGGTTGGTGCGTGGCTTTTGCACTGCCTTGGGGCGGTGCGGCCGAAGGCGATCGCGAGGGCCGGATTAAAAACTATCCCGACCCTGGACCTGTGCCAGGACGCGAAGGTCCGGTCCGATCATCTCTGCGGATGTGAACTGCAGCGCAAGCCCGTCCGCCAGCGCATGGAGCGGGTCCAGGTTCGCCATGCCCAGCCCGGGGCCCAGCAGGCGAGGGGCCAAGTACACAAGCAGTTCATCGACGAGGCCTTCTCGGACGAGGGATCCATTGAGCTTGTGGCCTGCTTCCACATGCAGCTCATTGATTCCCCGCTGGCCAAGGTCTTTCAGCATCGCTGCCAGATCCACTTTGCCGATTGCATTGGGCAGATGGATCACCGTGGCACCGCGAGCTTCCAAGGCAGCCTTCTTTTCCTTGCTTGTGTTGGCTGTGTAGACAAGGCAATCACGTCCGCCCATCAGCAGGTTGGCATGCGGGGGCAGCTGCAATTGACTATCCACCAAGACCACATGGGGCTGGCGGGGTGTAGGTACTTCCCGGACGTCCAGGCGGGGGTTGTCGTCCAGCACGGTGCCAATGCCGGTCAAAATGGCACAGGCCCTTGCCCGCCAGGCATGCCCATCCGCGCGCGCCGTGCGCGAGGTGATCCACTGGCTGGCGCCGTTGTGAAGCGCCGTGGTGCCGTCCAGGGACGCTGCCGTCTTGAGCCGCACCCATGGCGTGCCCCGAACCATGCGGCTGAAAAAACCGATGTTGAGTTCGCGTGATTCTTCTGCCCCTGGGCCCACGACAACCTCGATACCCGCCGCCCGCAATCGCTCGAATCCGTGGCCTGCGACCAGAGGGTTGGGGTCGGTGATGGATGCCACCACTTTTGCAATCCCGGCTTCGATCAATGCATCGCAGCATGGACCGGTGCGGCCATGGTGAGAGCATGGCTCCAGGGTGACATAGGCGGTGGCACCGCGCACGTCGCGGCCAGCTGCTGCGGCATCGCGCAGCGCCATGATTTCTGCATGGGGGCCACCAGCACGCTGAGTGAATCCTCGGCCCAGCACCTCACCGTCGGGAGCGGTGATGACGCAACCAACGCGAGGATTGGGGCTGGAAAGAAAAAGCGCCTGGGCGGCTAGCCCAAGCGCTTGGTTCGCATAGTGGAGCGCTGTAATGGTCATTGCTCCAGGATGGTAGCGCAGTGCTTACTTGTTCCAGCAGTCTGCTGCGGTAATGCTTGCATCGCGATTGATTGCATCGCGCGTGCCCGTATTGGTCAAAGTGAAATCTCCGCAGCGATCTGTAGCTTGGGGACCAGGGGCCTTGCGGGTGGCCACCAAGGTGAAGACAGCGTTGGTATTGCCTGCCTGAAAACCAATGGTGTAGCGCTTTGTCGGATCGGCTGTACCACCTGCAAGACGCCATTGCAGATTGTTCGGCAGGACCGTGGGATAGACACCTGTTGCAGTCGAGGCTCGTTCTAGCCATTGCTGTGCCTGCAGCAGCCCGGCGCGGGCCTCTGCTCTATGCCCGCGCCGAACGTACTCGGTATAGCTGGGATAAGCAATGGCCGAGAGGATTCCAACGATGGCGACCACGATCATAAGTTCGATGAGGGTGAAGCCATGCTGCGCTTTTCGCAGAGGTCGGTTCATGATGAATTTCTCACTTCAGTTGGCGCCAACTTGGGCGCAGTGATTGCTCGGGCATACACTGCATGTTGAAACCATTGCCCTTGGCATCGATATCCCGATTCTGGCACTTGTCTCCGGTTTCTTTTTTGATCAGCGTGTGCGAGCCTTTGGTCACCGATGCGCGCGACACGGATTTGTCATCGCCACATGTAGTGCATACTGGACTACCTCCTCCAGGAGGGGTGTAAAACGTGCCGTTCTTGTCAGAGTCGAGAATCTGCACCGTGGGTCGTTTGCCGTCCATGATGTTGACAAGAGTGAGGTACTGACGTTCTTCGTCCACCGTATTGGATTCGCAGCTTTCCACGTTAGGGTCTATATCCGATCCCTTTGCTGGTACTTGAGAGTACACAGCCAATACATTGCTGCCGTCATAGAACTCCATGGGTTTCAGCAACCGCTCGCCGACGGCTGGCAAATCCATGTACCAGCCATTGAAATTGACCCAGGTGTCCTTTTTCAATTCATCCGTGATGTCCACAGTGGCGTAGTTGGCATCCACAGCGGTAATTTTCTGGGCAGCCAGCTTAGCGTTGACTACTCCTACGCCCAAAGGCACCGGAGCAGGAATGCAGTCGCTCCCACTGGGGCAGGTACCGGCGCCCGGGTGCACCTGAAGACGTTTGCCCTTCGTTGTGTCGACAACGCGATAACGAGTGTTGTCCAGCACCGAGTACAAGGATTGCACATTTGAATCGTTCTCGTCTGCCTTGGTGACATTGCGGCCTGTACCAAAGGCGATCATCATGCCTCCTACTGATAAGGTCTTGGCGCTAGAGCCCGTTCCGATGGTCATGGTGCGATCATTGGCACGCACCGTGGGGGCGGCGGTGATTGGCTGTCTGATAGAGCCAGCAATGTCCACACGGGCGCGAGTACTGCCCAGTGTCGCAGGGCCGGTGGTCGTAAAGAGCGGCTGTCCACCCAAAGCAACGCCCCAACTGGCGTCGTCGATGTCCGTCAGGTCGAATTTCCAAAGGTTGCCCCGGTTGTCGCCAGCGTACACAACATCGGGGCGGCTGTCGCCGTTCAGATCAACCAAGCGCGGCGTCGCCAAACCGTTGTCAGTGGCTTCGCCAGTGCCCACGGTATCGGAAGCCGCGGCGGCAATGCGTTTCAGTTCCTTGTTGCCATCCAGGTACTGAATCAACAAAACGGGCCGCTGATTAGTGCTGTTATAACCGTTGCCCATGACCACGGCCCAGCGGTCATTGTTCATGCGCGTGATCTGGGTGGTGCGCATAGGGTTGTTCTCATCCAGCACAGGGCGGGCCGTGATATTGCCGATGTCCTTATCCTCATCCACGGCTTTATCGCACGCGGTCTTTTGAGCGCCAGTCATCGCCGCACAGTTGGGGGCGGTTTCGGTGCCTCTGGTGCGGTCAAGCACCACCAGCTTTTGGGCATTTCCTTCCGAGAAGCCTGGGAGGCCGGCCGGCGTATCTGCGGTGGCAGGATTAGTTACATCCAACACGAAGTAGCCTTTGCCTCCGGCACCCATCGTGCCTACCAGAAGAGTCCGCCAATCGGGCACATAGATGGCGGGATCGGCCGGGTCTGGTTGCCCTTGATCTACGTCGCCAGTCATGGGTGAACCATCCACAAAAAATCTGTGCTTATTGTTGTAAGTGGGATCGCTCAGCAGAGGAAGGTTGGCAAGCACGCCACGTGGGGCGTAGGCAATTTTCTCTGTGCCGTCTGTGGCTGAAAAGCCGTGCAGCAGGCCATCGTTGCCACCCACATAGAGCATGGGTGTCCGGGATTTGTTGGCGCGCGTGAAGGCGCTATAGCCCTTGAGTGGGTAATTGCTCACCGGGGGGCCGGAGTACCATACCACGGAATTAATAATGTCGCCTTGGCGGCTCTTGCGCTCGCGGAAGGGTTTTGCTGCGGTGTAGCCACTGGTCTCGGAACCTTCCAGAATGCGATCCCCGCGAATGAAGTTGAGCCGATTCTGACCGTTGGTGGCGACGATCACGGTGGGATCACCCGGGTCTTTGCCCAGCAGGTTCTTCTGTGCGGTACTGAGGTTGCTTTGATCGCTGGCCCATTTGAAGGGCACCCCGCCCTTGTCTTTGGTGCTGATCCACTGATCGCTCCAGCTCAGAATGACGCGACTGCTGACCGTAAAAGTGGCGTCGTCCAGCTTATCAGCTGTATTTTTCCCATCCCAACTTATAGCAGGCACAGTGGTACCATCTTTTTTCACTGTTTCTGCGATCACGAAACCCTTCCATGCATTCTTCGGTTCGTAATTGCCGGTGAATTTACCGACGTCGGTACGTGAAACATTGGAACCACTAGTGGCGGTAGAAGTGAGGTCGGGATCAACCTGTGTATTGATTTGCTGGAAAATATCGCGAAAAGCCTTTGCAAGATCTTCCCCTTTGTCCACGGCATAGAAACGTCCTCGACCATTGAGAGCCGAATGCCATAGATCCAATGACCGAACAGACTCGCCACCGCTGCTTATATTGGGCCACTTTATGTTGCCTGTAATGAAGTCAGGCAGAGTCCCGTTGGAGCCTTTGTCGTAACTGAAAGGTACCATCAGATCTGTTGTGAAGGTGGCCTTGTTGCCTGCGGCGCATCCTTGGCCCGGCGCCTTGATGACAGTACACGCCGTATCAGGTGCAGCAGGGTCCACGCTTCCAGAAATTTTGTTTCCTGGCCATGTATAGGCCATTTTGCTTAGGCCTATGGTATAAGTCACCATGTGTGGCCAATTGGCCGGGTTATAGCGTGGGTTCCAGAAGCGATCAAGAACTGCGTCTTTTCCTGCAGTGTCCTTGCCAAAATCTTCCGTTGCAGGGGCCTTGTTGTACTCTGCCGTAGGCTGTGGGGAGCCCTTCAAACCAGTAACGCCGTTGACATCTGTGGCCGTTTGCAGCTTAGTGGACCAGCTTTTGAAGGCCCAATCAGCCAAATTATCGCTGTAAGTATCTGCGTAAAGATCGTTTTTGGGGCGGCTGGCGGCGACTGTACTGCCGTAGACCGTTCCATTGGGCAATGTGATGTTCTTGGTATTGTCATCTTGCGTGCCGCCGGATACGGTGCCATTCCAACGGCCGTCAGTCATAAATATATGGTAGTTGCGTCGGCACCCTAGGTAAGGTGTGGCGGTAGTACCCGGTACAGAGGCCCAAGGTCCATTCTTGTCCAAGTTGGCGCGCATGTATTCGTCCGCCTGCTTGAACATCTTGTGCGAAGGTGTTGAATTGTTCGGGGACAGGTTAGTGACAAAAGTGAGAAAGTTGGTCCGGTGGGTACCAGCCAGTATCTGCATGGAATTGGTGGCGAGTGTGGGGGTGCTACCGGTCGTACCGGGAAGCGAGCCTGGTGTGCCATTATTGGCATTCATTGCTTGCCATGCCATACGAATTTTTTTATCCGGTAGCAAGGAACTATCGTATTTGGGATGTGTTGGGTCAAAGATAGATTTAAGCGCGTACTTGAGTACATTCATGCGGCGGCTAGTTCCCGGCCAGGTTCCATCCGCGTTTGGAGTTGTACCATTGGTCGCGCCAGATTCACTTTCTCTGTCCACGCGGTAATTCATACTGCCTGAGTCGTCGATGGAGATGATGACATTAGGCGTCACATAAGGCTGCACGGTCCCGGGAGGTGCCTGTACTAAGTCGATGGCCCAGGCTCCTGGGGACGCCAAGGCAGCGCCTATTGCCAGCGTGAGTAGATTTTTACGAAAGCGAGGTGGCGTATTGCGGTGCATGGGGTGCTCCTCTTTGTCTGGAATTTCAGGCTAAATCGTCTTTAGCTTGTATGTGAATTGAACTAGAAGCCGATTTTTGGATAGTGCAGGTGTTAATTGAGAGTTCTTTGCTGCGCATAGGTTTGCTGCAGTGCTACCAAGGTCCCTGACTTGCGGCCATAGGCTAAAGCGGTAATGCGATAAACCACGAGGGACTTCGGATTAATGGCTAGCAAGTTGGAGCGAGATGCATCCATGATGACTTTGGAGTTTTTGAGATCTAGGTAAGGCAGGACTTCGATCCAGTACCAGCCACCTGAGTTGGCTGGCGTGGTGGCGTCCCATTGCAAAATCGGATTGATTGGGGTGGAGATGCTGCCGGTTCCTGCTCCCGTGAACTGGCCGTACCGCGCTCCCGCTGCTGCGGTGGCCATCTGGGCCAGTGTGACGCCTTTGGCGGGATCGCTGTTGTTCCAGAAGTCTTGTTTGCCTAAGCGCTTTACGCACAGGCCCTTGCTGCATAAGGCGGTCTTTTCCTCTAAATCGGCGAGCAAGGGGCCCACGTCCTTGGTTTCAAGAGGGATTTTTTCATTAATTCCTGTGCGACAAACGTCAAGGGTGCCCAGGCATTCGGTTCCATCCGCTTTCTGGTTGCGGATGTCCAACTCTGCATCCTGCAGCAGGGCTTGCGCGGCTTCGTAGGCGCGCTGGTAATCGGCATCGTTGCCGACCACTAGTTCATTGAACAGCGAGGTGCGTGACGCCCACAGTGCCAACAACATGGAAAGCATGACAAAAACGATGACAACAAACAGTGCGATACCGCGTTGTGAATGGCTGCGTGGGGAGAGGGGGGGGCGCACGGAGTACATGGCGATTTTCTTGAATGGGATTCAGAGTGCAATGCCCACCAACCCTTGGCTGCGGAGTTGAAACACATTGCGATAGACAACGTGCATGCGCCGAGCGCGGGCACCGGCGAGGGTAGCCATGTCCACCGCGGTGTTGCCATCGCAGTCGGTGTAGGACGTAGCTGTTGAACTCAGGCCATTCATGTCGATGACTTCAGTGCCAAAAAGCACCAAACACACCTCTACCGCCTGCACCCGGCCCCAATCTGTACTGCCCACGTCGGTTGCCGCGACGTATCGAATGGTGGGGGCGCCAGGAAGGGTGTTGTCTTGCAGGAGGTAGCGCACCTGAAAGTTGGCGACATTCTGTGCGATAGGCTGCGCTGCGGCGCCGTTGCCCTGGCATCGCAATTCGGTGCCGTTGAGTTGGAAAATGCTTTCCACCCGCTGATCGTCACTTCCGTTGGTTGGGCCGCCAACGCAGTTTCGTGCTATGGCTTGGTCTGTGGTTGCATAGTGGACAGGCTCCTTGTAGCGGCGGTAGCCCACTGTGAGGGCCGTGGCTGTGGCGCTCAGGGTGTTGGTGGTAGGGTCGAAGCTGTTGCCTGCGCCTGAAGCGGGGGCGACAGTTTCAAATGCAACGGGAACCGCATTGGCGAGGGCTGTGGGTGCGCTGTCGGGATTGAGGTTTAGGTATAGCGAGCCGGCTTGGCGCAACTGCAGGCCAATGACTCGCATGACGTAGGCAGACTGCTGCTGAATGCTACTGGCATCACTGACTGAGCCGGAGACACCACGGGACACCATTAACGCGCCCATTGCAACCGCAACGATAAACAAGCCAATCGCGATGCCCACCATTAACTCGATCAACGTGACTCCACGCTGGCTTTTGCCCTGAAGTGGCATATTTACGGTGCGCACGTTGGGGTGTGTGTTATTAGTCTGCATTTCAGGTTCCGGGGCAGTAGTACTGTTTGACACCGCCGCCAATGTCGGTGGATGCGCATCGTGCTGAAACGGGGATGTACTGCAGATGGCAGGTGTATCCGGGGGTGCAAGATGCAGCCGCCCCACCTCCTGCGCTGAGTGTGCCGTCTGAGGCACGAACTTGCGTGGCGTCGATGTTGTCCCTGTGGATTTTTTTGTCTGCAGCGGTATCGATATCAATCTCGTTTTCACGCCAACGAATCATGATGCCCAGTTGCCGGCGATTGGTGGCATCCGTGTCGCCTGGAGCCAGAAAAATCGTGGCGTCCCCCACCGGCAGCGCGCGTTGCACTGCACGCCGCCAATCAGCGACGTCGTAAATGGTCAGTTCAGTGCTGGTGCATGCCGCACTTGCGCAATTCTTGGTGGGTGCAGTGACGGGGGTAGATGGCGTTGTCCACGCGCTGGCATAGCTGCTGAGGCTCATCAGAGCGTTGGGGTGCGCTTTCAAGCGTTCGCTGAGATCTTCAGTCAACCGAATGGCCTGGGCTCGACGCACGGTGGTCTGGGTATCGCTCAGGGTTCGCATCTGTACGCCTAGGATGCCCAGAATTCCCAGTGCGGCAATGACGATAGCGACAAGGGACTCAATCAGTGTGATACCGCGTTGGCGTTTGTGCAGTGTGATGGTCATGGTGATCAGCCGGTACATGGGACGGCTTCTTGAGGAATGACGCGAATACGGCCACCGGAACTCATACAGAGGCCGCGTACGCCTGGATGGGAAATACTCTTACCCAGCGGCACAAAGGTGAAGCTCAAATAAGGACCACTGACGAGACCCCAGCGATTGAGCACGATCCCTGCGCCGCCGCTTATGAAATTGACATGAACCCTGGCGGAAGATTCCGTGCGCTGCAACACGGGTTCGGCAGCATCGCAGATACGGTTGCCGCTGGTGTCATGGCATACCACCCAGCCACAATCCCAAGTGTCGGTATCAACAGCGCTGGAGCAGCCGTTGGTGTTGTTGGGAATTTTCTGAATAACTACTTGACCGCCACGTTTGATGGCCTCCGAGCGTGCGTAGTACAGCGTAGATTGGAGCAGTTCCACGGACTCGCGGACGCGCCACCCTTCAATCAGGGGAATGAAGCTGGGTGCCGCCAAGGCCGCTAGTACACTCATGATGGCAACCACGACCATCAACTCGACGGCGGAGAAGCCCGCAGAGGCTATTGCTGGAGGTGAGGGGCTCAGCATGCATTTGCTCCTTTCTCTGTTTTGATTCGGCCTCCGGCGCTGACGCATACACGCTGCGCGCTGACGTCGTCGTCAGCCTTCCCGTCAGGCTTAATCAGGAAGTCCGCTGCCACCGTAAGCGTGCCCCATCTGTCGACGGCAATGACGTTGGCAGGAAAGGTAATGCTTAGCCGTGGAGGAGAACTGGTGGATTGCAATACCTCGTTAGCCTCGTTGTTCCCGTTGCTATTTGCGTCAAAATACACAGCCCAGCCGTTGTTGCTGTTCTGCACAATGCTTATGCCCCCGCCACGCTTGATGGCTTCGGAGCGGGCGTAATAGAGTGTGGATTGCAATTCTTCGGTGGCCTGACGCACGCGCCAGCGTTCGATCAGGGGGGTGAAGCTGGGGGTTGCCAGTGCGGCCAATATTGCAACGATGGTGATTACGACCATCAACTCAATGGCGGTGAAACCGCTCTGTGCTTGAGGGCTTAAAGGGACGAGCGGCCTTCCTCGAAGTTGTAATGGTGGCGATGCATGCATGGGACAATCTTATTAGCCTGCTGGTGCGGCAGGCTGATGCTGCTCGACCAATGGTGCTCGCATTGGGATGAGCGGTTTGCTACTTGCGCGTATACCCCCGGCAAGCCCCCGCGTTGTGCATGCCTTTGCATTCCCGGTACATCCGGCGATCACGCTGGGCGGGTGTCTCTTCGGAGCTGCTGCGCTGATAGGTGACTTTGCTAACGCTTTTCTTCGTGGAAGAGGTGTTGGCGGTGGTGGCGGTGTCACTGGCAGAGCGCTTGGCCAGTGCGTAGCCAGGGCTTGTGATCAGGATCAAAGCGACGCCTGTGGCCAGCAAGGCATGGCGGACTGTGGTGTGTGAAAGGAAAGCGTCAAGTTGCGTCATGAAGGGGCTTTCAGGTGTGGGGCGGGAACCTGGGCAGGCAAGAATTCCACATGGGGGTTATAATCGACAAGTTTTGCATGGTGCAAGACGCACGCCTGCGGCCGTTCCAGCTGCTGGCGCAAGTAAGAACCAAGGCTCGGCAAGTCTGTCGAGACTCCATCAAGGAAAAATTATGATCGCATCCTCCATCAAGGCCGAAGTCGTCAAGGCCAATGCCCGTGCTGCCAACGACACTGGCAGTCCAGAAGTGCAAGTGGCCCTGCTGACGGCCCGCATCAACGAACTGACCCCTCACTTCAAGACGCACGCCAAGGACCACCACGGTCGCCGCGGCCTGCTGCGCATGGTGAGCCGCCGCCGCAAGCTGCTGGACTACCTGAAGGCCAAGGACGCTGACCGTTACACCGCGCTGATCGCCAAGCTGGGTCTGCGCAAGTAATCTTCATTGCATGCGAAAACGCCTGGGTTAGTCCGCTAGCTCAGGCGTTTTTTACTTCGGAGCCGCAAAACAGAGCGAAGCTGTGTCATTCCAATGGGGTTGCCGCCGCAGTGCAGCAGTCAGGCCCACTGGAATGGCATCGTGTTCTGAATTGCTCTCCGCCGCAGTCTGGTAGAGCGCTACCAGCTATTAAAAAAGGAGCTGAACATGAGCATTTTCAACAAAGTCACCAAGACCTTCCAATGGGGCGACAAAACTGTCGTCATGGAAACCGGCGAAATCGCACGCCAAGCCTCTGGCGCCGTGCTGGTGAACATTGATGACACCGTGGTGCTGGCTACCGTGGTGGCATCCAAGGGCGCCAAGCCCGGCCAGGACTTCTTCCCCCTGACGGTGGATTACATCGAGAAGACCTACGCCGCCGGCAAGATCCCCGGCAGCTTCTTCAAGCGCGAAGCGAAGCCCAGCGAGCACGAAACGCTGACCAGCCGCCTGATCGACCGCCCGATCCGCCCGCTGTTCCCCGAGGGTTTCTTCAACGAAGTGCATGTGGTGATCCACACGGTGTCGCTGAATCCCGAAGTGGATGCTGACATCGCTGCCCTCATCGCCACCAGTGCGGCGCTGGCCATCTCCGGTATCCCGTTCAACGGCCCCATCGGCGCCGCACGCGTGGGCTACATCAATGGCGAGTACGTGCTCAACCCCGGCCAGACGGCGCGCAAGAGCTCGCAGATGGATCTGGTCGTGGCCGGCACCGAAGCCGCCGTGCTGATGGTCGAATCCGAAGCCCAGCAACTGTCCGAAGAAATCATGCTCGGCGCCGTGGTGTTTGGCCATGAGCAAGGCAATGTGGCCATCAACGCCATTCATGAACTGGTGCGCGATGCTGGCAAGCCCGTGTGGCAGTGGGAAGCGCCCGCCAAGGACGAAGCCCTGATCGCCAAGGTGGTTGCGCTGGCCGACGACAAGCTGCGCGCCGCCTACCAGATCCGCAACAAGCAGGCCCGCACCCAGGCCTGCCGCGAGTCCTACGCCGCCGTGATGGCCGCGCTGAAGGCCGATGGCGTCGAGTTCGATGCCGTGAAGGTCGAAGGCATGCTGTTCGACATCGAGGCGGGCATCGTGCGCAGCCAGATCCTGGCCGGCGAGCCCCGCATCGACGGCCGAGACACGCGCACTGTGCGCCCCATCGAAATTCGCAGCAGCGTGCTGCCGCGCGCCCATGGCTCGTCGCTGTTCACGCGTGGCGAAACCCAGGCGCTGGTCGTGACCACGCTGGGTACCGAGCGCGATGCGCAGCGCATCGACGCCCTGGCTGGCGAGTACGAAGACCGCTTCATGATGCACTACAACATGCCTCCCTTCGCCACGGGCGAAGTGGGCCGCATGGGTTCGACCAAGCGCCGCGAAATCGGCCACGGCCGCCTTGCCAAGCGTGCCCTGGTGGCTGTGCTGCCCACCAAGGAAGAATTTCCCTACACCATGCGCGTGGTGTCGGAAATCACCGAATCCAATGGCTCTTCGTCCATGGCTTCGGTCTGCGGCGGCTGCCTGTCCATGATGGACGCCGGCGTGCCCATGAAGGCCCACGTGGCGGGTATCGCCATGGGCCTGATCAAGGATGCCAACCGCTTCGCCGTGCTGACCGACATCCTGGGTGATGAGGATCACCTGGGCGACATGGACTTCAAGGTGGCGGGTACCACCGGTGGCATCACCGCGCTGCAGATGGACATCAAGATCCAGGGCATCACCAAGGAGATCATGCAGGTCGCCCTGGCGCAGGCCAAGGAAGCACGCATGCACATCCTGGGCAAGATGCAGGAAGCCATGGGCGAAGCCAAGACCGAGGTGTCCACCTTCGCGCCCAAGCTCTACACCATGAAGATCAACCCCGAGAAGATCCGCGACGTGATCGGCAAGGGCGGCGCCGTGATCCGTGCGTTGACCGAGGAAACGGGCTGCCAGATCAACATCGAGGAAGACGGCACCATCACCATCGCGGCCACCGACGCTGCCAAGGCGGACGAAGCCAAGAAGCGCATCGAGCAGATCACGGCCGAGGTCGAGATCGGCAAGATCTACGAAGGTCCCGTGACCAAGATCCTGGACTTCGGCGCGCTGATCAACCTGCTGCCCGGCAAGGATGGCCTGCTGCACATCAGCCAGATCGCCCACGAGCGTGTCGAGAAGGTGTCCGATTACCTGACCGAAGGCCAGATCGTGAAGGTCAAGGTCATGGAGACCGATGAGAAGGGCCGCATCAAACTGTCGATGAAGGTGCTGGCCGACCGCCCGGCGGGTGGCAGCGATCGTCCTGCTCCCGCGGAGCGCGGTGACCGTGAGCCTCGCCGTGACCAGGGGCGCGACGGCGGCCGCCAGCCGGCGGAGCAGCAACAACAACAGCAATCCCTGCCTTCGGACAACGGTTCCGGGCAGATCGTGGGCTGAGTTGGTGATTTGCTATTGATTTTGTAGCTGCTGGCGCCTGTAAAAAGGGCGTTGGCAATCAAAATCACTCAAACCAACCAACTGTCCAAGGAATCGCAACATGCGTGCTGTCGAGATCACATCCTTTGGTGGGCCGGAGGTGTTGCAGCTGGGGGAACGCCCCATGCCGCAGCCGGGCGCCGGCGAGTTGCTGATCCGTGTTGCCGCCAGCGGGATCAACCGCCCTGACGTGCTGCAGCGACTGGGGCACTATGCTCCGCCGCCCGGCACCTCGGACCTGCCGGGCCTGGAGGTCGCGGGTGTGGTGGAGTCGGGTGATCCTGCTGCCATGGCGCAGGCGGGCATTGGCGTGGGCGACCGCGTCTGTGCCTTGGTGGCGGGCGGGGGGTATGCGCAGTGGTGCGTGGCACCTGTCGCGCAGTGCCTGCCCGTGCCCGAGGGCTTGAGCGACGTCGAGGCGGCATCGTTGCCGGAAACGTTCTTTACCGTGTGGAGCAACGTCTTCGACCGGGGGCGTCTGCAGGCGGGCGAAAGCCTGCTGGTCCAGGGGGGCACCAGCGGCATTGGCGTGACTGCCATACAGCTGGCGCGGGCGTTCGGAGCGACCGTCATTGCCACGGCGGGCAGCGACGACAAGTGCGCGGCCTGTCTGCAGTTGGGGGCCCACCATGCCATCAACTACAAGACGCAGGACTTCGTGGCGGAAGCAAAGCGCATCACGCAGGCCAAGGGCGTGGACGTGGTGCTGGACATGGTCGCTGGCGACTATGTGGCGCGCGAGGTGGAGTGCGTGGCCGAAGACGGGCGCATCGTCATCATCGCGGTGCAGGGTGGTGTCAAGAGTGACTTCAATGCGGGCCTGGTGCTGCGGCGCCGGCTCACCATCACGGGCTCCACCCTGCGCCCGCGTCCCGTGGCATTCAAGGGCGCCATCGCCCGCGCGTTGCGCGAGCATGTGTGGCCCTTGCTGGCGCAGGGGAGGGTGCGTCCCGTCATCCACAGCACGTTTGCTGCGGCGGATGCCGCCAATGCCCATGCCCTTATGGAGTCGAACCAGCACATCGGCAAGATTGTTTTGACGTGGTGACCATGAACAGCAAGAAAAAACTCATCGCAGGCAACTGGAAGATGAACGGCAGCCTGGCTGCCAACGATGCCCTGTTGAAAGGCATCATTGCCGGCCTTGAGGGCGCGGCCTGCGACGTCGCTGTCGCCGTGCCTGCTCCGTATCTGGCGCAGGCGCAGTCCGTCGCGTTCGGATCCGTGGTGGCGATTGCCACCCAGGATGTGTCGCAGCACGATGCAGGGGCGTACACCGGCGAGGTCTCGGCTGCCATGCTGAAGGAATTTGGCGTGCGCTATGCGCTGGTGGGGCACTCGGAGCGCCGCCAGTACCATGGGGAAACCGATGTCGCCGTTGCCGAAAAGGCGCAGCGGGCACTGGCCGCGGGCATCACGCCCATTGTCTGTGTCGGCGAGACCCTGCAGGAGCGCGAGGCCGGCCAGACCGAGGCCGTGGTCAAGCGTCAGCTGGCGGCGGTGATCCATCTCAATGGCCATTGCATCAGCGAAGTGGTGGTGGCATACGAACCGGTCTGGGCGATCGGCACGGGCCGCACGGCCACGCCCGAACAGGCGCAGGCCGTGCACGCGGTGCTGCGTGCGCAGCTGTCTGCGGCCAGCGAGCACGCCGACCGCATCCGCCTGCTCTACGGTGGCAGCATGAATGCCGTCAATGCGGCGCAATTGCTTGCGCAGCCTGACATCGATGGCGGCCTCGTCGGGGGGGCATCGCTGAAGGCGCCCGATTTCCTGCAAATTATTGCGGCTGCCCGTTGAGGCGGCCCTTCCAGCTATTCAATCAGGAGTGAACAGAGAATGAACGTGATCGTGAATGTGGTTTTGGCGGTGCAGATGCTGACGGCCCTGGGGATGATTGGCCTGATCCTTGTCCAGCATGGCAAGGGTGCGGACATGGGGGCGGCATTTGGCAGCGGCAGTTCCGGAAGCCTGTTCGGCGCCAGCGGCAGTGCCAATTTCCTGTCGCGCACCACGGCAGTCCTGGCTGCGGTGTTTTTTGTCGCAACGCTGGCGTTGGCCTACTTTGGCAATGCGCGTCCCGCCAGTTCGGGCAGCGTGCTGGAAAGCCCGGCTGCTGCAGTGCCCGCAGGTGCTCCTGCGGCCTCGGCTTCGGATGCTGTTGTGGCTCCTGCGGTGCCCGCTTCAGGCGCCGCGCAGATCCCCACCAAATAATCTGCACTAAATTGGGCTTCGTAAGCCGAAGCAGGGTTTTTCCGGAGTAGAATTCTGGATTGTCTGGAAAGCCAAAACCGCAAGGTTCCTCATGCCATCCAGATGCAAAAAACAGCCGTCGTGGTGAAATTGGTAGACACGCTATCTTGAGGGGGTAGTGGCGAAAGCTGTGCGAGTTCGAGTCTCGCCGACGGCACCAAAACAAAGGCCTGCCTGCATGACCCGGCTCGGGTCCTGACGGGCAAGGCCACAGCGGTGAGCACATCCTCAAGATGAACCTCGATCAGTACCTCCCCGTCCTTTTGTTCATCTTGGTCGGCATCGCCGTCGGCGTTGTCCCCCTTGTCCTCGGCTACATACTGGGCCCCAACCGCCCGGATGCCGCGAAGAACTCCCCCTACGAATGTGGCTTTGAAGCCTTCGAGGATGCGCGCATGAAGTTTGACGTGCGCTACTACCTCGTGGCCATTCTCTTCATTCTTTTCGATCTCGAAATCGCATTTCTCTTCCCATGGGCGGTGACGCTGCATGAGGTGGGTATCGCCGGCTTCGTGGCCGTCGTGATTTTCCTGGCCATCCTGGTCGTGGGCTTTGCCTACGAGTGGAAAAAGGGTGCCCTGGATTGGGAATGAGCGGGCCTCAACAAGGATGATGCAATGATTGAAGGCGTGATGAAGGAAGGCTTCATCACCACGAGCTATGACTCCGTGGTGAATTGGGCCAAGACGGGCTCTCTGTGGCCCATGACTTTTGGCCTGGCGTGCTGTGCGGTGGAGATGATGCATGCCGCCGCAGCGCGCTATGACATCGGCCGCTTCGGTGCGGAGGTGTTTCGTGCCAGCCCCCGCCAGTCCGATCTGATGATCGTGGCCGGCACGCTGTGCAACAAGATGGCGCCCGCCCTGCGCAAGGTGTACGACCAGATGTCGGAGCCCCGCTGGGTGCTGTCGATGGGTTCGTGCGCCAACGGCGGCGGCTACTACCACTACAGCTATTCCGTGGTGCGCGGCTGCGACCGCATCGTGCCCGTGGACGTGTACGTGCCCGGCTGCCCGCCCACGGCCGAAGCGTTGATCTACGGGATCATCCAGCTGCAGCAGAAGATCCGCCGCACCAACACCATTGCTCGCGTCTGAAGGGTTGATGATGACTGCTGTTGCCATTCGGCCCGAAAACCTCAAAGACAACATTGCCGCGGCGTTGGGCGCGAAAGTGCGCCAGATCACCGTGGCCCTGGATGAGGTCACGGTGGTCGTTGCTGCCGCCGACTACCTCGATGCCATGCGCGTCCTGCGTGATGCGGAGGGTTGCCGTTTCGAGCAGCTGATCGATCTGTGCGGCGTGGACTATTCCGCCTATGCAGACGCAGTGAACGAGGGAGCCCGCTATTGTGTGGTCTCGCACCTGCTGTCCGTGAGCCTGAACCAGCGCCTGCGCGTGAAGGTGTTCTGCGCGGATGACGATTTCCCTGTGGTGGCTTCGGTCTCCGATCTCTGGAACTCGGCCAACTGGTACGAGCGCGAGGCGTTCGACCTTTTTGGCATCGTGTTCGACGGCCACAACGACCTGCGCCGCATCCTGACCGACTACGGCTTCATCGGCCACCCCTTCCGCAAGGACTTCCCGCTGTCCGGCCACGTCGAGATGCGCTACGACGCAGAGCAGCGCCGGGTGGTCTACGAGCCGGTGTCGATCGAGCCGCGCGAGATCACGCCGCGCATCATCCGCGAAGACAAGTACGGAGGCCTGCACTAAGGCGCTCCGCGCCCCACGTGACCCACCATGGCTGAAATCAAGAACTACTCCCTGAACTTCGGACCGCAGCACCCTGCAGCGCACGGCGTGTTGCGCCTGGTGCTCGAGCTCGACGGCGAAGTCGTCCAGCGTGCCGATCCGCACATCGGCCTGCTGCACCGCGCGACCGAAAAGCTGGCCGAGCACAAGACCTACATCCAGTCGCTGCCCTACATGGACCGCCTGGACTACGTGTCCATGATGTGCAACGAGCACGCCTACTGCCTGGCCATCGAAAAGCTGCTGGGCCTGGAAGTGCCTGTCCGCGCCCAGTACATCCGCGTGATGTTCTCCGAGATCACGCGCCTGCTGAACCACCTGATGTGGCTGGGTTCGCACGGCAACGACTGCGGCAGCTCCACCATCCTGATCTACACCTTCCGCGAGCGCGAAGACCTGTTCGACATGTACGAAGCCGTCTCCGGCGCGCGCATGCACGCGGCGTACTTCCGTCCGGGCGGCGTGTACCGCGACCTGCCGGACTCCATGCCGCAGTACAAGGTCAGCAAGATCAAGAACGCCAAGGCCCTGGAGGCCATGAACAAGAACCGCCAGGGTTCGATGCTCGACTTCATCGACGACTTCACCCAGCGCTTCCCGGCCTGTGTGGACGAATACGAGACCCTGCTCACCGACAACCGCATCTGGAAGCAGCGCACCGTGGGCATCGGCGTGGTGCCGCCCGAACGCGCGCTGAACCTGGGCATGACCGGCCCCATGCTGCGTGGTTCCGGCATCGCCTGGGACCTGCGCAAGACCCAGCCCTACGACGTTTACGACCGCATGGACTTCGACGTGCCCGTGGGCAAGACGGGTGACTGCTACGACCGCTACCTCGTGCGCGTGCAGGAAATGCGCGAGTCCAACCGCATCATCAAGCAGTGCGTGGACTGGCTGCGCGCCAATCCCGGCCCGGTCATCACCGACAACCACAAGGTGGCTGCGCCCGACCGTGAATCCATGAAGTCCAACATGGAAGAGCTGATCCACCATTTCAAGCTCTTCACCGAAGGTTTCCATGTGCCCGAGGGTGAGGCCTATGCCGCCGTCGAGCATCCCAAGGGCGAGTTCGGCATCTACCTGGTGAGCGACGGGGCCAACAAGCCCTACCGCCTGAAGATCCGTGCGCCTGGCTTCGCGCACCTGGCCACGCTCGATGAAATGGCCCGCGGCCACATGATCGCCGACGCGGTGGCCATCATCGGCACCATGGATATCGTGTTCGGAGAGATTGACCGATGAGTACGACCGAATCGAAGAACCAGACCGCTGGCGCCACCGCCATCACCGAGACGACGCTTGCCCGTTTTGCGCGCGAAGTCGCCAAGTACCCACCCGAGCAGAAGCAGTCGGCCGTGATGGCTTGCCTGTCCATCGTGCAGCAGGAGCAGGGCTGGGTCAGTGTCGAGAGCGAGGCCGTGATCGCCGAGTACCTCGGCATGGCCCAGATCGCGGTGCACGAAGTCACCACGTTCTACAACATGTACAACCAGCAGCCGACGGGCAAGTACAAGCTCAACGTCTGCACCAACCTGCCTTGCCAGCTGCGCGACGGCCAGAAGGCGCTGCACCACCTCGAGAAGAAGCTCGGCGTGGCCATGGGCGAGACCACTTCCGACGGCCTGTTCACGCTGCAGCAGTGCGAATGCCTGGGTGCCTGTGCCGATGCGCCCGTGATGCTGGTCAACGACCGCACCATGTGCAGTTTCATGGACAACGACAAGCTTGACCAGCTTGTGGATGGCCTGCGCGCTGCGGAAGGACAAGCATGACCACCGCCGCACAGATCCTCTCGCAGTTCCAGGCCACCGGCGTCCAGACCTGCTTCCACGACCGCCACATCAACCCGCAGATCTATGCGGGCCTGGACGGCACGAACTGGAGCCTCAAGGACTACGAAGCGCGTGGCGGCTACGCCGCCCTGCGTAAGATCCTGGCGCAGGGCGAAGGCGAAGGCCTCACCCAGGACCAGGTGATCGCCACCGTCAAGGAATCGGGCCTGCGCGGCCGTGGCGGCGCGGGCTTCCCCACCGGCCTCAAGTGGAGCTTCATGCCCCGGTCGTTCCCGGGCCAGAAGTACCTGGTGTGCAACTCCGACGAAGGCGAGCCGGGCACCTGCAAGGACCGCGACATCCTGCAGTTCAACCCGCACATCGTCATCGAGGGCATGATCATCGCGGCTTACGCGATGGGCATCTCCGTGGGCTATAACTACATCCACGGCGAAATCTTCCAGACCTACGACCGTTTTGAAGAAGCGCTTGAAGAGGCACGCGCCGCAGGCTACCTGGGCGACAAGATCCTGGGCAGCAACTTCAGCTTCCAGCTGCATGCCGCGCACGGCTTCGGCGCCTATATCTGCGGCGAAGAGACCGCGCTGCTCGAATCGCTGGAAGGCAAGAAGGGCCAGCCGCGCTTCAAGCCGCCGTTCCCGGCCAGCTTCGGCCTGTACGGCAAGCCCACCACCATCAACAACACCGAGACCTTCGCGGCCGTGCCGTGGATCATCCGCAACGGCGGTGCTGCCTATCTTGAATGCGGCAAGCCCAACAACGGCGGCACCAAGATCTTCTCGGTCTCCGGCGACGTGGAAAAGCCCGGAAACTACGAAGTGCCCCTGGGCACGCCCTTCGCCAAGCTGCTCGAACTCGCTGGTGGCGTGCGCAAGGGCCGCCAGCTCAAGGCCGTGATTCCCGGCGGCTCGTCCGCACCGGTGCTGCCGGCTTCCATCATCATGGAATGCACGATGGACTACGACTCCATCGCCAAGGCCGGCTCCATGCTGGGCTCGGGCGCGGTCATCGTGATGGACGACTCCCGCAGCATGGTCGAGAGCCTGCTGCGCCTGTCCTATTTTTACTCGCACGAGTCCTGCGGCCAGTGCACGCCGTGCCGCGAAGGCACGGGCTGGATGTGGCGCGTGATCGACCGGATCCAGCATGGTCAGGGGCGCGATGGCGACCTGAACCTGCTCAATTCGGTGGCGGACAACATCCAGGGCCGCACCATCTGCGCACTGGGTGACGCAGCGGCCATGCCGGTGCGCGCCATGATCAAGCACTTCCGTCCGGAATTCGAAGCGCTGATCCGCCAAGAGAAGACCCCGCAGGCTTCCGCCTCCGCCTGATCGCGAGAAACGCATATGGTTGAAATCGAACTCGACGGGCAGAAGGTAGAAGTCGCCGAAGGCTGCATGGTGATGCATGCAGCCGAAAAGGCCGGCACCTACATTCCCCATTTCTGCTATCACAAGAAGCTCTCCATCGCCGCCAATTGCCGCATGTGCCTGGTGGACGTGGAGAAGGCCCCCAAGCCCATGCCCGCCTGCGCCACGCCGGTCACGCAGGGCATGATCGTGCGCACCAAGAGCGACAAGGCCATCAAGGCCCAGCAGTCGGTCATGGAATTCCTGCTGATCAACCACCCGCTGGATTGCCCCATCTGCGACCAGGGCGGCGAGTGCCAGCTGCAGGATCTGGCCGTGGGCTACGGCGGTTCCTCCTCGCGCTACGAGGAAGAAAAGCGCGTGGTCTTCCACAAGGATGTGGGCCCGCTGATCTCCATGGAGGAGATGAGCCGCTGCATCCACTGCACCCGCTGCGTGCGCTTCGGCCAGGAAGTGGCCGGCGTGATGGAACTCGGCATGATCCACCGCGGCGAGCACTCCGAGATCACCACCGTGGCGGGCGATACCGTGGATTCCGAGCTGTCGGGCAACATGATCGACATCTGCCCCGTGGGCGCGCTCACGAGCAAGCCGTTCCGCTACAGCGCCCGCACCTGGGAACTGTCGCGCCGCCGCTCCGTCAGCCCGCACGACTCCACCGGTGCCAACCTCATCGTGCAGGTCAAGAACCACAAGGTCATGCGTGTCGTTCCGTTCGAGAACGAAGCCGTCAACGAATGCTGGATCGCCGACCGTGATCGCTTCTCGTACGAATCGCTCAACAGCGACGAGCGGCTGACACAGCCCATGCTCAAGCAGGGCGGTGTCTGGAAGACCGTCGACTGGCAGACCGCGCTCGAATACGTGGCCAACGGCTTGAAGAACATCAAGAACGACCATGGCGCTGGCGCCATCGGTGCCCTGGTCAGCCCGCACAGCACGCTCGAAGAGCTGTACCTGGCCTCCGCCCTGATGCGCGGCCTGGGCAGCGACAACATTGACTACCGCCTGCGCAACGCCGAATTCGCGGCGCCCGAAGGCATCCGCTGGCTCGGCACGTCCATCGCCTCGCTGTCCCCGCTGCAGCGCGTGCTGGTGGTGGGCTCCAACCTGCGCAAGGACCATCCGCTGTTCGCGCAGCGCATCCGCCAGGCTGCGCGCCATGGCTGCCAGGTCAGCGTGGTCGACTCGGCCCTGGCCGATTGGGCCATGCCCGTGAAGCACTCCCTGCTGCAAGGCGCCGGTCAGTGGCTGCAGGCGCTGGGCACCATCGCCGCTGCCGTGGCACAGGAAAAGGGCACGGCCGCACCCGCAGGTTCCGGTGATCCCACCGAAGCTTCCCTGGCCATCGCCCGCTCATTGCTGGGCGGCGAACGCAAGGCCGTACTGCTGGGCAATGCCGCAGCGCACCATGCCCAGGCAACCCAGCTGCTGGCGCTTGCCAACTGGATTGGTGAACAAACCGGGGCAACCGTCGGCTACCTGACGGAAGCCGCCAACACCGTGGGCGCGCAATTCGCCGGCGCCCATCCCGTGAACGGAGGCCTGAATGCAGGCCAGATGCTGGCGGGTGGATTGAAGGCGGCCTTGCTGCTCAATACCGAGCCTGTCCATGACTCTGCAGCCGGCCTGCAGGCCGCCACGGCCCTGGGAGGGGCGGAGATGGTGGTGACCTTGAGTCCGTTCAAGGCCAATATGGAGTTCAGTGATGTGCTGCTGCCGGTGGCGCCGTTCACGGAAACCTCGGGCAGCTTCATCAATGCGGAAGGCCGCCTGCAGGGTTTCCATGCCGTGGTGCGTCCTCTGGGCGATACCCGTCCGGCCTGGAAGGTGCTGCGCGTGCTGGCCAATCTGCTGGGCGTGCCGGGTTTTGATTTCGAGACGTCGCAGGATGTGCTGGCCCGCGCCACGAATGCGCCTGCTGGCACCTTCGCGCAGGTCCCGGCCGCTCAATTGTCGAATGCCGTGAGCACTGCTGTCCCTGTCGCCACCGCAGTGGTGGGCGAGCCCGTGGTGGCCTCGATCTATCAACTGGACGGCCTGGTGCGCCGTTCCACGTCGCTGCAGCTGACCGCCGACGCGCGCTTGGCACGCGAAGGAGTGGCAGCATGATCGACGCGATCTACAACGCGGGCCTAAACCTGCTTTCCTTTGGCTGGTGGACCGGCGTGGTCTGGCCGGTGCTCTGGATCCTGCTCAAGATCGTCTGCATTCTGGCGCCCCTGATGGGGGCGGTGGCCTATCTCACGCTGTGGGAGCGCAAGCTCCTGGGCTTCATGCAGGTGCGCCATGGCCCCAACCGGGTCGGCCCGCTCGGGTTGCTGCAACCCATCGCGGACGCCTTGAAGCTGCTGACCAAGGAAATCATCCAGCCTACTGCCGCCAGCAAAGGGCTCTTCGTGCTGGGGCCGGTCATGGCGATCATGCCCGCGCTGGCTGCCTGGGTGGCGATTCCGTTCGGCCCGGACGTGGCATTGGCCAATGTCAACGCCGGCCTGCTGCTGGTGATGGCCATCACCTCCATCGAGGTGTATGGCGTGATCATTGCCGGCTGGGCATCGAACTCCAAGTACGCCTTCCTGGGCGCACTGCGGGCGTCCGCGCAGATGGTGAGCTACGAAATCGCCATGGGCTTTTGCTTCCTGGTGGTGATCATGGTTTCGGGCAGCATGAACCTCACCGAGATCGTGATGTCCCAGTCCCGCGGCATGGCCTCCAACATGGGCCTGGGCTTCCTGTCCTGGAACTGGTTGCCATTGCTGCCCATCTTCCTGGTCTATCTGATCTCGGGTGTGGCTGAGACGAACCGCCATCCGTTCGACGTGGTGGAAGGCGAAGCCGAAATCGTGGCGGGCCACATGGTGGAGTACTCCGGCATGGGTTTCGCGATCTTCTTCCTGGCGGAATACGCGAGCATGTGGCTGGTGTCCATCCTGGCCGCCCTCATGTTCCTGGGCGGCTGGCTGCCTCCGGTGGATTTCCTCTCGTTCATTCCCGGCTGGATCTGGCTCGGGATCAAGACATTCCTCGTGGTGTCCATGTTCATCTGGATCCGGGCGACATTCCCCCGTTTCCGTTATGACCAGATCATGCGTCTGGGTTGGAAGATCTTCATTCCGGTCACCCTGGTGTGGCTGCTGATCGTCGGCGGGTGGTTGCTCTCGCCTTGGAATATCTGGAAATAAGCGGGGACACAAATGACTGCTGTTGCTGCTGCTGCACCTTTCTCGTTCAAGGATTTCTTCAAGAGCTTCATGCTCGTGGAACTGCTCAAGGGCATGGCCCTCACGGGGCGCTACGCCTTTCGCCGCAAGGTGACCGTGCAGTTCCCTGAAGAGAAGACACCTCTGTCGCCACGTTTTCGTGGCCTGCACGCCTTGCGCCGTTATGAGAATGGCGAAGAGCGCTGCATCGCCTGCAAGCTGTGCGAGGCCGTGTGCCCCGCCATGGCCATCACCATTGAGTCGGACGTGCGCGACGATGGCTCCCGCCGCACCACGCGCTACGACATCGACCTGACCAAGTGCATCTTCTGCGGCTTCTGCGAAGAAAGCTGCCCGGTGGACTCGATCGTCGAGACGCACATTTTCGAGTACCACGGCGAAAAGCGTGGCGATCTGTATTTCACGAAGGACATGCTCCTGGCCGTGGGCGACCGGTACGAAGGTGAAATCGCGGCAGCCAAGGCTGCGGACGCCAAGTACCGCTGAGCGGTGCTGGGTTCAGCCTCTTTGCCAGACTTTCTATAAAGACCCGATTCATGGACGCCAAGACAGGTTTCTTCTACCTCTTCTCGGTCGTGCTGCTGTTCGCAGCCTTCCGAGTGATCACCGCGCGCAATCCCGTGCATGCGGTGCTCTACCTCATCCTCGCGTTCTCGCAGGCCGCCGCCGTCTGGCTGCTGCTCAAGGCCGAGTTCCTGGCCATTGCGCTCGTGCTGGTGTACCTGGGCGCGGTGATGGTGCTTTTCCTCTTCGTCGTGATGATGCTGGACATCCACATCGATACGGTGCGCAAGGGGTTCTGGAAGCACTTTCCCCTGGCCGCCACGGTGGGCGCACTGATCGCGCTCGAAATGGCCGCGGTGCTGATGGGTGGCTTCCGGGGCATGGATGAGCCCAAGGCTGTCGCCACGGCGGTGAATGCGGCGGGCCAGGTCGTCCAGTATTCCAACACCAAGGCGCTGGGCAAGCTGCTCTACACCGAGTATCTCTATCCCGTGGAAATCGCGGCTGTGATCCTGCTGGTGGCGATGATTGCCGCCATTGCCCTGACGCTGCGCCAGCGCAAGGACAGCAAGGCGATCAATCCGTCCGTGCAGATCCGCGTGCGCGCCAGCGACCGCCTCGAAGTGGTCAAGGTTGCCGCCACCCAGAAGGCTGAGGCGCCAGCGCCTGCAGAGGCTGTCGCCGAGGAGAAAAAAGCATGACGCTGACATTGGGCCACTTTCTCTCGCTGGGCGCGATGCTGTTCGCGCTGGCCGTGATCGGCATCTTCCTCAATCGCAAGAACCTGATCGTGCTGCTGATGGCGATCGAGTTGATGCTGCTCGCGGTCAACATGAACTTCGTGGCGTTCTCCCACTACCTGGGCGACATGCATGGGCAGGTGTTCGTGTTCTTCATCCTGACCGTGGCAGCGGCCGAATCGGCGATCGGCCTGGCCATCCTGGTGCTGCTGTTCCGCAACAAGTCCAGCATCAACGCGGAAGACCTCAACACCCTCAAGGGTTGATGAGCCACCTGTATTCCCAAGGTTCTCAAGAATGAGTCAAACCCTCTCTGCTTCAACGCTCCTGGCCGTGCCGCTGGCTCCGCTGGCGGGCGCCTTGCTGGCCGGCATCTTCGGTACGACCTTTGGTGGTAACTGGATTGGCCGCCGCCTGAGCCACACCCTGACCATCCTGGGCGTGCTCGTGGCCTTCGTCCTGTCGGCCATGACGCTCAAGAGTGTTGCGCTGGATGGCGCCCGTTTCAACGAAACGCTGTACACCTGGATGGTGGTCGGCGGCCTCAAGATGGAAGTCGGCTTCCTGATCGACAGCCTCACGGCCATGATGATGGTGGTGGTGACCTTCGTGTCGCTGATGGTGCACATCTACACGATCGGCTACATGGAAGAGGACGACGGCTACAACCGCTTCTTCGCGTACATCTCCCTGTTCACGTTCTCCATGCTCATGCTGGTCATGAGCAACAACCTGCTGCAGCTGTTCTTCGGCTGGGAAGCCGTGGGCTTGGTGTCCTACCTGCTGATCGGTTTCTGGTTCAACAAGCCCAGCGCGATCTTCGCCAACATGAAGGCCTTCCTGGTCAACCGCGTGGGGGACTTCGGCTTCATCCTGGGCATCGGCCTCATCGCGGCCTACGCAGGCACGCTGAACTACGGCGAAGTGTTTGCCAAGTCGGGTGAGCTCGGCGGCCTGGCTTTCCCCGGCACCGACTGGATGCTGATCACCGTGATCTGCATCTGCCTGTTCATCGGTGCGATGGGCAAGTCCGCCCAGTTCCCGCTGCACGTCTGGCTGCCCGACTCGATGGAAGGCCCGACCCCCATCTCGGCACTGATCCACGCGGCCACCATGGTGACGGCCGGCATCTTCATGGTCGCGCGCATGTCGCCCCTGTTCGAGCTGTCGGATACCGCCCTGAACTTCATCCTGGTGATCGGGGCCATCACGGCGCTGTTCATGGGTTTCCTGGGCATCATCCAGAACGACATCAAGCGCGTGGTGGCCTACTCCACGCTGTCGCAGCTCGGGTACATGACCGTGGCGCTGGGTGCGTCGGCCTATTCGGTCGCCGTGTTCCACCTGATGACCCACGCGTTCTTCAAGGCGCTGCTGTTCCTCGGCGCCGGCTCGGTCATCATGGGCATGCACCACAACCAGGACATCCGCTGGATGGGCGGCGTGCGCAAGTACATGCCCATCACCTGGATCACCTCGCTGCTGGGTTCGCTCGCGCTGATCGGCACCCCGCTGTTCGCGGGCTTCTATTCCAAGGACAGCATCATCGAGGCGGTCCATTTCAGCCATCTGCCCGCGGCCGGTTTTGCGCACTTCGCCGTGCTGGCGGGTGTATTCATCACGGCGTTCTATTCGTTCCGCATGTACTTCCTGGTTTTCCATGGCAAGGAGCGTTACGACCAGAATCCTGATGCGCACCATGATGACCACCATGGCCATGACGATCACCATCACGAGCCCCACGAATCGCCCTGGGTGGTGACCGTGCCTCTGGTGCTGCTGGCCATTCCGTCGGTGGTGGTGGGTTTCATGTTCATCCAGCCCATGCTGTTCGGCGACTTCTTCAAGAACGTGATCTTTGTCGATGCGGTCAAGCATCCGGCCATGGCGAAACTGGCTGAAATTTTCCACGGTCCGGTGGCCATGGCGGTGCACGGACTGCAGACCGCGCCGTTCTGGCTGGCGCTCGCTGGCGTGGTTGCTTCGTACTACATGTACATGGTCAACCCCGCGCTCCCGGCCGGCATCAAGGCCCGCGTGCAGCCCCTGTACACGCTGCTGGAGAACAAGTACTACCTCGACTGGATCAACGAGAACATCCTGGCGCGCGGCGCGCGTGCCCTGGGCGTCGGCCTGTGGAAGGGTGGCGATCAGGCCATCATCGACGGGGCCCTCGTGAATGGCTCCTGGAAGCTGGTGCGCGGGGTTTCCGGCATCGTCCGCTGGATGCAGTCGGGCTTCATCTTCCACTATGCGCTGGTGATGATTCTGGGTGTCTTCGCATTGATGACCTGGTTTGTCTGGGGCGATGCTTTCTTGCAGCTCATCAAATAAGGAAAACAACAAATGGGTCTGTTGAGTCTTGCAATCTGGACACCGATTGCCTTCGGTGTGCTGCTGCTGGCCATTGGGCGGGATGAGCATGCCCGCGCGGTGCGGTGGCTGGCGCTGGTCGGGGCCGTGATCGGCTTCCTGGTGACCTTGCCCCTGTACGATGGCTTCAAGCTGGGCACGGCGGCGATGCAGTTTGTCGAGAAGGCCGCCTGGATCGAGCGCTTCAATGTCCACTACCACCTGGGCGTGGATGGCATTTCGTTCTGGTTCGTGCCGCTGACGGCTTTCATCACCGTCATCGTGGTGGTGGCTTCCTGGGAATCCATCACCGAGCGCGTGAACCAGTACATGGGCGCGTTCCTGATCCTGTCAGGCCTCATGGTCGGAGTGTTCACGGCGCTGGACGGCATGCTGTTCTACGTGTTCTTCGAAGCCACGCTGATCCCCATGTACCTGATCATCGGGATCTGGGGCGGCCCCAACAAGATCTACGCGGCGTTCAAGTTCTTCCTGTACACGCTGCTTGGCTCGCTGCTGATGCTGATCGCGCTGATCTTCCTGTACAACCAGTCGGGTGGCAGCTTCGACATCGCGACGTGGCACCAGCTGCCATTGAGCGGCCGCGCGCAGACGCTGCTGTTCTTCGCCTTCTTCGCGGCCTTCGCCGTGAAGGTGCCCATGTGGCCAGTGCATACCTGGCTGCCCGATGTGCACGTGGAAGCCCCCACCGGCGGCTCGGCCGTGCTGGCCGCCATCATGCTCAAGCTCGGTGCCTACGGTTTCCTGCGGTTTTCGATGCCCATCGCTCCCGACGCTTCGCGCGAATGGGCGTGGCTGATGATCGCGCTGTCGCTGATCGCGGTGATCTATGTGGGCCTGGTGGCCATGGTCCAGAAGGACATGAAGAAGCTGGTGGCCTACTCGTCAGTGGCGCACATGGGATTCGTGACCCTGGGTTTTTTCATCTTCAACGACCTGGGCGTCTCCGGCGGCCTGGTGCAGATGATTGCCCACGGCTTCGTCTCGGGTGCCATGTTCCTGTCCATCGGCGTGCTGTACGACCGCGTGCACTCGCGTGAAATCGCGGCCTACGGTGGCGTGGTCAACACCATGCCCAACTTCACGGCCTTCGCGCTGCTGTTCGCCATGGCCAACTGCGGCCTTCCGGGCACCGCCGGTTTCGTCGGCGAATGGATGGTGATCCTGGGGGCCGTCAAGGCCAACTTCTGGATCGGCATGGCAGCCGCCACGGCGTTGATTTTTGGCGCCGCCTACACGCTGTGGATGTTCAAGCGGGTGTACCTGGGACCTGTCGGCAACGACAACGTCAAGGGCCTCACCGATATCGACAGCCGCGAGTTCCTGGTGCTTGCACTGCTGGGCATCGCCGTGCTGGCCATGGGCTTGTACCCGCGCCCCTTCACCGATGTGATGGACACCTCGGTGGCCGAACTGCTCAAGCATGTCGCGCTGTCCAAGCTGAACTGACCAGACTGAACTGAGAGATTCGAGATGATTGACAACATCAGCTGGCTCGCGATTTACCCCGAAATCGTGCTATTGACCATGGCCTGCGTGATCGCGCTGGTCGATCTGGGCGTGCACAGCGCACGCCGCACGGGCACCTATGTGCTGACCCTGCTCACGCTGGCCGTGGTGGCGGCATTGCAGGCCATGTACGCCAGCAGCGGCAACACCTTCTACGGCTTTGGCAACATGGTGGTCAGCGACGCCATGGGCAACTGGCTCAAGTGCTTTGCCACCGTGGCGATGATGATCACGCTGGTCTACGGCCGTCCCTATGCGGCGGACCGCGGCATGATGCGCGGCGGCGAGATGTTCACGCTGTCGATGTTTGCGCTGCTGGGCATGTTCATCATGATCTCGGGCAACAACTTCCTCGTGATCTACCTGGGCCTGGAACTCCTGACCCTGTCGAGCTACGCCCTGGTGGCCTTGCGCCGCGACAACGCCACGGCGACGGAAGCGGCGATGAAGTACTTCGTGCTCGGCGCCATGGCCAGCGGTTTCCTGCTGTACGGCCTGTCCATGATCTACGGTGCCACGGGTTCGCTCGACATCGGCCAGGTGTTCAAGGCGGTCAATTCGGGCCAGATCCGCCATCAGGTGCTGGTCTTCGGCCTGGTGTTCGTGGTGGCTGGCCTGGCTTTCAAGCTGGGCGTGGTGCCGTTCCACATGTGGATTCCCGATGTGTACCAGGGTGCCCCCACGGCCGTCACGCTCATGATCGGTGGCGCGCCCAAGCTGGCAGCCTTCGCGATCACGATCCGCCTGCTGGTGGACGGCCTGCTGCCCCTGGCCATCGACTGGCAGCAGATGCTCGCGGTGCTGGCCATCGGCTCGCTGCTCGTGGGCAACCTGGCCGCCATCGCGCAGACCAACCTCAAGCGCATGCTGGCCTACTCCACGATCTCGCAGATGGGCTTCGTGCTGCTGGGCCTGATGTCGGGTGTGGTGAATGGCAATGTGGATGCCACGGCCGTCGAGAACGCCTACAGCGCCTCCATGTTCTATGTGGTGACCTATGTGCTCACCACGCTGGCCGCGTTCGGCGTGATCCTGCTGCTGGCGCGCGAGGGCTTCGAGAGCGAAGAAATCTCGGACTTTGCGGGCCTGAACCAGCGCAGCCCCCTGTATGCGGGCGTGATGGCGGTCTGCCTGTTCTCCATGGCCGGCATTCCCCCGCTGGTGGGTTTCTACGCCAAGCTGGCGGTGCTGCAGGCGCTGGTGGCCTCCGGCCAGGGCCTGTACATCGCGATGGCGGTGTTCGCCGTGATGATGTCGCTGATTGGCGCCTTCTACTACCTGCGGGTGGTGAAGGTCATGTACTTCGACGCCCCGCTGACGGCTTCGAACGTATCGGCGCCCGTGGACGTCCGCGTGGTACTGACGCTCAACGGTGCACTTCTTCTGGTGCTGGGCCTTCTGCCCGGCGGTCTGATGGCGCTGTGCGCGGACGCTGTCGTGCGCGCGCTGGCGACCTGAGCGCCTCGCCGCTCTCGTTCGTTCCTGTGTCTCTTACCGGGTCCGTCTGGCTGGTCATCGTGGCGGCCTTCATCGCCGCCAACCTGCCGTTTGTGAACCACCGCTGGCTGGTGGTGGGGCCCGTTGCCGGGCAGCGCAAGCCGCTCGTCGGCCGGCTGGCTGAGCTCCTCCTGCTGTATGTCCTGGTCGGTGGCCTCGCGCTCTTGCTGGAGCGCCGCGCAGGGCAGATCGCGCCGCAAGGCTGGGAGTTCTATGCCATCACCGGGACGCTGTTTCTCACGCTGGCCTTTCCAGGTTTTGTCTACCGGTACCTGCTGCGCCGCCACGGGTGACGGCCGGCGCGTTCAGGTGTTGCCATGAAGGTGCTTGATCTCCAATGCCGGCTCGGCCATGTCTTTGAAGGCTGGTTTGGATCGGAGGATGATTTCCAGGGCCAGAAACAGCGCGGGCTGGTGCAATGCCCCCTGTGCGCGGATGCCCACATTGAAAAGCGTCTGAGCGCTCCGCGCTTGAATCTGGGCGCGCGAGATCCAGCCGCCACCACGCCCACCGTGACAACACCGTCTCCCGTGCCCGGAGCCGGAGGGGCGCCGGCCGATGCCGGCGTGCTTGCGCCCGCGCTGCAGGCCGCCTGGCTGGAGCTGGCCCGCAAGATCGTCGCCAGCACCGAGGATGTGGGAGGGCGTTTTGCCCAGGAAGCCCGCCGCATGCACCATGGCGAGGTGCAGGAGCGTGCGATTCGCGGTCAGGCCACCCCCGACGAGGCCCTGGAGTTGCTGGAGGAGGGCATTGCCGTCCTGCCCCTGGCATTGCCCGCGGCGTCCAAGGAAACCCTTCAATAGCCTTCCCGGCTGCCTGGCCGCCAACATGTTGTGGCCATTTTGGTCGCAAACGCTTGATGCGCAAGCGCAATAAGCTATTGTATTTATAGCGATTTCCCGAAGCCTGCGAAGCTCCGCCCGTGCCCCCGGGCGCCCGGTGCTACACCGTGAACTGCAATGCCGCCAGGCGGGCATAGACGCCGCCTTGCGCCAGCAGGGCCGTGTGGGTGCCCTGCTCGACGATGCGCCCATGGTCCAGTACCACGATGCGGTCCGCGTTCTGCACGGTGGCCAGCCGGTGGGCAATGACCAGCGTGGTGCGACGGCCTGTGTGGCGCTGCATGGCGGTGTCCAGTGCCGCCTGGACCATGCGCTCGCTCTCGGCGTCCAGCGCGCTGGTGGCCTCGTCCAGCAGCAGCAGTGGCGGGTTCTTGAGCATGGCCCTGGCGATGGCAATGCGCTGGCGCTGGCCGCCTGACAGGCGCACGCCGCGCTCTCCCAGGAAGGTGGCATACCCTTGCGGCAGCGCGGTGATGAAGTCGTGCGCGAACGCGGCGCGCGTGGCGGCAACCACCTCCTCGTCCGTCGCGTCGGGGCGCCCATAGCGGATGTTGTCCATCGCGGAGGCCGAGAAAATCACCGCGTCCTGTGGCACGGTGCCCGTGTGCGAGCGCAGGGCCTTGAGCCGCAGCCTGCGGATGTCCACGCCATTGAGGCGGATGCGCCCCTGCGGGACGCCGTCGGCATCGGAGTCCACGTCGTAAAAGCGCTGCAGCAGCTGGAACACGGTGGTCTTGCCCGCGCCGCTGGCGCCCACCAGCGCCACCGTTTCGCCGGGCGCCAGGCGCAGGGAAAAGTCGTGCAGGGCGGGTTGATCGGGGCGCGAGGGGTAGTGGAACTGCACCTGCTCGAACTCCACCTCCAGGCCGCGCTCGGAGAGCGGAAGTTCCTGGGGCTCGTCCGGGTCCGCCACGGGGGAGCGGCTCCCCAGCAGCTCCATCAGCCGCTCCGTGGCGCCCGCGGCGCGCAGCAGGTCGCCGTAGACCTCGCCCAGCACTGCCACGGCGCCGGCCAGCAGGATCACGTACACCACGGTCTGCCCCAGATGGCCTGCGGTCATCTTGCCCGCCAGCACGGCCTCCGTGCCGCGGTACAGGCCCCACAGCAGCAGCGCGGCGTTGGCAATGATGATGAAGGCCACCAGAAGGGCCCGGGCACGGGTGCGCTTGATGGCGACCTGGAACGCATTTTCGGTGGCCTGCATGAAGCGGGCGGACTCGCGGGGCTCGGCCGCGTAGCTCTGCACCACCGGCACGGCGTTGAGCACTTCCGCCGCGATGGCGCTCGAGTCCGCCACCCGGTCCTGGCTGTCGCGCGACAGGCGCCGCACCCTGCGCCCGATCCACATGGTGGGCAGCACCACCAGCACAACGGCCAGCAGCACGACCGACATGACATAGGGATTGGTCCACACCAGCATGGCCAGCGCGCCCACGCCCATGACGGCATTGCGCAGGCCCATGGACAAGGACGAACCGACCACGGTCTGGACGAGCGTCGTGTCGGCGGTCAGGCGCGACAGCACTTCCCCGGTCTGCGTGGTTTCAAAAAACTGGGGGCTTTGGCGCAGCACATGGCTGTACACGGCGTCGCGCAGGTCCGCGGTCACGCGCTCGCCCAGCCAGCTCACCATGTAGAAGCGCGCGGCGGAGAACACCCCCAGCGCCACGGCCACGGCGAACAGGGCCTCGAAATGGTTGCGCAGCGCCATGGTCTGGGCCCCCTTGTCCGCGCTGACAAGGCCGCCGTCCACTAGGTTGCGCAAGGCCAGTGGAAACGCCAGGGTGGCGAGGGCCGCGAGCACCAGGAACACCACCGCCAACGCGATGCGGGCCCGGTACGGCCCCAAAAATGGAAGCAGGCCTGTCAGAGAGCGGGGCGCCCCGCGGGCGGGTTGGGAAGGGGTGGAAGCCATGGATGCAGTGTAGGTTCCCATCCCCGGTCCCCGCACGCGGCGGGGCAATCTCCCAGGCCACGGGAATGTTTGCCAGAAGCGCGCCGGGCGGCGGCGGGCTGCCCATCCGCAGCCCTGCGGGGCCCCCGACGCTGCAGGTTGTAAGTAAAAAGTCAGTGTCTTGCCGGACCGCGCCTGCCGGACAGAACCCTCGCCATGGGGCCTGCCGAGACGGCCAGGGCGGCAAAAAGCGCGATGGCGGAAGGGCGGGTGCCTCGCCCTGGATGGAGGCGGCGCGCATGCGCTTGCCTGGTGCGCCAGAAGGCATAGGCGTTTATACATAGGCATTAGTCCCAGTATCTACCGCAGGGTAGGGGGGCATACGATGCACTGCGACAAAAACGCACGCATGAAGTCCTTGCCGCAAGGCTTCTTCCCCCAGCACCCAACGGAGCGACCCAGGCGCAATGAGCGACGTCATTCTTGAAACCCACAGCCTGACCAAAGAGTTCAAGGGCTTCACCGCCGTCAGCGATGTGAACCTGGCCGTGCGCCGGGGTTCCATCCATGCGCTGATCGGTCCCAATGGCGCAGGCAAGACCACATGCTTCAACCTGCTGACAAAATTCCTCACGCCCACGTCGGGCACCATCCGCTTCAACGGGCACGACATCACCCGTGAGCAGCCCGCGCAGATCGCCCGGCGCGGCGTCATCCGCTCGTTCCAGATCTCGGCCGTGTTCCCGCACCTCACGCTGATGGAGAACGTGCGCCTGGGCCTGCAGCGCAAGCTGGGTACCTCATTTCACTTCTGGCGCAGCGAGCGCACCCTGCACCAGCTGGACGACCGGGCCATGCAGCTGCTGACCGAGGTGGGCCTGGAGGATCTGGCCGACGAGGTCACCGTGAACCTGCCGTACGGCCGCAAGCGCGCGCTGGAGATCGCCACCACGCTGGCCATGGAGCCCGAACTCATGCTGCTGGACGAACCCACGCAGGGCATGGGCCACGAGGACGTGGACCGCGTCACCCAGCTCATCAAGAAAGTCTCGGCCGGCCGCACCATCCTGATGGTGGAACACAACATGAAGGTGGTCTCCACCATCGCCGACCGCATCACGGTGCTGCAGCGCGGCGCCGTGCTGGCCGAAGGCCCGTACGCCGAGGTGTCCAACAACCCGCAAGTGATGGAAGCCTACATGGGCACCACCGATGGCCAACTGCAGGGAGCACATTGAGATGGCGACCACCGCATCCAAGACCCCTGCCCTTGAAATCAGCAACCTCGAGGCCTGGTACGGCGAGTCGCACGTGCTGCATGGCGTGGACATCGTCGTGCAACCCGGCGAGGTGGTCACGCTGCTGGGGCGCAACGGCGCGGGCCGCACCACCACCATGCGCGCGATCATGGGGCTGACCGGCGCGCGCAAGGGCTCGGTCAAGATCAACGGCGTCGAGACGATCCACATGCCCACGCACCGCATCGCCCACCTGGGCGTGGGCTACTGCCCGGAAGAGCGCGGCATCTTCTCCAGCCTGTCGTGCGAGGAAAACCTGCTGCTGCCGCCGGCGCTGAAGACCGGCACCCCCGGCATGTCGGTGCAGGAGATCTACGCCATGTTTCCGAACCTGGCCGAACGCAGGAACAGCCAGGGCACGCGCCTGTCGGGCGGCGAGCAGCAGATGCTGGCCGTGGCCCGCATCCTGCGCACGGGGGCCAACCTGCTGCTGCTGGACGAGATTTCCGAAGGCCTGGCGCCTGTCATCGTGCAGGCGCTGGCCCGCATGATCACCATGCTGCGCGAAAAGGGCTACACGGTGGTCATGGTGGAGCAGAACTTCCGCTTCGCCGCGCCGCTGGCCGACCGCTTCTACGTCATGGAGCACGGCCGCATCGTCGAGAAGTTCAGTGCGTCCGAGCTTGAGGCAAAGATGCCCGTGCTCACCGAACTGCTGGGCGTCTGAGCTGTCCAGGTGACCTCTTTCCCGTTTTCTTCCACCACACCCACAGGAGACAATCCATGAAGAACAAACTCAAAGTGCTGGCATTGATGCTGGGCGCAGCGGGCCTGGCCACCTCGGCCGCGCACGCGCAGGACAAGGTCAAGATCGGCTTCATCACCGACATGTCCAGCCTGTACGCCGACGTGGAGGGCAAGAACGGGGCCGTGGCCATCCAGATGGCCATCGACGACTTCGGCGGCAAGGTGCTGGGCATGCCCATCGAGCTGCTCACCGCGGACCACCAGAACAAGGCCGACATCGCGGCGTCCAAGGCGCGCGAGTGGATCGACACCCAGGGCCTGACCATGCTGTTTGGCGGAACCAATTCCGGCACGGCCCTCGCGTCCGCCAAGGTGGCCGCCGAGAAGAAGCGCGTGTACATCAACAACGGCGCCGCATCCTCCGCACTGACCAACGAGCAATGCAGCCCCTACACGGTGCACTACGCCTACGACACCGTGGCGCTGGCCAAGGGCACGGGTTCGGCCATCGTGGACACCGGGGGCAAGTCGTGGTACTTCCTCACCGCCGACTATGCATTCGGCCATGCGCTGGAGGCCGACACCAGCACGGTGGTCAAGGCCAAGGGCGGCACCGTGGTGGGCACCGTGCGCCATCCGCTCAACGCGTCGGACTTCTCGTCGTTCCTGTTGCAGGCGCAGAACTCCAAGGCGCAGATCCTGGGCCTGGCCAATGCCGGTGGCGACACCATCAACGCCATCAAGGCCGCCAAGGAATTCGGCATCGGCAAGAGCATGAAGCTCGCGGGCCTGCTGATCTTCATCAGCGACGTGCACAGCCTGGGGCTGCGCAACACCGAAGGCCTGCAGTTCACCACCAGCTGGTACTGGGACCTGAACGACGACACGCGCAAGTTCGCCGCACGCTTCTTTGAAAAGACCAAGCGCATGCCCGGCGAGATCCAGGCCGCCGACTACTCCGCCACCATGAACTACCTCAAGGCCGTGGAAGCAGCCAAGAGCATCGATGCCGACAAGGTCATGACGGCCTGGCGCGGCATGAAGATGAACGACTTCTTCGCGTCTGGCCAGCTGCGTCCCGATGGCCGCTACGTGCATGACATGTACCTCATGGAAGTGAAGAAGCCCGCCGAATCCACCAAGCCATGGGACTACTACAAGCTCATCAAGAAGCTGCCGGGCGACACGGTGTTCACCACCAAGGCAGAGAGCAAGTGCGCGCTCTGGAAGTAAACCGCTGAGAAAGAAAGAAGGCCCCGGGTGCGCGTGCGCGCGCCCAGGGCCGGTCCGGTGGCCCGCAGGGGCCTGCCTGACACCTCCTTTCCTCCCGACCTGAACCGTTCACCCCCACCTGCAGCTGCCTCCCATGGAAATCTTTGGTGTCTCATTGCCGGGCCTGTTGAGCCAGCTCCTCCTGGGGCTGGTCAACGGCTCGTTCTATGCCATTCTCAGCCTGGGGCTGGCCGTGATCTTCGGCCTGCTCAACGTCATCAACTTCGCCCACGGGGCGCTGTTCATGACGGGAGCCCTGATGACCTGGATGGCGATGAATTACTTCGGTATCAACTACTGGTGGATGCTGGTGCTGGCGCCGCTGGCGGTGGGGTTGTTCGGGGTGCTGATCGAGCGCCTGCTGCTGCGCTGGATCTACAAGCTCGATCACCTGTACGGCCTGCTGCTCACGCTGGGCCTCACGCTGCTGATCGAGGGGGTGTTCCGCTCGATCTATGGCGTCTCCGGACTGGGGTATGACACGCCCGAGCTGCTGGAGGGCGCGACCAACCTGGGTTTCATGATCATGCCGAACTACCGCGCCTGGGTGGTGGTGGCCTCGGTGGTCGTGTGTCTGGCCACCTGGTACGTGATCGAGAAGACCAAGCTCGGCGCGTACCTGCGCGCCGGCACCGAGAACCCGCGCCTGGTGGAGGCCTTCGGCATCAACGTGCCCGTGATGGTGACGCTGACCTATGCCTTCGGTGCCGCGCTGGCCGCGTTTGCCGGCGTGCTGGCGGCGCCGGTCTATCAGGTCACGCCGCTCATGGGGCAGAACCTCATCATCGTGGTCTTCGCCGTGGTGGTGATTGGCGGCATGGGCTCCATCATGGGCTCCATCCTCACCGGGCTGGGCCTGGGTGTCATCGAGGGCTTCACCAAGGTGTTCTACCCCGAAGCGTCCTCCACCGTGGTGTTCGTCATCATGGTCATCGTTCTCCTCATCCGCCCCGCCGGCCTGTTCGGCAAAGAAAAATAAGGGGCCGTCCGCATGAATACCAAGAACCTTGCCTCCATCGGCTACGGCCTGCTGCTGCTGGCCCTGATCGCCGCGCCCTTCCTTGGCGCCTATCCCGTCTTCGTGATGAAGCTGATGTGCTTCGCGCTGTTCGCTTCCGCGTTCAACCTGCTGCTGGGCTACACCGGCCTGCTGTCATTCGGCCATGCCGCCTTCCTGGGGGGCGCCGCCTACGTGGCCGGCCACGCCATCAAGGTCTGGGGCCTCACGCCCGAGATCGGCCTGCTGCTGGGCACGGCCGGTGGCGCGCTGCTGGGCCTGCTGTTCGGCTGGCTGGCCATCCGCCGCCAGGGCATCTACTTCTCGATGATCACGCTGGCACTGGCGCAGATGCTGTTCTTCGCCTGCCTGCAGGCGCCCTTCACCGGGGGCGAGGACGGCCTGCAGGGCGTGCCGCGCGGCAAGCTGTTTGGCATCATCAGCCTGCAGAGCGACCTGGTCATGTACTACGTGGCGCTGGTGATCGTGGTGCTGGCGTTCCTCGTCATCGTGCGCACCATCCATTCGCCGTTCGGCCAGGTGCTCAAGGGCATCAAGGAGAACGAGCCTCGCGCCATCTCGCTGGGCTACGACACGCACCGCTTCAAGCTGCTGGCCTTCGTGCTGTCGGCGGCGCTGGCAGGCCTGGCCGGTTCGCTCAAGACGCTGGTGCTGGGTTTCGCCACGCTGTCCGACGTGCACTGGACGGCTTCGGGCCAGGTCATCCTGATGACGCTCGTGGGGGGGCTGGGCACCCTGTCGGGCCCGCTGATCGGCTCGGCCGTGGTGGTGTTGCTGGAGAACAAGATCGGCGAATTCGGCAACCTGCTCGCTGCGCTGACCAGCGTGGAGTGGTTCAAGACCCTGGGCGAATCCGTCACCATGGTCACGGGGCTGATCTTCGTCGTTTGCGTGCTCGCCTTCCGCCGCGGCATCATGGGCGAGATCATCGCGTGGCTGGCGCAGCGCCGCTCGGGCAACTCCGCCAAGCACTGAGGCGATACGGCCGCCTGTGGCGGCCCTCCCATCCCCAGCCGCTGCCGCCGTCACAGGCGCAGCGGTTTTGCATATCCGGTCATCTCCAGGTAGCCCCGGCCCACGGGCAGGCCTGCGTGGTCCACCAGCTCGGACAAGCCTTCCCAGTAGATCGCGCCCGTCGATCCGCTGCTGTCCAGCTCCTGGTTGTCCAGCACGGTGCGCACTTCAAATGCGCCAGCGGGTGTTTGCACCCGCCATTGCACCGGATAGCGCGCGCCGCTGCGCGGGCTGCTCCACCACCGCTGCGGCGTGAACACCACGGACCGCGCGTCGAATGCCTGCACGGGCTGCCCTGGCGCGCGCAGCGATCCCCCCGCCCACAGCGCCGAGCCATCGGCACGCCGCAGGCGGAACGCGGTGAGCGCGCTGCCATCGTGCAGGTTCATCCCGATCCAGTCCCAGCCCTGGGCTTCGGGGTGCAGCAGGGCCTCGCTCCATTCGTGGTCCATCCAGGCGCGGCCGGTGCCGGGTGTGACATCCATGCGGCGGCCCCCCACCGTCAGGTGGCCGCTGACCGCCAGCTGCGGCTGGCTGTAGTAGTAGCTGGCCTGCGCCGCGCCAGGCCCCTTGCGCGACAGGCCTTGCTGGCCCTGCAGCAGCACGGGCTGGGTGCTGTCGAACTGCAGCTCCATGCCGAATTCACTGCCTGCGATCCGGGCCGTGTAGCGGCTGAGCGCCAGGTGGGGCTTGCCGTGCGCCATGTCGCTGCGCTCCAGCGTCCAGTCCTGCAGCCGGATGCGGGTATCGGCCTCGCTGGCCTGCGCCACGCCAAAACCCGTGCGTGCGATGCGCTGGTCGTGCACCAGACGCTGGCCCTGCACGTCCGTGACGGCGGCATGCGCGAACAGCAGCTGCTTGGCGGCAAACGCGGACTGCAGTGGCTGCGTGGCGTCCACCCGTGACCGAAAGAACGTGAGCTGAAATCCCCAGGGCTGGCCCCGCGCCTGCACATGCCCCGTGATGTACCACCACTCGGTGCGCAGCTCCGGGTGGCTGCCATGGTCACGCGGAAAGGCCAGCGTGCGGGCCGGCAGGGCGGATGCCGGACCGGGCAGCCAGCCCGCCGCCCCTCCCGCCAGCGCCATGCCCAGCGGCAGCTGCCTGACCAGCCACTGGCGGCGCGTGGCAGCGGGGCCGGTGGATGGCCCGGCAGGGCCCGGGGACAGGGCGGTGGAGGGCATGGTGCAGTGCGTGTCTGGCATCAGCCGATCAGGCCATCTACCTTCTGCTGCGCTGCCGAGCAATCGCCGAACGTGCGGTCTACCCATTCGGTGTCGAAATACGTGGGTAAATACCGCTCGCCCGCATCACACAGCAGCGACAGGATGGAGCCGCGCTCGCCCCGCTCGCGCATCTCGCTGGCCAGCGTGAGCATGGCCACAAAGTTGGTGCCGGTGGAGGGCCCCACGCGCCGCCCCAGTAGCTGCGACAGTGCGCGCATGGCGGCAATGGATTCGCAGTCCGTCACATCGATCATGCGGTCCACCAGCGTGCGGATGAAACTGGGCTCCACCCGTGGGCGCCCAATGCCTTCAATGCGGGATCCTGGCGCCGTCAGCTGCGCATCGCCCGTGCGGTGGTAGGCACTGAACACCGAACCCGCCGGGTCGGCCACGCACACCTGCGTGGCATGGCGCTGGTAGCGTACATAGCGGCCAATGGTGGCGCTGGTGCCGCCCGTGCCCGCGCCCACCACAATCCAGCGCGGTACCGAGTGCGGCTCGCGCGCCATCTGCGTGAACATGCTCTCGGCAATGTTGTTGTTGCCGCGCCAGTCTGTCGCGCGCTCGGCATAGGTGAACTGATCCATGTAGTGGCCGCCCGTCTCCTCGGCAATCACATGGGCCGCCTCATACACCGCTCCCGCGCTGTCCACAAAATGGCAACGCCCGCCATGGAACTCGATCTGCGCGACCTTCTCGGGCGAGGTGCTGCGCGGCATCACCGCCACAAACGGCAGCCCCAGCAGCCGCGCAAAGTAGGCTTCGCTCACCGCAGTGGAGCCACTGGACGACTCGACGATGGTCGAGCCTTCACGCACCCAGCCGTTGCACAGTGCATACAAGAAAAGCGACCGCGCCAGCCGGTGCTTCAGGCTGCCCGTGGGGTGGGTGGATTCGTCCTTGAGGTACAGGTCAATGCCATGCGCGGCAAACGCGGGCAGCCGCAGCGGGATCAGGTGCGTGTCGGCGCTGCGCTGGTAGTCGGCTTCGATGCGGGCGATGGCTTCGTGGAGCCAGCGGGAAGGAGGGGAGAGAGTCTGCATGCGAGCATTGTCGCAGCGCCTCCAGCCTGGGCCGCAGAGATGGTCACAGACCGTAGAAAACCTGATTTGCTTCGATGCGTTGGGCTTGGTCCGCCGGGTATCGGCGCTCGGCCAGCAGCCGCTGCAGCGCAGCACGACCCAGGTCTCGGTGGGGGGTGTAGAAGGCGCTGACGGCCAGCTCATCCAGTGCACGCCATGTGTACACCTGTGTATCCACAAAAAGAATGTCCGCAGGTTGCGGAATCTGTGATGCCTGCAGGGCAAACACGGTGGCCAGTGCATGTTCGGCCCGTTCGCGGTGATAGCGGGCCAGTTCGCAAAGGGGCTCAGCCCTCTGCGGGCGGGCCGCGTAGGCCGCCAGATAAGCATCGCGCACGGTGGCGGGTGGGGCCTGGTTGCGCTCACGCAGCACGGCGATCTGGAACAGGGCATACCAGCGCTCTTCGTCCCATCCCCCCATGTCGACCCGGCGCTGGTACCACAGCAGGCTGGGCTCGATCTTCCCGGCATCGCGGCAGCTCTGGGCCAGATAGAACACATTGCGCGTGTTCGTGGGGTCGTCCCGCACGGCCTGTTCCAGCAGCGCCATGTCACGCAGATAGGTCTCGGGGTCGCGCGCGCGGGCGCCATCGTGAGACACATGGATGACCGGTCCCTGCAGCGTCTGCCAGGGGCCGTGCTGCGCGGCGGTCAGGTACTCGTGCAGCACACCCTCCCAGCGCCAGCCGATGCGGGTGGCCACCAGGCTGTTGCGCTGATATTCCCAGCCGTCCATGTGGCAGGTCAGGGTGTATCCATCGGCCGTGAGTTCGGGCCAGGTGAACTGCGGCGGTACACGCAGCTGCTCATCGGCATCGATGAACAGCAGATAGGCCCCATGGGGGCGCGCCAGCTCGAGCGCCTCGTTGCGGTTGTGCGCGAAGTTCTTCCAGGGCCGTTCGTGCAGCGTGCCAGGCACGTCCTGCATGAACGCGCGGATGAGGTCCTGCGTGCCGTCGGTGGAGCCCGTGTCCACAATGACCCAGTGGTCCACCCAGGGCTTGACCGAGCCGAGGCACCGGGCGATGACCGGGGCCTCGTTCTTCACGATCATGTTCAGGCAGATGCGGGGGCTGCTCACCAAGAAGCTGTGCCTTTTGCACTCGCTGGGTTCAAGGGACTCGGCGCGTCCTACTGGCAGATAGCCGATGCTTCCGCGGAGAGGTCATTGAAAACCGAGTACTGGCAGGTCCATTGATTGGGTGCGGAAGGGTATCCCCCTTCGAAATAGCTGCCACCGCGCCCCGCGGTGATGCGGCAGCCGCCGCTGACCACGGTCTTGCCCGCCGCGCAAGTGGCGGTCAACTGGACGTCCGCTGGATCGTCGGGGGGAGTGTGATTCACCAGCAGCCAGCTCCCGAGGGCGGTCGTGGTGGTGAGCGTCACTGTTCCAGCACCCGATGCTCCCGTCGCGCCCGTGGCTCCGGTTGCACCCGTTGCGCCGATCGCCCCGGTGGGACCCGCCACGCCTTGAACCCCCTGGATGCCTTGCGGTCCCTGAGGTCCGGCAACGACGCTGTCAGCGCCCGTGGCACCCGTGGCTCCGGTGGCGCCTGTCGGTCCCGTGGTGCCGGTGGCACCTGTGGCGCCTGTCGGGCCGGTGGCCCCCGTCACGCCGGTGGATCCCGTGGGTCCTGCTGCTCCCGTCACACCGGTCGCACCGGCAGCACCCGTGACCCCCGTGGGCCCTGTCACTCCGATCGCTCCGGTGGGTCCCGTGGGGCCGGTGGCGCCAGTCGCCCCGGTACCGATGCCCCCTGCACAGGGCCCCAGGCGGCCGGTGGGCCCGTCAAAGCAGGTGAGATTGTTGTTGGGTGTTGCGCCGAGCAGGCCAGGGGCCCGCACTTCGCCGCTGTCCTGCACGCGGAAGCGTTCCTGGGTGCCCGTGGAGTTCTTGATCACGAACCCGCCGCCGCTGGGGACGGTGGCGGAGATGTCGGCGGCCAGGGCCGTGGGGCTGTGCACGGCGTAGACGGCGCCCAGGGCAACGATCAGAGGCAGGGAGTGGAAGCGGTATTTCATTGTGTGGTGTTCCTGGCCTCAGTCAATCAAATGTACTGCGCTGTGCGGCTGCGGCGGTGCCGCCAGAAGGCCGCCATGCCCATCAACAGTGCCAGCAGCATCAGGCCGTACTCGCTCAGTGTGGGGATGCTGGTGGCAACCGCTGCGCCGCCGATCTGCACGTTGCCTGCCACGGAGGCGAAGCTCTGGTTCACCGTGGCGCCGGGGGCCAGGTTGATGACTGCCGTGCCGCCGCCCGAGGAGACCAGCTGGATGTTCTGCCCTGGTGCGCCCTGCAGCGTCAGGGTGCCGAGCACGGTGATGTTGGTGCCTGCGGGGATGACAAAGGTGCGGCCTGTGGCGCTGGACAGGGTCAGGTTCTGGAAGACCATGGTGCCTGACAGCTGGCTGGTGTTGCCGGTGCAGCCGTCCGTGAGGGCCACCGTGCCATTTCCGGCGTTGAAGGTGCCGGTGCTGCTCAGGTCACCGCCTACCGCGAGCACGCCGGAGCCTCCGTTGAAGGTGCCGGTGCCTGCCACATTGAGGTTGCTGGTGGTCGAGAACTGGCCCGCGATGATGTTCAGCGAGCCCTCCACCTCCACGGAGAGGCACCCCATGTCCATGGAGCCACCCGGCACGTCGAACGAACCTCCGGAGGGAATGACGAGTTGTGCCCAGGCGGGTGCGGCCAGGCCACAGCAAAGCATGGCCACGGCGGCCAGTTGGCGGACTATCGATTTCACGGATCTCCCTCTGCGTCTGCACCCTTGAACCAAGAGCTCGGCGCATCTGATGTTGGCGGGACTGGCTGCGATCCGGCACTGGACCGGGGCTGGCGAATCCCGAGGCGCTTGTTTGATGGTGGATGATCATCAATATTTGCAATGATTGCAAACAATATTTAACAGTCGTCTATGGCCGCTGACGGCGGCTACCAGTCTTCCTTTACCGCCAGAACGGCATCCCTTCCCGCCGCGGCGCGTCCAGCGAGCCACGCCGTGAGGGTGCCGGATGCGGCCACGGCCATGCACAGGGCGCCCAGCCGTCCCACCGGAACCGCCAGGTCCATGGTCCAGTGAAAGCTCTGCGGGTTGACCACGTGCACCAGGACCACTGACACGGCCAGGCCCAGCAGCAGGCCCGCCATCGCGCCCACACCCGTCCAGGCGGCGCCTTCGCCGGCCACCACGGCCAGGATCTGGCGGCGCGTGAGGCCCAGGTGCGCGAGCAGGCCGAACTCCTTGCGGCGCGCCAGGATCTGGGCGCTGAAGCTGGCGGCCACGCCAAAGAGCCCGATGCCGATCGCCACCGCCTGCAGCCAGTAGGTGACCGCGAAGCTGCGGTCGAAGATGCGCAGCGAGCGCGCGCGGATCGTGCCGGAGGAGACGAACTCCACCAGCGCCGCCGGCTGCAAGTCAGCCAGGGGCGCGGCGTCCGCCGCACCCGCCCTCCGGGGTTCGCCGGCATGCGCTGCGGCCACGGCCTGGATGGATTCCTGCAAGGCCTGCAGATCGGCCCCTTCACGGGGCCACAGGGCCAGATCGCTGGTGCGGGCATCACCGGTCAGGCGCAGCCAGACCGCACGGTCCATCACCACTGCGCCCGATTGCCGGGCATAGTCGCGCCAGACGCCTGCTATATAAAAGATAGCTTCCTGCGCTTTATCACCAAGGGCGGGAGGGCTGAAAGCCCTGGAGAGGGCTGGCCATTCCATGCCCGGGCGCATGCCATACAGGTCCACCACCGCCTCGCTCACGTACACCCCGGTGTACCCTGCGGGCACGGGCAGCGCATCGCCCACCAGGGGCAGCTGGCGCGCGGGATCATTGCCCAGCGGGCGGCTGATGACCGTGAGCGCGGGACGGGCGGCATCGAGCTGCAGCGGACTGGCCCGCAGGGGTTGAACGCGCTCCAGCCCGGGCAGCTGGGCGACCGCCTCCGCAAAGCCGGCGGGCAGCAGCGCGGCGTCGCTGCCCGGGGCGTTGATGGCCGGGCGCACATACAGGGGCGAGGGCAGCACCGCGTCCAGCCACTGCGTGACCGAGCCGCGAAAGCTCGACACCATCACCGTCAGCGCGACCGCCAGGCTCAGGCTGGCCACCACGCCCCCCACGGCGATGGCCGCCGTGCCGCGCATGCGCCGCGCACGCTCCACCGCCAGCAGTGGCAGGGCATGGCGTGCGGCCAGCGGCTGCAGGCGGCGCAGCAGCCAGGCCATGCCCCAGGGCAGCAGGGCAATGCCGCCGACGAGCAGCAGGCCGATGGCCGCATAGGCCGCCAGCGGTATGCCAAAAACAGGTGGCGCCATGGCCAGCAGCGCACCCGTTGCGGTCAAGATGAGTCCCATCGCGCCATTGGCGGATTGCCGGGATGCCGTGCCCAGGCCCTTGAGCGTCTGCGCGGGCGGCAGCGCCTGCGCGGCACGCGCGGGCCACCAGCCGCCCACCAGCGCGGCCACCACGCCCAGGGCGCCATAGGCCAGGGCCGCCGGGGCGCTCCATTGCAGCGCGGGCTGCACGCCCGCGAAGTAGCCGCCGCCCAGGTCGCCGCCCAGCAGCCGCAGCGCGGCGGCGGCCAGGGCCGAGCCCAGTGCGATGCCGGCGGCGCTGCCCACCAGCCCCAGCGTGGCCGACTCGGCCAGGACCAGCCACAGGCGCTGGCGCGGCGTTGCGCCCAGCACGGCCAGCAGCGCGAACTGCGGCGCGCGCTGCGCCACGCTGAGCGCCAGCACCGAGAACACCAGGAACGCCCCCGTGAACAGCGCCACCAGCGCCAGCACGGTGAGGTTCACCCGGTAGGCGCGCGAGAGGTTGCCGATGCGCTGGGCCGCGTCGCCTGGCTGGGCGAACACCACATCGGCGGGCCAGCCCGGCAGGGCGCGCACGGCCTGCTCCCAGGCGCTGCGGTCCGTGCCGGGCTGCAGCTGGATGTCGATGCGGCTCAACTGCCCCGTGCGGCCAAACAGGTCCTGCGCGGCGCCGATGTCCATCACCGCCAAGGGGGCGCCGCCGGCCGCCACCGTACCGGCCACGTGCACCGTCCACTGCCGCAGGCCGGCCTGCAGCAACAGCCGCGGCGCAGGGCCGGTGGGGATTGCTGGCAGCCCCAGCGCCTGGAGCGCGGCGGCGTTGAGGAACACCGTGGCGGGGGCGAAGACCGCGAGGCGATCGGCGCCCGGCCACGGCCGGGGCATCAGCGCGGGCGCCATCGTGGGCACCAGCAGCGCATCGGCGCCCAGCACCCGCAGCGGCGTGCCGGGCGGCGGGGGCGCTGGCGGCGCTTCGGCATCCTGCCGCACGGCGGCCCGTGCCACCGCCGCCAGCTCCAGCAGCGGACTGGCCCGCGCCACCTGAGGATGGGTGGCGAGCTGCCCGTACAACGCCTCGGGCAGGCTGCCCTGCATGGCGCGCAGCTCCAGGTCGGGCTGGCCGTTGACCGCCCGCACCGCCTGCGAGAACTCGTCCAGCGCGGACGCATTGATCACATGCACCGCAAAGGCCAGCGCCACGCCCAGCATCACCGCGGTCACGGCCGCGGCGCTGCGCCAGGGATGGTGGCGCAGATCCTGCCAGGAGAAGGTGCGAAGCAGTGCGAGCATGGCGGGATTGTGCGGCCTGGCCTTGCCCGAACGCATTGAAAAGGATCCGGGAACACCGCGCCCTTAAGCTGGCCCACAGCCAGCGCATGCGACCATGCCGCCATGGCACCCGCCCCGTGGTGCCGCTCAGGGAGGCGATGGAATGGCATGCTGTGATGGAACCCTTCTCCCGGCGTCCCGCCTGGCGCGGCACATCCTCGCCTCGGGAGTGCTGTGGATGGCGCTGGCGGGACATGCCGCCCCGCCGCCAGGCTTCGACTGGTCGGGACCCGCGGACACCATGGCCGCTGCCGCGCTGGGCCCGTTGCGCGGCGCCGCCGAAGTGGGGGTATGGCACGGTGGCCAGGCCCGTTTCGGCACGGCCCGCAACCGTGTGGCAGAAGCACCTGCCCAGGCGCTGTTCGAGGTGGGCTCGATCAGCAAGGTGTTCACCGGCCTGCTGCTGGCGCAGGCGGTGGAGCGTGGCGACATGGCGCTGGACGACACGCTGGGCGGGCTGCTCAATGGCACGCCCGCACTGGCGCCGGCCTTGCCCGTCCCGGTGGCCGCCATCACCCTGCGCCAGCTGGTCACGCACACCTCCTGCCTGCCACGCCTGCCGGCGGACTTCCGCCGCGATTCGGACGCCGCCAACCCCTATCTGCGCTACCACCGCCCCCGCCTGTGGCAGGCCTTGGCCGATGCACGCCTGGCGCAGTCGCCGCCGTGCGCGGGCGTGTACAGCAACCTTGGCTTTGCGGTGCTGGGCGAGGTGCTGGCGCAGCGCTATGGCCTGCCCTGGGCCACGCTCGTGCACGAGCGCATCACCGGCCCGCTGGGCATGCAGGACACGGTGCAGTCGCTGGGCGGCAAGGCGCCGCGCCTGGCTGCGCCACATGAAGGCGAGACGCCGGTGTCGGTGTGGGAGTTCGATGCCTTTGCCGGTGCGGGGGCCCTGCGCTCCACGGCGGCCGACATGCTGGTGTTCAGCCGCGCGCTGCTGGCCGGCGCGCAGGGGCCCCTGGGCCCGGCGGCCGAGCGCCTGTTCACGCCGCTGGCGGACCACGACGGCGGCCAGATCGGCTACGCCATCATGCTGCGCGAGCGCGACGGGCTGCGCACCTGGCTGCATGGCGGCGGCACGGGGGGCTTTCGCAGCGTATGGCTGCTGGCACCCGACCGGGGCGAGGCGGTGATCGCCCTGGTGGCCAACGCACGGGCCGCGCAGCAGGATGTGATGACGCCGCTGCTGGCGCTGCGCTACTCCGTGCCGCCCGGCCAGCCCGCCACCGACGCGGCTGCGTTGGCGCCGTACGAAGGGGTCTACCGCGCGTCGCCTGCGGTGGCCCTGAGCCTGGCCCTGGTGGATGGCCAGCTGCAGCTGCGGCCCACTGGCGGTGTGTTCGAGCCGCTGCAGGTGCTGGGGCCCGACGCCTTCACGCAGCCCGCATCGGGCCGGCAGCTGCGCTTCGAGCGCGACAAGGAAGGGCGGCCCGCGGTGCTGCGCTACACGCGTTTTGGCGCGCGCTTGACGGCCCTGCGCGCGGAGGAACCGCTGGTTGGCCTTGCGCCGCCACAGTCGGACGAGGTGCTGGCCCCGTACCTGGGTCGCTACCGCCTGCGCGGCGGAAATGTGCTGGATGTGCAGGCCACGGGTGGCCGCCTGCAGGTGCGCCTGGGCTCCCAACCGCGCTACACGGTGTACCCGCTTCCCGGCCAGCAGGACCGGTTTGCGTACGACGCGGTGCGGGCGGAACTGGAGTTCGAGCGTTATTCCAGCGGCGAGGTGCGTGCCGTGGTGCTGCACCAGAACGGGCGCTTCCGCGCGCCCCGCCTCGAACCGTGATGCGGGTGTTGCGGGTCAGCCGCTCGCGCTGATGCCGTCGCTGCGCAGCCGCAGCACCCGGTCGGCGCGGGCGGCAGCGGCATCCGAATGCGTGACCAGTACCAGCGACGCCCCATGCCCGCGTGTCTGCGCGAGCAGCAGGTCCATCACGCGGGCGGCGGTGGTGGGGTCGAGGTTGCCGGTGGGTTCGTCGGCCAGCAGCAGGGCGGGGCGATGGACCAGCGCGCGGGCGATGGCCACGCGCTGCAGCTGCCCGCCGCTCAGTTGTTGCGGCAGGCGCGCGCCCAGTGCGCCCATGTCGACGGCGTCCAGCATCTGCTGCACACGCGCCGGGTCGTTGCGGCCCAGCAGCATCAGCGGCAGGGCCACGTTCTGTGCCACGTCCAGGTGCGGCAGCACATGGAAGGCCTGGAAGACAAAGCCCACGTGGGCGCGGCGCCACAGGGCGCGCCCCGTGTCGTCGAGCTCGCCCAGGTCGGTGGTGCCGTGGGTGATGCGACCGGTGTCCCAGCTGTCCAGCCCGGCCAGGCAGTTGAGCAGGGTGGACTTGCCTACGCCCGAGTCGCCCACGATGGCCACGAATTCGCCGGGCGCCACGGTGAACTGCACCTGGGCGAAGACCGGCGTGTCGCCGTAGCGCTTGCCCAGCTGTTCGGCGCGCAGCAGCGTCATGGCGTGGCCTGCTCGCGCTGCGCGAGCCGCCGCAGCACGGCCTGCACGAGCCGGGCCGTGGCGTCGGGCTGGTCGCACGCAATGGTGTAGCGCCCCGGCATGCCGCGCAGCCAGGTGATCTGGCGCTTGGCGAGCTGGCGCGTGGCGGCAATGCCGCGCTCGCGCAGGTGGGCCAGGTTCAGGGGCGTGCCGGGTGCGCGGGTGGCCTGGAAGTCCAGCTCTTCCCACGCCTGGCGGTAGCCCACGCAGCGCATGGAGGGCAGGTCCGGATGCAGGTCGCCGCGTGCGCGCAAGGTCCGCACTTCGTCGAGGAAACCTCCAGCGAGCATGGCGTCAAAGCGCTGGGCAATGCGGGCGTGGAGCCAGGCGCGGTCCTCCGGTTCCAAGGAAAAGAGGGCTGTAGCGCTTGCTGGATCTGCGCCTGAAGCTCTCTTTTTTGTAGTGTGAAAGCTCGACAGGGGCTGGCCGGAGACATGCCACACCTCCAGCGCGCGCTGGATGCGCTGGCTGTCGGCAGGCGCCAGGCGGGCGGCGGTCACGGGGTCGACCGCCGCCAGTTCCGCATGCAGCGCGGGCCAGCCCAGTTCGGTGGCCCGCGCTTCGATCCGCGCGCGCACGGCGGGGTCGGCGGCGGGCATGTCGTCGATGCCGTCGAACAGCGCCTTGAAGTACAGCATGGTGCCGCCCACCAGCAGGGGCAGCGCGCCGCGCGCGCGGATCTCGCCGATGAGCCGCGCCGCGTCCTGCACGAACTCGGCCGCGCTGTAGGCCTGCAGCGGGTCGCGGATGTCGATGAGGTGGTGCGGCGCGGCGGCGCGTTCCTCGGGGGCGGGCTTGGCGGTGCCGATGTCCATGCCCCGGTAGACCAGGGCGGAGTCGACGCTGATGATCTCCACCGGCACGCCCTGGCTGCCCAGCACGGCGGCCAGCGCGAGCGCGCCCGCCGTTTTGCCGGAAGCCGTGGGACCTGCCAGGGCGATGGCGGGCAGCAGGGGCTCGGGCAGGGTCACGCGCGGGCTCCGAACTTCTGCACCAGCGTCCACGAGATGAGCGCCAGCGCGGCCGACCAGAACCAGATGCCGTTGACCAGGGGCCACACGGTGCCGTCCAGGCGCGCGCCCAGCCAGCCGCCGATGGCAAAGGCGGCCAGCATCATCATGAAACCATTGAGCGCCGACGCCACGCCCGCCGCCTGCGGAAACGGGCCGACAGCGCCGCTTTGCCCGCAGGGCTGGTGGATGCCGTGGCCCAGCATGAAGAGATAGAAGGGCAAGGTCAGCGCCCAGGGCTGGTGCCAGCCCAGGTGCGCCACCAGCGCCATCAGCGTGCCGCCGCTGATGCTCAGTGCCCCCGCGATGGCCACCGTGCGCTGCAGGCCGAAGCGGGCCAGCAGGCTGCGGCACAGGAAGGTGCCGCCAAAGTAGGCCAGGCAGGCAGACGCCATGGTCCAGCCGTACTGCGTGCGGGTGAGGCCCAGCACGTCGATGTAGACGAACGAAGAGGCTGCCAGGAAGGTGAACAGGCCGCCGTAGGTGGCCGTGGTCTGCAGCGAGAACGCCCAGAAGGTGGGGTGGCGCAGCACCTGCATCCAGGTGCCCAGCAGCACGCGCGGCTGCAGTGCCTGCGGGTTGCGCCGCGCCAGGGTCTCGGGCATGCGCAGCGCCACCAGGGCCAGCGTGACGACGGCATACACCGTGAGCGCCAGCAGCGCCGCGCGCCAGCCCAGCCATTCGCTGAGCAGCCCGCCCATGGGCGCGCAGATGCAGGCCACGATGCCCAGCCCCGTGAGCGCCTTGGACATGGCGCGCGCGCCGTCGAGCGGCGTGTACAGGTCGCGCACGATGGCCCGCGCGCACATCACCACCGCGCCCATCGCGGCGCCCTGGGCGATGCGCCACACAATGAGCAGCGCCATGGTGGGTGCAAATGCGCTGCCCAGCGATGCCAGGGTGTAGATGCCGAGCCCCGCCAGCAGGATGGGCCTGCGTCCGAAGCGGTCCGACAGCGGCCCCCATACCATCTGCGAGCAGCCAAACGCCAGCAGCAGGCCGCTGAGCGTGAGCTGCGCGGCCGCCATGGGTGCGCCCAGGCTGCGCGTGAGGGCAGGCAGGGCGGGCAGGTACAGGTCGGTGGTGACGGGCTGGATGGAGAGCAGCAGCGCGAGCACCAGGATGGCCAGGCCGGGCTGGATGGAGGCGGAAGCAGCCGTGGGCACGGCGGTGGCGGAGGGGGCAGACATATCTGTCTGAGGGTACCAGATGGGGCATGGGCGCCTTGCCGGGCGGGGCTTGTGAGAGATGGTGAGAGTTGGTGTGTGACGCGCGTCGCGCGGGTGACAGGGCGCGGGGCCGGTGGCGCAGCACCATGGTGGTGCGGCTGGCCGGACCCAGGCCGCCGCACAACAACACACAACACAACAAGCCAGGAGACATCCCATGCACAAGATCACAACCCGCCGAGGGTCCCAGGGCTGGCGCCCCGCCATGACCACCCGGCTGCGCAGTGCGCTGGCGCTGGCCGCCCTGGGCACCGCCCTGGCCGCCCAGGCACAGGCCCCGGCCCTGCCCGCGCCAGAGAGCGTGACGCTGGACAAGCTGGGCTACATGACCACCTTCCCGCCCGAGGGCGCGCAGCGTGTGGACCTGAGCAATTCTTTCAAGTACCCCCAAATGCGCTGGGCGCTGCAGCACCTGCGCGAGCTGCAGCCCACGCACAACATCCGCCGGGGTGGGGCGGCTGCATCGGCCCTGCCTGCAGACCCCAAGCCCCTGGGCGGCGTGGTGTTTGATGACGACAAGGGGCAGCCCATCACGGTGGACCAGTGGCTCACCCGCACCTACACCGATGCGCTGGTGGTGGTGCACAAGGGCCGCGTGGTGTACGAGCGCTACGACAACCAGATGAAGCCGTACACGCCGCACCTGCTGTTCTCGGTCACCAAGTCGTTCACCGGCCTCATGGCCGCGCAACTGGCGCACGAGGGCAAGATCGACCCCAGCGCGCTGGTCACCAAATATGTGCCGGAGCTGGCCGACTCGGCCTGGGGCGACATGAAGGTGCGCGAGGTGATGGACATGACGGGTGCCGTGCGTTTCCGCGAGGTCTACACCGACCCCACGACCGAAATTTTTGGCTACAGCTGGTCCAGCGGCATGCTGCCACGCCCGCCGGGCTACCAGGGGCCGACCACTGTGTATGACTTCCTGAAGACGCTCAAGAAGGAAGGCGAACACGGCGCGGGTTTTGTGTACCGCACCGTGCATTCCGAGGTGCTGGGCTGGATTGTTTCGCGCGCCACCGGCAAGCACTGGGCCGAGCTGATGAGCGAGAACATCTGGCAGAAGCTGGGCATGGAAGAAGACGCCCACGTGATGGTGGACAGCGTGGGCACGCCGCTGCAGGGCGCAGGGCTCAATGCCACGGCGCGCGACCTGGCGCGGTTTGGCGAAATGCTGCGCCTGGGCGGCAGCTACAACGGCCAGAAGATTTTTGACAAGGCCGTGATCGACGATACCGCCAAAGGCGGCGACCGCGAGAAGTTCAAGATGGGCGGCATGGCGTTTCGCCCCGGCTACAGCTATCGCAACCAGTGGTGGGTGCTGCACAACGCCGATGGCGCCTGGGAGGCCGCGGGCATCCACGGCCAGTTCATCCATGTGAACCCGGCTGCCGAGATGGTGGTGGTCAAGCTCTCGTCGCACCCGGTGGCGGGCGCGGGCTTCACCCACCCGCTCACGCTCAAGGCCTGGGCCGCGCTGGCGCAGGCGGTGCGGCGCTGAGGTTGCAGCGCCTGAGCTTCGACCTTGGCGCTTACTTCAGCTTGAAGAGGGCCACCATGGCCTCGCGGTAGAGGCCCTGGCCCACGGCGTTGGTGGTGTGGTGCGAACCACCCTCCACCAGCACAAACCGCTTGGGCTCGGCCGCCGCCTCGTACAGCTTGCGGCCCAGGCTGGGCAGGATGAGGCTGTCTTCGCTGCCATGCACCACGAGCAGGGGCGAGCCGATTTCGGAGACCTTGCGCACGGATTCGAAACGCTGGGTGATGAGGGCCGACACGGGCAGCCACCCCCATTTGAAGGTGCTGACCACCTCGGGGATGCTCGTGAACGTGCCTTCGACGATGGTGCCCTGCTCGTCGGGGACCTGGCGGGCCAGGTCGATGGCGATGGCCCCGCCCAGCGAGTGCCCGAAGATGTAGCGCGGCGTGCCCGGCGCCTGGCGGGCGAGCCAGTCCCAGGCGGCGCGGGCGTCCTCGCCGGCCGTGACCTCGGAAGGCAGCGCGGCGCTGCTCTGGCCGAACCCCCGGTAGTCGATGGCGAGCACCGAGAACCCCAGTTCCTGCATGCGGCGCACGCGGCCGGACGAGCCCGCCACGTTCCAGCGCGCCCCGTGCAGGTACAGCATCACGGGGGCGTCCGCGCGCGCATGGGCCAGCCACAGGCCGTGCAGCCGGCCAGGCTGGCCGGTGGCCTCGGACTGGAAATCGATCCACACGTCCTGCATGTCCTCGGTGGACTGGGGGCCGCCCCAGCTGCGGTCGCTGGGCTGGAAGATCCACTCGCGCTGCTTGGCGTCGAGGGTGGCGCAGCCCGCCGAGACGGCGATGGCCAGCGCCAGGGAGATCAGGAGGGGGGTGCGTTTCATGGAAAGGAGAGAGTCGCCATCGTGCCGGAAAGTTCTCGCACGGAAAGCAGGGTTTGTGCCCATCTTCCCGCAGAGCCCGCCAACTGCCCGGCAACTGCCCTTCTTTTCACCGCTTCTGAAACGTTTCCCGAAGAAAGGTCAGACCACGCCCTGCGCCAGCATCGCGTCGGCCACCTTGACGAAGCCCGCGATATTGGCGCCGTCCACGTAGCTCACGCTGCCGTCGCTGCGCTTGCCATAGTGCAGGCACGCGGCATGGATGCCCTGCATGATCTGCAGCAGCCGCGCATCGACCTCTTCGCGGGGCCACGACAGGCGGGCGGCGTTCTGGCTCATCTCCAGGCCCGAGGTCGCCACGCCGCCGGCGTTGCTGGCCTTGCCGGGGGCGTAGAGCACGCCTGCCGCCTCGAAGGCCTTGGCGGCATCGATGGTGGAAGGCATGTTGGCGCCTTCCGCCACGCAGACCACGCCGTTCCTGATCAGGGTGGCGGCGTCCTGGGCGTCCAGCTCGTTCTGCGTGGCGCAGGGCAGGGCCACGTCCACGGGCACGTGCCAGGGGCGCACACCGGCCTCGAAGCGGGAGCCCGTGCGGGCTGCGTAGTCGCTCACGCGGCCATACAGGTGGTTCTTCACCTCCATCAGCTCGGCCAGCTTCTGCGGGGTGAAACCGGCCTCGTCCACGATGGTGCCGCTCGAATCCGACACGGTGACCACCTTGGCGCCCAGCTGCAGGGCCTTTTCGACCGCGTACTGCGCCACGTTGCCCGATCCCGAGACCGAGACGCGCATGCCGTCGAGCGAGCGGCCCCGGGATTTGAGCATCTCCTGCGCGAAATACACGGTGCCATAGCCCGTGGCCTCGGGGCGGATCAGCGATCCGCCGAACGACAGGCCCTTGCCGGTGAACACGCAGTCCGCCCGGTTGCTGAGTTTCTTCATCATGCCCGCCATGAAGCCCACCTCGCGGCCGCCCACGCCGATGTCGCCCGCCGGCACGTCGGTGTCGGCACCCACGTGGCGGAACAGCTCGGAGACGAAGGCCTGGCAAAAACGCATGACTTCACCGGGGCTCTTGCCCTTGGGGTCGAAGTCGGAGCCGCCCTTGCCGCCGCCCATGGGCAGCGTGGTCAGCGCGTTCTTGAAGGTCTGCTCGAACGCCAGGAACTTGAGCACCGACAGGTTCACCGAGGGGTGAAAGCGCAGGCCGCCCTTGTAGGGGCCGATCGCCATGCTGTGCTGGATGCGGTAGCCGCGGTTGACCTGCACGGTGCCATGGTCGTCCACCCACGACACGCGGAACATCACGATGCGCTCGGGCTCGACGAGCCGCTCCAGCAGGCCATGCTCGGCATAGCGGGGGTGCTGGGCGATGAACGGCCACAGGCTTTCCATGACTTCAGTGACGGCCTGCAGGAATTCGGGCTGACCCGGATTGCGGTGGGCCACGTGGGAAAGGAAGCTGCCTGCGGACTCGTATTTCATGTTCAAAAAGCTTTCTGCGTCAAAAAGCAGGCAATGGCGCGCTGCAACATCGAATTATGTTCAAAAGTTATACGTTTATGCGCATGCCTATGCACAATGGTGGGGAATGTGGCGGGTGAGTTGCCATATGTTGGTGCGGCGGGGGGCTGGCGTGGGCTGTCACCGGCGCGCAAAACGGGAGTCATCGCCTTGTCACAGGCGGCGGCCACAGTTCGGCGGTTCTAAACACAACGAGGAGAAGAGCATGCACATTCCTGGTGCGAAGTTGGGTGCGCTGGCCTTGCTGGCCACGCTGGCGGCCTGCGGCGGCAACGATGACAACCCCTATCCCACGCTGAATGGCGACAAGCCGCTCGTGATCGGCCACCGGGGGGCCGCCGGTTACCTGCCCGACCATACGCTCGAGGGCTACAAGCGGGCCATCGACATGGGCGCCGACTTCATCGAACCCGACCTGGTGGCCACCAAGGACGGCGTGCTCGTGGCGCGCCACGAACCCAACATCACCGGCACCACCGATGTGTCCACCCGCGCCGAGTTCGCGGGCCGCAAGACCAAGAAGATGGTGGATGGCGTGGAGGAAGAGGGCTGGTTCGTGTCGGATTTCACCCTGGCCGAGATCAAGACCCTGCGCGCCGTCCAGCCCCTGTCGGACCGCGACCAGTCGCACAACGGCAAGTACCAGATCCCCACCCTGGAAGAAGTGCTGGACCTCGCCAAGAACGAAGGCGCCAAGGCCGGCCGCACCGTGGGCGTGTACCCCGAGACCAAGCACCCCACCTTCCATGCCAAGCTGGGCCTGCCGCTGGAAGACCGCCTGCTCGCCACGCTGGCCAAGTACGGCTACACCGCCAAGAGCTCGCCGGTCATCGTGCAGTCGTTCGAGGTGTCCAACCTCAAGTACCTGCGCACCAAGACGCAGATCCGCCTGGTGCAGCTGGTGGACGCGAACGACGTGAACCCCGACGGCAGCATGGACCTGACCGCCCCCTACGACAAGCCCTACGACTTTGCCGTGGCCGGCGACGCGCGCACCTTCGCCAGCCTGCTCACCCCCGCGGGCCTCAAGGAGGTCAAGACCTATGCCGACGGCATCGGCCCCTGGAAGCCGTACCTCATCCCCTCCAAGCAGGTGGACGCCAACAAGGACGGCAAGGCCGATGACCTCAATGGCGACAGCAAGATCGACGAACGCGACCGCGTGATGATGGCGCCCACCGATGTGGTGAAGAATGCCCACGCCGCGGGCCTGATGGTCCACCCCTACACCTTCCGCAGTGAGGCCAAGCGCCTGGCCTCGGACTTCAAGGGCGACCCCAAGGCCGAGTACAAGCTGTTCTACAACCTGGGTGTGGACGGCGTGTTCAGCGACTTCCCGGACACCGCCAAGGCAGCGCGCGACAACTGATGGGTTGTGACCGTGCTGGCTGACGGTGGTCCTCACAAAAAAGCGCCGTAAGGCGCTTTTTCAATTCTGCATGGTTGCGAATTAATTGATATGGGGTACTGTCTTCTCGAAAATGAAAATGACCTCTTCCTTGTTCTTGATGATCAGTCGAATTTCGAATGCAAGATTATAAATATTTTTGATTTTTGAGAACATCTCCATCATGCCATCCATTGTCCAGGCATGAAAGTGAATGCTGTAGTTGGAGGTGTTCAGTTCTCTGGAAATCTCGCTTTCGAATTGAGCCAGCGAATCTCCTGATCGGCGTGGGAAAAGTCCTTTGTCCATGCCGTTGGCTGCAAAGATCTTCGCAAATTCTGCATAGGCGAGTTCTCTCGACCAGCTTGGCCCTTCTTCATAGTCTCTATGAATGTGCTCAAAGGGCGTCTGGTTTCTTATGCTGTCAAAGCTGTGGCGCATCTCCGGCAAGCTTAGATACAGAATTCCACTGTGTTTCAAGATTCTCAGCATGTTCTTGAAGCCCTTGACTGGATCTTCAAAATGCTCAAGAACGTGATTTGCAATAACAAAATCTTGCGAATAATCTCCCAATTTCGAAAGACACTCGCCATCATCCACGATGTCGGGCCGAACTACGGCGTTTAAATCAACGCCGAAATCGCTCATTGAAAGGCCAGCCACTTTGTGGTTGGCATCGAGATCGTCGATGTTGTATTTGTCGACGTAAGTGACCTGGGCTGTTGGCGGGACGGGAAGTGGCGAGGCAAAAGCACCTATTTCAATTCCATGGCCGGAAATAAAATTGTCAGCTACCGTCTTTCGCACCTCCGTCATGGAACCACAGAGCGAACTTTTCGCTGTTGTAGTCGGAATTTTGCTTTTCTCACGAAGATCGAATTCGATTTGCATGAGCTTGTTTTGAATGCTCTGTGTTCCGAGCAGTCTGCGGATGAATGTAATGACTGAGTGCAGCAAGATTTAAGGTCCGTATTCGAATGCCCAGAAAATGCGTTGCCCGACTGTCAACGCCGGGGCGCGCTATTGCAGATTCAATTTTTTGAAAATATGGAAGATGTTGATCGGAGGTGAGGGAAGATTGGGTTTGCTTGCGGTAATTCTGTGCTATTTACGGTTTTTTTTGAAAAAGCTCCGTGTACATCCGCATTATTCGTGTCGCGCTGGGTGGATCGCTGGTGCATGTGGTTTTGACTCGGTAGTGCGTAGCTCATAAGGCTGAATCCTGAGCTTTCCGTGATTGGGTTCCCGTAGCTGTAGTGTTGCCGAAACACGCGCTGCTGGGCTGATGCTTTGTATCCGGCATCTCCCAAACCCTTCTGTCGGCTAAAGTACCGCCTTTATAAATCAACAGCTTGCGGCCCTGAACCGAGAACAAATCTTGCCTATGAATGCACCGCCTACCACCCTGCCACTGCGCTCCATCCGGCCTGGCGACTGGATTGCAGTGCTGATCCTGCTCGCCTTGAGTGTCCTTCAACTTTACTACTGTGACTTGACCTTTCACGGACCGGACCAGATTCGAGACATGGAAACGGTGCGCCAGTGGTTGCACCAGGGCCAATGGCCCCAAAGCAGTACCCCGTTCAACGGGCGTCTGTACTTTCCGCCGGGGTTCTACTATCTGCTGGGATTGCCCCTGCTGGTCATTGATAGCGAAATCAGCATCTTCGTCGCTTTTGGCCTGTTTTATGTGGCTTGCATCGGGTACGCATGGTACACACTGAGCCGGAGCCTGGGAGAACGCATCGCGCTGGCCTATTTGGTGTTGTGCATGCCGATTTTCGGGAGCGTCTACACCCACAGTGCCTGGAACCCCGCGCTGGTGATGGGTCTCTCCAGCTTGGTGCTGACACTGTGGGTGCAGGCACTGCAACAGCCTCGTCAGGGATGGTTTGCGTTGGTGCTGGCAATGTTTGTGCTATTGCAGATACATCCCTCGGCCGCACCGCTGGGTGTTGCACTGGGTCTGTATGCGCTGGTCCACCCGGCGGTGCTCAGGCACCGCGCCACCTGGGCCTCCATTGCCATCGTGGCGGCGCTCAGCGCCCTGTGGGCGGCCTGGGCTCAGCCCTGGAACATCCCACGCGTCGTTGCCGCTCCGCCCCCACCCACCCCGGGTGGCTGGTCCGCGTTGCCCGGCAGAATTCTCGATGCAGGCAAGTGGTGGGACGCACTGGCCATGCCTTACCACATGGTCGCGGGTATTAGCCCCGCTATTCCGGCGGTCACGGCCGCTGCGGCCGCGCTGCTGGGGGTCATGCTCGTCGGCGTGGCATTGGGGCTGGTGCACGCCATGCGCGCGCGCGCCATGCGCTGGGTGGCATTCGCGCTGGTGCTGTGGTGGGTCATGGCGATCGCGCTCTTGTCCCATGGAGCCTTCTGGCATCTGGATGTGATCCAGCCCTGGCTGGCCCTGGTTGCAGCCTATGGCTGGGCACGCACCAGCGAGCAATGGAACTGTTCTCCTTCGCCATGGCGGTGGTGTGCCGCTGGGGTCGGTGCCCTGGCCCTGGGTGGGCAGGTGGGGCTGTACCGGCAGTTCGAGGCACAGGGCCGGATTGACGTGTCAGCCAACGCATCGTTCTTTCCACGCATACAGGGCGTGGAACGCCTGATTCCCTCTTTCAGCTACCGGTATCTGCATGCTATGCAAACCTATTTGCAGACCGAAGGCATCTGCCAAAACCAATTGCGCGGCCTGTACTGGATGCTGGCGCGCGATATGACCAATCGCCAGTTCGATGCGCGTTGCCGCGACTCCGCCGGATACGCATCCGCCCTGCAATACCTGATCGAACCCACCCACCCCACCATGCCCTGGGCGCTAACGGGGGGACTGACTCCTGTGGCCAAGCTGCCCGGTGCCTCGGTGTATGCCTTGGCGCCATTGCCACTGCACATCAATGGGCGCGAGGGAGGAAATGTCTTTTCTGACGAAAAGGCAGACTACATGACATTTTTACCCGCCCGGCACGATCAGGGCATCAAGGTGCAGATCAATGCGCAAGGCCCTACGGTGCTCCGTGTTTCGCTGCGTTGTACCGACGAAACAACTTTGCGCCTGCCGGACAGCTGGACGCTGGCACACGCCACATCCATGGCGCCGCCGCGCGCAAGTCAAGTCAAGTACTTGGGCAGCAATTACTACACGTTTGAGTGGACTCTGCAGCCAGCCCAGGCCCACACTCCGATGACGCTGGCCACCCCACCGGTCGTGACTCACTGCGATGTGTCGGCCGCGGCGCGTGCTTTGTCATAGCGCGCCGCCGTGCACATGGTGAGGAATTGAGGTATTGGAGAAACCTTTGTCGCGGCCCATGATGGGGCTGCAGCGCCAAGGCTGCTGCTCAATGTGCTTACCTAGCGCCCGCGCAGAAACAGCGCGTCCAGTTCCTTCATGCTCAGCTGCCGCCAGGTGGGCCGCCCGTGGTTGCACTGGTCCGACCGGTCCGTGGTTTCCATCTGCCGCAGCAGGGCGTTCATCTCGTCGATGGTGAGCCTGCGGTTGGCGCGCACGGCGCCGTGGCAGGCCATGGTGCCCAGGATTTCGTTGCGTGCGCGCTGCACCACGGTGGTGGCGTCGTGCGCGGCCAGTTCGGCCAGCACGCTGCGGGCCAGTTCCACCGGGTCGCCCTGGGCCAGGGTGGTGGGCACGGCGCGCACGGCCAGCGTCTTGGGCGAGAAGGGCACCACTTCCATGCCCAGCATGGCCAGCACCTCGGCGGATGCCTCGGCCGTGGCCACTTCCTCGGGCGTGGCGGCGAAGGTGGCCGGGATCAGCAGCGGCTGGCTGGCGATGCGGGCGTCGCCATCCACCTGGGCCTTGAGGCGCTCGTAGACGATGCGCTCGTGGGCGGCGTGCATGTCCACGATGACCATGCCCTGGGCGTTCTCGGCCAGGATGTACACGCCATGCAGCTGGGCCACCGCGCGGCCCAGGGGCCAGGTGGTCTCGCTGCCGGCTGGCCCGCGGGCGGTCGCTGGCGGCACGGAAGGGGCGCCGGGCACCGCGCCGCCGGCGGGGGCGGCCGCGGGGCCGTTGCCGTGCGGGGCATCGGCCGTGCCCGGCAGGGGCTGCGATGGCGCCGCAATGGGCAACACGGCGGCTGGCGCGTCATGGCCCATGGGCCCGGTCTCCCTCCTGGGGGCCCACAGCGCCTGCAGGTCGGCCACGTGGTGGCCACGCTCTTCAAATTTGATAGCTGACTGCGCTTGCCAGTGAAGGGCTGGAGGCTGATTGGGCCTGAAGTCCTCGGTGGGGCCCTGCGCCGTGGCGCCCGCGTCTGGCGCGGCTGCCCCCGCAGCAGCCGCAGCGACGGCCGCGAGCGCGGCGGCGCGCGGTGCGGCCAGCGCGTTTTCCACGGCATGGCGCACGGCCTGGTGCACCTCGCGGCTGTCCCGAAAGCGCACCTCGATCTTGGTGGGGTGCACGTTCACGTCCACGCGGGCCGGGTCGATCTCGACATACAGCGCATAGATGGGCTGCTTGTGGCCGTGCAGCACATCCTCGTACGCGCTGCGGGCGGCATGGGTGAGTACCTTGTCGCGCACGAAGCGGCCGTTCACGTAGCAGTACTGGTGGTCGGGGCGCGAACGGGCGGCGTCGGGCAGGCCCGCGCGGCCGGTGACGGTGACGGGGCCCACGCGGTGCTGCACGGCCACGGATTGCGTGACGAAGTCCTCGCCCAGCACGTCGGACAGGCGGCGGGCCAGCGCGTCCTGGGCATCCCCCTGTCCGGGCACGAAGGTGGCGCGCCACTGCTCCACCAGCTTGCCTTCGTGCCAGATGGCAAAGCCCACATCCGGCCGCGCGAGAGCATGGCGCCGCACCGATTCGATGCAGTGCGCGAGTTCGGTGGCGTCGGTCTTCAGGAACTTGCGGCGCGCGGGGGTGGAGAAGAACAGCTCCTTCACCTCCACCGTGGTGCCGGTGCTGCGCGCGGCCGGGCGCAGCTCGCCGCTGCGTGCGTCCAGCAGGAAGGCATTGGGTTGCGCCGCCGGGCGCGAGAGCAGGGCCATCTCCGACACCGAGGCAATGGCGGCCAGCGCCTCGCCCCGAAAGCCCATGGTGGCCACGGTCTCCAGGTCGTTCAGGCTGGTGATCTTGCTGGTGGCATGGCGGCGCAGCGCCACGGGCAATTCTGCGTGTGGAATGCCCCCGCCGTCGTCTTCCACGGTGATCAGGCGCACGCCGCCAGCCGACAGGCGCACGGTGATCTGCGTGGCGCCCGCGTCCAGCGCGTTGTCCACCAGTTCGCGCACCACGGAAGCGGGGCGCTCGACCACCTCGCCGGCGGCGATCTGGCTGATGAGCTCATCGGGCAGGTCGCGGATGGGGCGCCGGGCCGTGGCGATGGGGGTGGTGGCGGGCTGCGCCGCCGCGAGGAGGGGGGTGGTGTCGTTCACCCGTGGGATTTTAGGGCGGGGGCCGCGCAGGGGTATCGGGCCGGGGCGGGGCCTGATGGGGATAATGCGCCCACCTTTTTGCTGCCCGGCGTCCGGACCCGCCCTTCCATGGAACTTGTCACTTTTCTCATCGACTTCATCCTGCACGTGGACAAGTACCTGGAGGCCTTCGTACAGGCCTACGGCATGTGGGTGTACGCCCTGCTGTTCGCCATCGTGTTCGTCGAGACAGGGCTGGTGGTGATGCCGTTCCTGCCGGGCGATTCGCTGCTGTTCATCGTGGGCGCGCTGTGCGGCGCGGGGATGATGAGCTTTCCGCTGGCCTGCGCGGTGCTGCTGGCGGCGGCCATCCTGGGCGACCAGTGCAACTACTCGCTGGGCCGCTATTTCGGGCCCAAGGTGTTCCAGTGGGAAAACTCGCGCTGGTTCAACCGCCGTGCGTTCAACCAGGCGCATGACTTTTACGAGCGCTATGGCGGCATCACCATCGTGATCGCTCGCTTCATGCCCTTCATCCGCACCTTCGCGCCGTTCGTGGCGGGTGTGGCGGAGATGGGCCGCGCCAAGTTCACCGCGTTCAACGTGGGGGGCGCGCTCCTGTGGGTCCTGGGCATCTGCTCGGCGGGGTATTTCTTTGGCAACTTTGCCTGGGTCAAGGAGAACCTGGACAAGATCATCTGGGCCATGATCTTCATCCCCGGCCTGATCGCCATCTTTGGTGCCTGGCGCGCCGGGCGGCAGGCCAGGACCGCACCTTGACCTTGAATCAACGGGTGCTATGAAAAAAGAAGCTGCCAGCGCTTGTGTGACAAGCGCTGGCAGCTTCTTTTATGCAGAACTCACCGGCAGCCTGGTTCGGCCGCAGGGGAGGTTGCCCGGCGGCCGGGGGGATCAGCGGCGATAAGGCCGGCGCTGATCGCGGTCCTCGCCGATCTCATGGCCGATCAGGGCGCCGGCGGCGGCACCGCCAATCGTGCCTGCGGGGCCCCCGAAGACGGCATTGCCGGCGACACCACCGACCACGGCGCCCACGCCGGTGCCCACCTGTGCGCTGGTGGGGTTCGAAGCGCAACCACCCAGTGCCAGGGCTGCGGTACAGGTGGTCGCAAGAAGGATGTGACGGATTTTCATGGCAAGAGTCCTTTGTGAATGGAATCAGGCCTGGGAGTCCGGCTGCGGCTGCAGACGGGCTGGACCTGTGGCTTCACTATCCGTCGCCCGGCGGGGCCCCCGCGTAGGCAGCCGTGGGATGCCGCTGTAGGACATGCGACCTCATGGGAAACGCCCGCCGCGTTGCCAAGTGCCGGCGGTTCCCGTGGTGCGCGGGCATCACGTTCCCCCTGGGGCGGGTTTACGTGGCATCGCCGGTGGTTGCCAACCGGCGGGCGGCAGCAGATCATTTCTAATGCAATCCATTCGTATAAGGACACACACCATGGACCCTCAAACATCCCGCACGGGCCCGCAGCTGACGGTGGCGCAACAGATCGGCCTGATCGTGGGGGTGGCCGTCCTGGCGCTCGTGCTCATCCTGGCGTTAAGCCTGGTGCGCGTGCAGCACCTGGGCAGGACGGTGGACGGTCTGGCCAATGAGCAGGTCGAACGCCTGCAGCTGGCCCTGCGCTGGCGCAGCAACATCGCGGTCAACTCCACGCGGGTGTTCTCGGTGGTGCAGTCCGAAGGCGACGACCTGCAGAACTTCTTCAAGGACCTGATCGCCGCCACCACGGCCGACACGTCCAAGGTTCAAAAGCGCTACAGCGAGCTGGAAACCAGCCCCGAAGGCCTGCGCATCCAGGAGGAGCTGGCGGCGGTGCGCACGCCGTACCTCGCCACGCGCGACAAGGCCCTGGCGCTCAAGAAGGCAGGCGACATGGCACAGGCCAAGTCGTTTGCCATGTCCACCTTCGTGCCGGTGGTCAACCAGTACAACGCGGTCGCGGACAAGATGGTGGAATACCAGATCCAGCGGTCGGCCGACCAGGCCGCCGAGGCCGCGGGCCTGATCGGCTCCTACCGCGCCGCCGTGCTGGCGGCGGGCATCGCGGGGCTGGCGCTGCTGGTGCTGCTGTCCTGGGTGGTGGTGCGGCGCATCCGCCGCTCGCTGGGCGAGGTGGCCGCGGTGGCCCGGCGCATCGGCGAGGGCGACCTGTCGCGGCCCATCCACGCGCAGGGGCGCGGCGAGGTGGCGCAGATGATGCAGGCCATGGAAACCATGCAGGCATCGCTGGTGCGCATCGTGGGCGACGTGCGCCACAGCAGCGACTCCATCGCCACCGGCTCCAGCGAGATCGCCTCGGGCAATGCCGACCTGAGCCAGCGCACCGAGGAGCAGGCCAGCAACCTCGAGCAGACGGCCGCGTCCATGGAGCAGATCACCAGCACCGTGAAGAACAACGCCGACACCGCGCAGCGCGCCGCCGTGCTGGCGGGCGCGGCATCGGCCGCGGCGGTGAAGGGGGGCGAGGTGGTGGGCCAGGTGGTGGCCACCATGCAGGACATCTCGGCCGCGTCGCGCAAGATCACCGACATCATCGCGGTGATCGACGGCATCGCGTTCCAGACCAACATCCTGGCGCTCAACGCGGCGGTGGAGGCGGCGCGCGCGGGCGAGCAGGGGCGCGGCTTCGCCGTGGTGGCCAGCGAGGTGCGCAGCCTGGCGCAGCGCTCTGCCTCCGCGGCCAAGGAGATCAAGGCGCTCATCAGCGACAGCGTGCAGAAGGTGGAAAACGGCACCCAGCTGGTGGGGGATGCCGGCCTCAGCATGGAAGACATCGTCGCGCAGGTCCAGCGGGTGAGCGACCTGATTGGCGAGATCTCCAGCGCCACGGGCGAGCAGACCATCGGCATCAGCCAGGTCGGCGAGGCGGTGACGCAGCTCGACCAGGTCACGCAGCAGAACGCCGCGCTGGTGGAGCAGAGCGCCGCCGCCGCCGACAGCCTCAAGCACCAGGCGGCGCGGCTTGCGGAGGTCGTGAGCGTGTTCCGCCTGGAGCGGTGAGGCGAACCCCCTCTGAGTCGATTCGTGCCTCGGCCCTCAGCCCCTCCTCGCCTCGCCTCGCCGTGCGAGCCGGGAGGGGGATGCTGCCAGCGCATGCAAGCGAAGCGCCGCATGCGCCGGCCTGGCGGCCCTTGCGCGGGGCGCACTCGCGCTGGCTGCGCCAGTTGCATTCGTCGCCGGTGGCGCATGGCCCGATGGGTAGTGGCTACGCCAAAACAGGGATCTGAAAAAACCTCAGCGCCCACCCGCCAGCAGGCACAGGGTGACCAGCAGGGACGCGTGCTCCACCGCCTTGAGCGAATGCAGCGCGCGCGGCGCCAGGTGCACGAAGTCGCCGGGATGCAGCTGCTGGATGCCGTCCTCGCTGACGAACTCGACCACGCCCTCGATGCACTGCACCGTGGCCTCGCCGGGGGTCTGGTGTTCCTTCATGGATTTGCCCACGGGGAGCACGACGCGCATGACTTCGAGCTGGCCGGCCTTCAGGATGGCGGTGGTGATGGCCTCGGGCAGGCGGTCGCCCAGGGGGCGCACGCTGACGATCTGGCCGGATTGGGCGTGGGGCAGTGCCATGGCGTTTCTCCTTCCGTCCTCCCCGGTGCGTGCCGGTGTGCAGGAAGCACATGCCTGCACGCCGGAGCGTGGGTGATGAAGGCTACTTTGCCTGCACTTGGCGGTCCGCGCAAGGCTAGACGGAACGGCTGCGCGCCAGTGGCGGGTTCTTGGCGAAGTAGCGCGTGATGCCGCGCATCAGCGCGTCGGCCAGCTGCTCCTGATAGGCGCTGCTGCGCAGGCGCTTTTCCTCGTCGGGGTTGCTGATGAAGGCGGTTTCCACCAGCACGCTGGGGATGTCGGGGGCCTTGAGCACCGCGAAGCCCGCCTGCTCCACGCGCGGCTTGTGCAGCTTGGCCATGCCGCCGATCTCGCCCAGCAGCACGGAGCCGAGCTTGAGGCTGTCGTTGATCTGCGCGGTGGTGCTCATGTCGAGCAGCGCGCGCTGCACGTGCTGGTCCTTGGACTGCACGTTGATGCCCCCCACCAGGTCGGCCTGGTTCTCCTTGTTGGCCAGCCAGCGCGCGGCGGTGCTGGAGGCGCCGCCCTGGCTCAGCGCGAACACGCTGGCGCCGCGCGCGGCCGGCGTGGTGAAGGCATCGGCGTGGATGCTCACGAACAGGTCGGCCTGCACGCGCCGGGCCTTCTGCACGCGCGTGCCCAGGGGCACGAAGTAGTCGCCGTCGCGCGTGAGGAAGGCGCGCATGGGATTGCCACCCACGGTGGTGGCGTTGATGCGGTCGCGCAGCAGGTGGGCCACGCGCAGCACCACGTCCTTCTCGCGCGTGCCCGAGGGGCCGATGGCGCCCGGGTCCTCGCCGCCGTGGCCGGGGTCGAGCGCGACGATGATGATGCGGTCGGTGTGCGTGGACGTGGCCCGGTTGCCCGGCGGGCGCGTGGTTTCGGCCGGGGCGGCCGCCACCGGGGGCGCCGCCACGGGCGGGTGCTCTGCCGGGACGGGGCGGGTGGTGCGCTGCGCGATGAGGTCGCCGAGCGGGTCGTGCTCGGCGGGCGGCGTGGGGGCTTTGGGGGTGGCGGCGGCCGTGGCCACGGGGGCATCGCGCAGGCGCTCCGCGATGAGGGCCTCCAGCGGGTCCACCGGCGCGGCGGGGTAAAGGTCGAACACCAGGCGGTGCCGGTACGCCGCCACGGGGGGCAGCGTGAACACCTGCGGCATGGCGGGCTGCTTGAGGTCCACCACCAGGCGCACCACCCCGGGCGCGTTCTGCCCCACGCGGATGCCCGCGATGTTGGGGTCGTCCGGCTTGACCTTGGCGACCAGTTCGCGCAGCTCGGGGCTGAGGTCGATGCCCTCGATGTCCACCGCCAGGCGCGGCGGCGTGGTCACGAAGAACTGCTTGGCCACCAGCGCGCCGTCGGACTCGATGGTCACGCGCGAGTATTCGGGCGCGGGCCAGACGCGCACGGCCAGGATGGTGGCGCCGCGCGCGATCTGCTGCGTGCCCAGCAGCAGCACGAGGCTGCCCGCCTGCAGCACGGCCCGGCGCGAAGCCACGCCCCGGGCTGCGGCCTGGGGCGTGCCGCTGGCGCTGCCGGGGCTCATCGCGGGCCTCCCGTGCGGGGCGCGCGGGGGCAGGCCGGGGTCGGTGCGGCCGATGGGCGGCTCATGGGTTCAGCAGCCCTTGCAGCATGTGGCGGCCGTTGGCGGTTTGGGCGTGCACCGTGATCTTCCTTTCGGTGTCGTCAATTGCTTCAATGTGTATAGCAAGGTCCGCAGGCGGCGTAAGCGCTGCAGCCTTTTCCGGCCATTCTGCCACCTTGAGCCCCGGGTTGGCAAAAATGTCCCTGAAGCCCGCGTCCTCCCATTCGCGCGGATCGTCGAAGCGATAGAAATCAAAGTGCCAGATCGCCAGGCCCGGGGCCTCGTGTGGCTCCACCACGGCGTAGGTGGGGCTCTTGATCCGGCCCTGCACGCCCAGGGCGCGCAGCAGGTGGCGCACCAGCGTGGTCTTGCCCGCGCCCAGGTCGCCGTGCAGCGTGACGAAGGCGTTGGACAGCCCCGGCTGCGCGGCCAGGCGCTGCGCGAAGGCGGCGGTGTCATCCTCGCTGTGCCAGGTGAAGGGGTGGGCGGGTTCCGCCGGGGCGGCCGTGCCGCTTCCTACAATCTGGCCGGTATGTGGTGCAACAGTCAACTCGTTCCTCAAATGCAGGAGTGGGCCCGCGAACTGGGATTTTCCCAAATCGGCGTGGCGGGGGTGGACTTGTCCGCCGCAGAGCCCGGCCTTTCGGCCTGGCTGGCGCAGGGCTTCCATGGTGACATGCATTACATGGCATCGCACGGCATGAGGCGCGCGCGCCCGGCCGAACTGGTGCCCGGCACCGTGAGCGTGATCACGGCACGCATGGATTATTTGCCGCGCGATACGGGCACGGGTGCGTCCGGCGGCTGGCAGGCTTTCGAACTGGGGCGCCTGGCCCGCCCGCAGGAAGGGATCGTCTCGGTCTATGCCCGGGGGCGCGACTACCACAAGGTGCTGCGCGCCCGCCTGCAAAAACTCAGCGACCGCATCGCCAAGGCCATCGGCCCCTTCGGCCACCGCGTATTCACCGATTCCGCGCCGGTGCTGGAGGCCGAGCTGGCCGCGCGCAGCGGCCAGGGCTGGCGCGGCAAGCACACCCTGGTGCTCAACCGCGAGGCGGGCTCGATGTTCTTCCTGGGCGAGATCTACGTGGACATGGCGTTGCCTGAAAGCGCCCCGGTCACCGCGCACTGCGGCAGCTGCAGCGCCTGCATCGACATCTGCCCCACGCAGGCCATCATCGCGCCGCACCGGCTCGATGCGCGGCGCTGCATCTCGTACCTGACCATCGAGCACGCCGGGCCCATCCCGCTGGAACTGCGGCCGCTCATGGGCAACCGCATCTACGGCTGCGACGACTGCCAGCTCATCTGCCCCTGGAACAAGTTCGCGCAGGCCAGCCGGCTGCCCGACTTCGACGAGCGCAAGGGCCTGGCGGGCCAGCAGCTGGCGCACCTGTTCGCATGGGACGAGGCCACCTTCCTGCGCATGACCGAAGGCGGCCCCATCCGCCGCATTGGCCACGAGCGCTGGCTGCGCAACGTGGCCGTGGCGCTGGGCAATGCGCTGCGGGCCACGGGCGATGGCGCGGTGCGTGCGGCGCTGCAGTCCCGTGCCCAGGAGCCCAGTGAACTCGTGCGCGAACATGTGGCCTGGGCGCTGGATTTTGAATGAAAGTGGGCTCTAGCGCTTGATGGGTAAGCGCTGGCAGCTATCAAAAAATGAGTATTCAGGCCGAGGCTCTGTGTGGCTTTACCGCGCCAGCAGCCCGGCGTCCCTGAGCGTTTCCACCAGCCCTTGCGCAAATCGCTCGTAGCCGGCCGCATTGGCGTGGATTTGGTCGGACCGCAGGCGGGCGTCGGACAGCACGCCGGACCAGCCTTTGCTGTGCAGTGGAATCTTCAGCTCGGTCGCCACTTCTTCGTACAGCGCGTGATCGCCCAGCCGGCCGGTGGAGGCCGCCAGGAGAGACAGCTCGGGCACGGCCACCAGCAGCACCTGGGCGCCGCTGGCGCGCGCCTCCGTACAGATGCGCACGATGTTGGCGCGGGTGGTGCTGGCGCTCTGGCGGCGCAGAAAGTCGTTGCCGCCGATGCCCACGATCACCAGCGCGGGCTGGTGCGATTGCAGCAGCGCTGGCAGGCGTTCGAGCGCCTGGGCCGAGGTGTCGCCCGACACGCCGGCGTTGACCACTTTCCAGCCCGTCAGGCGCGCCAGCACGGCAGGGTAGGCGGTGTCGGCCGATGCGCCCACGCCGGAGGTCAGCGAATCACCCAGCGCCAGCACCGTGGCGCCGGTGGGCACCGCCTGCGCGCGCGGGGCCTTGCGCCCGCAGCCCGCCAGCGGCACAAGCGCCACGGCCGCCACGCCCGCCATCAACGCGCGGCGGCGTGCTTGGACCAGGGCGGCGGAACGCAGGGCAGGGTGTGGATCGGTCATCGCAGAAATCCCAGGGCAAACGGCAGGCTGACCATGCCCAGCAGGGTCGATAGCGTGACCAGCCCCGCCACGTACGGTCCGTTGTAGCCCATGCGCGCCGCCAGCACATAGCAGGTGGAGGCGGTGGGCAGCGCGGAGAAGGCGAGCAGCATGGTGGTCTGCACCGGGTTCAGCCCAAAGAGGCGCGCCATGCCGAACGCGAGCAGCGGCTGCAGCAGGTGCCGGATGGACAGCACCGCCACGCTCAGCGCCTTGCCGCGCGTGAGCAGGCCAAACTGCAGGCCCGCGCCCGCGGCCATCAGCCCCAGCGCCAGCGATGCCGCGCTGATGCGGCCCACCGTGGGCGCGGCCCAGTCGGGAATCCTGAAGCCCAGCAGGTTGGCCACCAGCCCCGATACCGTGGCGACGATCAGCGGGTTGCGCACCAGCTCCCGCGCGAAGCTGTGCTGGCCGTGCCGCGCCATCGGCCACACGGCCGCCACGTTGAACAGCGGCACGCACACGCCGATCAGCACGGCGATCATGAGCAGGCCCTCGGAGCCCGCCAGGCGCTCGGCAATGGCCAGGCCAATGAACGAGTTGAAACGGAACGCGACCTGGGCACTGGCGGCATGGTCGCGCGCGTCGATGCGCCGGCCCAGCCAGGGCCAGTGCGGCAGGCTGTAGGCCAGCGCGATCCCGATCAGGCCGGAGATCAGCCCGGCGGCGATCAGCCCCGATGCGGCGCCGATGTCCACCGGGCTCTTGACGATGGACTGGAACAGCAGCACGGGGAACAGCAGGTAGTACACCAGGCTCTCCACCGGCTGCCATACCGAGCGGTTCAGGGCGGTGTAGCGGCAGATGAGGTAGCCGCACAGGATGAGGGAGAAGTCGGGAAGCAGGAGCTGGGCGTAATTCACGCACGGAGAATACTTGATCCGTGTCGTGTTCTGCGGGTTAGCCCTTATGTGGAATCCGCAGGCTGCCAGGACACCGGTTGCGCATACCATCCAGGCTGTCTGTCACCCATGAAGGAGAACTCAATGCATCGTCGTCAATGGCTCGCGCTGACCGTACTGGCCGCCGCCGCAGGGTCCGCTGCCGCCCAGGGCTACCCCAACAAGGTCATCAAGCTGCAGGTGCCCTTCGCGCCCGGCGGTACCACCGACATCATTGCGCGCGTGATCGCCGACCCGCTGGGCAAGGCCCTGGGCCAATCCGTGATCGTGGAAAACAAGGCCGGTGGCGGCGGCATCGTGGGCGCGGCGGAAACCGCCCGTTCGGCGCCGGATGGCTACACGCTGGGCGTGGCCACCGTGTCCACCACGGCGGCCAATCCCGCCATCAATCCCAAGACGCCGTACAACCCGCTGACGGACTTCACGCCCATCATCAACATCGCGGCCACGCCCAACATCATTGCGGTGCACCCCAGCTTCCCCGCCAAGGACTACAAGGCGTTCGTGGCCGAGATCAAGAAGTCGCCCGGCAAGTATTCGTACTCCTCGTCCGGCACGGGCGGCATCGGCCACCTGCAGATGGAGCTGTACAAGAACCTCTCGGGCACCTTCGTGACGCACATCCCCTACCGTGGCGCGGGCCCCGCCCTGAATGACACCGTGGCCGGCCAGGTGCCCATGATTTTCGACAACCTGCCCTCGGCGCTGCCCTTCATCAAGGAAAACCGCCTGGTGCCCATCGTGGTCGCCGCGCCGCAGCGCGTTGCCGCCCTGCCCAACGTGCCCACGTTCAAGGAAATGGGCCTGGAGCCCGTGAACCGCATGGCGTACTACGGCATCGTGGGCCCCAAGGGCCTGTCCAAGGAGGTGGTGGACAAGGTCAACGCCGCCGTGCGCAAGGCGCTGGAAGATCCGGCCGTGAAGAAGCGCATCGAAGACACCGGCTCCATCGTGCTGGGCAACACGCCCGAGCAGTTCGCCGAGCAGATCAAGGCGGAATTCGCCGTGTACAAGGACGTGGTGGTCAAGCAGAAACTGGCGCTCGAATAATTCCGTGCGCACTCCAGAAGCCGCCCGCGCCCGGGCGGCTTTTTTACGTGCTATCGTTTTTGGATGCTTGCCCCCAGCCTGAACGCGATCGATGCCTTTGTGGATGCCCTGTGGCTGGAGGACGGCCTTTCGCGCAACACGCTGGCGGCCTACCGCCGCGACCTGACGCTGTACGCGCAGTGGCTGGCCGAGCAGCAACCCGCCCTGGCGCTGGACGGCACGGCCGAACACCACCTGCAGGGCTACTTCGCGGCGCGCCACGCCGAGACCCGCGCCACGTCGGCCAACCGGCGCCTCACCGTGCTCAGGCGCTACTTTCACTGGGCGCTGCGCGAGCGGCGGATCGCCGCCGACCCCACGGTGCGGCTCACCGCCGCGCGCCAGCCCCTGCGCGTGCCCAAGACCTTGTCGCAGGCGCAGGTGGAGGCACTGCTCGCGGCGCCGGACCTGGGCAACCCCCTGGGACTGCGCGACCGCACCATGCTGGAGCTGATGTACGCCAGCGGCCTGCGCGTGACCGAACTGGTCACGCTCAAGACCTTCCAGCTGGGCCTGAACGAAGGCGTGCTGCGGGTGATGGGCAAGGGCAGCAAGGAGCGGCTGGTGCCGTTTGGCGAAGAGGCGCGGCAGTGGCTGGAACGCTACCTGCGGGAATCGCGTGGCGAGATCCTTGCGGGCCAGCAGACCGACGACCTGTTCGTGACCCAGCGCGGCAGCGGCATGACCCGCGTGATGTTCTGGGTCATCGTCAAGAAGTGGGCGGCCGTCGCCGGCATCACCACGCCGCTCTCGCCGCACACGCTGCGGCACGCGTTCGCCACGCACCTGCTCAACCATGGCGCCGACCTGCGCGTGGTGCAGCTGCTGCTGGGGCATGCGGACATTTCCACGACCACCATCTACACCCACGTGGCGCGGGAGCGGCTCAAGTCGCTGCACGCGCAGCACCATCCACGCGGCTAGCGCAGCAGGCAGACAGGCCGTGTGACCGACCCCCTCGATACCAACCAGGAGACATGCATGAAAAAAATGATTGCCGGCGCGCTGCTGCTGGGCGCCGCCACCCTGTCCATGGCGCAGGCCTGGCCCGCGGCCAAGCCCATCCGGCTCATCGTGGGCTACCCGCCAGGGGGCGGCATCGACTTTGCCGCGCGCACCGTGCAGGTGCCGCTGCAGGAAGCGCTCAAGCAGCAGATCGTGGTGGACTACAAGCCGGGCGCGGGCGGCATGCTGGCCGCCACGGAGCTCACGCGCGCGGCGCCGGACGGCTACACCATCCTGCTGGCCAATACCGGCCCTTTCGCCATCGCGCCCTACCTGCAGCGCAAGATGCCCTATGACCCGCTCAAGCAGTTCAGCTACATCGGCCAGATCAGCCAGGGCAGCTACATCGCGGTGACCCGGCTGGACCACCCGGCCAAGGACCTCAAGGAGTGGGTGGCCTGGGCCAAGGCCAACGCCGGCAAGGTGAACTTCGCCTCGGGCGGCGCGGGCACGTCCACCCACCTCAATGGCGAGCTCATGAACCAGGCCACCGGGCTGGACGTGACGCACGTGCCATACAAGGGCAGTGCGCCCGCGGTGCAGGATCTGATCGGCGGCCAGACGCAACTGCTCATCGACGCGGGTACGGTGCTGCTGCCCCAGATCAAGGGCGGCAAGCTCAAGGCGCTGGCCGTGACCGGCCCCCGGCGCGATCCACAGCTGCCCGATGTGCCCACGGTCGGTGAGCTGGGCTTCGCGGCGATGGAGTCCGTGGGCTTCCAGGGCCTGGTGGGGCCGGCCGGCATGCCCAGGGACACCGTGGACAGGCTGGCCGCCGAACTGGCGAAGGTGCTGACGCAGGCCGATGTGAAAGCCAAGTTCGCGTCCACGGGGTCCGAAGTGCATTCGCTGGGCCCTGTGGAGTTCTTCAGCTTCGTGAAGGGCGAGAACGAGAAATGGGCCAAGCTCATCCGCGAGCGCAAGCTCGAACTCGATTGATGGATTCTCCTGCCGCCCGAGGGCGCGGTCTTTTCAGCACCTGAAGGCAAGGCGGGCAGGCTCCAGCCGCTGGCGGTGGGAGCGCCCGCACGGCCCGATCTGCCGTCGCCGGTTGGCATCCATGTCCCCGCGCAGGCGCCTTCTGCGATCCTGGCCCTGGGGGACATCCGCCGCAAGCTGGATGCCGCCGGCAACGCGCGCACCCTCCGCATGGCGGGCATCCGGGGACACAATTGACCGGCATGACAACGCAGCGGGCCCTGGATGACCAGGGCCCGGGTGTGCGAATGCCGGGCCAAGGGGCCCCGCGACGGCGTGCCTCAGTCTTCGTTGAGGCTCTCGGCCCAGGTCAGGGCCTGCAGGTGGGCCCAGTTGACCTGGCGGTTGGACAGGTGCAGCGCGTCGGCCGCCTTGGCAAAGGCCACCTCATCGCCGCTCTCGCAGGCCTTGGTCAGCTCCAGGAAGGGCGCGAACACGCCGCTGCCGCGCAGCAGCGCGTCCATCACCGGTTCGGGCAGGGCCACGGATTCCAGCGCCTTATCGAGCGGCACGCCCAGCATGGTGTCGAGCAGGGAGAACACGCCCACCACGAAGGCGTTGTCGCATTCCTCGGGCGGCAGCAGTTCGGCGGCCAGCAGCTCCATCAGGCGGCCGCGCACCACGGCGGTCTGGCCCACCGCCGGCGGCACGCCGCCCGCGCGCGAGGTGGTCATCAGGAGGGCCGCCCAGCGGAACAGCTTCTTGAGGCCGAGGATCATCACCGCGTGGCGGAACGAGGTGATCTCGCACGAGAGCCCGAAGCCCGAGGAGTTGATGAAGCGCAGCAGGTTGAAGGACAGTGTGGGGTCCTTCTTGAGCAGGTCCTCGATCTCGGCGGTGGTGGCCTGCTTGCGCACCAGGTTGAGGAGCTGGATGATGGTGGCCTGCGAAGGTCGGATCGTCGTGGCCTTCACGAGCGACGGCTGGGCGAACCAGAAGCCCTGGAACAGCTTGACACCCAGTCCCCGCATCAGTTCGTACTGTTCGGCGGTCTCCACTTTTTCAGCCACCAGCGTGGCCTTGCTGTGGGTGGTGGAAAACTTGACCAGCGGCCCCGCCAGTTCGGGCTTGAAGGCCATCATGTCCAGCTTGATGAAAGCGGCCAGCGGCAGCCAGCTGGTGTAGGCGCGGCGCAGCGCCTGCTGGTCGAAGGCCAGCCGAAAGCCGCGGGTGCGCAGGGCCTCCAGGGTGGGCACCCGGCCTTCGATTTCCTCGGGGGTGGCCGTGTCGTGCAGCGGCGGTACTTCCAGCACCACCTTTTCGGGGTGGATCAGTTCCAGGTGGCCGCCGGAAAGGCTGTCGTGGGTGCAGTTGATGAACACCGTCTTCTTGCCGACCAGGGCTTCGGTGCCGGCGTACGACAGGGCGTTGAAGAGCAGCGCGGCATCGCTGGCCGCCGTGTGGGAGTCCGAGGCCGTGGACCGGTCGAACAGCTCGTAGCCATAGACGGCGCGGGATTCGTCCACGATGGCCTGTCGCGCAATGATGGCAATGTTCTCATCCACGGGTTCAACCGCGGGTGAATCAGCTTGCGGGGCGTCTTGTTCAGGTGTGCTCGACATGGGGTCCGCTGTGGTGAAGGGCTGGGGTCTGCACTGATTCTAGACCGGCATGCCACTTCGCGAACTGGCCGCGCGGATTTTGATGGCGGCCAAGGCGGCTGCAGGCCGGCGTGCCCCGTGTGGCCCCGCAGGCCGCGCTGCGGAGGCGGGACGCGAACCGGGGCTCAGTCCGCAAGCTGGTCCGCCCAGGCCAGGGCCTGCAGGTGCGCGAAGTTGATCTGCTGGCTGGTGAGGTGCAGCAAGCCGGCCGTGCGGTCGAACACCACGTCGTCGCTGGATTCGCAGGCTTCGGCCAGCGTGAGCAGGTCTCCGAGGAATCCTTCGCGACGCAGCAGCGCCGCCGCCACGGGCTCGGGCACGTTGAGCAGCCCCAGCGCGGATTCCATGGGCATGGACAGCATCACGTCGAGCAGCGAGAAGATGCCCACCACGAAGGCCTGGTCGGCTTCCTCGGGGGGCAGGGTTTCCAGGGCCAGCAGCTCCATCAGGCGGCCGCGCACCACGGCGGTCTGGCCGACGGAGGACGGGGTGCCACTGGTGCGCGACGCGGTGAGCAGCAGCGCCGCCCAGCGGAACAGCTTCTTGAGGCCCATGAGCATCACGGCCTGGCGGAAGGAGGTGATCTCGCGCGACAGGCCGAATCCCGCGGAGTTGATCAGGCGCATCAGATTGAAGGCCAGGCCCGCGTCCTTCTTAAGCACTTCCTCGATGTCGTCCGTGCTGGCCTGCTTGCGCACCTGGTTGATGAGCTCGATGATGCTCGCCTGCGAGGGCGTGAGCAGCTTGGCCTCGACCAGGGCCGGGCGCGCGAACCAGTAGCCCTGGAACATCTGCACGCCCTGGCTGGACACCATGTCGTACTGCTGGGCGGTTTCCACCTTCTCGGCGATCAGCTCGGCCTGGCAGTGGCGGCCTGCGTAGCTGATGAGCACGGCCAGCTGGTCGGGCGCCAGCACCGACAGGTCGAGCTTGATGTAGTCGGCCAGCGGCAGCCAGGGGGCATAGGCCGACTGCAGCACCGTGTGGTTGAACGCCAGGTGGAAGCCGCGCTCGCGCAGTTCGGCCAGAATGGGCATGCGCGTGGCGACCTCTTCGGCGGCGGTGTGGCCCAGGGGCGGAATCTCCAGCACCACCTTGTCGGGGTCCACCAGTTCGAGGTGGCCGCCGGAGAGGCTCTCGTGCGTGCAGTTGACGAAGATGAGCTTCTTGCCCACCAGCTCTTCGGTGCCCGCGTGCGAGAGTGCGGTGAAGACCAGGATGACGTCGGTGGCGGCCGTGTGCGCCGCGCCGCTGCGCGAGCGGTTGAACAGCTCGTAGCCGACCACCACCTGCTGCGCGTTGACGATGGCCTGCCGCGCGATCATCGCGACCGAGGACTGGGTGCCGGGGGGCGGGGCGAGGGAGGCCCCAGGGGCGGAGAGTGAAGTCATGGTCAGAGGTTCGGGTGAGTGTGTTGCCGCTTCAGCGGCCGCAGGCGCCGCGGATTGTAGGAGCCATCGCATGTCGGCGCATGGTGGTGGATCAGACCTGTTGCAGCCACCGCAGCTCGGCGTCGGTAAATCCGGCGCTGCGGCGCGCTTTTTCATTGAACGGGGGTTTCAGGCGGGGGGCCTCGTATTGCCTGACCAGGGCGCCATAGTGGGTTTCAGGGTCCACGCCCCGGCGCTCGCACAGCCAGCGGTACCAGTGGTTGCCGATGGCCACGTGGCCGACCTCCTCGCGCAGGATGGTGTCGAGAATCTCCACGGCGGCCAGCGCATCGGGCGTGCCCACCTGGCGCAGCTTGGCCTGGATCTGCGGCGTGGCGTCCAGGCCGCGCGCCTCCAGCGTGCGTGGCACCAGCGCCATGCGCGCCAGGATGTCGTGCCGCGTCTTCTCGCACATCGTCCACAGGCCTTGGTGGGCCGGGAAGTCGCCGTAGTCGTGCCCCTGGCCGCGAAGGTGGTCGCGCAGCAGGCGGAAATGCTGTGCCTCCTCGCCCGCCACGCGCATCCAGTCGGTGTAGTAGGCGCGGGGCATGCCGTCGAAACGCCAGACCGCGTCCAGCGCCAGGTTGATGGCATTGAATTCGATGTGCGCGATGGCATGGATGAGGACTGCGCGCCCCTCGGCCGTCGCGGGCGAGCGGCGGGCCACCTGCGTGTGGCGCAGCAGCAGGGGCCGCTCCGGCCGGCCGGGCAGGGCCGCGGGATCCTGCGGGGCCTCAGGGGCTTTGTCTGCTATGGAAAGAATAGCTGCTTGCGATTGCAGATCAAGCGCTGCGGCCGCTTTTTGTTCAGGGTCTGCAAGGCACAAAACCTGCAATGCACGGTGGCGAAGCTCCATCCTTACAATTCTAGGCCCTGCCACCCGGAACACTGCACACGCTTTGTAACCATTGGCAGGCCCGGTTCCGGCCTTCATTTTTCTGGAGTGTTTGCATGGCGATTTACGAACTCGACGGCGTGGCGCCGCAGCTGGCGGCTTCGGCCTGGGTGGCGGAAGGCGCCCAGGTCATGGGAAACGTCGTTCTTGGCGAGGATGCCAGTGTCTGGTTTGGGACGGTGGTGCGTGGCGACACCGAAAGCATCACCATCGGCGCGGGCTCGAATATCCAGGACGCGAGCGTGCTGCATGCCGACATCGGCAAGCCGCTGGTCATCGGCGAGCGCGTGACGGTGGGCCACCAGGTCATGCTGCACGGCTGCACCATCGGCGACGAGTCGCTGATCGGCATCGGGGCCATCGTGCTCAACGGCGCCAAGATTGGCAGGCACTGCCTGGTGGGCGCGGGCGCCCTGGTGACCGAGGGCAAGGAGTTTCCCGATGGTTCCATGATCATCGGCAGCCCGGCCAAGGCCGTGCGCGAACTCACGCCCGAGCAGATCGAGGGCCTGCGCCAGAGCGCCCAGCACTACATCGACAACGCGCGCCGCTTTCAGCGCGGCCTGCACAAAATCGGCTGAACGCCGACCCTTTCTGGAACCCTTGCGTGTCTGAACTCCACAAGTTTCTCTTCGACGGCCTGCCAGTGCGCGGCATGATCGTGCGCCTGACCGATGCCTGGACCGAGATCCTGCGCCGCCGCGCGGGCAATACCGGCACCGGTGCCTACCCCGCCCCGGTGAGCGAGCTGCTGGGCGAGATGGCCGCCGCCGGCGTGCTGATGCAGTCCAACATCAAGTTCAACGGCGCGCTGGTGCTGCAGGTGTTTGGCGACGGCCCCGTGAAGCTGGCCGTGGCCGAGGTGCAGTCGGACCTGAGCCTGCGCGCCACCGCCACGGTCAACAGCGAGGTGCCCGAGGGCGCGCCCCTGAGCCAGATGGTGAACGTGGGCGGCGGTGGCCGCTGCGCCATCACGCTCGACCCCAAGGACCGCCACCCCGGCCAGCAGCCCTACCAGGGCGTGGTGCCCCTGTATGGCGACCGGCACGAGAAGCTGGAACGCCTGTCGGATGTGCTGCAGCACTACATGCTGCAGTCCGAGCAGTTGGACACCATCCTGGTCCTGGGCGCCAACGAACAGGTGGCCGCGGGCCTGCTGATCCAGCGCATGCCGATCAAGGGCGAGGGCAACCTGGCCGAGGGCCTCACCCACCGCGAGAACGAAGACCAGATCGGCCACAACGAGGACTACAACCGCATCGCGCACCTGGCTGCCAGCCTGACGCGCGAAGAACTGCTGACCCTGGACGTGGACACCATCCTGCGCCGCCTGTTCTGGGAGGAAAAGCTGCTGCGCTTCGAGCCCCAGCAGGGTGCCAGCGGCCCGCGTTTTGCCTGCACCTGCAGCCGTGAGCGCGTGAGCAACATGCTGCGCAACCTGGGCAGCGAAGAGGCCGAGAGCATCCTGTCCGAGCGCGACGACATCGAGGTCGGCTGCGAATTCTGCGGCCAGCAGTACCGTTTCGACGCCGTGGACGCCGCGCAGATCTTCGTGCCGCCGTCCTCCAGCCAGCCGCCCGGACCGAGCGGGATCCTGCAGTAGCCCGCCGCGCCGGCTGACCATCGTTGACAATCGCCCGCCGCCATCGCGCCTAAGATCGGCGCTCTCCACACGGCCCCGGGCGTTGCCGCCCGCGATGTCCGCCGGTCGCCGCGCACTTGGGGTGCGCGTGCGCCGCCTGTCCGTGTGGCGCAGCAAGAGGGGCTATGGATTTTTTTCGTCGTGTATTTGGCGCCCGCGGGCGGGAGGCCGGGCCGTCGCTGGAGCTGTGCGACAGCGGCAGCGCAGGGGCACAGGATTCGCAACGCGCGGACACCGTGCTCGCAGCCCTCGACATCGACGCAGCCATCAATGCCCACGAACGCTGGAAGGCGCACCTCATGGACTACCTCGAAGGGCGCACCACCCAGGGCCTGGACCCTTCGGAGGTGCGACGCGGCGACCGTGGCGCGCTGGGGCGGTGGCTCCATGGCGTGGGCGGTGAACTGCTGGGCGACCAGCCCGCCTATGCCGTGCTGATGGCGCGCCACCAGTATTTTCACGAACAGGCCGCAATGCTGGTGGCACTGGCCCAGCAGGGCGAATGGGACAAGGCCGTGCAGGTGCTCAACGGCGGATACCGCTACGGCTCCAGCCAGGTCGTGCTGCTCCTCAAGGAACTCAAGCGCGGCCTGGTGCAGCAGCCACTGCCCTGACGGAATGGCCGGATGGCGGGTCAGGCGCCGCGGGCGTTCCGGCCGGTCAGGGCGGTGAACAGGCGGTGCTCGCACTCCGGATCGCTGCACTTCTCGCAGTTCCAGGCGCGCAGGCGTGCCGTGCGCGCGGGCCGAGCAGCCGGTGTGGGTGCAGAAGTGCTACCGGTGGTCCACAGACTGGCGTCCGGAGCCATGTTTTTGATGGCGTTCAGCGCATTGGCGAGCCGCTGATCGCCATGGCCATACACCACCTGATAGCCCATCTCCCGCTGGGCGAGGTCTGTGCGCAGGCGCGCATCGGCGGCTTCCTGTTCGGGCCGGTCGCGCGCGGGGCAGGGCAGATCGAGCCCCATCAGCAGCACGTGGCGGGTGGCATCGGCCTGGCCCGGAGAGTGCAGGCCGCCCAGGTCGTGGCTCCACAGAATGCGCACCGCCCCGGGGGGCAGGCGTTCCTGCAGCGCGGCGGCCAGCGCCTGCGCGCCGGTGCCGGGCGCGCCGAGCAGGACAACGAGGGTGGGCTGGGACGGCACGATGACAGGAGGGCGAGAGGTGGAGATGTGGAGAGGAGGGGGCACCCCCCTGTCCAAGGCCGGGGCCGGGATAGCGCCGCGGTGGCCGCGGCTCAGCGCGGCGTGAACTGCACGTAGACCTCGTTGGGCTTGACCATGCCCAGCTCGCTGCGTGCCTTTTCTTCCACCATGTCGAGCCCTTCCTTGAGGTCATGCACCTCGGAGGACAAGCGTTCGTTGGCCTGCCGGGCCTGGTCGTTGGCCGCCTTCTGCACGTCGATCTGCCGCTGCATCTCGTTGACGCGCGGCACGCTGCCCCGCCCGAGCCAGAGCTGGGCGTGCAGTGCTGCGAGCAAGGCCAGCAGGATGACGGGAACAATGCGGGAGACCATCGCTTACCCCTTGGCGTGGGGTTTTGCCACCGGGCCGCCCCAAGGCAACACGCGGCCCCCTGGGGAGGCAGGGAGCCACAGGCAGTGGGCGACCGTGGGGGCCATTACTTCAGGTTATAGAACGCAGCGCGGCCGGGGTAGTGCGCGATCTCGCCCAGGTCTTCCTCGATGCGCAGCAGCTGGTTGTACTTGGCGATGCGGTCCGAACGCGACAGCGAGCCGGTCTTGATCTGGCCCGCATTCGTGCCCACGGCGATGTCGGCGATGGTGCTGTCTTCGGTTTCGCCCGAGCGGTGCGAGATCACGGCGGTGTAGCCGGCGCGCTTGGCCATCTCGATGGCGGCGAAGGTTTCGGTCAGCGTGCCGATCTGGTTGATCTTGATCAGGATCGAGTTGGCGATGCGCTTGTCGATGCCTTCCTTCAGGATCTTGGTGTTGGTCACGAACAGGTCGTCGCCCACCAGCTGCACCTTGTCGCCCAGGCGTTCGGTCAGGTGCTTCCAGCCATCCCAGTCGCCTTCGTGCATGCCGTCTTCGATGCTGATGATGGGGTACTTGTCCACCCAGGCCGCCAGCATGTCGGTCCATTGCTGGGCGGTGAGCTTCAGGCCGCCTTCGCCTTCGAGCACATACATGCCGTCCTTGTAGAACTCGCTCGCGGCGCAGTCCAGGCCCAGGGCGATCTGCTCGCCCGCCGTGTAGCCCGCGGCTTCGATGGCTTGCAGGATGAGGCGGATGGCCGCTTCGTGGTTCTCGACGCTGGGGGCAAAGCCGCCTTCGTCGCCCACGGCGGTGCTCATGCCCTTGTCGTGGATGATCTTCTTGAGCGCGTGGAACACCTCGGCGCCCCAGCGCACGGCTTCGCGGAAGGTCGGTGCGCCCACGGGGATGATCATGAACTCCTGCAGGTCCAGGCTGTTGTTGGCGTGCGCGCCGCCGTTGATCACGTTCATCATGGGCACGGGCAACTGCACGCTGCCCATGCCGCCCAGGTAGCGGTACAGCGGCAGACCGGACTCTTCGGCGGCGGCGCGGGCCACGGCCATGGAGACCGCCAGCATGGCATTGGCGCCCAGGCGGCTCTTGTTCTCGGTGCCGTCGAGGTCGATCAGGGTCTTGTCCAGGAAGGCCTGTTCGGAGGCATCCAGGCCCAGCACGGCTTCGCTGATCTCGGTGTTGATGTGCTCCACGGCCTTGAGCACGCCCTTGCCCAGGTAGCGGCTCTTGTCGCCATCGCGCATTTCAATGGCTTCGCGGCTGCCGGTGGACGCACCGGAAGGCACGGCGGCACGGCCCATCACGCCCGATTCCAGCAGCACGTCGCATTCGACGGTGGGGTTGCCGCGGCTGTCCAGCACTTCGCGGCCTACGATGTCAACAATGGCACTCATGATTTTCCTTGAGGTTTTTGAAATTCATTCAGACGGGCGGGACGGGCTTTGCTTGTTCAGGCCAAATGGCAAAATGGTCGCTTGGGCGCGTCTGTAGTCATTTTATGCTACTGATTTGATAGTGAATCAGCCTGCAGGTACGAACCGGGTACAACCCGACCGGCGTGAGCTGGCCGCCGCGTATCAGACGCCCTCGACGCACACCATGCGCATGATGGCGGCGCCTTCGCGGGCGGCCTTGGCTTTCTGGTATTCGGGTGTGTCGTAGAAGGCGCGCGCGGCCTCGAAGCTGGGGAACTTGAGCAGCACGGTGCGGCCGGGGTTCCAGTCGCCCTCCAGCACTTCCACCTTGCCGCCGCGAATGCACACCTCGGCGCCATGCGCCTGCATGGCCACGGTGCTCCACTTTTTGTACTCTTCGTACTGCTCAGGGTTGGTGACGGTGACGGATGCGATGACGTAACCACTGCTCATGTCTCAGGCTCCAAAGTTGTTTTCGAGGAATCCATTTTTCTTGGTGATGTCGTCCAGCGCCACCAAGGTCTCCAGCAGCGCCTTCATGTGCTTCAAAGGCACAGCATTGGGGCCGTCCGACCAGGCCTCGGCGGGCCGGGGGTGGGTTTCCATGAAAAGGCCCGCCACGCCCACGGCCACGCCCGCGCGGGCCAGCACCGGCACCATGTCGCGCGCGCCGCCGCTCACGGCGCCAAGGCCGCCGGGCTTCTGTACCGAGTGGGTCACGTCGAACACCACCGGCGCGCCGGAGTTGCGCATCTCGGCCAGGCTGGTCATGTCGGCCACGAGGTTGTTGTAGCCAAAGCTCACGCCACGCTCGCAGGCCAGGAAGCGGTCTTCCGAGAGGCCGGCTTCCTGCGCGGCCGCGCGGGCCTTGTCGATGACGTTCTTCATGTCCCAGGGCGCGAGGAACTGACCCTTCTTGATGTTCACCGGCTTGCCGGACTGCGCCACCGCCCGGATGAAGTCGGTCTGGCGGCACAGGAAGGCGGGCGTCTGCAGCACGTCCACCACGCTGGCCACCTCTGCGACGTGGGACGCATCGTGCACGTCGGTCAGGATGGGCAGTTGCAACTGGCGGCGCACTTCATCGAGGATCTTCAGGCCCGCTTCCAGCCCCACGCCGCGCTTGCTGCTGCCGGAGGAGCGGTTGGCCTTGTCGAACGAGCCCTTGTAGATCAAGGGGATGCCCAGCGCCGTGCAGACCTCCTTGAGCTGGCCCGCGACGTCCAGCGATATCTGCTGGCCTTCGATGGAGCAGGTGCCCGCGATCAGGAAAAAGCGCTGGTCCAGGCCGACATTGAATCCGCACAGCTGCATAGGTCTCCAATCAGGCTTTAGTAGCCGCTTGCTGGTGTTCGACGGCCGCCTTGATGAAGGCGTTGAACAGCGGGTGGCCGTTCCACGGCGTCGACTTGAACTCGGGGTGGAACTGCACGCCGATGAACCAGGGATGCACGTTGTTCGGCAGCTCCACGATCTCGGTGAGCTGTTCGCGCTGGGTCAGCGCGGAGATCACGAGGCCCGCCTTGCGCAACTGGTCCAGGTAGTTCACGTTGGCTTCGTAGCGGTGGCGGTGGCGCTCGGTCACCACGTCGCCATAGATGCTGTGGGCCAGTGTGTTGGCTGACACGTCGGAGCTTTGTGCGCCCAGGCGCATGGTGCCGCCCAGGTCGGAGTTCTCGTCGCGCTTCTTGATGGTGCCGTCGGCGTCCTTCCACTCGGTGATCAGGGCAATCACGGGGTGGGGGGTGGTGGCGTCGAACTCGGTGCTGTTGGCGTTGGCCAGGCCCGCCACGTGGCGCGCGTACTCGATGGTCGCGACCTGCATGCCCAGGCAGATGCCCAGATAGGGCACCTTGTGCTCGCGGGCGAACTGGGCGGTGGCGATCTTGCCTTCCACGCCCCGCACGCCGAACCCGCCGGGCACCAGGATGGCGTCGTACTTGGCGAGCTTGGCGGCGGCATCGGCGCCATCGATGGTCTCCGAGTCGACGTGGTCGATCTTCACGCGCACATGGTTGCGCATGCCGGCGTGGCGCAGGGCCTCATTGACGGACTTGTAGCTGTCCGACAGGTCCACGTACTTGCCCACCATCGCGATGGTGACTTCGCCTTGCGGGTGCTCGGTTTCGTGCACCAGATCGTCCCAGCGCTTGAGGCTGGTGGGCGGGGTGTTCAGGCGCAGCTTGTCGCAGATCAGGCCGTCCAGGCCCTGCTCGTGCAGCATGCGCGGCACCTTGTAGATGGTGTCCACGTCCCACATGCTGATCACGCCCCACTCGGGCACGTTGGTGAACAGCGAGATCTTGGCGCGCTCTTCCTCGGGAATGCGCCGGTCGGCGCGGCACAAGAGGGCATCGGCCTGGATGCCGATCTCGCGCAGCTTCTGCACGGTGTGCTGGGTGGGCTTGGTCTTGAGCTCGCCGGCCGCTGCGATCCAGGGCAGGTAGGTCAGGTGCACGAACGCCGCGTTGTTGGGGCCCATGCGCAGGCTCATCTGGCGCACGGCTTCCAGAAACGGCAGCGATTCGATGTCGCCCACCGTGCCGCCGATCTCGACGATGGCCACGTCCACGGCATCGGGCGTGCCGATGCCGGCGCCGCGCTTGATGAATTCCTGGATCTCGTTGGTGACGTGCGGGATGACCTGCACGGTCTTGCCCAGGTAGTCGCCGCGGCGTTCCTTCTCCAGCACGGACTGGTAAATCTTGCCCGTGGTGAAGTTGTTGGTTTTCTTCATGCGCGTTTCGATGAAACGCTCATAGTGGCCCAGATCCAGGTCGGTTTCTGCGCCGTCGTCGGTCACGAAAACCTCGCCGTGCTGGAACGGCGACATGGTGCCTGGATCTACGTTGATGTAGGGGTCAAGCTTGATGAGGGTGACTTTGAGTCCCCGCGATTCGAGGATCGCGGCAAGGGAGGCTGAGGCGATTCCCTTACCGAGGGAAGACACCACACCGCCGGTGACGAAGACAAATTTGGTCATGTCTTTTTTGGTGGTGGGAAATTGGGATTATAGATGGCGCCCCGGCGACACCCCTGCCGGCAGGGACACCCCCGTCTGCTAAATTCGCCGCATGAATGAGCTTGCTGGCAAACACATTGTTCTGGGTCTGAGCGGGGGCGTGGCTTGCTACAAGGCAGCCGATCTGTGCCGCCAGCTCATCAAGGAGGGCGCCACCGTGCAGGTGGTGATGACCGAGGCGGCCGCGCAATTCATCACGCCGGTGACCATGCAGGCCCTGTCGGGGCGGCCCGTCTACGGCTCGCAGTGGGATGCGCGCGAGCCCAACAACATGCCGCACATCAACCTCAGCCGCGAGGCCGATGCGATCCTGATCGCGCCCTGCAGCGCCGATTTCATCGCGCGGCTGGTGCAGGGCCGGGCCGACGAGTTGCTGAGCCTGCTGTGCCTGGCACGCCCCATCGACCGCGTGCCGCTGCTGCTGGCCCCGGCCATGAACCGCGAGATGTGGGCCCACCCCGCCACAGCGCGCAACCTGGCCCAGGTGGCCAGGGACGGCGCCCGCGTGCTGGGCGTGGGCAATGGCGACCAGGCCTGCGGAGAAACTGGCGATGGCCGCATGCTGGAGCCTTCAGAGCTGCTCGAGGAGCTGGTTGCTTTCTTCGCGCCCAAGGTGCTGGCGGGGCGCAAGGTGCTGGTCACCGCCGGACCGACCTTCGAAGCCATCGATCCGGTGCGCGGCATCACCAACCTCTCCAGCGGCAAGATGGGCTTTGCCATCGCCCGCGCGGCGCGCGAAGCGGGGGGCGATGTCACGCTCGTGGCCGGTCCAGTGCATCTGCCCACGCCGCGCGGGGTGCAGCGCCTGAATGTCCAGTCTGCACAGGAAATGCTGTCAGCGGTTGAAGGGCAAGCGCACGATGCTTCTATTTTCATAGCAACGGCGGCGGTGGCAGACTGGCGGCCTGCTGCGCCGTCCACACAGAAGATCAAGAAAGACGGCTCCGGCCAGACCCCCACGCTGGGCTTTGTGGAGAACCCCGACATCCTGGCGGGCGTGGCGCGGTCGCCGCGTGCGCAGGCGGGCCAGCTGTACTGCGTGGGATTTGCCGCCGAGAGCCACGATCTCCTGGCCCATGCCACGGCCAAGCGTGCGCGCAAGGGGGTGCCGCTGCTGGTGGGCAATATCGGGCCCGCCACCTTCGGACAGGACGACAATGCCCTGCTGCTCGTGGATGCCGATGGGCACCGCGAGCTGCCCCGCGCGTCCAAGCGGGTGCTGGCGCGGCAGCTCATCGAGGACATCGCGGCGCGGTTGCCGCCATCGGATTCGTGACGTTCGTTTCCCCGGAGGTTGTATGAAAACTGGCTCCACCAAGCCTGAATGGGACACGCCGCCCGACGGCGACTTTGCGCGCTATGTGGAGCGGCTGACGGCGCCGGCCCCGTCCAGGAAAGCGCAGGTCCTCTCTCCGGGGGCCACCGGCCCTGCGCCACCGGTGTCCGCGGGCGGCTCCCGGTCGCCCCCCCGCGCCGGTCCGCCCGATCTCGCGCAGGCGCTCGGGCCCCTGATGGGCGTGTTGCGAACCGTGCGCGTGGTGCTGTTGCTGCTCATCGCCGCGCAGGGGATCGCGCTGTTCCTGTTCAGCCAGGGGTCCTTGGCCGGCCTGGTCGCCATGGGGGCCATCTGGTGGGCGCTGGGCTGGCTGATGGACGCGGCGCCCAGGGCCATTTCATCCCCAGGCGCCGCGCCAGGCGTGCAACCATTGCAAGAGCGACTGCGGCAAGTGGCCCAGCAGCGCAAGACAGGAAAGAAGAAGTAGTGAAGATCGATGTCAAGATTCTGGACCCGCGCATGGCGGATCAACTCCCCTCCTATGCCACGCCCGGCAGCGCGGGCCTGGACCTGCGGGCCTGCCTGGACGCGCCGCTGACCCTGCAGCCGAACGCATGGCAGCTGGTACCCACGGGCATCTCCGTGTACATCAAGGACCCGGGATATGCCGCGCTCATCCTGCCGCGCTCGGGCCTCGGCCACAAGCACGGCATCGTGCTGGGCAACCTTGTCGGATTGATCGACAGCGACTACCAGGGCCAGCTCATGGTGAGCGCCTGGAACCGCAGCGGCACGGCATTCACGCTGGAGCCGATGGAGCGGCTGGCGCAACTGGTGATCGTGCCGGTGGTGCAGGCGCAGTTCAACGTGGTGGCCGAGTTCGCGGCGACCCAGCGGGGAGAGGGCGGCTACGGGTCCACCGGCAAGGCCTGAAGGGGCGGGTCCCTCTGGCCTGGGAGCTGGCGCCTGTCAGACACGGCTTACTTTTCGAAGGGTCTGTTACGGACAGGGCCTCAGCCCCTTGTCCACGCGACAAGACCCTTGCGCGTTGTTCCAATCAAGGCATGCGTACCCGGACCGGATTGTCGGACCATGCGCCAGCCCCTGACTTTAGGAGATTGAAAAATGCTGCAATTTAAGCGTTCGTTTGCCATTGTGGGCGCCGTTGTCCTCGCGGGATCCTTGGCGGCCTGCGGCCACAACCGGTCGGCCCCCCAGCCCCAGTATTCGGGAGGCTATTCGGGCGGATACCAGTCTGCGCCCGCCTACCCGAACAGCCCGGCGGGCACCGAGTATGGCCGTGTGTCGAACATCGAAGTGCTGCAGGGCCGCTCGCAAGGGCAGACCTCGGGCGCGGGCGCCGTGCTGGGCGCGGTCGTGGGCGGGGTCCTGGGCAACCAGATCGGCAAGGGTTCCGGCCGCGCGGCGGCCACTGGCGTGGGCATCCTGGGCGGTGCCGTGGCAGGCAATGCCATCGAAGGCCGCAACAACAGCCAGGAATATGCCCAGGGCTATCGGCTCTCTGTCCAGCTGGACCAGGGCGGCTATCGTGCCTACGACGTGAGCAGTCCGGGCGATCTGCGCATCGGCGACCGCGTGCGCCTCTACAACGGCCAGATTTCGCGCCTGTAAACCGAACCCCGCAGCCGCCACCGCGGGAATCCTGAGCTGTTCAGGATTCCCGGGCCTGGCTCACCCGCTCAATCAATGCAGCAGGGAGCCGCCGGGCGCCTGCGGCTGTACCCGAAAGAAGCCGGTGCCCGCGGTGCCCCGGCCAATCTCATCTTCCGTGGCTTCGCGCACGGCCTGCACCGTCAGCTGCAGCCGCAGGGCGATGCCCGCGAGCGGGTGGTTGCCGTCCAGAACCACGTGCTCTGGATAGATCTCCGTCACGGTGTACAGCCCGCTGCGCGGTGCATCGGGGTTGCAGCCCTCCGGCAGGGCCATTCCGTCAAACGTCATCCCTTCTTCCAGCTCCGCCGGAAACAGGGACCGGGGTTCCAGAAAAAGCAGTTGATCGTTGAAGTCGCCAAAAGCGTCCTCGGGTTCCAGGTGCAGAGCCAGCGTGGCCCCCGGGCCGTGGCCTTGCAGGGCTTCCTCGATGCGCGGCAGCAGGTCGTCGCCCCCTACCAGGAACTCCACGGGGTCATCGAGAACATCCAGTTCTTCGCCAAGGGTGTCTTTGAGCGTCCAGGTCAGTGCGACCACGCATTGTTGGGTAATTTCCATAGGAGAATTGTCGCAGTTTGACCAATGCCTCCGCAAAGGGGCGCCACTCTCCCATGGATATCCAGCAACCCCTTTCCCTGCTCGGCGGCATGACCCCCGCGCAATTCATGCGCCGCCACTGGCAGAAGAAGCCTTTGCTGGTGCGGCAGGCCATCGCGCAGTTTTCGCCGCCTGTACTGCGTGCCGAGCTTTTTGCGCTGGCTTCCCAGGAGGGGGTGGAGTCCCGCCTGGTGCAGTTGGCCAAGGGCGCCTGGAAGCTGCGCCACGGACCGTTCAACCGCCGCGCCCTGCCGGCGCTGCAGCAGCCCGACTGGACCCTGCTCGTGCAAGGGGTGGACCTGCACAACGACGCGGTGCACGCGCTGATGCAGCAGTTCCGTTTTGTGCCCGAGGCGCGCCTGGACGATCTCATGATCAGCTATGCCGCCGACGGCGGGGGCGTGGGTCCGCATTTCGACAGTTATGACGTCTTTCTGCTGCAGGCCCACGGAAAGCGGCGCTGGCGCATTGGCCGCCAGAAGGACTTGTCGCTGCGCGATGACATTCCGCTGAAGGTGCTGGCCCACTTCGAGCCGGAAGAGGAGTTCGTTCTCGAGCCTGGCGACATGCTCTACCTGCCGCCCCGCTATGCGCACGACGGCATCGCCGAAGGCGAATGCATGACTTATTCGATAGGCTTTCGGGCGCCGGCCCGTGCCGAGCTCGCGCAGGAGCTGCTGGTGCGTCTGGCGGAGGATGCAGGCGATGAAGAGGGCAGTCCCTTGCTGTACCGCGATGCGCAGCAGGCGGCGGTTGCCCAGCCCGCCGCCATTCCGGCGGGGCTGCACGATTTCGCGCGGACGGCTCTGGCCCGCGCCTTGGCGCAACCCCTGGTGCTGGAGCGTGCGCTCGGGGAATATCTGACCGAGCCCAAGCCCAGCGTGTGGTTCGAGCCCGGGGACGTGGGCGTGATGCTGGAAGGCGTGCGCCTGGATCGCCGCAGCCGCATGATGTATGACGCCCACCACGTGTTCATCAACGGCGAAAGCTACCGTGCCGCGGGCCGCGACGCGACGCTGATGCGCCGCTTGGCGGACGAACGCCAACTGACTGCCCGCGAACTCGCGCGCGCGGGCGACGATGCGCTTGAGCTGCTGTCGTCCTGGTGCGATGCCGGCTGGGCGCATGCATGGGCTGAAGGCTGAAAAGACTGGTGCATCCCAAGGAGACGCTCCCATGACCGAGGCTTCCTCCACCCCCGCGGATCCGCTGCGTGAACTGCCGTCCGGGCGGTTCAGCGGCCGTGAGGCGTTTCAGCAACTGGTGCGCGACGCGATGGCCACCGCCGCACGCGACGGGTGGCCGGAAATCGTGATCAGCGACGCGAACTTCCACGACTGGCCGCTGGGTGAGCGCAGCGTGGCAGAAGCCCTTCAGCACTGGGCGCACGGGAGCCGGCGCTTGACGATGCTGGCGTGCAGCTATGACGATGTGGTTCGCCGCCACGCCCGTTTTGTGCGCTGGCGCGGTACCTGGGACCACATCATCACGTGCCGCCGCAGCCCCGCGGCGGACCCGCTCGATATCCCCAGCGCGTTGTGGTCCCCGCAGTGGGTGCTGCAGCGCCTGGACCCCGAGCGGTGCGTGGGCGTCACGGGCAGCGAACCCGATCGGCGGGTGCTGCTGCGCGAGAATCTCAACGAGTGGGTGCGTGGCAAGAGTTCACCCGGTTTTCCCGCCTCGACCCTGGGTCTGTAGATGAAATACCTGCTTTGCGCCGTGTCAATGGGGTGTAAAGCTTTCGTCAGTGTTAGTCAGTATTGACTAAATACCAATATAATTAGCGGCTGCGCCGAAAAGGTGCAAGCCAAAGCGCATTGTGCCGACGCGTTCCGAGGCTTCCAGGAGCCCGACGCCGCGGCTTTTCAAGATTCTGTCTGTCCAACTAGGAAAATCGAAATGAAGAACTCTCTCGTTCTGGCCGCCCTGATCGCTGCTGCAGCACTCGCCGCTTGTGGCAAGAAGGAAGAACCCGCTCCAGCACCAGCACCTGCTGCCGTGGAAGCACCAGCTCCTGCACCCGCACCTGCTCCTGCCGCCTCCGACGCAGCTCCTGCTGCTTCCGACGCCGCTTCGGCTGCCGCTGCACCTGCTGCTGACGCTGCCAAGGCTGCTGCCGACGCTGCTGCCACCGCTGCCGCTGGCGCTTCCGCAGCCAAGTAATTTGCTGCAGGCCCTGGTTGGTTGCAAGACCAGCCACTGCCCGAAGGCCCCGCACCGCAAGGTCGGGGCTTTTTCTTTTCCGGGCGCGGAACGTGTTTTTGTGGTGCGCCGTCCGTGGGGGGGGGGCGGGCGGGGTGGCCGGTGGGCGCGCTCGTGTCAGATCGGCGCCTGCGCCACCGGCAGCCATGCCGTGCCTGCCGTCGGGCAGGCCACGGCGATGGCCTCCACGGGCCAGTCCATGGCGGGGGCCAGCGCCTCACGTGCGATGGAGGGCGCATTGTTCTTGGCGCTCAGGTGGGCCGCCACCACCGTCCGCAGGCCCGGATGGCGGACGGCGCGAAGGATGTCCGCCGTGACCCGGTTGGCCAGGTGGCCGAAGGGGCCGCCTACGCGGCGCTTCAGAAAAAGGGGGTAGCGGGATGCCGCCAGCAGCGCGGGGTCGTGATTGGCTTCGATCATCAGCGCGTGGCAGCCCTCGAGCTGCTGCAGCACATGCTCGCTGGCATGGCCCAGGTCGGTCAGCACCCCCAGGTGGGCGGCGCCGTCGGAGCAGCGCAGCTGCAGCGGCTCGCGGGCGTCATGCGGCACGGTGAAGGGCCGGGCCTCGAACGTGCCCAGGTCGATCGGTGCCATGTCGTGCGCGACGCGCAGCATGTCGCCAAAGTCCGGCTGGCCCAGGGCGGCGTAGGTGCCCTGGCTCATCCAGACGGGAATGCCGTAGCGCAGGGCCACGGCCTGCGCGCAGCCGATGTGGTCGGAATGTTCGTGGGTGATGAAAACCGCGTCCAGGTCCTCGATCTGCAGCTGCGCCTGCGCCAGCCGGCCCTGCAGTTGCCGGATGCCGAAGCCGCAGTCGATCAGGAGGCGGCGCACCTGCGTGTCGCAGCGGCCTTCCACCACGGTGGCATTGCCGGTGCTGCCGCTCCCCAGGTTCTTGAAACGCAGCATGGAGGGCGAGGATATTGCGCCGTGCCGCGGGGCGGACCGGGGCCGGTCCTCGCGGACTCCGCGCAGCACGCACGCAGACGCGTGCCGCGCGGCGATGCGGCGGGTTACTTGAGGTCGTCCGCGATCACGCGCACGATGCGCTCGGCGTTGGCCGAGGACTCGGGGGCGCCTGCTTCGTTGAGTACCGACACGGTGGTGGATTCGCCCTGGCTGCGCACGACGATGCGGTACTTGAGCGGGGGCGTGGCCGACGAAGAGCCGCTGAACAGCTTGCCGAAGAACCCTGGTTCCTTCTTGTCGGCGTTGGGCGCCACATAGCGGACGAAGTAGGTGCCTTCATTGCGGTTGCGGTCTTCGACCGTGAAGCCGGTGCGGTCCAGCGCCAGGCCCACGCGGCGCCATGCGCGGTCAAAGCCTTCGTCCAGCTGGACCACGGGCTTGTTGTCCACGGTGGCCATGCGGGCGGATTGTGTGCGCAGGGCGGGGGCTGCCACCACGGCCTTGGACTGTTCCTGGCTCACGCCCAGCTTGACCATCAGGCGGCGCAGGAATTCGGTTTCAAGCTCCGGGTCCGACGGGCGGGGCTGCCAGACGGTGTTGTCCTTGGTCTGCGTGCCATACACCTCGATCATGCCCCGGTGGGTGATGTAGATCTCGGTGCCGCCATTGGCATTGCGCTCCAGGCGGGTGCGGAATTTGTCGCGCTCACCGGTGGAATACAGCGAATCCAGGAGCTTGCCGATGGTGGAGCGGATGAAGTCCTGTGGCAGCTTGGCGCGGTTCTCGGCCCAGTCGGTTTCCATGATGCCGACGTTGGGCTCGGCCTGGGCCAGGTTGAAGCCGCTTTCCTGCCAGAAGTCGCGCACGGGCTCCCAGAGCTTGTCCGCCGGGCGGTTGACCACCAGCCAGCGCTGGTTGCCATCGCGCTCGATGCGCACGTCGCCCAGTTGCATGGCGGCGGCGTTGGCGGTGCCCGAGGGCTGCGCGGCCTGGCCGGCCTGCATGGCGGCCGCCGAGACGGGGCCGCCGGGTACGGCATAGCGCGAATCGCGCGACAGCTGCGTCAGGTCGGGCGGAACCTCCAGGGTCGAGCCCTTGGCGGCGCTCTTGTAGTCGATCTTGTCGCCCTCCAGGGCGGCGCAGGCGGACAGGGCCATGGCAAGGGCCAGCAGGCTCAGGCGGGTGGTAGCAGCTTTCACGCGGAAATCCTTGGAGAGTGTCTCGGGGAGCGGGCGCAGCCCGGATTAGATCAGGCCGCTGGTGCGCAGCGCGGATTCGACCACAGCCTCGTTGCTGCTGGCCAGCGGTGTCATGGGCAGGCGCATGGTGCCACCACACAGGCCCATGCGGGCCACGGCCCACTTGACCGGGATGGGGTTGGCTTCGACAAACAGGTTCTTGTGCACGGGCATCAGCTGGAACTGGATCTGCATCGCGCGCTGCACATTGCCTGCCAGCGCTGCCACGCACAGCTCGTGCATGAGGCGCGGCGCCACGTTGGCCGTCACGCTGATGTTGCCGTGGCCGCCGCACAGCATGAGCGCCACGGCGGTCGGGTCGTCGCCCGAATACACGGCGAAGCCCTTGGGCACATCGCGGATGAGCCACTGCGCACGCTCGATGTTGCCGGTGGCTTCCTTGATGCCGATGATGCCGGGCACCTGGGCCAGGCGCAGCACGGTGTCGTGCTGCATATCGGCCACCGAGCGGCCGGGCACGTTGTACAGCACGATGGGCAGGTCGCCCGTGGCTTCGGCGATCGCCTTGAAATGCTGGAACTGGCCCTCTTGCGTGGGCTTGTTGTAGTAGGGCACGACCTGCAGCTGGCTGTCGGCCCCGACGCCGCGCGCGAACTTGGCCAGTTCGATGGCTTCGGCGGTGGAGTTGGCGCCGCAGCCCGCCATGATGGGCACGCGCTTGGCGGATTGCTCGACGGCCACGCGGATGATTTCGCAGTGTTCTTCGACATTGACGGTGGGCGATTCGCCCGTGGTGCCCACCACACCGATGCAGTCGGTGCCTTCGGCGATGTGCCAGTCGATCAGTTTGCGCAGGGCCGGGTAGTCCACGCTACCGTCCTCGTGCATGGGGGTGACGAGGGCGACGATGCTGCCGGTAAGGGGGACGGAGGAAGAGGTCATGTCCGCAGTGGTAAACGGTAAAAGGGCATTCTAACTAGGCGGCATGGCCAAAAGATTCTGCGAGGGGCCGCCAGCGTGCGGGAGTTCCCGCACGGCCGTGATGCGTTGCACGAAACGGTCGGGGTTTTGCAGGAAGCCGTCCTCGTAGGCCACGGTGCGCAGCCCGGCGCAGGCGCTCAGCAATTCCCCGGGCGCCAGCAGGAATTCCGGCCGCCCAGGGCGGCCCACGGTGCCGTTGCCGTGCGCAAAGGTTTCGTAGATCAGCACGCCACCCGGTGCGACGCTCTCCACCAGGGTGGGCAGCAGGGGCCGCCACAGGTAGTTGGTGACGATCACGGCGCCAAACCGGCGGCCCGCCAGCGGCCATGGGCCGTTCTCGATGTCGGCCAGGACGAGTTCCCCCAGCCCCTCGCAGGCGGCCAGGGCCTCGGCAGAGCGGTCCACCCCCACCACGGGGTGGCCCAGGCCATGCAGCCAGCGCAGGTGGCGCCCGGCGCCGCAGGCCACGTCGAGCACCGTGCTGCCCGGCGCGATCAGGTGGGACCAGCGGCGAACCCAGTCGGAAGCGGCTTCGTTACCGTGCATTTGCTATTGAAAATATAGCTATCAGCGCTTATTCATCAAGCGCTGGCGGCCAAAAAGACTTGAAAGTGGATGGCGCGGGCTCAGAAACACGCCCACATCTGGTCGGCCAGCATCACCATGAAGTCCGGCACCGTGTACATGCCAAACACCGCCAGGCACAGCACCACGGCAACTGACCAGGCCAGCCAGCGCCAGGCCCGTGGCATGCCGTGGCCGGGCGAGGTGGAGGGGGCGCTGCTGGCGGTGGACATGAGGATGTTCGGATGCAAGGGCCGTGTTCAGGCGGGCTGGGCGGCGCCGCGCGGGATGGGGCTTTCCCGGACCGGCAGGTTCACCAGCCCGGCAAACACCCCCAGCGCGATGGCGATGTACCAGACGATATCGTAGCTGCCCGTGGCGTCATACAGATAGCCGCCCAGCCACACGCCCAGGAAGCTGCCGATCTGGTGGCTGAAGAACACGAAGCCGCCCAGCATCGACAGGTGCTGCACGCCAAAGATCTGCGCGATGGTGGCGTTGGTGGGCGGGATGGTGGACAGCCACAGCGTGCCCATCACGGCCGAGAACACATACACCGACAGCGGCGACAGCGGCACGAGCAGGAACACGGTGATCACCGCCGCGCGGGCAAAGTAGATGAAGGCCAGGATGAACCGCTTGGGCATGCGCTGGCCAAGGGTGCCGGCCACGTAGGTCCCCAGCACGTTGAACAGGCCGATCAGCGCCAGCGCGTAGCTGGCCACCTGGGGCGACAGGCCGTGGTCCTTCAGGTAGCTGGGCATGTGCACCCCGATGAACACCACCTGGAAGCCGCACACGAAATAACCGGCCATCAGCAGGTTGAAGCTCGGGTAGCGGAACGCCTCGCCCAGCGCCTGCACGATGGTCTGCTCGCGCTTGGGCGGCGCGGCGCCCTTGAAGCCCGGCTCCCGCAGGCCAAAGGCCAGCGGCACGATGAGCAGCACGGCCATCGACAAGGCCAGCAGCGCCTGCTGCCAACCCAGTCCGGCGATCAGCCAGCCCTCCACGGGCACCATGAGGAACTGGCCGAACGAACCTGCGGCCGCCGCCACGCCCATGGCCCAGGACCTGCGCTCCGGCGCGATCTGGCGGCCCAGCACACCGTAGATCACGGCGTAGGTGGTGCCCGCCTGCGCGGCGCCGATCAGTACGCCGGCCGTCAACGCAAACAGGGTGGTCGTGGGCGACAGCGCCATGCCCGCCAAACCCAGGCCATAGAGCACCGCGCCGCCGATGAGCACGCGGAACGCCCCGAACCGGTCTGCCGCCATGCCCGCAAAGATGCCGATCAGGCCCCAGGACAGGTTCTGGATGGCGATGGCCAGCGCGAACGACTGGCGGGTCCAGCCCATCTCCTGCGTGATGGGCAGGAGCCAGAGCCCGAACCCATGGCGGATGCCCATGGACAGGGTCACGATGGCCGCGCCGCACGCGAGCACCTGGAACATGGACAGTTTGGGAGGATTCATATGCATGCGCAGGAATGTAGCGAGATTGGGCGAAACGCGCTGATACACCGGGGACCAATACAGTTGGCAGCGGGGTTGCCGCCAGGCCTGCTGCGCGGGACCGTCCTTTGTGTTGCAACCCGCCCCCAGCCACCCTGTCTGCCGCCGCCGCCCCCGGGCCTGGAGGGGCCGGAGCACGCTGCCAGTGTTGTCATGACTGTTTTTTCATCCAGCTATTGCGCTGCTGCCGCACTACAATCCGCCGCTATGTCTGCCAAACCGTCTTCCGTGTCCACCAGTAGTGACTATTCCGAAGGGTCGATCCGCGTGCTCAAGGGCCTGGAGCCCGTCAAGCAGCGCCCGGGCATGTACACCCGCACCGACAACCCCCTGCACATCATCCAGGAGGTGCTGGACAACGCCGCCGACGAGGCGCTGGCCGGCCATGGCAAGAAGATCAAGGTCACGCTGCACGCCGACGGCTCGGTGAGCATCGAGGACGACGGGCGCGGCATCCCCTTCGGCATGCACCCCGAGGAAAACGCGCCGGTGATCGAGCTGGTCTTCACCCGCCTGCACGCGGGCGGCAAGTTCGACAAGGGCAAGGGCGGTGCCTACAGCTTCTCGGGCGGCCTGCACGGCGTGGGCGTGAGCGTGACCAACGCGCTGGCCACCCGCCTGGAAGTGAGCAGCCACCGCGAAGGCAAGGTCGCCCGGCTGGTGTTTTCGGCCGGCGATGTGGTCGAGGCCCTGGTGACCCGCGCGCTGGAAGCCGGCGAGCGCAAGCAGGGCACGACCGTGCGCGCCTGGCCTGATGCCAAGTATTTCGAGTCGAGCGCGCTGCCCATGGGCGAGCTCACCCACCTCTTGCGCAGCAAGGCGGTGCTCATGCCCGGCGTGTCCGTGACCCTGGTCAACGAGAAGACGCGCGACACCCAGACCTGGCAGTACAAGGGCGGCCTGCGCGACTACCTGATGCAGACGCTCAGCGGCGACCCGGTGATCCCGCTCTTCGAGGGCGAGGGCTTTGCCGACCGCAACAACGAGAGTTTTGCCGAGGGCGAGGGCGCCTCCTGGTGCGTGGCCTTCACCGAAGACGGCCAGCCCATGCGCGAGAGCTACGTCAACCTGATTCCCACCAGCGCCGGCGGCACGCACGAAAGCGGCCTGCGCGACGGCCTGTTCAATGCCGTCAAGAGCTTCATCGAACTGCACAGCCTGCTGCCCAAGGGCGTGAAGCTGCTGCCCGAGGACGTGTTCGCCCGTGCCAGCTACGTGCTCTCGGCCAAGGTGCTCGATCCTCAGTTCCAGGGCCAGATCAAGGAGCGGCTGAACTCGCGCGACGCGGTGCGCCTGGTCAGCGGCTTCGTGCGCCCGGCGCTGGAGCTCTGGCTCAACCAGCACGTGGACTACGGCAAGAAGCTGGCAGAACTCGCCATCAAGGCCGCGCAGACGCGCCAGAAGGCCGGCCAGAAGGTCGAAAAGCGCAAGGGCTCGGGCGTGGCCGTGCTGCCCGGCAAGCTCACCGACTGCGAAAGCCGCGACATCGCCCACAACGAAGTCTTCCTGGTCGAGGGCGACTCCGCCGGCGGCAGCGCCAAGATGGGCCGCGACAAGGAAAGCCAGGCCATCCTGCCGCTGCGCGGCAAGGTGCTCAACACCTGGGAGGTGGAGCGCGACCGCCTGTTCGCCAACAACGAGATCCACGACATCTCGGTGGCCATCGGCGTGGACCCGCACGGCCCGAACGACACGCCCGACCTCACGGGCCTGCGCTATGGCAAGGTCTGCATCCTGTCGGACGCCGATGTGGACGGCTCGCACATCCAGGTGCTGCTGCTCACGCTGTTCTTCCGCCACTTCCCCAAGCTCATCGAGACCGGCCACATCTACGTGGCGCGCCCCCCGCTGTTCCGCGTGGACGTGCCCGCGCGCGGCAAGAAGCCCGCCGCCAAGATGTATGCGCTGGACGACGGCGAGCTCACCGCCATCCTCGACAAGTGCGCCAAGGACGGCGTGGCCCGCGAGAAGTGCCAGATCAGCCGCTTCAAGGGCCTGGGCGAGATGAACGCCGAGCAGCTGTGGGAAACCACGCTCAACCCCGACACCCGCCGCCTGCTGCCGGTGCAGCTGGGCGACATGGACTTCGCCGCCACCGAAGGCCTGATCACCAAGCTCATGGGCAAGGGCGAGGCGGCCTCGCGGCGCGAACTGATGGAACTGCACGGCGATGCGGTCGAGATCGACATCTGACCGGACCCGCCACTCACGGTGTCTGTGATGAAGAATCCACACAAAAACAGGCTCTTGCGCTTGTATTTATTGGGCTTTCTGCTATGTTTTATGCAGCAATCGGCCCAGGCGGACCTGTGGGCGCACGTGGACGAGCGGGGCGTGACGCATTTCGCCGCCGAGCAGGTGGACACGCGCTACCAGCTGTTTTTTCGTGGCAGTGATTTCGACTCGACCCGCGACGCCCCGGCCAACGCACCGCCCATGCCCTACGCGCTGCCTGCGGCCGGTGCGCGCTTGCTGGCCTTCTTTGACATCGCGCCCGACTACAAGCGCGTCAAGCACCACCTGCGCGCCGCCGCCAGCAAGCACGGCGTGGACTACGAATTGCTGCAGGCCGTGATCGCCACGGAATCCGGCTTCGACGCCACGGCCGTGTCGCCCAGGGGCGCCGTCGGGCTCATGCAGGTGATGCCCGCCACGGCCAGCCGTTTTGGTGTGAGCGCGGATGCCAGGCGCTCGGTGGAGCAGAAGCTGGCCGACCCGGCCGTGAACGTGCCCACCGGCACGCGCTATCTGCGCCACCTGCTGGACCTGTTCCCCGGCCGCATGGACCTGGCCGTGGCCGCCTACAACGCCGGTGAAGGCGCGGTGCAAAAGGCGGGCAACCAGATTCCGGCCTTCAAGGAAACGCAGAACTATGTGCGCACCGTGCTGGGCCTGTACGCCCAGCTCAAGCCGCCAGCCCCGGTGCTGGCGCAGCGCGCCGTGCCCGGCCGCGTGCGCATGGAGCTTTCGGGGGGCGCGCAGAACCGGGGCAACCTGCCGCCCACCCGCGTGGCGCAGACGCAAATCGCCCCCCAGAACGTGAACCCAGAAACTGTACCCAACGAATGAGCGACCAACCCACTCTCGATTTCACCACCGCCGGCGATGACGGAGGCGACTCCCTGGGCCTGGCGGGCTATGCCCAGCGCGCCTATCTGGAATACGCGCTGTCGGTCGTCAAGGGCCGTGCGCTGCCCGACGTGTGCGACGGCCTCAAGCCCGTGCAGCGGCGCATTCTGTATTCGATGGACCGCATGGGCCTGGGCTACAGCGGCCCCACGCGCAACACGGCGGCCAAGCCGGTCAAGAGCGCCCGCGTGGTGGGCGACGTGCTGGGCCGCTTCCATCCGCACGGCGACCAGTCGGCCTACGACGCCCTGGTGCGCATGGCGCAGGACTTTGCCCAGCGCTACCCGCTGATCGACGGCCAGGGCAACTTCGGCAGCCGCGACGGCGATGGCGCCGCGGCCATGCGCTACACCGAGGCGCGCCTGTCGCGCATCACCAGCCTGCTGCTCGACGAGATCGACGAGGGCACGGTCGATTTCATGCCCAACTACGACGGCAGCACGGAGGAGCCGCGCCAGCTGCCCGCGCGGTTGCCGTTCGCGCTGCTCAACGGCGCCAGCGGCATCGCCGTGGGCCTGGCCACCGAGATCCCGAGCCACAACCTGCGCGAGATCGCAGATGCCTGCATTGCGCTCATCAAGACACCTTCGCTCAGCGCCGAAGACCTGCTGGCCCTGGTGCCCGGGCCCGACTACCCGGGTGGCGGGCAGATCATCAGCGCTGCGTCCGACATCGCCGACGCCTACCGCACCGGGCGCGGCAGCCTCAAGGTGCGCGCGCGCTGGAAGATCGAGGAACTCGCGCGCGGCCAGTGGCAGCTCGTCGTCAACGAGCTGCCCCCGGGCGTGAGCTCGCAGAAGGTGCTCGAGGAGATCGAGGAAATCACCAACCCCAAGGTCAAGGCCGGCAAGAAGGCGCTGAGCCAGGACCAGACCCAGCTCAAGGCCAGCATGCTAGCCGTGCTGGACGTGGTGCGCGACGAGTCGAGCAAGGACGCGCCGGTGCGCCTGGTGTTCGAGCCCAAGACCGGCAAGACGCCGCAGCAGGAGCTGGTCACCGCGCTCCTGGCCCACACCAGCCTGGAGACCTCGGCGCCGATCAACCTGACCATGGTGGGCCTGGACGGCCGGCCGGTGCAGAAGTCGCTGCGCCTGATGCTGGAGGAGTGGATCTCCTTCCGCCAGGGCACCATCACCCGCCGCTCGCAGCACCGCCTGGGCAAGGTGCTGGACCGCATCCACATCCTCGAGGGGCGGCAGACCGTGCTGCTCAACATCGACGAGGTGATCGCCATCATCCGTGCGGCCGAGGATCCCAAGGCCGCACTGATCGCGCGCTTCAACCTCAGCGATCGCCAGGCCGAGGACATCCTTGAAATCCGCCTGCGCCAGCTCGCGCGGCTCGAAGCCATCAAGATCGAGCAGGAGCTCAAGGAACTGCGCGAAAGCCAGGGCAAGCTCGAGGACATCCTGAACAACCCGGGTTCGCTGCGCCGCCTGATGGTCAAGGAGATCGAGGCCGACGCCAAGACCTTCGCTGACGCGCGCCGCACGCTGATCCAGGCCGAGAAGAAGGCCGTGGCCGAGGTCAAGGTGGTGGACGAGCCCGTGACCGTGGTGGTCTCGCAAAAAGGCTGGGTGCGTGCGCGCACCGGCCATGGCCACGAGGCGGCGAGCTTCGCCTTCAAGGCCGGCGACGGCCTGTACCGCACCTTCGAGTGCCGCACGGTGGATACCCTGCTGGCCTTCGGCAGCAATGGCCGGGTGTACTCGGTGCCGGTGTCGGTGCTGCCCGGTGCGCGCGGCGACGGCCAGCCCGTGACCACGCTGATCGAGCTCGAATCGGGCACGCAGCTCCTGCACTACTTCGCCGGGCCGGCCAGTGCCAGCCTGCTGCTGTCCAACTCGGGCGGCTATGGCTTCCTGGCCTCGGTGGAGAACATGGTCTCGCGCCAGAAGGGCGGCAAGGCCTTCCTCACGCTGGGCGAGGGCGAGACCGTGTGCCCCCCTTCGCATGCGGCGGGCAGCACCGGCGGCCAGCCGCTCGCGCCGGCCACGCACGTGGCCTGCGCCTCGGCGGGCGGGCGCATCCTGACCTTCGAGATCACCGAGCTCAAGACCATGGCCAATGGCGGCCGTGGCCTGATGCTGATCGACCTGGAGGCCAAGGACACGCTGGCCGGTGCCGCGGCCTATACGCGCAGCATCCGCATCGAGGGCATCGGCCGCGGTGGCAAGGAGCGTGAGGAAACCCTCGAGATCCGCTCGCTCAACAATGCCCGCGCTGCCCGGGGACGCAAGGGCAAGGCGGCCGACCTGGGCTTCAAGCCTGCGGCCGTGGCGCGCGTGGAGTAACAGCGTGTTCAATGCCTTCTGGGAGGTTGCATTGGAGTGCAATCGCCCGATTTCACTCCAACCCTTGGGTCAAGGTACTTGTGCGACTCCAAAAAGACGTTGAACACGCTCCAGGCGATGGCGCGCTCACCCACGCTGGATGAGCTGCGCCGCTACGCGATTGCACGCAGCCTGTTCAAGCCGCTGACGCTGCCCGGCGCGATCCGCAAGCTTGGTTTTGTGCAGGCCGACCCGATGCGGGCGCCCGCGCGGGCGCAGGACCTGATCCTGCGCATGCGGGTGCGCGGCTACCGCGCGGGTGACCTGGAGCGCCGCTACGAACGGCTGGGCATCGAGGAAGACGCCTTCGTCAACTACGGCTTCGTGTCGCGCGACATGCTGGCGCTGCTGCACCCGCGCACGCCGCGCCGGCCCTGGGATGCGGCCACCACCGGGCGCGCGCGCGAGGTGCTGGCCTTCGTGCAGGAGCGGGGCGTGGTGCACCCGCGCGAGGTCAGCGAGGCGTTTGCGCACCATGGCCGCGTGGCGGGCTATTGGGGCGGAGAGCTCAACGCGAGCACCCGCCTGCTGGATGCCATGCACCACCACGGCTGGCTGCGGGTGTGCCGCCGCGAATCGGGCACCCGGGTGTATGCGCCGGTGGAGCACCCCGGGCAGGATGCCAGCCCCGCCGCCCGCATGGCGCGTGCCGAAGCCCTGGTCGACCGCATCGTGGCCCTGTATGCGCCGCTGCCCGCGCCCAGCCTGGGCTACCTCGTCACTTTGCTGCGGTACGGCGCCCCACAACTGGCGGCCGAAGCGCGCGCGGTGGCCAAGGCCGCGCAGTCGCGCTACGGCCATGCGGTGGTCGACGGCACGGCCTGGTTCTGGCCCGCGCAGGAGAACCCGGCATCGCGCCGCCACCAGCCGGACGCGGGGGTGCGGCTGCTGGCACCGTTTGATCCCGTGGTCTGGGACCGCCGCCGCTTCGAGATGCTGTGGGGCTGGGCGTACCGGTTCGAGGCGTATGTGCCCGCCTCCAGGCGCACCATGGGCCACTATGCGTTGCCCGTGCTGTGGGGCGAACAGATGGTGGGCTGGGCCAACCTGCGCATGGAGCGCGGGCAACTGCGGCACGCGCTGGGTTTTGTGGCGGGCCGCCCGCCCCGCGGCGCGGTTTTTCGGCGCGCGCTGGACGAAGAGCTGGCGCGCTTCGAAACCTTCCTGGGCGCCGGGGCCTGACGGCCTGCTGCCATGCCTGGATCAGCGCTTCAGCATTTGCCCGCGGCTTTGCTGAGCGCGTTGCAGGAGGCCGGGGCGGCTGCAGGTGCCGCCGCCTTGCCCGCCATCGGCGTGCAGATGGCATCCGAATTCGGCGTCTGTCCGAACGACATGGCTTTCTGGAACCCCGTGGCGGAGTACATGTAGCACTGGTAGGTGGCGCCGTCGGTGGTCTTGGCGGTGTAGTTGATGCGTCCGCCGGTTTCTTCGCTCTTGTGGGTGATGGTGAAGGCGCCCACCTGGCGGCCTATGGCCGCCGAGGTGCGCTGTTCCAGGCCCTCCTGGCTGATGGTGGCGGCGCATCCGGACAGGCCCAGTGCGATCAGGAAGGGGGCGCCGAGGTGCGCGCGGCGGAACGTGCGGGAGGTTGTCATGTGATGGTGGCCTTGGGAGATGGATTTGGGCCAGTTTGACGGCTGCGCCGCCGCGCGTGAACCCGACCACGGTAGGGTTGCCATGCCGGTCCGTGAAAGACCGGTGTTGATCCTGCCGCCGGCTTGGCGGCAAAGCGGCCCGTGCGTGCAGCTCCAGTGCGTGGGCCTCGCCCATTGCCAGCTATCTCGCAGACTGCCCGATTCGCCCCCCCTGGAAGGGCCGGATGGCTGGGCCAGGTGGCACCCGGGCGCCCCTGCTGCCCCGAGCCCTTGCACAGCGTGGTTCGGGGCTGCAATGCGGGGTCTTGCCGTGCAGCGCGGGCCCTGGGGATGACCCTCATGCATCAGGCCCGGGTTTGTGCAATGGTGTAACAGCGTGCAAATATCTGCGCGCCAACACAAGGCTGCAGGAGAACACCATGCCCAAGCGATTCCGGATGGCCCATAAACTCTGGATGGCGGTCTTGCTGATCGTGGTGCTGCTGGCGGCGGTGGTGGGGTTTTCCGGCTATCGCTCGGCCAAGGTGCAGGCCGAGGCGGACATGATGACCAAGGACATGGAGGCGCGTGTGCAGGCGGCGCTGCGCTGGTCCGGCCTCACCGAGACCAATGCGGCGCGCACGCAGGCGCTGATCGTGAGCAGCGACACCGCCGTCGAGGCCGAGTTCAAGGACCTGATCGCGGCGACTTCCGCGCAGATCAGCGAGGTGCAGAAATCGCTCGAATCCATGGCGCTGTCCGAAGCCGACAAGGCGCAGATGGCCAAGATCGCCGCCGCCCGCAAGACGATGACGGACCTGCGCGGCCAGGCCCGCAAGCTCAAGGGCGATGGCCAGCAGGACCAGGCGGTGGTACTGGTCAAGCAGTCGTACAACCCGGCCGTGGCCGCCTACCTGCAGACACTGCGGGACTTCGTGCAGCAGCAGCAACAGACCGCCGAGGTCCGGCAGCGGGAGATGGCCGCGTCGCGCATGCTCACCGTGAAGATCGCCGCCGTGGCCGTGGGCCTGCTGCTGCTGGCCATCGTCGTGGGCGCCTACTACCTGATCGGCAGCATCCAGCGGCCGCTGGAGCAGGCCAGCGGGCTGGCCGAGCGCATCGCGGGTGGCGATCTGAGCATGCAGGAATCCGTGACCCGGGGCGATGAGTTCGGTGACCTGCTGCGCTCGCTTTACACCATGAGCAGCGCCCTGGGCCGGATGGTGCACCAGGTGCGCCAGAGCACCGACAGCATCGCCATCGCCAGCGCCGAGATCGCCACCGGCAACCATGACCTGTCGTCCCGCACGGAGCAGACCTCCAGCAACCTGCAGCAAACAGCCGCGGCCATGGAGCAGTTCACGAGCACCATCCAGCAAAGCGCGGGCAGCGCGCAGCAGGCCAGCAGCCTCGCGGCGGGCGCCACGGGCGTGGCGCGCCGTGGCGGCGAGGTCGTGACCCAGGTGGTGGTCACCATGCAGGACATCAACCACAGCAGCAAGAAGATCGCCGACATCATCGGCGTGATCGACGGCATCGCGTTCCAGACCAACATCCTGGCGCTGAACGCGGCGGTGGAGGCGGCGCGCGCGGGCGAGCAGGGGCGTGGCTTCGCCGTGGTGGCCAGCGAGGTGCGTAGCCTGGCGCAGCGCAGTGCCGAGGCCGCCAAGGAAATCAAGCAGCTCATCAGCGCATCGGTGGAAAAAGTGGAGGCGGGCTCGCGGCTGGTGACCGATGCCGGCACCACCATGACCGACATCGTGCAGTCGGTGCAGCGGGTGACGGACATGATTGGCGAGATCACCGCCGCCTCCTCGGAGCAGAGCGCCGGGGTCTCGCAGGTCAACCAGGCGATTGGCAACCTGGACCAGATGACCCAGCAGAACGCGGCGCTGGTGGAGGAGAGCGCCGCCGCCGCGCAGAGCCTGCGGGAGCAGGCGGACCAGCTGGCGCAGGTGGTGTCGATGTTCAAGGTGAATGCCGCCAGCCATGGACCGGCGCAGGCGGCCATTGGCGCCGCCCGTGCCGCGGCCGCCCAGCGGGCGCCCCTGCCCGCGGCTTCCGCCACGGCACCGCGGCCTCCCTCCGCAGCCCCGGCGGCCAAAGCGGCCCACCGGCCGGCGGCTGCCAAGGCGCAGGCGGCGCCTGCCGTGTCCGGGCCTTCCAGCCGCAAGCCGGCGGTGGCCCAAGGGTCTGAAGAGGAGTGGGAGTCCTTCTGACCCCTGCTGCCTGTGTGCGGTGATTGGGCCGCCGCGGGGCATGCCGCGCGGCCGGGCCACTCGATCTGGCCGTCCAGCATTGCGGGCACCGGCAGCGCGGCGTTCCCCCCCCCGCCTATTGCCTATTGATTCCAGACCCCGCGGATCATCGACGTCAGCGCCACCGTGAGCGGATCGCTGGCCCCTTCCGCCGAGGTGACGAGATAGAGTTTTGCATCAAGCTGCGCAGGCCCCCAGATCATCCAGTCCTGGCGCTCGCTGCCCCGGACTGCGACCTCTTCGCGCAGCAGCGCGCACCCGCTGCCAGCGCGCACATAGGCGTCCAGCCCGCTGGTTTCCTCTGCCTGCATGACAATGCGCGGCGCCAGGCCCTGGCGCTCGAACAGTGCCCGCATCAACTGGTGGATGTGGGAGTCGGCCAGGCCGTCGACCCAGGGCAGTTCGGCCAGCGTGCGCCACCCGCCCCGCTGCACGGACTCGCTCATCCGCACAGGCACCGCTACCCGGTAGGTCACCGAACGCAAGGCGACCCATTGCAGGTCGCGCGGCGGATTGGCGTCGATGAAGTAGCCCGCGGAAAGTGTGCCGGCGCGGATGAGGTCCAGCAATTGCAGCGATGAGTAGCTGCGCGTGCGCAGCTCCACCAGGGGCAGCGCCTGGTGCACGCTGGCGGCCATCTCGCCCAGCCGCAGGAAGTCGGCAGGCTCGCTGGGCAGGCCGAAGTCAATGCGTCCCGTCAGCTCGCCGCGCAGCTGCCGGGCCACCGAACTCAGTTCGCTGCCCGCGGCCAGCAACGCCTCTGCCTTGGGCAGCAGCAGTTCACCGGTGCGCGTGAGCGTGAGCCGGCCGGCGCTGCGGTCGAACAGGGTCACGCCCAGGCTCTGCTCCAGGCTCTTGAGTTGTCCGGTGACCGCCGGCTGGGTGACGTGCAGTGCTTCGGCCGCCTTGGTGACGTTGCCGATGCGCGCGACGGTGACAAAGGCCCGGACTTGATAGAGTTCCATCGCTCACACGCTGCGCACGGCTCATCTGCTGTACAGGCGGACCAGGGAGGGATCGATGCCGACCGACACCGCACCGCCGGCCGGAAATTTCGACAGGCCTGCGTGGTGTGGCTGGTCGATGACCACGGCATGCGGGCCGACCTGCACCTGGTAGCGCGCAAATGCACCGTGGAACTCGACCGTCTCGACCATGCCCGGCAGCCACACGAAGCGCGCGTCGAGCCGCGCGTCCGCCACGTCGAGCCGGATGGTCTGCGGCCGGATGGCCACGATGACGCGGCGGCCATCCTCGGGCACCGCATCGGAGCTGATCACGATCTCGCCCCAGCCCGGGACGTCAAGGGAAACGGCGTTTCCGCGGCTGCAGCGGACGGTTCCCTCCAGCATGTTCATGGTGCCGACAAAGCCGGCGACGAAGGGGGTGGCGGGGTAGTCGTAGAGCGCAATCGGGGTGCCGATCTGCTGCACCCGGCCGTTGTTCAGGACGGCAATCCGGTCGGCGCTGGTCATTGCTTCTTCCTGGTCGTGTGTCACAAAAATCGTGGTGATGCCCAGCCGCCGCTGCAGCTTGAGCAGTTCCTGGCGCATCTGCACGCGCAGTGAACGGTCGAGGTTGGACAGGGGCTCGTCGAGCAGCAGCACCTGGGGCTGGGTTACCAGCGTGCGCGCCAGCGCGACCCGCTGCTGCTGGCCGCCCGACAGCTGGCTCGGGTTGCGGTGGGCGAAGGCGCCCAGTTCCACCTGGTCGAGCACCTCCGACACGCGCTGCTCGATCACCTTGCCGGGAAGCCTTCGCTCCACCAGCCCGAAGGCGACGTTCTCCCGCACGTTCAAGTGGGGCCACAAGGCGTAGTTCTGGAACACCACGCCCACGCGCCGCTCCCATGCGGGCTCGGTGGTGAGTTCTCGCCCGTCGATGACAAGCCGCCCGGCCTGGTGCTGGAGAAAGCCCGCGATGACGCGCAGCAGGGTGGACTTGCCGGAGCCGGAGGGCCCCAGCAGGGCGAAGAACTCGCCCGGCTCGATCTCCAGCGTCACGCCGTCCAGCACCACGACGCTGCCGTAGGAGAGCTGCAGTTGCTCACATCTGACACTGACCCTGTTCATGCGCGCTGCTGTTCCTGATGTCTGGCGGTTGCACAAGCCATTGCCACGAGTGTCGTTGCGATGGCCGCTTCTACGCATCGGGACTAATGCCCGGTAGGGAAAAGCCCCGGGGGTTGAGCCGGGGCTCGATTCAGGCGGGCAGCAGCCGTGTCTGCGCCGGCTCCAGGCCAATGCCCACGGGGCTGCCGGCCACGAACTTGGATGCGCCCAGGTGGTGCGGCTGGTCCACGGCCACGGACTGCGTCCCCACCCGGACCTGGTAGCGCGTGGCCTCGCCCAGGAATTCGCTGGATTCGACGATGCCGTTCATCCAGACGTAGCGCATGTCACTGCGCGCCGCCGCGGCATCGATCTGCAGCGCATGCGGCCGGAAGCTGAGTACCGCCCGTCCGCTGGCCGGGGCATGGCCGTGCGCGGGCACCTGCAGCCGTCCCACACCCTCGATGTCGAGGGTGACGTCATGTCCGTCGCGGGCTTGCACCGTGCCCTGCAGCAGGTTCATGGTGCCGACGAAGCCGGCCACGAACTCGTTGGCAGGCAGGTCGTACAGGTCCTGGGGCGTGCCCACCTGCTGCACCACGCCCTTGTCGAGCACCGCCATGCGGTCGGCCGTGGTCATGGCCTCTTCCTGGTCGTGCGTGACGAAGATGGTGGTGATGCCCAGGCGGCGCTGCAGCTGCAGCAGTTCCTGGCGCATCTGCACGCGCAGCGACTTGTCCAGGTTGGACAGGGGCTCGTCCAGCAGCAGCACCTGCGGCTCGATCACGATGGTGCGCGCCAGCGCCACGCGCTGCTGCTGCCCGCCGGACAGCTGGCCCGGCCGGCGCCGGGCAAAGCGCTCCAGGCCCACGGTGGCCAGCGCGGCCTCGACCTTGCGGACCTGCTCGGCCTTGGAGACCCGGCGCTCCACCAGGCCGAAGGCCACGTTGTCCCAGACGCTCAGGTGCGGCCACAGCGCATAGCTCTGGAACACCATGCCCACGTTGCGTTGCCAGGGCGCCATCCCGGTGACGTCGCGCCCGTCGATCAGCAGCTCTCCGTGCTGGTGCTGGTTGAAGCCGGCGATCAGGCGCAGCAGGGTGGACTTGCCGGAACCGGACGGCCCCAGCAGCGCAAAGAACTCGCCCGGCCTGATCTCCATGTGGATGTCCTTCAGGACTTCGTTGCTGCCATAGGCCAGGCGGATGCCGCGGCATTGGACACTGATTTTTTTCATGGTGCTTGTCTCCAATCGGGGGGAAGGGCAGGGCTCAGGTGCGTACCGGAGCAACTTCTGCGGGGAGGATGGGCAGGGGAGGCAGGTCTTCATCGACCGGCCGCTGCTTCAGGCGGCTGCCGGTGCGCTCCACGATCACGTGGGAGGCATAGGTGCCGATCGCGACGACCGCGATCGCCAGAACGCCCAGTGCCGCGCCAGGGCCACGGCCCGCGATGCTCTGCATGTACAGGTAGATGCCATAGCTCATGGGCGCCTGCGACTGCGAGGAGGTCAGCAGGATGGTGGCCGACAGCTCGACCGCCGCCGTGATGAAACTGGTGACGAAGCCAGCCAGGATCCCGCCCGCCATCAGCGGCACGACGACGCGCCGGATGGTGCGCATCTTGGTCGCGCCGAGGCTTTCGGCGGCCTCCTCCAGCGAAATGTGCACCTGCTGCAGCGCGGCGACGCACGAGCGCAGGGCATAGGGCAGCCGGCGCACGGCATAGGCAATCATGATCACCACCCAGGTGCTGGTGAGCAGCACGTCGGTGCCTGGCACCAGGACACCCTTGAAGAAACGCAGGTAGCCGATCGCCAGCACCAGCCCCGGCACGGCCAGCGCCGCCGTGGCGATCCAGTCCAGCCACTGGCGGGCCGGCAACCGGGTGCGCATGATCAGATAGGCGATGGTCGTGCCCAGCAGCACGTCGATGCCGGCCGCCATGCCGCAGTACAGCAGGGTGTTGGAGATCATGCCGCCAGCGTCCTGGAACACGGTGGCGTAGTGGGCCGCCGTGAAGCCGTCGGGCAGCGGGGCGAAGCTCCACACGGAGGCGAACGACAGCAGCAGCACGCCGATGTGAGGGGACAGCGTCAGCAGCAGGATGAAGCCGATCCACGCGTAAGCCAGCACCGTGCCCAGCGGGGAAAGCCTGCGGCGCTGGATGGCGCCGCCGCCCTTTTGCGTGGTCGCATAGTCCTTGCCCTTGAGCACGCGGGCCGACAGCGCCATGGCCGCGATCGAGAAGGCAATCATCAGCACGCTGATGACGTAGCCCAGCGGGTCGTCGATGCCCACCTGGGTGATGCGCAGGTAGGCCTGCGGCGCCAGCATGTTGGTGGTGCCCAGCACCAGCGGCGTGCCCAGGTCGTCGAACACCTTGACGAACACCAGCGACGCCCCCGCCACGAAGCCGGGCATCGCCAGCGGGAAGATGACCCGGCGGAACAGGCGCCAGCCGCGGCAGCCCAGGTTCAACGCCGCCTCCTCCATGGCGCCATCGATGTTCCGCAGCGCCAGCGTCAGGTTCATGAGGATGAAGGGGAAGTAATGCAGCGCCTCGACGAAGATCACGCCGTTGAGGCCGTCCATGATTGGAACCGTGAAACCCAGGTGCTGCTCGAGCAGCAGGTTCACCGTGCCCGAGCGGCCGAAGATCAGCTGCATCGCCACCGCGCCGACGAAGGGCGGCATGATCAGCGGCAGCACCCCCAGGGTCTGGATCAGCAGCGCGCCGCGGAACTCGAAGCGCACCGTGAAATAGGCCAGCGGCACGGCGATCAGCGCCGCCGCGATCGTGGCCATGGTGGCGACGTAGAGGCTGTTCCAGAAAGCCTCGGTCATCAGCGGCTGGTGGAAGAAGGCCGCGAAATGGCCCAGGGTCAGGCTGCCGTCGGCGTTGACGAAGGCCGAGAAGAACACCCAGGCGACGGGCAGCACCAGGAACAGCAGCAGGAAGGCCAGCACCAGGCCGGCCGCCAGCCAGGCGCCCGGCCGGGCCAGATGGAAGATGCGCGACATGAGTGGTCCTTTACTTGGCAAGGGCCCGGGCTTCTTCGGCGAGCTGGCGCGCCATCCGGTAGTTGTCGAGCGCCTTGCTGTTCCAGCCGCCTTCGGTGGCCGTCACCTCCCTGTTGGTGTCCGCGTTCTTCTTGTTGGACGTGAACAGGTTCAGGAACGCCGGGTCCTTGGCCATGGCCTCGGTCACGGGGGGCGTGAAGGCCAGTTCGCGCGCCCGCCTGACGCGGTTGGCGGCCTCGGTGTTGGGTTTTCCGGCCAGGGCTGCCTCGGCCTGGTGGATGGCCAGCGTGGCCGCCTGCAGTTCCTTGTGGCGGAAGGTGATCACCTGGTCGAACAGGGCGGTCACCACGTAGTAGCGCGCGGCGGACAGCTCGGGATCGAACTTCACCTTGGCGCGCTTGGCGACCTCGAAGGCGTTGGGGTAGCCGGCGGGCATTTTCATCTTGTCCGGCGGCAGCACCGGCAGGCGCGCCAGCTGCGGGAGCGTAAGCAGTTCCTGACCTTCCCTGGACAGGGCGAAGCTGATGAAGCGCCGCGCCTCGGCCGGGTTCTTGCCCCCGCTGATGAGCGCAATGTTGGCCGGCACCACCGCGGTGACCGACGGGTAGGCGAACTCCACCGGAAAGCCCGAATACTTGCCGCTCAGGCCGAAGAAGTCGATCACCAGGCCGATGCCGAACTGTCCGTTGTTGACGCCGTCGGGCACGCCGAAGCTGCGTTCGGTGATCGCGGCCGAGTTGCCGGCAATCTGCAGCACCTGGTTCCAGCCCTTGTCCCAGCCCTCGCCCTGCAGGATGGCCTCGATCGTCAAGTGCGTCGTGCCCGAGCGGGAGGGCGAGCTCAGGGCCACGTGGCTGTGGTAGACCGGCTTGGTCAGGTCCGCCCACTCGGCGGGCGTGGGAAGCTTCTTGGCCGCGAGGTAGCGGGTGTTCCACATCAGCCCATAGCCCCCCAGGGCCTGGCCCAGGTAGAAGCCGTCCGGATCGTTGATGGGATAGCCGGCGATGTCCTTGGGCACCGCGGGATTGGCGAGGTCCGGAATGCGCTCGAGCAGCTTGCCCTTGCCCAGCACCTCGAACGCATCGGGCGCCGACGCCCAGAACACTTCGGGGCGCTGCCCCGCGCTGAGTTCGCGCACATAGGCCACGCCGGCGGTGGTGCTCTTGTTGAGGATTTCCAGCTTGATGTCGGGATGGACCTTTTCGAAGGCGGTCTTGTAGGCCTGGGTCAGTTCCTTGGGAAAGGAGGTCACCACCGAGACGGTGCCGGCCTGGGCCCCGGCGGCGAGCAGGAATGCCGCCAACGCGGCAGTTTTGAGAATGGGGCGGATTGTCACGGATGTCTCCTTCAACGTTATGCGCGGCGGGTGCCGACAGGTCTTCTTGGGTCGGGTGAATGCTCCGCCAAAACCGGCAAGTGCGTCCAATCAGACTTTGTGATGCGCATCATCAAGCCGTGCATGCGCCTGGTGGTGCCGGGCGGCGGGCCTGCCGGGGGACATCCGGGAAAGTCCCAGGCGGGCGCGCCCTGCCGCGGGGGCGCCACAGGCGCGTTGCCTCCCGCGAGGCCACGCTGATCCTGGGCATCAGAAATGGTGATTGGATTCCCGCCAGCGCATTCCGTAGGCTTCGCCCGGCTCGATATGGCACGGGCCCCACGGCCTGCCACCGCATCGGCGTATCCATACCCACCACTGGAGACTCCATGAAGATGAACAAGCTATTGCTCAGCGTCTGCTTTTCGCTGCTGGCACTGACTGGCAACGCTGCCCTGGCCAAGGGCGAGGCGCCTGCTGTCTACCTCGATGCCGCGCAACTCGATTCCACCCGCTTCATGGCGCCGCCCCCACCCGCGGAGGTGGCGGGCAAGGAGATCGAGCTGATGCTCGAACTGCAGCGATTGCGGACACCCGAACAGGCGGCGAGGTCGGTGGCCGATCTGGAGCAGAGCGTGTTCCGGTTTGCCGATGTCATGGGCCCCAAGTTCACGGAGCAGGGCCTGCCCCTGGTCGCTGCCTTCTTCAAGCGGCTGTACAAGACCGAGAGCGGTTTCAACAAGCAAGCCAAGGAGCTCTGGAAGCGCGAACGTCCGCCCGTGGTGGACAAGCGCCTGCAACCGGTGGCCAAGTATTCGCACAGCGGCTCGTATCCGAGCGGCCATGCCGCCTTCGGCTTCCTGACCGGCATGGCGCTGGCGGACATGGTGCCCGAGTGGCGTCCGCAGATCCTGGCGCGCGCCAGGGAGTTTGGCGACAACCGGGTGCTGGGCGGGGTGCACTACCCCAGCGACGTGGAGGCCGGCAGGCAACTGGCCGTGCTGATCGCCGCATTGGCGCCGCAAAACCCCAGCTACCGCGCCGACTTCGAGGCCGCGAAGGCTGAACTGCGCCGGGTGCTCGAACTGCCCTGAGCGCCGGCCGCCCACATCGCCGCCGCTGCGATCCCCGCAGCGTCCCCCCCGCCACACCGCGCCACCACCGCCGTCGATCTGCATGCACACCGCATGCAGTGGCGCAGCGCGCCCGGCGTGGCTTCACAAGACCCCCAAGGATTTCCACCATGCACAGCAACATCCACAAGTCGCTCCTCCTCGCCGCCGCGCTCGGTGCTACCGCCGTGCCCGCGCAGGCCCAGTCCTCCAACCTCACGCTGTCCGGCAAGCTGGACCTCGGGATCGGCAAGAACATCGGCGCCACGTCCAGTGAAATGCTGGACGGGGCGGGCAGCCGCCTGGCCTTTCGCGGCCAGGAGGACCTGGGCGGGGGCTGGCACGCCGCCTTCGGGCTGGAGCACCGTTTCTCGCCGGACACGGGCCAACCCGCCAATCCGAACATCTTCTGGCAGGGCTACTCGACCCTGGGCATCGGGCACGCCGCCTGGGGCACGGTCAACCTGGGCCGCCAGTACACCGCCGCCTACTCCACGGTGCAGAACGTGATCGATCCCTGGGGCGGCGACACCGTGGCCCAGCTGCGCACCGCATGGCGTGGCGGCATCTCGAAGACCCGTGTCTCCGACTCCGTGCGCTATGACTTGCGGCGCAAGGACCTGCACATCGCGGTCTCGTCCGCCGAGGCCCAGCAGGAGGCTTCCAACGCGGGGCCCCGCCGTCCGTTCTCGGTCGGGGCCAACACCCACGTCGGCCCGGTGCTGCTGGCCATCGGCTGGGAAGACCCCGCCCATGCGGACGACCACCTGCTGAGCCTGGGCGCGGCCTACAAGGTCGGCCAGGCCCGGCTGGCCCTCGGCCTGGCCCGGGGCGTGACCACCCGCAATGACGACTTCAAGTCCATGCTGCTGGGCGTGACCTACGGGGTGGGGGTGGGTGAAATCAAGGCCGGCTTCGTCACTGCCAAGACGCGCAAGCCGGATGGTTCGCTGCGTTCGGAAGCCCGCAAGTTCGGCATCGGCTACTTCCACCACCTGTCCAGGCGGACCTTCCTGTACACCAACGTGGCCCGCGACAGCAAGGCGGCCACGGAAAAGCTCGGCTACGACGTCGGTCTCCAGCACAACTTCTGAGCGCCAAGGGCCGGCACTGCCCGCAAGGGCGCTGCCGGCCAGCCGCCGCATTCCGCAACCCTTCCAGGAAGCTTTACCCATGACCACGCTTGCCGTCTCCCCTTTGAGCGGGGCCGCCGCCTCGCGCCGCGACCGCCGCGCCAAGATCGTCGCCACCCTGGGCCCCTCCAGTTCCGACGCCGCCACGATCCGGGCCCTGTTCGACGCCGGGGCCGATGTGTTCCGCCTGAACTTCAGCCACGGAAGCCATGCCCAGCACCGCGCCAGCCTGGAGATGATCCGGCGGATCGAACAGGAGCGTGGCCGGCCGATCGCCATCCTGCAGGATCTGCAGGGCCCCAAGCTGCGCATCGGCACTTTTGCCGATGGTCCGGTCGAGCTGCGGGCCGGTGCGCGCTTCAGGCTCGACCTGGAAGACCGCCCCGGGGACGCCAGCCGGGCGCCACTGCCGCACCCCGAGATCTTCGCGGCCCTGGTCGCCGGTACGGACCTGCTGCTCGACGACGGCAAGCTGCGGCTGCGCGTGACGGCCTGCGGCCCCGGGTTCGCGGACACCGTGGTCATGGCGGGCGGGACCCTGTCCGAGCGCAAGGGGGTCAACGTGCCCTCGGTGCTGCTGCCGATCTCGGCGCTCACGCCCAAGGACCGGGCCGACCTGGCGTTTGGCCTGTCGCTGGGGGTGGATTGGGTGGCGCTGTCCTTCGTCCAGCGCCCCGAGGACCTGGACGAAGTCCATGCCATCGTGCAAGGGCGCGCCGGTGTGCTGGCCAAGCTGGAGAAACCGGCGGGGATCGACGCCCTGGACGCGATCATCGCGCGGGCCGACGCGATCATGGTCGCGCGCGGCGACATGGGGGTGGAGCTGCCGGCAGAGCAGGTGCCGCGCATCCAGAAGCGCATCGTCGGCGCCTGCCGTGCCGCCGGCAAGCCGGTCATCGTCGCCACGCAGATGCTGGACTCCATGGTCCATGCGCCGGTGCCGACACGCGCCGAGGCCTCCGATGTGGCGACGGCCGTCTACGAGGGCAGCGATGCCGTCATGCTGTCGGCCGAGTCGGCCTCTGGCCGCTACCCGCGCGAGGCGGTCGCGATGATGGGCCGCATCATCCGCGAGGTGGAGTCCGATCCGCACTACCGCGAGATCGTGGAAGCCTCGTCGCGCGCGCTGGGCGACAGCGTGGCCGATGTCATTTGCCAATGCCTGCGCACGGCGGCGGCACTGCTGCCCATGGCCGCCATCGTGACCTACTCGCGCTCAGGGGCGACGGCGCTGCGTGCGGCGCGGGAGCGGCCGGCCGCTGCCGTGCTGAGCATCACCCCGGACATGCACATCGCCCGCCGCCTGACGCTGGCCTGGGGCATCCACTCGGTCCATGCCGATGCGCCGGTCAGCGGCGTGCCCGAGCTCGTCGAGCAGGCCCGCCGCGTGGCGCGCCAGGAGGGCATTGCCCGGGACGGTGACCAGCTGTGCATCGCCGCCGGTACGCCCTTCGGCGTCGTGGGCAGCACCAACTTCATCCACATCGCAAAGGCTTGAGCACCATGACAGCCATCAAGGACATTCACGGCATCGAGATCCTGGACTCCCGGGGCCACCCCACGGTGGCGGCCACGGTCGTGCTCCAGGACGGCAGCAGCGGCTTTGCGGCCGTGCCTTCCGGGGCCTCCACCGGGTCGCGCGAGGCGGTCGAGCTGCGCGACAGGGACATGCGGCGCTATGGCGGAAGGGGTGTCGCCCTGGCGGTGTCGCATGTCAATGGCGAACTGCGCCAGGCGTTGCGTGGCATGGACGCCAGCGACCAGGGGGCGCTGGACCGGCACATGATCGCGCTGGATGGCAGTGCGGACAAATCACGCCTGGGTGCCAATGCGATCCTGGCGGTTTCGCTGGCGGCCGCCAAGGCCCGGGCCGCGCAGCGCAAGCAGCCGCTGTACCGCGCGCTCGCCACTGGCGGCGTGGCGCCCCAGCTGCCGGTGCCGATGATGAACATCATCAATGGCGGGGCGCATGCCGACAACAACGTGGACATCCAGGAGTTCATGATCCTGCCCGTGCAGGCGCCCAGCTTCAAGGAGGCCTTGCGCCAGGGCGCCGAGGTGTTCCATGCGCTCAGGAGCCTGCTCAAGGCACAGGGCAGGACCACCGCGGTGGGCGACGAGGGCGGCTTCGCGCCCGACCTGCCCTCCAACGCCGCCGCGCTGGACATGATCCTGGCGGCCATCGAAACGACCGGGCTGCGCGCGGGCAAGGACATCTGGCTCGGCCTGGACGTCGCCAGTTCCGAGCTTTTGCACGAGGGCCGCTACGAGCTGGCTGGGGAGCACAAGGCCTACACGCCGGCCGAGTTCGTCGACTACCTGGCGCAACTGGTCGCGCACTACCCCATCCTGTCCATCGAGGATGGCCTGGCCGAGAGCGACTGGGAGGGCTGGGCGCTGCTCACGCGCAGGCTCGGCCAGCATGTTCAGCTGGTGGGCGACGACCTGTTCGTCACCAACACCGCGATCCTGGAGCGCGGCATTTCCGACGGCGCGGCCAACGCCATCCTCATCAAGCCCAACCAGATCGGCACCCTCAGCGAGACGCTGGCCGCCATCGACATGGCGGCGCGCGCCGGGTTCTCGGCCGTCGTGTCGCACCGCTCGGGAGAAACCGAAGACGTCACGATCGCAGACCTGGCCGTTGCCACCCGCGCGCGCCAGATCAAGACCGGCTCGCTGTGCCGTTCCGACCGCGTCGCCAAGTACAACCGCCTGCTGGCGATCGAGGAAGAGCTGGGCAGCGCGGGTGTCTATGCGGGCGCCGGGGCTTTCCCCGTGCCGGTTCGGCCTTGACCGCGAAGCGCCTGCACGCAGGGGCGCTTCGCCCGCTGTCCGCCGGGGCTCAGCCCTGTCCCAGTTCGGCGATCAACTCGATTTCCACGCAGGCACCCATGGGGATCTGCGCCACGCCGAAGGCGCTGCGTGCATGGACGCCGTTTTCGCCAAAGACCTGGCCCAGCAGCTCGCTGGCGCCGTTGGTCACCAGATGCTGTTCGGTGTAGTCGCCCGTGGAGTTCACCAGGCTCATCAGCTTGACGATGCGCCGCACGCGGGTGAGGTCGCCGCCGCAGGCCGCCTGCAGGGTGCCCAGCAGGTCGATGGCCACCGCGCGGGCAGCCTGCTTGCCTTCGTCGGTGCCGATGTCGCGGCCGAACTGCGCCACCCAGGGCTTGCCGTCCTTGCGCGCGATGTGGCCGCTCAGGAACACGAGATTGCCCGTCTGCACGTAGGGCACGTAGGCGGCCGCGGGCACCGACACGGGGGGCAGGGTGATGTTGAGTTCCTTCAGCTTGTCGTAAACGCTCATGGTCTTCCTCGGTATGAAGTCAGTGAAAGGGATGGTGGGACGGCCGGTGCGGCGCTGCCGGCCATGCTGGCGGCACCGGGGGTGGCCGCGAGTGTTACACAGCCCGGTGCGCGGAATCCAGCGGCAGCGGCCCTGGCGCCGCATTAGCATCAGCCCATGCCCGCCATAAGCACCACTAATGCGATTGCGCCAGCCCCCGCGGGCACGGTCGGCGCGGGCGCCGCGGCCCCCGTGCCCTGGCTGGTGCCGGCATTGTTGCTGGGGGCGGTATCGGGTGCTGCGCTGCAGTTGCAGCAGCCCGCGCTGTGGCCCGCGGCCGCCTATGCGGCGCTGCTGGTGGTGGCATGCGCGCTGGGGTGGTGCGCGCGCGCGGTCCACGGGCGCCCTCGTGCGGCGGCGGGGCGCGGGGCCCGCGCGGCGGCCACCGTGCTCGCGCTGTGCGCCGGCGCGCTGGCGATGTTCGCGGGGGCCGGGCTGCGGGCCGTGGACTACATGGAAGAAGGCCTGGCGCCCGCGCTGGAAGGGCAGGACATCCGTGTCACCGGCGTGGTGGCCGCCATGCCGCAGGCCAACGAGGCCGGAACCCGGCTGCGCATGGACGTGGAGGCCGCGCGCCTGAACGGCTCCCCCGTGGCCCTGCCCACGCGCATCGAAGTGGCCTGGTACGGGGGGCCGTTCCTTGATCCCGGCGGAGCGGTGGACCTGCAGCGCCAGCCGCCCGCCTTGAAGGCGGGTGACCGCTGGGCGCTGACGGTGCGGCTGAAGGCTCCGCACGGGCTGCGCAACCCGCACGGGTTTGACTACGAACTGTGGATGTGGGAGCAGGGGGTGCAGGCCACGGGATATGTGCGCGCGGGCCCCAGGGATGAGCCTCCGGTGCATCTGCAATCGACCTGGCGGCATCCCGTGGAGCGGCTGCGGCAATCCGTGCGCGACGCGATCCTGGACCGTCTGGCCCGCGACGTGCACGGCGACGACCCCGCCCGCGCACGCATCGCGGGCGTGGTGGCGGCTTTGGTGACGGGTGACCAGCGTGCCATCGACCGTGCCGACTGGGACGTGTTCCGCGCCACGGGCGTCGCGCACCTCATGAGCATTTCGGGCCTTCACATCACGCTGTTCGCATGGCTGGCCGCGCTGGCGGCGGGGGCGTTGTGGCGAAGGTCCACGCGGCTGTGCCTGGCGGTGCCCGCGCCGTCCGCCGCGCTGGCCGCCGGGGTGGCGCTGGCCGCGGCGTACGCCGTTTTCAGCGGCTGGGGCGTGCCTGCGCAACGCACGGTGACCATGCTGGGCGCCATCGCCCTGCTGCAGCTGTGCGGCCGCCGCTGGCCGTGGCCGCAGGTGTGGCTGCTGGCGTGCGCGGCCGTGGTGGTGGCGGACCCCTGGGCGCTCGCGCAGGCAGGCTTCTGGCTCAGCTTTGTCGCCGTGGGTATCTTGTTTGCTACTAATTCAGTAGCTGATGGCGCTTATCCATCCAGCGCCAGGCAGCGTTTTCATGCCTTGGTGCGCGAGCAGTGGGTGGTGACGCTGGCCCTCACGCCCCTGACCCTGCTGCTGTTCGGCCAGGTGTCCGTGGTGGGCTTTGCCGCCAATCTGGTGGCAATTCCCTGGGTCACCCTGGTGGTCACTCCGCTGGCACTGGGCGGGGTGCTGTGGCCGCCGCTCTGGAGCCTGGCCGCCTTCGGCCTGCAGCCGCTGGCGGTACTGCTGCAATGGCTGGCGCAGTGGCCCTGGGCCGTGCTCCACATGCCCGCGGCGCCGCTGTGGGCCGGCGTGCTGGCCGTGGCCGGGGGGGCGCTTCTGGCCGCGAGGTTGCCCTGGCGTCTGCGGTGGCTGGCCCTTCCGCTGCTGTGGCCCGCGCTGTGCTGGCAGCCCGCGCGGCCGGCGGCGGGACAGTTCGAATTGCTGGCGGCGGACATCGGCCAGGGCAATGCGGTGCTGGTGCGCACCGCGACCCACACCCTGCTGTACGACGCAGGGCCGCGTTTCAGCCGCGAAAGCGACGCGGGCCACCGCGTGCTGGTGCCGCTGCTGCGGGCGCTGGGCGAGCGCGTGGACGTGCTCATGCTCAGCCACCGCGATGCCGACCACACGGGCGGCGCGGCGGCGGTGCTGGCCCAGCAGCCGGGGGCCGAACTCACTGGTTCGATCGAGGCTGAGCACACGCTGCAGGCACTGCGCCCCGTCAGGCCCTGCGTGGCGGGCCAGCGGTGGACATGGGATGGCGTGTCTTTCGAGGTGCTGCACCCGGGGGCACAAGACGCCGCCGCGCCCACCGCCCGGCCCAACGCGCTCAGTTGCGTGCTGCGCATCGCGGCCGCCGCAGAAAGAGGGGAAAGGGGCTCTGTCGCGCTGCTGGCCGGTGACATCGAGGCCGCCCAGGAGCAGGCCCTGCTGGCGCGGGGCGCCGCGGTGCGGGCCGACGTGCTGCTCGTGCCCCACCACGGGAGCAAGACCTCGTCCTCGCCGGCGTTTCTGGAGGCCGTGGCACCGCGCACTGCTTTGGTGCAGGCGGGCTACCGCAACCGCTTTGGCCACCCTGCGGCCGAGGTGCTGCAGCGCTACCGGGAGCGGGGGATCCGCGTGGTGGAGTCGTCCCGCTGCGGGGCTGCCGCGTGGTCGTCGGCGCAACCCGCGCGGGTGGCGTGTGAACGCGACGTCGGCGCGCGGTACTGGCAGCATCGCATGGCACCGTGGCCGGAGTGATCTGCGGGCGTGGCGGGCCCTCCGGCCTGCCGATGCACGGGGCCCCGGAAAGATTTTGAGCTGGTTCGGGGAGTGCGGGCGTACAACTTGCTATCCTGACAGCAGGAGGCCAGTTCATGCAGAAATTTGACGAGATGTACGCCATGCTGCCTTTCGATGGCAGCGATGTGCGGGAACACTACAAGCGCTATGCGCAGTGGTTGAACAAACAGCCCCCTGACGTGATGCAGGCCCGCCGGGCCGAGGCCGAGATGATCTTCCGGCGCGTGGGCATCACCTTTGCCGTCTACGGCGCCAAGGATGAGGGCGGGGCGGGCAACGAGCGGCTGATCCCGTTCGACCTGATTCCCCGCATCATCCCGGCCCACGAGTGGAGCAGCATGCAGCAGGGGCTGGTGCAGCGGGTCACGGCCCTCAACCGCTTCATCCACGACGTGTACCACGGCCAGGACATCATCCGCGCCGGCATCGTGCCCGCCGATCTCATCCTCAACAATGCCCAGTACCGGCCGGAGATGGCCGGCGTGCAGGTGCCCAAGAACATCTACGCGCACATCGCCGGCATCGATATCGTGCGCGCCCCCAATGCACAGGGCGAGGGCGAGTACTACGTGCTGGAGGACAACCTGCGCGTGCCCAGCGGCGTGAGCTACATGCTCGAGAACCGCAAGATGATGATGCGGCTCTTCCCCGAGCTGTTCAGCCTGCACAAGGTGGCGCCGGTGGCGCATTACCCCGACATGCTGCTGGAGACCCTGCGCGCCAGCGCGCCCGCCACGGCCGACGAGCCCACGGTGGTGGTCCTGACACCCGGCATGCACAACAGCGCGTACTTCGAGCATGCCTTCCTGGCCCAGCAGATGGGCGTGGAGCTGGTCGAAGGGCAGGACCTCGTGGTCAAGGACAAGTTCGTCTACATGCGCACCACGCGCGGCCTGCAGCGTGTGGACGTGATCTACCGCCGCGTGGACGACGACTTCCTCGACCCGCAGGTGTTTCGCCGCAACTCCACGCTGGGCTGCCACGGCCTCATGGAGGCGTACCGCGCCGGCAATGTCGGCATCTGCAATGCGGTGGGCACGGGCGTGGCCGACGACAAGTCGGTCTACCCCTACGTGCCCGAGATGATCCGCTTCTACCTGGGCCAGGAGCCCATCCTGAAGAATGTGCCCACCTGGATGTGCCGCAAGCAGGACGACCTGCAGCACGTGCTGGCGAACCTGAAGGACCTGGTGGTCAAGGAAGTGCACGGCGCGGGCGGCTACGGCATGCTCATCGGCCCGGCGGCCACGCAGGCCGAGATCGAGGATTTCCGCCGCGCGCTGCTGGCCAACCCGGCAGGCTACATCGCGCAGCCCACGCTCAGCCTGTCCAGCTGCCCCACCTACGTGGAGAGCGGCATTGCGCCGCGCCACATCGACCTGCGCCCCTTCGTGCTCAGCGGCCGCGAGGTGCAGATGGTGGCGGGGGGGCTCACGCGCGTCGCGCTGCAGGAGGGTTCGCTGGTGGTGAATTCCTCGCAGGGCGGCGGGACAAAGGACACCTGGGTGCTGGGGGAGCACACCGCCGCGCCGGCGCTGCAGTCGCAATCCATGGGCGGCATGACGCAATCACAGGGAGGATTCTGAAATGCTGAGCCGCACCGCCGACCATCTGTTCTGGATGTCCAGGTACACCGAAAGGGCGGAAAACACCGCCCGCATGCTCAACGTGAGCTACGAAACCTCGCTGCTGCCCCAGTCCGCCGACGTGGCGCAGGAAGGCTGGGAAGGGCTGCTGTCCATCAGCGAGCTGATCCCGGCCTATGCCGCCAAGCATGGCAAGGTCACGCCGCAGCGCGTGCTCGAGTTCATGGTGCGCGACGGCGACAACCCCTCGTCCATCCTCTCGTGCCTGCGTGCCGCCCGCGAAAATGCGCGGGCCGTGCGTGGCGCCCTCACCACCGAGGTGTGGGAGACGCAGAACCAGACCTGGCTGGAACTGCACCGCCAGCTCGAAGGCAGCGCCTTCGAACGGGATCCGGGGCAGTTCTTCGAATGGGTGAAGTACCGCTCGCACCTGTCGCGCGGCGTGGTGCTGGGCACCATGCTGCAGGACGAGGCTTTTCATTTCCTGCGCATGGGCACCTTCCTGGAGCGGGCGGACAACACCGCGCGCCTGCTGGACGTGAAGTTCCATGCGGTGAAGAACGACTTCTTCGGCCGGGCCAGCGAGCGCAACCAGGAGAACGACTTCTACCATTGGAGCGCCATCCTGCGCAGCGTCTCGGCCTTCGAGGTCTACCGCAAGGTCTACCGCGACGTGATCACCCCCGGCCGCGTGGCCGACCTGCTGATCCTGCGCCGCGACATGCCCCGCTCGCTGCACGCCTGCCTGCGCGAAGTGGTGGACAACCTGGGCGTCGTGGCCAATCAGCAGTCGGCTGAAACGCAGCGCCGCGCGGGCCGCCTCCTGGCCGACCTGCAATATGGCCGCATCGACGAAATCCTGTCGACAGGGCTGCACGCGTTCCTCACGCAGTTCCTTGACCGGGTCAACGACCTGGGAGGGGGCATCAGCCGCGACTTCCTGGTGACCACGGGCGACTGAGCCGGCGCGATACCGAAAGAAACCCCGCACGGCAGGCGGGCGCAGGCCGGGGGCTCAGGCCCCCATGGCAGCAGATCCCTGGGGCCACTGCTGCGCCACGATGGTGCGGACATGCGCCACCGCCGAATCGCGGAGCGCATCGGTGCGCCAGCCGAGCTCGATGGCATAGCGCGGCATGGCGATCGGGCAGGGCAGAACCTGCAGGCCGGTCATCCGCGCGATCGCCTGGGCCGCATGCGCGGGCAGCGTGGCGACCGCGCGGGTTCCCGCCAGCAGGTAGGGCAGGGCGGCGAAATGCGTGGTGGATGCAATCACACGGCGCTTGTGGCCCGTGGCGGCCAGCACCTCGTCCACCACGCCGATGAAGCCGCCCGACGAGATGAGCACATGCTCGCGGTGCACGTAGTCCTCCACGCTCAGGCCGGGCGGGGCTGCGCCGCCGCGCCGCTTGCCCGCCCTGGCGACGGGGCCCGGCGCCACTGCGTCGATGAGGCAGGCGTACCCCCCTTCGCCCAGCGCCTGGTGGCTGAGCCAGCGTGTGGCGAACCCGCCGGCCGTGATCGCCAGGTCGATCTCGCGCGCCATGAGCATCTCGGCCACGATCTGGCTGTGCGTCTGCCGAAAGGCCAGGCGCAGGCCGGGCGCGTGCTGCGCCACGGCCCTCACCAGCGCCTGGCCCATCGCGATCTCGAAATCATCCGACATGCCGATCACCACGGACCGCCCCTGATAGCGGGCCTGGGGCGTGGAGCCCAGGGCGAGGCTCTCCCTGCATTTGTTCAGCGCTTCGCTGATCACGGGCTTGAGCTCCTGCGCGCGCAGCGTGGGCGCCAGGCCACGGCCAGTGCGGGTGAACAGCGGGTCGCCATATACATGGCGCAGCCGTGCCAGCGCCGCGCTCACGGCCGACTGGGTCACGCCCACCCGCAGCGCCGCGCGCGTGGCCCCACCTTCCTCGTGCAAGGCCTCGAAGACGCGCAGGCCGTTGAGATCAAATCCGATATCAATATTATTCATATCACTAAGCAACGGTGGCGGATTGATTCATCTTAGGGCTTTGGCAACACTGGGGGACCTCTTTCTCCCAAGGACTTCCACCATGCCCCTCACGACCGTTGCCGCCCTGCAGATCGGCTCTTCCCCCGCGGGTACCGCGCAGACGCTGGCCGATGTGCTCGCCCACGAGGCCGATATCCAGGCATCGGGCGTGCGGCTGGTGGTCATGCCCGAGGCCCTGCTGGGCGGCTACCCCAAGGGCGAGATCTTTGGCACGCGCCTGGGCTATCGCCTGCCGGAAGGGCGTGAGGCCTTCGCCCGGTACCACGCCAGCGCCATCGACGTGCCAGGGCCCGAGACGCAGGCACTGGCCGGCCTGTCGGCACGCACCGGCGCCACGCTCGTGCTCGGCGTGATCGAGCGCGCGGGCAGCACGCTGTACTGCACTGCCCTGTACTTCGACCCGGTGGAGGGGCTGGTGGCCAGGCACCGCAAGCTGATGCCCACCGGCACCGAGCGGCTGATATGGGGCATGGGAGATGGCTCCACCCTGCCGGTCGTCGAATCGGCCGCGGGCCGCGTGGGCGGCGTGATCTGCTGGGAGAACCACATGCCGCTGCTGCGCACCGCCATGTACGCGCAGGGTGTGCAGATCTGGTGCGCGCCCACGGTGGACGAACGCGACATCTGGCAGTGCTCCATGCGCCACATCGCGCACGAGGGGCGCTGCTTCGTGATCAGCGCCTGCCAGGTGCAGCCGTCGCCGCGTGAGCTGGGGGTGGAGGCGCCGGGGTGGGAGCCGGACCGGCCGCTCATCCGCGGCAACAGCGTGATCGTCGGGCCGCTGGGCGACGTGCTGGCGGGTCCGCTGCAGGGCCGGACAGGCTTGCTCACCGCGCAGATCGATGTGGAGGAGCTGGTGCGCGCGCGCTATGACTTCGATGTGGTCGGCCACTATGCACGGCCGGATATCTTCAATCTGCAGGTCGACCGCCGCGCCAGGCACACCGTGGCGTTCACCGACTGAGCGCGCGGCCAAGGCCCGCAGTGAGAGTGCCAGGAAAGCCGCATACGCCATGACCACACAGATTCCACCCACCCCCGATCCATCACACGCCTGGGGTTTCCGCACCCTCGCGGTCCATGCGGGCCAGGCACCCGATCCCGGCACGGGGGCCATCGCCACGCCCATCGTCGCAACCTCGGCCTTTGCCTATGACGATTTTGATGCGGGCGTGAGCCGCTTCAATGGCGATGCGCCTGGCTACGTCTACAGTCGCTTCGCCAACCCGACCGTCGCCGCCTTCGAGCGCAAGATGGCCCTGCTGGAAGGCGCCCCCGCCGCCGTCGGGTTCGCCAGCGGCATGGCGGCCATCAGCGCGAGCCTGATCGGCCTGCTCTCGGCGGGCGATACCGTCGCCTGCGTCGGCACGCTCTATGGCGGCACCGATGGCGTGATGCGCACGCTGCTGCCGCGCCTGGGCATCGGCGTGCGGCATTTCGCCACCGTGGAGGGTTTGCAGGAGGGCCTCCCCACGGGCACGCGCATCGTCTACGTGGAGACGCCCAGCAACCCGACGCTGGAAGTGACCGACCTGGAGCAGGTGGCGCAGGTGGCCCGGCGGGCGGGCGCGATCAGCATCGCCGACAACACCTTTGCCACGCCTTACCTCACCCGGCCACGGGCGCTGGGCATCGATGTGGTGGTGCATTCGGCGACCAAGTTCATCAGTGGCCACGGCGACGCCACCGGCGGAGCGGCCGTGGGCTCCGTGGAGCTGATGAATGCGATTCGTTCGGCGGGCATGGGCCAGCTGGGCGGGTGCCTCAGCCCGCACGAGGCGGCGATGCTGCTGCGCGGGCTCAAGACGCTGCCGCTGCGCGTGCAGGCCGCCTGCGCATCGGCGCATGCGCTGGCCCACGGCCTTGACCGCCATCCCGCGGTGGAGCGCGTGTATTACCCCGGCCTGGGCGATCATCCCGGGCACGCGGTGGCGGCGCGCCAGATGCGCCACTTCGGCAGCATTCTGGCGTTCGACCTGCGGGGCGGGCGCGAGGCCGCGCGGCACTTCCTCGACCGCTTGTGCATCGTGACCCAGGCCGTGTCCGTGGGCGATGCCGATTCGCTGGCCTGCCACCCCGCATCCACCACCCACCGCGGCATGCCCGAGGCCGTGCGGCGCGCCAACGGGGTGTCGGATGCGCTGGTGCGCATGAGCATCGGCATCGAGGATGTGCAGGACCTCCAGGCCGACGTGGTGCAGGCGCTGGGCTGACGCCGGCGGCTGCTGCCTGCTGCTACTACTCCTGGGCGTTGCGCTTTTGGTCGCGCAGCATGAAGAGGTACAGGCTTTCGACCTTCTCGCGCGCCCACGGCGTCTTGCGCAGGAACTTCAGGCTGGAGCCCACGCTGGGGTCGCTCTGGAAACAGCGGATGGGGATTTGCCGGCCGAGTTCATCCCAGCCAAAGTAGTCGGCCAGCCCGATCACCATGGCTTCCAGGGTCACGCCGTGCAGGGGGTTGCGCGGCTGCCTGGCGGGGGCTTGGGGTGTGGACGTCGGCGCGCCGGCGGGTGCTGCTGTGGGCGCGGGGGCTTCCTGGGTCGCGGGGTCTGGGCGGGGCTCGGTGGCGTTCATGGACCCAAGCATAAGGCCGCGGGCGGCGGGGTCAAGCAACCCGCTGGAGCCCGGTTTCACGCTGGCACAGCTCTGCCGCCCAGTCCACGAAGGCCCGCACCTTCGCGCTCAGGTGCCGGTTGGGGGGGTACACCACATACACGGGCAGCAGCGGCTGGGTCCACTCCGGCAGCAGCCGCACCAGCGTACCCTCTTGCAGGTGCCGCTCGGCCTGGTAGCTCGTGATCTGGCCGATCCCGAGGCCCGCCACGATGGAGGTCACGTAGGCATTGCTCTCGTTGACGCTCAGCTGGTAGGGGCCCGTGATGTCGATGGACTCGTCGCCCTTGCGGAACTCCAGCGGGTAGTGTCGGCCGGTCTGGGGGGAAAAGTAGATCACGCTGGCGTGCTTTTCCTCGATCTCCAGCGGGTGGGCGGGCGAGCCCTTGCGCGACACGTAGTCGGGCGAGGCCACCGTGATGAATTCCAGGTTGCCGATGCGCCGGGCCACCAGCGACTGGTCGCTGAGCTCGCCCCCGCGGATCACGCAGTCCACGTTGTCGCCGATCAGGTCCACGATGCGGTCGCTCACCCCCAGGTCCAGCTGGATGTCGGGGTAGCGGGCATGGAACTCCGCCAGGTGCGGGATGATGAGCAATTGCGCCATGGACGTTCCGACGTCGATGCGCAGGCGCCCGCGTGGATTCGCGCGCGCGTTGGTCATGCTGGCCTCGATGTCGTCCAGATCGGTCAGCAGGCGCACCGTGCGGTCGTAGTAGGCGGCGCCGTCCGGCGTCACCGTCACACGCCGGGTGGTGCGGTTGAGCAGCTTCACGCGCAGGCGCTCCTCCAGCGCCTGCACATGCTTGGTCACGGTGGCTTTGGGCAGCGAGAGCGAATCCGCCGCCCGGGTAAACGTGCCGGCCTCCACCACCCGCACGAATATGCGCATGGCCTGTATCTGGTCCATGGCTTCTCCTTGAATCTGGAACTACAGCACCCACCAGTGGGTGCTGAGGAATTCTCACACGCGCGCCACCCCGTGATTGTTGAGCTTTTGGAAACAGTGCGGTGGTGTTTGGCCTGTTTATCCTGAAGGCACAAGCTACTACATTTGACCCATCGTTCACCTACCTTCACCCACTGGGTACATGCCATGCAGCCCGACCAACCGTCTTCGCCATCCTCCACACCGCAGCCTGCCGCAGCGCCCGCCAAGGCAGCCCGCGCGGCTGGGGCCGCTTCCAAGGCGGCGGTGTCCGTGTGCTCCGACGCCATCATCGAGGTGACCAAGGGGCAGGACGTGGCGGTGCGCATGTACGGCCGCAAGAAGGCCGGACAGGCCTCGCCCGTGGTGGTGCATTTTCATGGCGGGGCCTTCGTGTCGGGGGATCTCGACAACGGCTGCACCGTGGCGTCCCTGCTGGAGGGTGTGGGGGCCGTGGTGGTTTCCGTGGCCTACCCGCTCACTCCGTTTCCGCAGCCCGTGGACACGGGCTATGACGTGCTCAAGTGGGTGCACCGCAACCGGGTCAAGCTCGGCGGGCAGGGCGCGCTGGTCTATCTGGCCGGGGAAGAGGCGGGCGGCAACCTGGCTGCCGCCGTGGGCCTGATGGCGCGGGACCAGTCGCACCCGCCGCTGGCCGGGCAGATTCTCCTGTCCCCCATGCTCGACCCCTGTGTGGGCACGGCCTCGTTGCGCGAAGCCACGGGCAACGCCACGGGCTGCAAGTGGACGGAAGGCTGGCGCAATTTCCTGCGCTGCCCCCGCGATGCCGAGCATCCCTATGCCGTGCCGGCGTCCGCGCACCGGCTCTCGGGCCTGCCGCCCACGCTCGTGCTGGTGGGGGACACCGACCCCATGCACGACGAGGCACTGGCCTACGCCGCGCGGCTGGAGGCTGCGGGCCTGCAGGTCACGCGCCATGTGTTCTCCAAGACCGCCCAGTGGCCCGATGCGCTGCTGCAGACCGGCCAGCACGAATGTCCGTGCGCCGCGGGCGCCCAGGACCAGTTCCGGATGTTCTTTGAGGCCACCCGATGTCCGGTGCCCTCCTGAAGACCCTGGCCGCAGAAAGTCATTGACCTCAACTTAAGTTGAGGTTCGATACTTCGGCCTCTCAACAATCCATTTGCATTCTTTGCACTGATTTTCCGGCCTGGCGTGCCGGAGGGAGAGGCTTTGCCCGCGCATGCCTCCCCCCTGTGCCCGACGCCACTGATTTGAACGACACGGAGGAAAGAAAACACCATGAGCACACCCATCTTTTTGCCCGCCGGCTGCGGCGGCTGTCACACCACCCAGCGCCAAAGCGTCTGTTGACGTGCAAGCGCCCATGGGCCCGCGCGCTGCGTTCCGGGCTTGACCTTCTCACCGTGTCATTGCCCAGATTCGCACCTGCGCCGCCGCACTGACACCTGCCTGCACCAGTGCACTGACACCTGCTGTGGCAGAAAACCTTCCATGGCGTGCCCGCGAAGGCCGCCCTTATGACCGAAAGTGACCATGAACTCCAATCCTCTCTCCCACAAGAGCCGCCCGCTGGGCCTGGCCACCCTGGCCACCGCCGTGACGGCCGCCGTAGCCGCCGCCATCCTTGTTTTCCAGGCGCCCGTGGCGCAGGCCGATGGCACCCCTGCGGCGCCACCGGCCATGCCCGTGTCGGTGGCTGCCGTGCTGCAAAAGGACATCGCCCTGTGGGACGAGTTCTCCGGCCGGCTCGAAGCCGTGCAGCGTGTGGACGTGCGGCCGCGCGTCTCGGGTGCCGTGCAGGCCGTGCACTTCCGTGAAGGCTCGCTGGTGAAGCAGGGTGATCTGCTCGTGACCGTGGACCCGGCACCCTACGCCGCCGAGGTGGACCGTGCCGAGGCGCAGGTGGTGGCCGCGCAGGCCCGCGTGTCGTACACCCGCAGCGAAATGGAGCGGGCCACGCGCCTGCTCGAAGAGCGCGCCATTGCCCAGCGCGAGCACGACGAACGCCTGAACGCGCAGCGCGAGGCCGATGCCAACCTGCGCGCCGCCCAGGCCGCGCTGCAGACCGCCAGGCTGAACCTCGGCTACACCCAGGTGCGCGCCCCGGTGGCGGGCCGTGTGGGCCGCATCGAAGTCACCGTGGGCAACCTGGTGGCCGCCGGTGCGGGCGCCCCCGTGCTGACCACGCTGGTGTCCGTGAGCCCCATCTACGCGAGCTTCGATACCGACGAGCAGATCGTGGTGAAGGCCCTGGCGGACCTGCAAAGCGGCCAGCGCGGCCACAGCGCGCGCCAGCTCATCGAGCGCATTCCCGTGCAGATGGGCACCGGCACCACGGGCGGCACGCCGCATGCCGGCCGCCTGCAGCTCATCGACAACCAGGTCGATGCCAAGAGCGGCACGGTGCGTGTGCGCGCGGTGTTCGACAACGAAGACGGCGCCTTGATGCCCGGCCAGTTCGCGCGCATCCGCATGGGCCAGGCCCGCAACACGCAGGCACTGCTCATCAACGAGCGTGCCGTGGGCACCGACCAGAACAAGAAGTTCGTGATGGTGGTGGGCGAGGGCAACAAGGCCGAGTACCGCGAGGTCACCCTGGGCGCGCCGATTGACGGCCTGCGCGTGGTCACCTCGGGCCTCAAGGCGGGCGAGAACATCGTCGTCAACGGCCTGCAGCGCGTGCGCCCCGGTGCCGTGGTGGCACCCCAGCCCGTGCCCATGACCGCGAAGGCCGAGATTGCGGGTGATCGCAAGGAAGCCAAGAACAACAGCAAGTCGCCCGCCGCCTGAGCGGGAGCGACGCAAGGAATTTGCATCCATGAATCTATCCCGCTTCTTCATCGACCGCCCCATCTTTGCGGGGGTGCTGTCGGTGCTCATCTTCCTCGGAGGGCTCATCGCATTGCGCGGTCTGCCCATCTCCGAATACCCTGAAGTCGCGCCGCCCTCCGTGGTGGTGCGCGCACAGTACCCCGGCGCCAACCCCAAGGTGATCGCCGAGACCGTGGCCACGCCGCTGGAGGAGTCCATCAACGGCGTGGAAGGCATGCTCTACATGGGCAGCCAGGCCACCACCGACGGCGTGATGACGCTCACGGTGACGTTCCAGCTGGGCACCGACCCCGACAAGGCACAGCAGCTGGTGCAAAACCGCGTCTCGCAGGCCGAGCCGCGCCTGCCCGAGGAAGTGCGCCGCCTGGGCGTCACCACCGTGAAGAGCGCGCCGGACCTGACCATGGTGGTCCACCTGGTCTCGCCCAACAACCGCTATGACATCGACTACCTGCGCAACTACGCGGTGCTCAATGTGAAGGACCGGCTCGCCCGCATTGGCGGCGTGGGCCAGGTGCAGATCTTCGGCGGCGGCGACTACTCCATGCGTGTGTGGCTCGACCCGCAGAAGGTCGCGCAGCGCGGCCTCTCGGCCAGCGACGTGGTGACCGCCATCCGCGGCCAGAACGTGCAGGCCGCCGCGGGCGTGGTGGGCGCATCGCCCGGCCTGCCAGGCGTGGACCTGCAACTGTCCATCAACGCGCAGGGCCGCCTGCAGACCGAGGAAGAGTTCGGCGACATCATCGTCAAGACCGGTGCCGACGGCGCGGTGACGCGCCTGCGCGACATTGCCCGCCTGGAGCTGGGTGCGGCCGACTACTCGCTGCGCTCGCTGCTCAACAACGACCCGGCCGTGGGCATGGGCGTGTTCCAGGCGCCGGGCTCCAACGCGCTCGACATCTCGGCCAACGTGCGCAAGACCATGGACGAGATCCAGAAGAACATGCCCGAAGGCGTGGAGTACCGCATTGCCTACGACCCCACGCAGTTCGTGCGTGCCTCGATCAAGTCCGTGATCCACACGCTGCTCGAAGCCATCGCCCTCGTGGTGCTGGTAGTGATCCTGTTCCTGCAGACCTGGCGCGCCTCCATCATCCCGCTGCTGGCCGTGCCGGTGTCGGTGGTGGGCACGTTCGCGGTGCTGCACCTGCTGGGATTCTCGATCAATGCGCTGTCGCTCTTCGGCCTGGTGCTGGCCATCGGCATCGTGGTGGATGACGCCATCGTGGTGGTGGAGAACGTGGAACGCAACATCGAGGCGGGCCTGACCCCGCGCGAGGCCACCTACCGCGCCATGCGTGAAGTGTCCGGCCCCATCATCGCCATCGCGCTGGTGCTGGTGGCGGTGTTCGTGCCGCTGGCCTTCATCAGCGGGCTCACGGGCCAGTTCTACCGCCAGTTCGCGGTCACGATCGCGATCTCCACGGTGATCTCGGCGATCAACTCGCTGACCCTGTCGCCCGCACTCAGTGCATTGCTGCTCAAGGGCCACAACGAGCCCAAGGATGCGCTCACGCGCGGCATGGACAAGGTGTTCGGTGGCCTGTTCCGGGGCTTCAACCGCCTGTTCCATCGCGGCTCCGAGGCCTACAGCGGCGGCGTCAAGCGCGTCATTGGCCGCAAGGCACTGATGTTCGTGATCTACCTGGCACTGGTGGGTGCCACGGTGGGGCTGTTCAAGATCGTGCCCGGCGGCTTCGTGCCCGCGCAGGACAAGCAGTACCTGATCGGCTTTGCCCAGCTGCCCGACGGCGCCACGCTGGACCGCACCGAGAACGTGATCCGCCGCATGGGCGAGATCATGAAGGAGAACCCGAACGTCGAAGACGCGATCGCCTTCCCGGGCCTGTCGATCAACGGCTTCACCAACAGCTCGAACTCGGGCATCGTGTTCGCCACGCTCAAGCCCTTTGCCGAGCGCACCCGCGCCGACCAGAGCGGCGGCGCCGTGGCAGGGCAGCTGAACCAGGCGTTCGGCGGCATCCAGGATGCGTTCATCGCCATGTTCCCGCCGCCCCCGGTGGCGGGGCTGGGCACCACGGGTGGCTTCAAGCTGCAGATCGAAGACCGCGCCTCGCTGGGCTACGAAGCCATGGATGGCGCCGTGAAGGCCTTCATGGCCAAGGCCTACCAGACGCCCGAGCTGGCCGGCCTGTTCACCAGCTGGCAGGTCAACGTGCCGCAGCTGTACGCCAACATCGACCGCACCAAGGCGCGCCAGCTGGGCGTGCCCGTGACGGACGTGTTCGACACGCTGCAGATCTACCTGGGCAGCCTGTACGCCAACGACTTCAACCAGTTCGGACGCACCTACAGCGTGCGCGTGCAGGCCGATGCGGCCTACCGCGCGCGAGCCGAGGACGTGGGCCTTCTCAAGGTGCGCTCCGCCACCGGCGAGATGGTGCCGCTGTCGGCGCTGATGAAGATGGAGCCCAGCTTCGGCCCCGAGCGTGCCATGCGCTACAACGGTTATCTGGCGGCGGACATCAATGGCGGCCCCGCGCCCGGTTACTCGTCGGGCCAGGCCCAGGCGGCCATCGAGCGCATCGCCAAGGAGACGCTGCCCCAGGGCATCACGTTCGAGTGGACCGAGCTGACCTACCAGGAAATCCTGGCCGGCAACTCCGCCGTGCTGGTGTTCCCGCTGGCCATCCTGCTGGTGTTCCTGGTGCTGGCCGCGCAGTACGAAAGCCTGACGCTGCCCATTGCCATCATCCTGATCGTGCCCATGGGCCTGCTGGCGGCGATGACGGGTGTGTGGCTGAGCAAGGGCGACAACAACGTGTTCACGCAGATCGGACTCATCGTGCTGGTGGGGCTGTCGGCCAAGAACGCGATCCTGATCGTGGAGTTTGCGCGCGAGCTGGAGTTTGCGGGCCGCACACCGGTGCAGGCCGCCATCGAGGCCAGCCGCCTGCGGCTGCGCCCCATCCTGATGACCTCGCTGGCCTTCGTGATGGGGGTGCTGCCCCTGGTGCTGTCCACCGGTGCGGGCGCCGAGATGCGCAGCGCCATGGGCGTGGCGGTGTTCGCCGGGATGATTGGTGTGACGGCCTTCGGCCTGTTCCTCACGCCCGTGTTCTACGTGCTGCTGCGCAAGCTGGCAGGCAACCGCCCGCTGGTGGAGCATGGCGCGCATGTGGCGCCCATCTCGCACACCCCGGGCAGCGGCGGCATCTCCCACCCCGTGCTGGCCGCGCCCCGCAAGGAGCACGAATGATGCACACGACCACAACGACCTTTGTGGCCCTGGACGCTCGCGCCACGCTGCAGGATGCAGCGGGTGTATTCGATGGGGCCGGAGACCAAGCATGACCGATTCGTTATTGAAGAACTCCCCTGACGTCGCCCCAGCGGTGCGCAAGCGCAGCCTGCTGGCGCCCCTGGCCGCCGCCCTGGTGCTGGCCGGCTGCATGACGCAGCCCGTGGCCCCCGCGCCGCATGCGGGCGTGCCCGTGCCCACCCGCTTCACCGCCGGCGGCGACACGCTGCCCACGGCACCCTGGACGGTCGCCGCCCCCGCCGAGGCGCAGCCGCGCGGCGAATGGTGGCTGGGCTTTCAAGACCCGGTGCTGGCCGACCTGGTGCAGCGTGCGGGCACGGCCAATACCAGCATCCAGCAGGCCGCCGCGCGGCTGGCCGAGGCGCGCTCGCTGCTGCGCTCTGCCGACGCCGCCCGCTCGGTGCAGGTGGGCGCCTCGGCCGGCGTGGCGCGCCAGGCAGGCGCTGCCACCACCGGCAGCGCGGCACCCGCCACGCTGGGCACTGCGGGGCTCAACGCCTCCTACGAGCTGGACCTGTTCGGCCGCCTCTCGCAAACCAGCGACGCCGCGCGCCTGGACGCCGACACGCGCGAAGCCCTGCTGCAAAGCACGCGCCTCATGGTGCAGGCCGATGTGGCGCAAACCTATCTGCAACTGCGCGCCGTGCAGGCCGAGCAGGTGCTGGTGCAGGAGAGCCTGGCCGCCTACGAAGGCACGCTGCGCCTCACGCAGCGCCGCCTGCAGGCGGGCGACGTGGCTGAACTGGACGTGGCCCGCGTGCAGACCGAAGTGGCCGCCACGGAGTCCGACGCCCTGGCCCTGCAGCGCCAGCAGGCCCTGCTGACCAACGCCCTGGCCGTGCTGGCGGGCGAGGTGGCCAGCGGCTTTGTTCTGGCCCCCGCCACGGGCGACGCGGCGCTGCCGGTGATCCCGCCCGGCGTGCCCGGCACCGTGCTGGCCCGCCGCCCCGATGTGTCGGCCGCCCAGACCGCCGTGCTGGCCGCGCAGGCCCGCGTGGGCGTGGCGCAGAAGGCGTGGTTCCCGGCCGTCACGCTCACGGGCAACGCGGGGCATGCATCGCCGGAGCTGGGTGATTTGTTCAAGTGGTCCGCCCGCGCCTGGGGTGTGGGTGCGCTGCTGTCGCTGCCGATCTTTGACGGCGGCCAGCGCGATGCGCAGATCGAGGGGGCGAAGGCCCGGCTCGAAGCCGCGCTGGCCGACCACCGGGGCCAGGTGCTCAATGCCTTCCGCGACGTGGAGGATCAGTTGACCTCGCTGCGCCTGTTGTCCGGCCAGGCCGAGGCCCAGGCGCGAGCGGTGACCGCCGCGCGCCGTGCGACGCAGCTGTCGGACGCGCGGTACCGCAACGGCCTGGTGAGCCAGCTCGAACTGCTGGACGCCCGCCGCAGCGAGCTGCGCAACCGCCGTCAGGCATTGCAGGTGCGCACGGCGCAATACGTCGCCACGGTGGGCCTCATCCGGGCGCTGGGGGGTGGCTGGGGTGGGGAGGCAACCGCCCAGGTGGCCGCCGCGTCCGCGCAGTAGGTGCAAGCGGGGAGCGGCGGCGCGCCCTGCGCGTGGCCACCGCACGGGTGGCCCACGGCCGCCAATAGCCAGCTCCGCGGGGCGGGGTTGCACGGCCTTGTCTGCGGGGCGGCGCGCGGGCGCCTATAGTGTCCGGTTTTCCGTCTGGTCCGGCCCGCGCCGGGCCCGAGGTTGTCCGTACCACCGTTTTGTCATCAGGAGCCTTTGCATGAGCTACCCCAGCACCCAACTTTTCATTGCCGGTCAATGGCAGGATGCCGCCGATGGCAAGACCATCGCGGTGTTCAATCCGTCCACCGGCCAGGAAATCGGCCGCGTGGCCCATGCCGGCAAGGCCGACCTGGACCTGGCGCTCGCCGCCGCGCAAAAGGGATTCGAGGCCTGGCGCGGCATGCCCGCCGCCGAACGCGCCAAGACCATGCGCCGCGCCGCCGCGCTGATGCGCGAGCGCGCCGAGGCGATTGCGGCCGTCATGGTGCAGGAGCAGGGCAAGCCCCTGGCCGAAGCCAAGGTCGAGACCATGGCCTCGGCCGACATCATCGAATGGTTCGCCGACGAATCCCTGCGCGTGTACGGCCGCATCGTGCCCTCGCGCAACCTCAAGGCCACGCAGATGGTGCTCAAGGACCCGGTGGGCCCCGTGGCGGCCTTCACGCCCTGGAACTTCCCCATCAACCAGGTCGTGCGCAAGCTCGCCGCCGCGCTGGCCGCGGGCTGCTCCATCCTGGTGAAGGCCCCCGAGGAAACCCCCGCCAGCCCGGCCGAGCTGATCCGCGCGTTTGCCGATGCCGGCGTGCCCGCGGGCACCGTGGGCCTGGTGTATGGCGACCCGGCTGAAATCTCCAGCTATCTCATTCCGCACCCGGTCATCCGCAAGGTCACGTTCACGGGTTCCACGCCCGTGGGCAAGCAGCTGGCGGCGCTGGCCGGCAAGCACATGAAGCGCGTGACCATGGAGCTGGGCGGCCATGCCCCCGTGATCGTGGCCGAAGACGCCGACCTGGAGCTGGCCATCAAGATCGGGAGCGGCGCCAAGTTCCGCAACGCGGGCCAGGTCTGCATCTCGCCCACCCGCTACCTGGTGCACGAGAGCATCCGTGCCGAGTTCGTCGCGGCCTTCGCCAAGTACGCCCAGGGCCTGAAAGTGGGCGACGGCCTGGCCGCCGGCACGCAGATGGGCCCGCTGGCCAACCCGCGCCGCATCACCGCCATGGCCGACCTGCTGGCCGACGCGGTGCAGCAGGGCGCCAAGGTGCTGGCCGGTGGCGAGCGCATCGGCACCGAAGGCAACTTCTTCCAGCCCACCGTGCTCAACGACGTGCCGCTGTCCGCCCGCATCGTCAACGAAGAACCCTTCGGCCCCGTGGCGGCCGTGCGCGGCTTCGAGAAGATCGAGGACGCGATCGCCGAGGCCAACCGCCTGCCGTTCGGCCTGGCCGGCTATGCCTTCACCACCTCGCTGAAGAACGCCCACCTGCTGGCGCAGCGGCTGGAAGTGGGCATGCTGTGGATCAACCAGGCTGCTGCTCCTGCCGCAGAGCTGCCGTTCGGCGGCTTGAAGGATTCGGGCTACGGCTCCGAAGGCGGCCCGGAGGCCATCGAGGCACACATGAACACGCGCCTGGTGTCGATCATGAACGTGTGAGACAACGCGAACCCGATAAAAAGGCCCCGGCCGGTGATCACCGGCCGGGGCCTTTTTTGTTTTTTGGGTGGCTTTTCTGCAGCGGGCGGCGGAACGAGAAGACGCCGGCCGGGTCATTCGCCATGTGGTTTTTGTCTGGTGTTGCATTTCAAGCGCTTTATTGCTGAATTTAATATATCAATGGTTATTTATAAGGAATCATGATTTACTGCATTCAATTTCAAATTTACTGATTGCAATTAGTGAAAAAAATCAATGAGGGATATCTGGGGAAAAAACTTTCAGAAGTTGTTTTTCTCCGGGCGCTGTGGGTGGCGGGTTTTTTCTGGATATTGGGGGCGGCTTCTTCGCTGGCGTTCGCCGCGGCGCTGCCGACCCCTGCCCTGGCACGCACGGCGGTACTTTTCATTGAAGATGATGTGGCCCACCACGAAGCGTTGATGGCTGGCGCGGGTTCAGCGGCAGAGGTTGTCGTGCTGGATGCCAGGACTGATGGCTTGCGCCAGATGGCCGACGCGCTGTCGGGCCGCAAGAACATCTCCGCCGTCCATTTGATCTCGCATGGTGCGCAAGGTGCATTGGCCCTGGGCTCGCTGACCCTCGACAGCCAGGCATTGCGGGGGAGGGGCCCGGACCTCGCGCGCATTCGCGAGGCGCTTGGCGACGAGGCCGACCTGCTGCTGTACGGTTGCGAGGTGGGGCGGGGCGCTGAAGGCCAGGCATTCATGGCCCTGCTGGCCGAGGCAACCGGTGCACAGGTTGCCGCGTCCACCAACCTCACGGGTGATGCCGGTCAAGGCGGCGACTGGCTGCTGGAACACCGTACCGGCCCATTGCGCAGCACGGTCCTGGCCTTCCCCTCGTACCGCCATGTCCTGCCCACCGTCGCTGGCACCTTGTCGATCAATCCGACCCTCGCGGATAACACGTTCACGGTCTCCAAGTTCCTCGACAGCAATCTCTCGGCCCAGATCCATTTTCCCAACATCGAATACGAGATCTACTTCGCCAACGTCGGCAATACGCTCAGCGGCAGTGTCACGAACTTCGACCTGACCAGCAGCGGCAGCAACTCCATGCTGATCTTCAGCACGTTGAACCCGGTCGGCGCGCTTGTCATCAAAAGCCAGTTGAACCGTCTGTTCGGCATCACCAGTTTCGTCATCCAGGACGTGCAGGCGCTGGGAGCGACCTATACCGCCACCGGCTACCGCAACGGCGTGGCAACGGGTGCCGGCCATCCCTTTGTTGCCGATGCGGGCGGCTCCAACGTCACCGTCAATCTGCTGGCGGACTTCGGAAATGTCGACGAGGTCCGGATCACCACCACTGGCAGCGCCGGAGCGCCCAACCAGCTGTGGCAGGAAGGTTTCAACAACTTCGTGTTCACCGAGCCCACCGGCAATGCCGACTTGAGTGCCCTGTCGGCGTCGTCCGGCGGCTTTTCATTCTTGGCCGCGACAACCAGCTACGGCTTTACGGTCGCCAACGCAATAACCAGCACGACTGTCACGCCAACGGTCGACACTCCGGGCGCAACCGTCACCGTCAACGGTGTGACCGTTGCCAGCGGCACCGCCTCAGGGGCTATTGCGCTGAACGTCGGCTCCAACACCATCACCACCGTCGTCACGGCTCTCGACGGGAGCACCACCAAGACCTACACCATCACCGTCACGCGCGCGGCACCGCCCTCGAGCAATGCCAACCTGAGCAACCTAGCGCTCTCGGCAGGTACTTTGAACCCCGTGTTCGCCTCGGGCACCACCTCCTACACGGCCAGCGTGCCCTTCACTACAACATCGCTCACTGCCACGCCCACCGTGGCCGATGCCACTGCCAGCGTCACCGTCAACGGTGTCGCTGTCACCAGCGGCAATGCGTCGGGGGCCATTGCGTTGGCAGTGGGCTCCAACACGATTACCACCGTCGTGACCGCCCAGGACGGCACCACGACCAGCACCTACACCACCACCGTCACCCGCGCGGCCGCGTCGGGCAACAACCAACTGGGCGCGCTGTCGCTTTCAAGCGGCGCACTGACCCCCGCGTTTGCCTCGGGCACCACCGGCTACACGGCCAGTGTGGGCAATGCCACCACGTCGTTGACCGCCACCCCCACCGTGGCCGACGCTACCGCCAGCGTCACCGTCAATGGCGTGGCCACCACCAGCGGCAACGCCTCGGGCGCGATTGCGCTGAACGTCGGTAGCAACACCATCACCGTCACCGTCACCGCGCAGAACGGCACGCCGCTGAGCTACACCGTGACCGTGACCCGGGCCGGGTCGTCCAATGCCGACTTGTCTGCGCTGTCGCTGTCCAGCGGCACCTTGGCGCCTGCGTTTGCAGCTGGCACCACCAGCTACACGGCCAGCGTCAGCAACGCCACCACCTCGCTCACGGTGACCCCGACCGTGGCCGCCGGTACCGCTAGCGTCACCGTGAACGGTGTGGCCACTACCAGCGGCAATGCCTCGGGCGCGATTGCGCTGAATGTGGGCAGCAACACCCTGACCACGGTCGTTACGGCCCAGGACGGCACCACGACCAAGACGTATACCGTCACCGTGACCCGTGCCCCGTCGTCCAACGCTGACTTGTCTGCGCTGAGTCTCTCTAGCGGCACTTTGAGCCCGGTGTTCGCATCGGGCACGACGGGCTATGTCGCCTCTATCGCGGCCGGCACCTCCAGCCTTACCGTCACCCCCACCGCGGCCGCTGGCACCTCCAGCATCACCGTCAACGGGGTGGCTGTCACCAGCGGGGCCGCCTCGGGTGCCATCGCGATGAACCCGGGCAGTAACACGGTCACCATCGTCGTCACCGCCCAGAACGGCGCGACCAAAAGCTACACCGTGACCATCGCGCGCGCGCTGCCTTCGGGTGACGCTGATCTGTCTGCGCTGTCCTTGTCCAGTGGCACCTTGGCGCCTGCCTTTGCCGCTGGCACCACCAGCTACACGGCCAGCGTCGGCAACGCCACCACCTCCCTCACCGTGACGCCAACCGTGGCCGATGCCACTGCCAGCGTCACAGTGAACGGGGTGGCCACCACCAGCGGCAGTGCCTCGGGCGCGATTGCGCTGGCGGTGGGTGCCAACACCATTCCCACCGTCGTGACAGCGCAGGACGGCACCACCACCAAGACCTACACGGTGACGGTGACGCGGGCGGGATCGGGCGACGCCAACCTGTCGGCCCTGGCGTTGCCGGGCGGCAGCATCAGCCCGGCGTTTGCGCCGAGCACCACGGGCTACACGATGTCGATCGCGGCCGCGACCACCAGCATCACCGTCACGCCGACGGTCAATGAACCGAACGCAGCGGTGACGGTCAACGGCGTTGCCGTGGCCAGCGGCAATGCCTCCGGCGCCATCGCCATGAACACCGGTGCGAACACCGTCACGGTCGTGGTCACCGCGCAGAATGGCACCACCAAGACCTACACGGTCACCGTGACGCGTGCGGTCTCGTCGAATAACGACCTGGGCGCATTGTTGTTGTCGAGCGGCACCCTGAGCCCGGTATTCAGCGCGGCCCAGCAGAACTACACCGCTACCGTGCCCGACAGCTCCATCACCGTCACCCCCACCGTGGCCGATGGCAGTGCGAGTGTCATGGTCAACGGCGTTGCCACGCCCAGCGGCAACGCGTCGGCCCCCATTGCGCTGAACGTCGGCAACAACATGGTCACTGTGCAAGTGACCGCCCAGAGCGGCTCCACCAAAAACTACACGGTCACCGTGATGCGTTCGCGCCCCACCACGGCGACGGGCATCAGCCCCACCGGAGGCGGTACGGTGAATGCCAGCCTGTCGGGGCCGGCTGGCTGCGGTTTTGACCAGGCGAATTTCATCCCCCGTACGGGAGGCGCGGGCTCGCCGCCTTCCGGGGGCACGGCCGGGTATGTGTTTCCCCAGGGCTTATTCGATGTGATCGTCGGAGGTTGCACCAACGGTGCCGCAGTGACCATCACGCTGACTTATCCGCAGCCGTTCCCATCCGGCGCCGTGTACATGAAATACGGCCCTACGCCGGGCCAGGGTGCACCCCACTGGTACCCGTTCCCCGGAGCGACGATCACCGGCAACACAGTCACGCTGGTACTTACGGATGGCGGCTTGGGGGATGATGATCTAGCGCTGAATGGCTCTATCCCGGATCCGGGCGGTGTGGCACTGGCCGCAGTCTCCACGGGGATTCCAACGCTTTCCCAGTGGGGTGTGCTGTTGTTGTCCTTGATGCTGGCTGCAATAGCCGTTCTGTGGACTGGTGCTCCGTCTCGTGAACAACTGGTACTTATCGTGCGTACCAGTGAGGTATCTTTGAAACGGAGATACCGCGATGAGGACAGGCAGACCGAAGACTGAACTGGTGCTGTCGGATGAGGAGCGTTCGCAGCGGCTGTCGTTTGCTCGACGCCGCTCGCTGCCTGCGGTGGTAAGCAATCAAGGAGATTTTTAGAAACTATCAATCACACCGAAATGTGATAGTTATTCCACGTTCATATGATATTTTCTACCAGTGCCTGAGCCAGGGCTGGCGCCGTTGAGTATTTTCCAGTGTCGATGGAAATATAGTTTCCCAATTTTGTGGTTCCATACTCAGAACGACGGTGCAGCGTTGATTTTCGATCCGAAAGTGCTCCTTGGCCGGCGGCAAAAACCCATCCGCCTTCAAGGGTGGAACGCTCTGCTTGCTCGCGAATTTGCGCTACCCACGGCAATAAGGCTTGAAGATGGTTGAGAATGGAATTCGATATATCCTCAGCATCTTTGGAAGCTAAATGAGGCTCCGGTGGTGAAATGTCAGAGCTGTCTACACGCAAACCATCGGGATACCAGGAGAGGTAAAAATCACGCCCGTTGTAGTTTTTTATGTCTCCGAATGGTCCGGTGGCGATGACAGCGCAAGGGGCATGAACCGGTTCTGCAGTGTGCAAGAAAAGCGATTGACGGTACCTGTTCGACCAAACTCCTGTCGGCTCTAGCCCCGCAGTTCGATCTATCGCTAAACGACCTTGCCAGAGCGAGTTTATTACGTAGTCGTATGGGCCAAATATGCCTGCGGAAGTCTCTATTTTCCACGTGCCGTTGATTCCAACCTCTGCGGGCCGTGCAGCCATGACACGGGTTCCCATAAATTGTTGAATCAATTTTTCAGCGCCCATCGCAGGTATAAACCGCTCGGCGACCCAATTGGTATCAACGGATCTTTCTGGAACCCGAAAGCCTGCAACAATATCTGGCGACGATGTGAAACCAGCCAGTTCGGAAGAGCTCAGCTGGTGAATCCGACTTTCAGACGCATCTGCTAGATATCGCGCTGCATCTGGGTGAGATCGCACGCGCTCAACGACTTTCTCCATGTACGTCTTCATTTCCGATGCAGAAGTCACGGATTTGCGATGGCAAAAAAACAGGTCGTCTTCGGAGGTAATGGCTGGAGCGAGGGACGTGCCGATCAATTCCTCTATCAATGGACGAAATCTGAGACCGCCGGGAATCACATGATCCGCCGTGCTTAGCGATGGATCTGCGCTGTAGAGGCACCCCAAGTGGATTTTTCCTTCGTTCCATCGGCTTGCCGCACTGAACGGTTGTTCAGCCATATCGAAGATGGATACTTCGATTCCTTTGCGGGCAAAAAACAGCGCTGCAGAGCAGCCCATGATTCCAGCACCAAGGATGGCAATTCGGGGGGGATTTCGCATATGTCTTAATTCCAGGTCGAGACATATGATCCGGGATCATAGGGTTCGCTGGCCAATACTAAAAGTGAGGAATCCGAAACCAAATAAGTCTGGCGGCACCACACGCCAGCTCCTAAAAGGAGGCCTGGTCCGGCTGGTGTCAGCACAGTATCCACTTCTTCGTGCCCCTTTCTGAGCAAGAGGCCGATCTTGCCATGCAAGCAAATGAGGAGTTGTTCCCCGCTGCGGTGGCCATGCTCCCCCCGAATGGATCCGGTTGGGGCATCTGTCACTGTGAATGCGCGGCGTGGCGTGAAGGGCAGGCTATCAAAATCGAGGGGCAGCAGATTGCCTCGCTCATCAGTGTGAGTGGGAAGGTCAATGAAGCGGACTCGCCCCCCAAACCAACTGGAACAGAGGTTTGGAGCGATGGTGTTCATCACTTTTCCTCTTTTTTGAGATCTGGATTGTTTTGATAGAGCCATCTCGCCAAAGGGCTGGCGAGCGTCATTTTTTGCTCAGTAGTGAGGTTGGAAATCCAAATTTCTCGCATTATCGCGGCATAGACCTCATAGCGTTGGCGTTTGGAGAATTCCCAACTTCTGGATAAGCTACCGGGTTTGTAGTATTTGTAGCATAGAGTTTGAGGGGTGCGTGCGAATTCTCCCAGGAGGCTCATGTGGAACAGCCACGGCCAATCTGCGGAAAATTCTCCTGCGCGATGGGTTTTGAGGCCGTTGATTTGCCGCGCTTGATTTAGGCGAAATAGTCCCCGATTGGGTACCCACCATTTATTACTCCCACTCATCATGAGTGCACCCCGTTGGACCGGGTCGCGAACACCCTCAAGCTCCGTGAATATCCAGTGCTCTTGAGTTCCGTTGGTGTTTGTCAAGTGTACGTCCGAATAACTCATGACAACCTCTGGCCGCATGTCCAGCACTTCTGTCAGCAGTTTGATGTATTCGGGTTTTAGGATGTCATCGTGAAACGCAAACAGTACATAATCTGCGTCAGTCTGATCAAGTAAAAAGTTGCAGTTGCCCACATAACCTAGTCGATGCGGTTGCAAGATCACCCTGAAGCGCGAGTCTTTCTGAGCATGCGCCATGCAGATCTCATAAGTTGAATCACTGCATTCATCTACAGAGACGATAACTTCCAGGTGAGGGTAAGTCTGCGCGGAGAGGCAGTCGAGGGTTGCTTGAATGAATGCCGAAGACTGCCACGCCGGGACAAGCGCGGCCACTTTCGAGGGCTTTGGACTAGGTTGCATGGGCTTGGTAAAGTGAACTCCAATTCTCAGTGTAGTAGAGCTGAATGGGATCGCGGAGGGTTTGCCAGCCTACGTCGTGTTGGCCGCTTGCGTGCATGCCGCAGCACAGTCGGGTGGGCTAGTTCGGGATGCACCGCGACCCGCAAAAGCCTGGATACCTCCCGGAAACCGCTTGCGTCTGTTGCTCGCGGTTTCCCCTTTCTGACCATCAGAACCGGTACGTCGAAGTCAATGTGTACGTCCGTGCCTGCCCGTAGAAGCAATCCCCCCGCGCCAGGCACTGCGTGATGTGCACTTTGTCCGCGAGGTTGACCACGTTGAAGGCCACGCGCCAGTCGCCGGCGTCGTACGCCACCATCGCATCGGCCAGGGTGGCGGCCGGGGTGCTGATGGCGCTGGTGCCGCTCCACTGCGAGCCGGTGTAGCGCACGCCGGCGCCCACGGTCCAGCCGCCGCGGCCCTCGCTGGCGAAGCGGTGGCTCAGCCACGCCGATGCGGTGTGTTTGGGCACACTGGCCACGGGAGTACCCTGGTCGCCGGCGTTGCTGCGGCTGATCTTGGCATCGGTAAACGCGTAGCCCAGGGTGAAGTCCCACTGGCGTGCGAGGCTGGCCTGCACTTCGGCTTCAAAGCCCCGGACCTTGACTTCGCCGATCTGCAGGCTGTTGAGCGGGTTGCCGGGGTCGTTGGTCTTGCGGTTCTTCTCGCGCAGCTGGTAGACCGCCGCGAAGGCGCTGATGCCCTGGCCGGCGGGTTGCCATTTCACGCCGGCCTCCCACTGCTCGCCGCGCTGGGGTTTGAAGGCCGTGCCGTAGGCGTCCACGCCGCCCAGCGGCTGGAACGACTCGGAATAGCCCGCGTAAGGGGCCCAGCCGCCGTCCATCTGGTAGGTGAAGCCCGCACGCTTGGTCCAGGCCTTGTCATCCACCGCGGCCGCGGGGCGGCCCACGGTGTCGGTCTGGGCGCTGTCGTGGCGAAGGCCCAGCGTGGCGGTCCAGCGGTCCCACTTGATCTGGTCCTGCAGGTAAAAGCCCAGCTGCTTTTGCACCACGTTCGGTTGCCGCACCAGCTGCGCTGTGGTGGGTGGCGTGAAGTTACCGTACACCGGGTTGTACACGTCGATGGCCGGTGCCACGGCGCGCCAGGCCTGCTGGCCGGTGTGGTTGCGCTGCACGTCCAGGCCCGCGAGCAGGGTGTGGTCCGCGCTGCCGGTCTTGAGCTTGCCTTCGAGCTGGGTGTCGATCAGCAGCATGCGGCCGGTGTTGATGTTCCACACCGCGTCGCGCACGACGGTGCGGGCGTCGCTGTTGAACACGGGGCGCGCGGGGCGCCCCGTGGCGGCGTTGGCGGTGAAGCTGGTGTAGATGGTGCGGTAGTCCACCTCGCTCACGGTGCGGCGCAGGTTCTGGCGCACGGTCCAGTCCGCGTTCAGGCGGTGGCTGAAGAGGTAGCCCCAGGAGTTGTTGGTGGTGTCAAACGCGTCCCAGCCCGGCTCGCCGATGAAGGTGTTGCGCGGGATCTGGCCGTAGCGGCTGGCCAGCTGCGTGCCCTGCCACGGGAAGAAGCCGATGATCGAGCCGCTCTGGTCCTTCTGGTGCAGCGCCTGCAGCGTGAGCGAGGTGTCGGCGTTGGGCTTCCAGGTGAGCGAGGGCGCGAACACCAGGCGGTCGTCGTCCACGTGGTCCACCTGGCTGCCGCTGTCGCGGCCCACGGCCACCAGGCGGTAGAGCCACTGGCCGTCCTGGTCGAGCGCACCGGTCAGGTCGGCGGCGATCTGCTTGCGGGCGTTGTTGCCCAGCTGCAGCTGCAGCTCGCGTTGCGTTTCTGCCTGCGGGCGTTTGCTGGTGAGGTTGAGCACGCCACCCACGCTGCCCTGGCCGTACAGCACCGAGGTCGGCCCGCGCAGAAACTCCACCCGCTCCAGCGTGTAGGGGTCGGGCCGGCTGGTGTTGTAGGTGCCGTAGGTGCGCAGCAGGCCGTCCTGGTACTGCGACACGGTGCCGCCGCGTGCGGCAAAGCTGTCCACGCGGCTGTCGAAGTAGTTCGACACCGCCCCGGCCGTGTATGCCGTGACCTGGCGCAGCGTCTGCACGCCCTGCGCCTCGATCTGGTCGCGGGTGATCACGCTGATGGCCTGCGGGGTTTCGATGAGGGGCGTGTCGGTCTTGGTGGCGCTCAGCGCGCGTTTGGCGACGAAGCCGGTGACCGGGGCTGTGGGGCTTTCCTGTTCGCTGCCCGCGCTCACGGTGACGGGGGCCAGGGCCCTTTCGGCGGTGGGGGCGGCCGTGCCTTCGGCGGTGGCCTGCTGGGCGTGGGCGGCGCCGCACAGCGCGAGCAATGCGGCCTGCGCGATGGCGGTGCGGCAGGCGGTGGTGCCAGGTCTCATGGTGCTGTTTCTCCGATGGTTGAAAACTCTTCAAGCCCGAGGCGCAAGGCTTGCGGGGGCAAGCGCTGGCCTGCGGTCAGGTGATGGGGTGGTGCGGACGGTGTGGCGCGCCCTCAGAACGTGTAGTCCAGCGACACCTGTACCGTGCGCGGCTGGCCGGGCACCACGGTGCCAAAGCCGGCGGCCGTGGCCGTGCCGTCCAGGTAGTAGCGGCGGTTGCCCGCGTTCTTCAGGTTGGCCTGCAGCCGCACGCCGCCCGGGAACTGGTAGCCCACGGCCAGGTCGACCACGGTGAAGCCCGGCAGGCGCCACTTGTTGTCGTTGGCGGTGAACTTGTCGCCCTGGTGCACCAGGCCGCCGCCGACCCACAGGCCGGGCAGTTGCGGCAGGCGGTACTGCGTCCACAGCGATGCGTTGCGGCGCGTGGCCAGCGCGACACGGTTGCCCACGTTGGCACCGGCGGTGGTGTCGGACAGCACCTTGGGGTCGTGGAAGCTCGCATTGGCCGTCACCGTCCAGCCGGGGGTGATGCGGCCTTGCAGCTCCAGCTCGATGCCCTTGATGCGCTGGCGGGCGGTCAGCACCGAGTAGCCCGCGTGCTGCGGGTCGGTGGCGGGCGCGTTGGTCAGCTCCAGCTCGAAGGCCGACACCGTGGTCATCAGGCGCTGGTCCAGCCATTCCTGCTTCCAGCCCACCTCCAGCTGCTTGCCCTCCGACGGCGGCGCGGAGCGGTCGCCCCACAGCAGCGTGCTGGTGTTGGCCTGGAACGAGCGCGCATGGCTCGCGTAGAGCATGCTGCCGGGGCGGGGCTCCCAGCTGATTGCCGCGCTCGGCTGTGTCTTGCTCAGGTCGGTGGCGGGCGTGGAGTACGCGTCCTTGAAGCGGTCGTGGCGCAGGCCCAGCAGCAGGCCGAAGTCGCCCAGCACCATGCGGTCCTGCACGAACACGCCGGTGTTGCGCGCGTCCGAGGACAGCCGGGACACGCCGGTGGACGCTGCGGGTGGCACCAGGCCCGTCACCGGGTTGTAGAGGTCGACGGCACCCAGGTTGCCGGTGGCGCGCGCGCCGTACACGCCCTGGATGGTGCGCCAGTCCATGCCGGCCAGCAGGGTGTGTGGTACCGGGCCGGTCTGCACCTTGGCGCGCAGTTCGGCCAGCGCGGTGTCCGACGTGTATTCCTGCCCGGGTGCCAGCCAGTAGCCGCGCGGGACGCGGCCGTTGGCCGCAGGGCCCATGGGCGAGGGCAGGTTCACGTTGCGGTTCGTCTCGTTGCGCGACAGGTGCACGCGGCCCTGCAGTACATCGGTGAAGCGGTGCTCCAGTTCGGTGGAGTAAAAGCGCATGCGGCCGTCGGTGGTCAGCCACGGCTCGCCGTAGAACGCGCCCACCGGCAGCACGTCGGCACTGCGCGGGTTCTTGGGGTCGGGCACCGCCAGCCCCACGGTGGAGACGCCGTCGATGCCCTGGTATTCGGCCTGCGCGCGCCAGACGGTGTCGGGCGTGATCTGCCACTCCAGGCTGCCGGCGATGCCCTGCTTGCGCGGGGTGTTGCCGTCCACGAAGCTGCCGCCCCGGCTGGCGCCGCCATCGAGCCGGTAGCGCAGCGTGCCGTCGGCGTTGAGCGGGCCGGTGAGGTCGAACTCCGCATGGCGCCAGCCGTCGCTGCCCACGCCGACCTTCACGTTGCGCAGCGCCTCGGCCTGGGGCCGCTTGCTCACGTAGTTGACGAGGCCGCCGGGCGCGACCTGGCCGAACTCCAGCGCGGCAGGGCCCTTGATGACCTCGACCCGCTCGATGTTGAACAGTGGCGGGTCCAGCAGGTGGACGAACTTGGCGCCGTCGCGCAAAAAGTTGAAGGTGTTGTTGGCCCACAGCCCGCGGATGGAGAACTGCGAGTACGAGCCGTAGTACTCGCTGCGCATGGACACGCCCGAAGCGTTGCGCAGCACGTCGCGCTCGGTGGTGGCCATCTGCTGCTCCATCAGCGCGTTGTCGATCACGCTCACCGAGCGGGGTGTCTCCAGCACCGACAGGCCCAGGCGCGAGCTGCTCTGGGCGCGCCGTGCGGGCGTGGCGGCCGCGCCCGCGGTCGAATCGACCACATCCACCTGGCGCATCGATGGCGCCGCCGTGGGCGGGTCGGCGGCGTCTGGCGCCGCGCTGGTTTGTGCCAGGGCTGTACTGCACAGGGCCAGCAGGGCGGCGTGGGCCACGGCGGTGCGCAAAAAGTTCGGTTGGATCATGATGCTATGTTTTTAATAGCTTCTAGCGCTTGTATATCTAGCGTTAGGTGGCAATTTGATGCTGAAAAGTGGGCGTGAAGCGGCCCGCATGAACCCGCTGGCGTCATCGGCTGGCTCTGGCAGGAAGTCGGACCGTCTGGGGTCGCGCGGCGACGGCTCCGCGCGGCGCGGCCCAGGTGCGGTGGTGCCGGATGGGCTGTACCGGGCTGCGCCGCCGCCCGGCGCAGCGGTTATGGGGCGTGGTGCGGTCGATGTGGCTCAGTGGGTTTTGGGGGGCGCGGGCAGGGCGGGCGACGCCATGCCGTCGGCCAGCACGAAGGTCAGCGTGGTCACGTAGCTGGCTTCGCCGTATTTCTCGCCCTGGGCTTCGCCGGGGGTCTTGTCGCTGTGCTTGACCTCGGCCACGTACTGGCCCTTCCAGGGGGTGACGAAGGTCACGGTGCCGTCTTCAGCCGCCTCGGCCTCGCGCGTCCAGCCCGAGGGGGCTGCCAGCTGCACCTTGGCCTTGGGCAGCGGCGCGCCCTTGTAGACCACCTTGAACTCGCCGGGCTTGCCGGTGGGCACCAGGTCCAGCGGCGCGGTGGGCGCCACGGCTTGCGTCAGGCCCGCCACCCAGCGGGCCGAGGGCTGCCAGTACATCGCGGGCAGGTTGCGCTTGCTGCGGTCGATCAGCGGGTAGGTGGCGGCGGCGAACAGCGTGTCGGGCGTGCCGGCCACGGTGTAGGTGAAGCCGTCCTTGCCCAGCTGGCCGTCCACGCGCTGCGCCGTGGTGCCAGTGCGCTGCTCGAGTGCGGGCACGCCCTTGAACTTGTCCAGCGAGCCCGGCGAGGTCTCGCGCAGGTTGTCGTTGAACTCGCCAAAGTGCAGGCGGGCCTGGCCGCCCGCGTTTTCCAGCCACACCTGGTGGGCGTGGGCGGCGGTGACGGCGGTGAGGGATGCACAGGCGAGCAGGGCGGCAAGCACGGGGGCCTTGTGGCGCAGGGACGAGGACATGGCAGTTTCCTTTCGGTGGTTTCAACAAAAATCGGCAAGCACGCAGCGCTCCGCGCCCCTGGACGAGGGGGCGAAACGCGGCGCGAAAGGGATTGGCTGCCTACGCCCGGTGGTCAGGCGCTCGGTGGCTGTGCGGCGGTGTGCAGGGTGCAGCGTCCGGATGGACGCGCCGCTGGGGCAAGGGACTGTGGTGCAGGGTGGGGAGAGCCGGTGGCGTCAGAAGTCCACGCCCACGCTGACCGACAGCGTGCGCGGCGCACCCACCACCAGGTAACCCGCGCCGGGGTAGCCGCCCGATGATGCCCAATAGTTGCGGTTGGTGAGGTTGTCCACGCGGGCGCGCAGCGTCACGAGGCGGCCTTGCACCTCGGTCAGGTAGCGCACGCCCACGTCCAGGCGGTTCCAGCCGGGCACGCTGATGGTGTTGGTGGCGTTGGCATACACCGAGCCGGTGTGCACCAGGCGGCCGTCCAGCGCCAGACCGTTCACGCCCGGCACGTCCCACTCGGCGCCGATGTTGGCCTGCAGCCTGGGCACGCCGATCACGCGGCGGCCGTCGGTGCTGGCGGTGCCCGTGTTCAGCTGCTTGGCGTCGAGCCAGGTCAGGCCGCCCAGCAGGCGCAGGCCCTTGGTGGCCTCGCCCTGCACGGCCAGCTCGATGCCCTGGTGCCGGTCCTTGCCGTTGCTGCGGAAGATGTTGTCGCTGCCCACGTAGGCGCGCGGCTTGGTGGTGGAGAACAGCGCCACGCTGCCGCCAAAGCGGCCGCCGTCGAATTTCACGCCCACTTCCTTTTGCTTGGCGACATAGGGCGACAGCATCTCGCCACGGTTGGCGGCGGTGGAGGGCGCGGTCGCGCCCTGGCTCAGGCCTTCCACGTAGTTGCCGTACAGCGACAGGCTCTTGTCCAGCTTGTAGACGGCCGCCAGCAGCGGGCTGGTGCGGCTCTGGTCGTAGCGGTCGGTCTCGGCCGCCGTGCCGTAGGCGTAGTTGGCGATCTCGATGGTCTGGTGGCGCAGGCCGCCGGTGAGCAGTAGGCGCTTGTCCAGCAGCGACACCGTGTCGCCGATGGCAAAGCTGGTCAGGCGCGTGCTGCCGGTGCGGCGCGGGTCGGCCAGGTCGCCGCCCCGGAAGGCACCCGCGCTGAAGCCCGGCAGCGGGCTGTACACGGGGTTGTAGAGGTTGGTGGCCTGCGTGTTGGCAAAGTCCATCGCGTAGGCGTTCTTCTTGTCCGCGCTGAAGTGCGATGCCACCACCACCCATTCGTGGCCCACGCTGCCGGTCTGCTGCTTGCCGCGCAGGCCCAGCTCGCCGGTGTTCACGCTGTCCTTGCGGGTGTTGTCGAAGCGGTAGGTGGAGCCCGCGCCGGTGCTGCTGTCGCTCACCGTCAGGTTGGCCAGCGAGTTGGCCTCGGAGCTGCGGCGTGCGCCAGCGGCGGCCCAGCCGGTGATGTCCTGCGTGATGTCCCACTCGCCGCGCAGCGTGCCGAAGGTGTCGCGCTCGTTCGAATACGTCCAGGGCTGGGCGAAGTTGGTGCCGCCGTCCGGGGCGGTGGGCATCTGCGTGGCGGTGGCGCCCAGCGTCACGTTGGTGCGGGTGCTCTTGAGCTTGTGGTCCTGCCAGCCGATGTCGCCCGACAGGCGCACGTCGCGGCTGCGCCAGTCCAGCCCCACGGCCGCCAGGCCGAGCTTGACGTCTTCATGGTCCACGGCCGTGCCGCCGTTGTGGGTGGCCGCATTCACGCGGATGCCCGTGTTGCCGTCGGGACCGAAGCGGCGCGCGATGTCGGCCGCCAGCTGCGTCTGCCCGCCACTCGACACGCCGAAGGTCACGCGGTTCAAAGGCTCGTTGGGCGCGCGCTTGGGCAGCAGGTTGATGGAGCCGCCGATGCCGCCGCCATTGGGGCTGGCACCGCTCAAGAAGGCCGATGCGCCGCGCAGCACTTCCACGCGCTCGAACAGCTCGGTGGCGATGTACTGGCGCGGCAGCAGGCTGTACAGGCCGTTGTAGGCCGTGTCGTCCGAATCGAGGATGAAGCCTCGGATGAAGTACGCCTCCTGGAAGTTGCCGAAGCCGCGCGCCACGCGCACCGTGGGGTCGCTTTGCAGCACGTCACCCACGCTGCGGGCGTGGCGGTCCTGAATGAACTCGTTGGTGTAGCTGGTGATGGAGAACGGCGTGTCCATCGCGTCCTTGGTGCCCAGCACGCCGGCACGGCCGCCGCGCGCCACCTGGCCGCCAGCGTAGGCGGGCGACAGGCCTTGCGCCGATGCGTCGGCACTGGCGTTCACCGTCACGGTGGACAGCGCCTTGCCTTCCGCCGGGGTGGTTGGCGCAGCCTGCTGGGCCAGCACGGCAGGCGCCGCCAGCGCGAGCATCACGGCGGCGGCAATGGCCACCGGCGTGGCGGCAAAAACGGGGCGCAGCGGGGCAGGCTGGAAGGATGTGGCTGGGCGCATGGTCGTGGTCTGAAAAAGTGAAGTTGAAGGGGGTGTCAGCGCGGGGCCGAAGCGGTGTCGCTGCTGCGCATGTCGGTATCTGCAGGGTCGCCGGTGCGACCTGGGGTGGCGTGCGGGGCAGGTGTGGAACGGTGGGCACTCTGTGCAAAAGGCCACGAGAACCATCCCATCACCGCCACCGGAACGCCCAGGCCCACCCATGACCACCAGTCGCCCCAGGTGTCGGACACCAGGGCGGTGATCAGGCCCGTGGTGGTGAGCACGCCCATCACGATGGGCCAGCCCCACAGCGACCAGAACGGGGTCGGCTTCATGCGCGGCCCTCCGTGCGCGGCAGCGGGCTGCCGGTGCGTACTGAAGCGGCAGCCGTCGCGGGCAGGCCGGTGGGCACTGGCGCGGTGGTGGCCGCCGTGGCGTTGCCCGCCTGCACGCCCTTGCGCAGCCACAGGTACAGCCCGCTGCCCAGCACGACGATGGTCGCGATGTCGAGCAGCGCCCAGATGATCTTCATCGGCATGCCGCCGTAGTCGCCAAAGTGCAGCGGCTGCGAGACCAGCAGCGCCGTGAGGTACCAGGGCAACTGCGGCGCGGCAGTGACCTGGGCTGTGCGCGCGTCCACCATCACGGGCTGCAGCAGGCGCGAGGTCAGCGGTTCCTTGCCGCGCAGGAAGAAGGTGTTGTGGTGGGGGCTGGAGAACGCGGTGCCCGGGAAGGCGATGAACGACAGCTTCATCTCCGGCGCGTGCGCCTGCGCGGCCTGCAGGGACTGCTGCAGCGGGCCGCGCTCGGCCACGGGCACGGTGGGCTGGCCTTCGTAGGGCTTGAGCAGGACGGACAGCTGGTCGTACTGCCAGTACTTGATCATCAGGTCCGCCCAGGTATTGATCATGCCCGTGGCGCCCACCACGAGGGCCCACACCAGGGTGACGATGCCCAGCAGGTTGTGCAGGTCGAGCCACTTGACGCGGGTGGAGCGCTCCCGGCGCACCTCTCCGAAAGCCAGCTTGCGCATGAACGGCGCGTACAGCACCACGCCGGTGACGATGGCCACCAGCAGCAGCAAGCCCATGAACCCCAGGAACAGCTTGCCCGCCAGGCCCGCGAACAGGTCCACATGCAGGCGGAACATGATGTACATGAAACCCTGGTCCACCGGCCGCTGCGACAGCACGGCGGCCGTGCGCGCGTCGACCGCGATCGACTTGAAATCCTCGGTCGGTGCGGGCGTGGGCGTGAGGGTGACGAACCACAGCGCGTCGTCGTCCTCGGGCTGCGAGGCGAACTGCACCACGCGCTCGGGGTGCAGGGCCTGCGCGGCGGCCAGCACCTTGTCCAGGCTGGCGCGCGGCGCGTGGGCGGGCATGGGGGGCGCCTCGACCTCGGTGCCCAGCAGGTGGCCGATCTCGTGGTGAAAGATGAGCGGCAGGCCCGTGAGGCACAGCAGCAGCATGAAGACGGTGCACACCAGGCTGGACCACTTGTGGGTCCAGCTCCAGCGGCGCAAGGCGGTGGGGCTCATGGCGGTGTCGGAAGATAGGGGCGCGGTGCCCGCGCGCGCGCCCGGTCCCCGCGCGGCGAGCACGGGCGACGCGGCGGTGGAGATGCCACCCAGGTGGCAAAAGCAGGGGCGAATGAAGTCAAGCCAGGCAACCCGGAAACGTCGAAGGGGCGGTGGGTGCTGGCTGCAGCCGGCTGCGGGGCGCGGGCTGTGGCTTGCGGATACCTAATTTTACATTGCAAATGGGAATTATTCCTATTGTGGGGATGCGCGGGGCGCCGCGTTGTCTGGGATGAGCAACACCCGGTGGCGGGTGGGCGCGGGCAGGGGGCGCCCGCCCGTGGCATCGCGTGCAGTGCCCCGGCGCACTGGCGTTGGCCGAGCCACCAAAGTGCTTGCGTGGCTATAGTGCGCGGGCGTGCCCGAACGGGTGCGTGACCGTCGCCACTACAACACTTGGCCTTCCGGCCATCAAAAGACACTTTCATCCATGAAACATTGCCTTGCCCTTTGCGCCATCGCGCTGGCTGGCTGCGCTTCGCAGTACCACCCCCAACCCACCGCCGACAGCGCCACGCTGAAGATCGTCGGCAACAACGCCCACTTCTTCACCGAGGCGTACGAGAACGAAGACTGCGTGCCCCACAAGGACGGCATCCGTCTGGCGACCTTCACCGGGATGACGAAGGACGTGGAGAACCCTTCCGTGGGCAAGACGGTGCAGATTCCGGCCGGCAAGCCGTTCGTGCTCTCGCACTACTACATCGATGCGCGCGTGGCCCAGAACCGGATCTGCCGGGTGACCGTGGCCTTCGTACCCGAGCGTGGCCAGAGCTACCAGACATACTTCCATGTGGAGCCGGACGTGAGCAGCTGCGATACCGTGGTGTCCGCCAGTACCGGCAGCCCGTCCATGAACGTGCCATCGTTCAAGTACGGCCGCAACCTGTGCGTGAGCGGCGAGAACCACGGGCCCGTCGCGCGCAAGGCCACACGGCTCGACTGGAAGGTGAACCTGCAGCGCGCTCCCGCACGCTGAGGCGCGGCAGCCGGCGGGCCCGGGCAGGCCCGCTGGCGGTAGCCCGCTTCCCCGTCAGTACCGCGCCTTGAGCGCCACCGTCACGCGGCGTGGCTCGCCATAGAAGTTCTGGCGCGACACGCCGGATACCTTCTCGTAGTAGGTCTTGTCCAGCAGGTTGTCCACCGACAGGTTCAACGACAGGTGGTCGTTGATCTGGTAGCCCACCTGCGCGTTGAACACCGCGTAGCCGGGCGCGTTGATGCGCAGCGCGCCGCTTTGCGCGAAGAACGCGCTGCGGTACGACATGCCTCCGCCCACGCTGAAGCCGCGCAGTGCCGGGCTGGTGAAGGCATAGCGGGTGAATAGGTTCACGCTGTGGCGCGGCGTGATGGGGCTGAACACCTGGCCCTGCTGGGCGACGGGCGCCTTCAGGTAGCGGGTGTCGTTGTAGGCGTAGCCCGCCACGATGTCCCAGCCGGGCTGTGGCTGGCCGCTGACCTCGGTCTCGAAGCCCTGCGCGCGCACCTTGCCGCCGGCGATCGATGCGTTGGTCACCACCGGGTCGGCGACAGCGCGGTTCTCGTCGATGATGCGGAACAGCGCTGCATGGGCCTGCAGGCGCTTTTGCAGGAACTCGCCCTTGACACCCAGCTCGACCTGCTTGCCCGTGCGCGGGTCGAGCAGTTGCTTGGCCGCGGTGAGCTGGGTTTGCACCACGAAGGTTTCGGCGTAGCTGGCGTAGCCGGTGTACTGCGGGTGGAAGTCCCACATCAGCGCGATGGAAGGCACGAACTGGCGGCCGGGATCGGCCGATGCGGTGACCGCGCCGGTACTGGTGCTGCGCGTCACCACCTCGGCCCACGACAGTCGCCCCCCCGCGAGCAGCTTGACGGTGTCGGCCAGGCTGACCTGGGCCTGCCCGTACAGCGCGTTCTCGCGGCGGGTGACGATGGAGGTGAAGCCCCTGAGCGTGATGTCGGGGTACGCCAGGTCGTAGTTGGGCCGCAGCAGGTTGAAGGGCAGGGTCGGCCCGTAGATGTAGTTGCCGTCCCAGGTCCTGCCTTCGTTGTGGCTGGCGCCCACCAGCAGCTTGTGGGTGCGGCCCGCCACCTGCACCGGCGTGGCCAGGAAGGCGTCGTAGTTGCGGGTGCGCACGTGGAAGTCTCCGTCCACGGTTTCCATGGTGAAGCTGCCGTCGGCGGCCAGGGCACTGTTGGCCCGGGCGGAGCGGTAGAAGGCCGTGCGGTCGATGTCCCGCGCGGACAGGCGCACCACGCCGCCGCCGGCCAGGCGGTGCTCCAGCTCGGCGAAAACGTCGGTGGTTTCCAGGTCCTGGCGGTTGGCGCGCAGGCCGGCAAAGGAACTGCGGGGCAGGTCGGCCAGGCGGCCGTCGGCATAGGTGGGCAGGCCCTGATCGATGGCGGCGCGCACGCGCTGCTGTGCTGCGCCCACCGACACGGTGGTGGACGGGGCGATGTCCCATTCCAGCGTGCCGTAGCCCAGGCGCTTGTTGTTGAACAGCGTGTCGATGTGGCTGTCGCGGTCTTCCACCACGGCCACGGCGCGCGCGCGGATCGTGCCGTCGGCGTTGAGGCCGCCGCCCACGTCCACCGTGCCGCGGCGCAGGCCGAACGAGCCCACCGCCGCATCGGCACCGATGGCCAGTTTGGACGGGGCGCGCTTGCGCACCAGGTTGACGGTGCCGCCGGGTTCGCTCGCGCCCTGCAGCAGGCCGGCCGGGCCGCGCAGCACTTCGATGCGGTCGTACATGGCCGTATCGAGCGTGCTGTAGTTGCCTTGCGGAATGGGCACACCGTCGAGCTGGATCGCACCCAGATCGAACCCCCGCGACTGGAACGAGTTGTAGTTGCCCGCGCCGTCCAGCCGCGTGATGGTCATGCCAGTGCTCAGCTTGATGGCGTCCTCGACCTTGGTCAGGTTGCGGTCGTCGAGCTGCTGGCGCGTGACCACGCTGATGGACTGGGGCGTCTCGCGCGGCGTCTGCTGCAGCTTGCCCACGCTGACTTCGCGGGCGGTGTACTGGCCGCTGCCCTCGGTGGTGGCGCCGTCCGCGCCATCGGTCACCTTGACCTCGGGCAGGGCGGCGGTGGCGGCAGGGGTGGGGGCTGTCTGTGCCTGGGCCTGGGCTGTGGCCAGCGTGGCCAGCAGCGAGGCCGCCAGGGCCAATGGGTGCATGCGCATGGTGCTTCTCCTCCTCGATGTTGCTATGAATTGAGTAGCTGCCAGCGCTTTTCCATCAAGCGCTGGTGGCGTAAAAGGCTTTGAATTTGCTGGCGGCGCCTGCATGTGCCGCGTCAGAACCGCGTGCGCAGCGTCACCTGCAGCGCGCGGGGCGAGCCGGGCAGGATCAGGTTGTCGTTGCTGCCGTGCGCCGACACGTAGTACTTGCGGTTGGCCAGGTTCTTGATGTTCACGTCCAGGTCCCACTGGCCCAGCGTGTACTGCACGGCGGCGTCGAGCGTGGTGTAGGCGGGCAGGGTGACCTGGTTGGTCAGCGAGGTGAAGCGCGCACCCACATAGTTCACGCCGCCGCCCACGCGCAGGCCGTGGCCCAGGTCCTTCATGGCCCACAAAAATGCCGAGTTGCGCGGCGTGAGTGCAGCCACCTTGCCCTGCGCCGCGATGGCCGCCGTGGGCAACTGCAGGGTGCTGGTGGTGGCCAGCGACCGGGTCATGCGGCCATCGAGCCATGCATAGCCGGCGCTCACGTCCCAGCGGTCGGGCAGGCGGCCATTGGCGGTCAGCTCCAGGCCGTTGGTGCGCTGCGTGCCCACGTTGATCTGGCGCGACGGGTTGGTTGGGTCGGTGTTCTTGATGTTGGTGCGCTCGAGGTTGAAGAGCGCGCCGGTGAAGTTCAGCCGGCCGTCCAGCACGTCGAGCTTGACGCCGATCTCCTTGTTCTCGGTGATCTCGGGCTCGGCGCCGGTGTTGTTGGCGGCCAGTGCGAAGGTCTCGGCCGAGGGCTGGAACGACTTGCTGTACGACACGTAGTACGACAGCGCCTCGCTGGGCTGCCACACCAGGCCCGCGCGGGGGCTGAACTTCTTGTCGGTACGCGAGAGGCCCGCGAGCTTGCGGTCGAACGTGGTCTCCTGCCCGAACACGTCGTAGCGCGCGCCCACCAGTGCCTTCCATTGCGGCGCCAGCGTGATCTGGTTTTGCCAGTACAGCGCGGCCGTGTCCTGCGTGGTGTGGCTGGGGATGGCGCCGTCGGCCGCAAAGCTGGCGGCCGGGATGGCGGGGGCAGGGCGGTTGCCGGGGTTGAAGATCGGCACGCGGTCGGCGCCGCCCGAGACGGACTCGGCGCGCTTCTTCTGCTGGCCCAGCTCCACGCCCATCAGCCATTCCTGCTGGAAGCCGCCCAGCTGGTGGCGCCAGGTGACGTCGGTCTGGTTGAAGAAGCCTTTTTCGTCGCGCAGGACGAACGAGCGCGTGCGGCCCACGGTCAGGTTCACCGGGTCGGTGGTGCCGCCGGGCAGGGTGTTGTAGCGGTCCAGCGCGTAGTCGTACAGGCGCGTGACGTTGCGCACCGACCAGTCGTCGTTGAAGCGGTGGTTCAGCGTGGCCGCGAACGACTGCATGGTGCTGGTGGTGGTGTCGTCCTGCGCGGCGTTGCTGGAGCCGTAGTACGTGCGGGGCGACACGTTGACGGGGCGGCCGTTGAGCGCGGGAATGCCAAAGTCCGTCAGGCGCTGGTCGCGGGCGTGGGTGTACTGCAGCAGCAGGTCGGTCTGCGCCGCGAGCTTGAGCGCGAGCGACGGCGCGAAGTTGTGGCGCTTGACGAACTGCTGGTCGCGGTAGCTGCCCGAGTCTTCCACCGCGGCGTTGATGCGAAAGGCCGCGGTGTCGCTGATGCCCACATTCACATCGGCCGTGGCGCGGCGGTAATCGAAGCTGCCCAGGCCCAGCGATGCCTCGCCCGAGGTCTCGCCGAACCTGGGCTTCTTGGTCATGCGGTTGATCAGGCCGCCCGACGAGCCGCGCCCGTACAGCACGGCGGCGGGGCCCTTGAGCACCTCCACCCGCTCGATGTCGGCCAGGTCGCGGAAGTACAGGGCATCGTCGCGCACGCCGTCGACAAACTGGTCGGCGATGGCCGTGAAGCCGCGGATCACCACCTGGTCGCGCTGCCCGTCGCCGTGGCTCATGGCCACGCCGGGCACGTTGCGCAGCACGTCTTCCATCGACCGCGCGCCCTGGTCGCGCATGAGCTGCTCGGGCACCACGTTCACGGCCTGGGGCACGTCGCGCAGCGGCGCGCTGCCCTTGGTGGCCGAGGTGCTGGCGGCGGGTGAATAGCCATCGTCGCCCGTGGTGGACTGCACCGTGACCTCGCCCAGCGTCTGCGGTGCGGTGGCCGGCGGCGGGCTCTGCGCCCACGCGGCGCTGCAAAGCGCGGCGAGCAGGGCAGCCGACAGGGGTCTGAGCGTGTGGGACTGGCGGATGGCGTGCATGGTTTTTCCTCGGGCGTGTGCGCAGCGCAGATGAAGACGGCAACCCCGCACCCCGTGCCTGGCGCGGGCCGGTGGTCGGCCCTTGGCTGGGAGGTGTGCGAAGCGTGAAAAGGGGTGAGGGTGGTGGCGGTAACGTTCAGGGGCGGAGGTCTGGCGGGCGGGCGGCGGTGTTCATCACCAGCCCCAGGCCCACGCGAGCAGGCCGCCCGCCAGGGCCGCGCCCGCCAAGGCCGGGGCGCGCCGGGGTTGCCAGGTCATGGTGGCCGTCACGGCCACCGCCGCCACGGAGAGCGCGACGGTCCAGGCGGTGACGCCCAGCGAGGCTGGGGTCTCGCCCGAGGGGCGGGCCGCCAGCCACAGCGACAGCAGCAACACCAGCCACCCGGCGCGGCGCAGGTGCAGCAGGCGGCGCTCCGTGCCTTCCCGGCCCAGCGCGTCTTCATGGTGGCGGTCCATGCCCAGTGCGATGGCGGACCACGCCGCGAAACACAGCAGAAAGGCGGACATGGATCAGGCCCCCGAGGTCGAGACGTCGGGCGTTGCCGACAGCGCCGGTGCAGCGGGCTGTGGGGCGGATGCGCTGGCAGCGGCGGCGTGGCGCAATGCCTTGGACACAGCGGCCCGGCCCTTGCGCACGCGCCCCGGGCGCAGCCGCCAGGACAGCCAGCCCAGCAGCAGGCCCGTGGCCAAGAACGACAGGTCCATGCTCGCCCAGATCCATTCGCCCGCGGGCAGCGTGACGCCCAGGTGGGTGTGGGTGGTCAGTGCGTTGATCAGCGGCAGGGCCGTCCACACGGCACCCGCAGCGCCCAGCGGCACGGACCAGCCCATGCGGCTGGGCCGCGCCACGGCGCACGCCAGCGCCCACAGCAGCGCGATGCCCCAGGCGCTGAAGAACCAGGCCAGCTCGGTGTCCGCCCGGCCCTCGATGCCCACGGGGATCAGGCGGTTGGAGGCCACGTACACGCCGCAGGCCAGCGGCAGGCCCGCCAGCGTGGCGATGTTGATGGCGGCGACCAGACGCTCGCCAAAGGGCGCCTTGGTGCGCGCTGCAGGGGTGGCAGCGCCTTGGCGGCCGGCTTTGGTTTGCGACAGGGCGCTGCGCTTGACGGTCCACAGCACCATGCCCGTGGCGATCATCAGGCTGCCCAGCACGCCAAAGCCGAAGAGGGCCCAGCGCATGCCCACATCGGCAAAGCGCGCCAGGTGCAGCCCGTACAGCACGCCATACGTCTTGGCGGCGTGGCCCGTGGGGTCGGCCTGGTCCAGCCACTGGCCGGTGGTGGCGTCGAACAACAGGCGCGGCGGGCGGTACTGCAGTCGGTCGCCCTCGTGGCGCGTGACCTCGACCACGGCGCGGCCCTTGGCATCGCGTCGCGCCTGCAGGCTGCCGATGCGCCCGCCGTCCCAGCGGGTGCGTGCTTCATTCAGGATGGGCTGCAGCGCGATGGCGGGCAGGGGCTCCACCTTGTCGTTTGCGCCGCGGCGGGGACGGCTTTCGGCCTTCTCGCCCTGCAGGTCGGCAAAGTACGCGTTGGAGTCCACGCCCTTTTCATTCTTGTACGTGGTGGCGATGCCGGCGGGCATGTACAGCGTGTGGAAGATCATCAGCCCGCTGAAGGTGATCATCAGGTAGAACGGCAGCACCAGCACGCCGGTGACGTTGTGCGCATCCAGCCAGGCGCGCTGCCCGCCCTTGGTGGGGCGGAAGGTGAAGAAGTCCTTGAAGATGCGGCGGTGCGTGATCACGCCGGTGATCAGCGCGACGAACATCAGCATCGTGGCCACGCCTACCACCCAGCGGCCTTCGAGGGTCCAGCGGCCCTTCTGGGCCGTGCGCAGCTCGAAGTGAAAGCGGTAGAAGAAGTCCCCGCCCATGGTCTGGCGCGCCTCGATGGCTTCGCCGGTCTGCGGGTTCATGCGCAGCGTCTCGAACCGGCCGTTGCCGGTGCCGCGCCACAGCAGGTTGACGGCCGGGTCGCGCTCGTCGGGCAGGTGCATGATCCACTGCGTGACCTCGGGCGACTTGCGCTGCAATGCGTCCAGCGACTTCTGGGCCACCTGCGCATCCGCCGCGGGCAGGCCGTGCATCTCGGGGCGCATCCACAGGTTGAACTCGTTCTTGAAGAACGACAGCGTGCCGGTGAGGAAGATCGCAAACAGCAGCCAGCCCAGGATCAGCCCGGCCCAGGTGTGCAGCCACGACATCGCCTGGCGAAAGCCTTCTCGGTCGTTGGGTGTCCTGGCGGCTTTGGCCTTGGCGTTGACCGGGGCAGCCGTGGGCATGCCCGCTGCCATGTCTGCGGACGCGTCGGGTGTCAGTGTGGTGGCGTTCATGCGGCGGCCTTCATCCATTGCGGCGCCATGGCGCAGGCGCCCAGTACCAGCGCGGGCAGCAGCGTGCCGGCCCATGCACCCAGGGCGGTGCGGGCATAGAAAGCCCAGCCCGCGGCCATGGCGTAGGCCAGCCAGGCCAGCATGGTGGCCGTGAGCACGGCCTCGACCCGCGGCATGAACTGCGCCAGCCCCAGCGACAACGCGGCCGCGAACCCCGCCGCCAGCGCATAGCCGCCTCCGATGGCCGCCACGGCGCGGGAGGTGATGGCCAGCCGGTAGCGCCAGTCGACACGCGCGGTCTTCATGGCGTGCCAGCCGGGGTGCGGCTGTCAGCAGGTGATCCGGGCGATCGGAAAGAAGCGGAGGCCCCGGGCAGGCAGGGGCTGGCGGTGCGGCGCAGCATCAGGAAGGCTCCAGGCAGGTTTGGACACAACAAACGTACAAACGCTGGCTGCAGCGGGGCAGGGCCCGGCTGACTGGCTGGCTAGGTATTCAGGGAATCAATCACGGCACCCGGGCGCAACGCGCACTCCATGCCATCAGGTCTGGGGAAGAGGTGGGCAGGGAAGGGCGGGCGCCGGTCGTAAGAACGCATTCTACTTTTGTTGAGAAGCATTCGCATTTATTGTGGCGCAACTTTGGTGGCTTTGATGTGCAGTTGCAACATCCTGTGACTGCAGGGCGATGCGGCCCTGCCTTCGCGCGGACACAAAAAAACGGGCCAGGGCCCGTTTTTCTGATTTCTTCGTTGGTGGTTTTTTTCGTGGAGCGCTCTGGTGAACTCTTGCTTCAGTCCGCGTCGCCCATCTGCGACTGCAGGTAGTTCTGCAGGCCGACCTTGTCAATCAGGTCGATCTGGGTTTCGATGAAGTCGATGTGCTCTTCCGTGTCATCCAGGATCTTTTGCAGGAGGTCGCGCGAGACGTAGTCACGCACGCTTTCGCAATGGGCCATGCCTTCCTTGATGGTGGCCTGGGCGCCTTGTTCGGAGCGCAGGTCGCAGGCCAGGATCTCTGGCACGTCTTCACCGACCTGGAGCTTGGCGAGGTCCTGCAGGTTGGGCAGGCCGTCGAGCATGAAGATGCGGTCCATCAGCCAGTCGGCATGCTTCATCTCGCCGATGGATTCGGAGTACTCCTTCTTGGCCAGTTTGTCGAAGCCCCAGTGCTTGAGCATGCGGTAGTGCAGGAAGTACTGGTTGATGGCCGTGAGCTCGTTCTTGAGCTGGGCCTGCAGATGGCCAATGACCTGTGCGTCACCTTTCATGGGGACTCCTTATTGTGTTGATTCCGCCCGATTGTCGTGACCTGCGTCAGCAGGCGCAAGGCAATCCCCTGCGGGGGCGCACGGGGTGCGTGTGATGCTGAGTTGTGTTCGCATTCCCGCGCGGGTGGGCTGCGCGCCGAGCGCGGCCGGGGCGGGCTTCGTGCGCGGCGCCATGCCGCTTCCCGCCAAAAAAAGAGGCCCTGGGTGTGATGACCCAGGGTCCCGGTGCATCGGCGGGCCGCGTGTGGCGGCCTGGCCTGCCAGCGGTCTACAGCGCCTTGGCGGACGGGCCCGCTGGCGTGGCCGTGGGTTGCCCGGCACGCTGCTGGTCGCGCCAGTGCGCAATGCCCAGCCACAGCGTGGGGACCAGCACCAGGGCCAGCGAGATCGCCTGGGCCACCGTGCCTTCGGCCAGATCCTCGGTGGCGGCGTGCCACCAGGCGTTGTCGATGCCCGGAATCAGCGCGCCTTCGGTGAATTCATGGAAGGCATAGACCACGAGCTGGACCGCGAACACCGCCATGAACCACGAGGTCACGCGGAAAAAGCGGCCCAGGTTCACCGCACGGCCGTAGCGCGTCCAGGCCCATGCAATGGCGATGGCCAGGGCCAGGCCGGCGATGCCGCCCCAGGCCATGTAGCCCAGCTCGGCGCTGCGGGCCAGCGCGGCCAGCATCGTGGCGGTCTCCACGCCTTCGCGGCCCACCATGAACAGCGAGAACAGAAACACGGCCAGGGCGGCGCGCGGGCCCTCCAGCACGCTGGCGCGGTCGATGCGCTGGGCGATCTCCTGGCCCATGCCTTTGCCGGCGCTGCGCATGTGCACCACGCACCAGGCGACGGCGGCCGCGGCCACCAGGGCCATCACCCCCTCGGCCGCGGGTGATAGCGCGCCCACCTGCGACAACACCCAGCCCAGCGCCAGCGACAGCAGCACCGCCACCACGACGCCGGCGCGCAGTGGCAGCAGCAGTGCCAGGCGCCCGGTCTTGCGCAGATACAAGGTGGCGATGGCCACGACAAGCAGGGCTTCAAGCCCCTCGCGGAAACAGATCAAGAGGGTCTGGAACATGGCGGATTCGGTTCTTTGCTATGAGTTTATGAGCTGCTTGCGCTTTTCCATCCAGCGCGCGGGGGCCGGTGGGGCCACGCCCGACGTGAGCCGTGCGGAGATGGATGTGCCTTGCGCCCCTGGAGCAGATCATAAATTCAACTGAGAATGAGTTGTATTTGAATATTTGACAAGGCGCAATGGTTGGGCATGCTCCCCTGTGGGCCAAGGGCGGAGGATTTTCCGGTTTCAGTCTCGATGTATAGTTATTGGCAATTGATTTGATCTAATCAATTAATTGGATTGATGGCCCGGAAAGGCCTAGACTTCAGTCCTGTTCACTCAACCACCAACAAGGAAACAGCAATGTCCCTGATCAATACGCAAGTTCAGCCGTTCAAGACCACCGCTTTCGTCAACCGCAATGGCAAGGGTGAATTCGTCGACCTGACCGAAGCCGACCTGAAGGGCAAGTGGTCCGTGCTGATCTTCATGCCCGCAGCCTTCACCTTCAACTGCCCCACCGAAATCGAAGACGCCGCCGAGCACTACGCAGAGTTCCAGAAGGCTGGCACCGAGGTCTACATCGTCACGACCGACACGCACTTCTCGCACAAGGTGTGGCACGAAACCTCGCCCGCCGTGGGCAAGGCCAAGTTCCCCCTGGTCGGCGACCCTACGCACCAGCTGACCAACGCGTTTGGCGTGCACATCCCTGAAGAAGGCCTGGCACTGCGCGGCACGTTCGTGGTCAACCCCGACGGCATCATCAAGACGTCCGAAATCCACTCCAACGAGATCGCGCGCGACGTGAAGGAAACCGTGCGCAAGCTCAAGGCTGCCCAGTACACCGCCGCCCACCCCGGTGAAGTCTGCCCCGCCAAGTGGAACGACGGCGCCAAGACCCTGGCTCCTTCGCTGGACCTGGTCGGCAAGATCTGAGCGGACACTGATTCGGCAGAGCGCTGCGGGCGCTCCCCAGCCGGACAGCGCCATGGCGCACGCGCGCCATGCCGTCCGGCTTTTTTACGCCTTTTTCACCTACCTTTGCGGTGCCGGGCTTGCCACAAGCAGCCCCAGCCCCCACCCTGCAAGTCACAACTCGAAAGGACACCACCATGCTCGACGAACAACTCAAGACCCAGCTTTCCGCCTACCTGGAGCGCGTGACGCAGCCGTTCGAACTGGTGGCTTCCCTGGACGACAGCGAAACCGCCCGCGAGATGCGCGAGCTGCTGACGACCATCCAATCCCTGCGCAGCGACAAGATCACGCTGCGCACCGACGGCAACGACGCGCGCAAGCCCTCGTTCAGCCTGCAGCGCGTGGGCAGCACGAATTCGCTGCGTTTTGCCGGCCTGCCCCTGGGCCACGAATTCACCTCGCTGGTGCTGGCCCTGCTGTGGACCGGCGGCCACCCGCCCAAGGTCGAGCCCGAGGTGATCGAGCAGATCGCCGCGCTCGACGGTGACTTCAACTTCGAGGTCTACATGAGCCTGACCTGCCACAACTGCCCGGACGTGGTGCAGGCGCTGTCGCTCATGGCCATCGTCAACCCCAAGATCAAGACCACCGTGATCGAAGGCGGCGCCTTCCAGCAGGAAGTGGCCGACCGCGAGATCATGGCCGTGCCCATGGTGTTCATGAACGGCCAGGTGTTCGCCTCGGGCCGCATGTCGGTCGAGGAGATCGTGGCCAAGCTCGACACCGGCGCCGCCGCCCGTGACGCGGCCAAGCTGTCGGCCAAGGCACCGTACGACGTGCTCATCGTCGGCGGCGGCCCCGCCGGCGCCGCGGCCGCCGTGTACGCGGCCCGCAAGGGCATCCGCACCGGCGTGGCGGCCGAGCGCTTCGGCGGCCAGGTCAACGACACGCTGGCCATCGAGAACTACATCTCCGTGCTGGAAACCGACGGACCCAAGTTCGCCGCTGCCCTGGAAGCCCACACCCGCGCCTACGACGTGGACATCATGAACCTGCAGCGCGCCGACCAGCTGATCCCCGCGGCCCAGCCCGGCGGCCTGATCGGTGTGAAGCTGGCCAACGGCGCCACCTTGCAATCGAAGACGGTGATCCTGTCCACCGGCGCGCGCTGGCGCAACGTCAACGTGCCCGGCGAAGCCGAGTACAAGAACAAGGGCGTGGCCTACTGCCCGCACTGCGACGGCCCGCTGTTCAAGGGCAAGCGCGTGTCGGTCATCGGCGGCGGCAACTCGGGAGTCGAGGCTGCCATCGACCTGGCCGGCATCGTGGCCCATGTCACGCTGGTGGAGTTCGCCGACCAGCTCAAGGCGGACGCCGTGCTGGTCAACAAGCTCAAGAGCCTGCACAACGTGACCATCCACACCAACGCGCAGACCACCGAGATCACCGGTGCCGACGGCAAGGTCAACGGCCTCAAGTACAAGGACCGCGCCACGGGCGTGGAGCACCTGGTGCAGCTCGAAGGCGTGTTCGTGCAGATCGGCCTGGTCCCCAACACCGAATGGCTCAAGGGCACGGTGGAGCTGTCCAGGTTCGGCGAGATCATCGTCGACTCGCACGGCCGCACCAACCTGCCCGGCGTGTTCGCGGCGGGGGACTGCACCACGGTGCCGTTCAAGCAGATCGTGATCGCTGCGGGCGATGGGTCGAAGGCCGCGCTGAGCGCGTTCGACCACCTGATCCGCATGCCGGTGGTGGCGGCCGCGCCAGCGGGTGCCCCGGCTGCGGAAACGGTGGCGGAAACCGTTTGATGTTTGATTGAAAATGGCCTGCAGCGCTTGATGGTAAAGCGCTGGCAGCTATCAATAGATGAGCGACCGGCTGTGTTGTGCGGCCGGTCGCTTTTTTTCGTGGGCCCGCCGTGTCTTGGGGAGCGGCTGGTGCCGTGTGGTTGTAAATCTGGTTACGTATTGAGAATTATTCTCATATAATTCACCCCATCAGCCAGCCACAACGGCCCTTTCTGCTGCCCGCAGAAGCCAGGACCGTCTGCATGGAGCCAGCTCTGTATTCGTTGTCGTTTCAGAGAAGGACTCCCCTCCGTGGCGCAGGCATTCCGTACCCCTCCGTTTTCTTCCCGGCGCGCACAGGCGCACCCCTCCGATCAATGGCTGCAAGGCCGTCTGCGGCCGCTCACGTGGCTGGTGGCCTGTGCATGTGCCGCCATCGGCAGCGCGCATGCGCAAGATGTGGCCCAGCTGGTGGCTGCGGGCCCGGTGCTCAAGGAGGTTGTCATCAGCGGCTCGCGCAGCGAGCAGGACCGCGACGAGCTGCCCATGAGCATCGACGTGATCAACGCGCAGGCCATCGAGGAAGGCCAGGTGCGCGACATCCGCGATGTGGCGCGCGAGCTGCCCAACGTGTCGGTCACGCGCTCGCCGGCGCGCTTCACGCTGGCCAGCGGCTCCACGGGGCGCGAGCAGAACGCGGGCTTCAACATCCGCGGCCTGGACGGCAACCGCGTGCTGATGATGGTGGACGGCATCCGCCTGCCGCGCAGCTACGTCTTCAGCGCCAATGCCTTCGGGCGCGACTACCTGGACATCGGCCTGCTGCAGCGCATCGAGGTCGTGCGTGGCGCCACATCGGCGCTGTATGGGTCGGACGGCATGGCGGGCCTGGTCAACTTCATCACCGCCGAGCCGTCGGCCTTCCTCGATGGCGACAAGCGCATCGGCGGCCGCGTGAGCCTGGGCTACGACGGCGACGACCACGGCAAGCGCGTGGGCGCCACGGTGGCGGGACGGGCGGGCGACACGGTGCAGTGGCTGCTGGGCGGCAACGTCACGCGCGCCAGCGAGCTCGACAACATGGGTACCAACAGCGCGGCCAATGCCGACCGCACCCGTCCCAACCCGCAAAAGGACCAGAGCGGCGCGCTGCTGGGCAAGGTCATCCTCACGCCCGGCGGCGGCCAGCGCCATGTGTTCACGCTGGAGCATGTGGACAAGAACTCCGACTACGAGCTGCTCACCGCGCGCTCCAAGCCGCCGCTGGCCGCCACGTCCGTGCTGGGCTCCACGTCGTTCACCGACATGCAGCGCAGCCGTGCGACGTGGGAGGGCTCGTTGCGCGTGAACTCCGCCTTTGCCGACGACCTGAAGGCGACGCTGAGCTTTCAGGATTCCCACTCGCGCGAGTACGTCACCGAGGACCGCAACACCGCCGCCGACCGCGTGCGCGACGTGACCTACGACGAGCGCACCTGGCAGGCCAACCTGCAGGGCAGCAAGGTGCTGCGCGCAGGCCCTGGTGGTCTGGTACAGAAGATCACCTACGGCTTCGACTACACGTCGGCCAAGGTCGAGAACCTGCAGACCGGCGTGACCCCGCCCGTGGGCGAGACCTTCCCGCTCAAGCGCTTTCCGGACACCACAGAGACCAGTGCCGCCCTGTACGTGCAGGACGAGTTCGTGACCGGCCCCTGGAGCATCACCCCGGGCGTGCGCTTCGACACCTTCCGCATCAAGGCCGACCAGGCGGGCTTTGGCGCGCAGGCCGTGTCCCTGTCGGGCAATGCCACCTCGCCCAAGTTCGGCGTGCTGTACCGCGCCAGCGAGCAGTGGAGCGTGTTCGGCAACTACGCGGCGGGCTTTCGTGCGCCCAACGCGGGCCAGGTCAACGCCTTCTTCGAGAACCCGGTCAGCAATTACAAGACCGTGCCCAACGCCAACCTGCGCCCCGAAAAGAGCCAGAACTTCGAGCTGGGCGTGCGGGGCCGTTTGGAGAGCCTTTCCATCGAGGCCGCCGCCTTCACCGGCCGCTACAAGGACTTCATCGAGGACCTGCGCCAGGTCGGCGGCACCGGTGCGCCGGGCAACCCGCTGGTGTTCCAGTCGGTCAACATCGGCCGCGTCAAGCTCAACGGCTTCGAGGTCAAGGGCGACATGCGCTGGGGCCGGTGGGCCGGCGGGCAATGGACATCGCCGTTCAGCTACGGCCAGACGCGCGGGCGCGATACCGCCACCGGCAGGCCGGTGAACACGGTGGACCCATCGCGCCTGTCTGCCGGCCTGCGCTACGACACCGGCCACTGGATGGCGCGCCTGGATGCCACCCACGCCGCCGCCAAGAAGGCCAGCGACGTGGCCGTGGCCACGGGCAGCACGCAGTACCTCACGCCGTCGTACACGGTGCTCGACCTGTCGGGCCAATGGCGCATCCGCAAGGACCTGCGCCTGAACCTCGGCATCTACAACCTGACCGACAGGAAGCACTGGCGCTGGGCCGACGTGCGCGGCCTGGCAGCCAACGCCAACTTCATCGACGCCTACAGCCAGCCCGGCCGCTCCGTGCGGGTGTCGCTGGTGGCGGACTTCTGAGCACCCACGTGAACACGTTCCAAGGCCACCCATCAAGGAGAACACCCATGAGCCACGTTCCCGACCCTTCCAATGCCTCCGATGCCAGCGCCCACTGCGACGAGGAGTACAGCCTGCCGTGCGCCGAGGCGCTGCTGGCCGGCACGCTCGCCCTGATGACGGGCTACGTGCAGGCCTGCTGCGACACCCACCGCGACGCCATGGGCCGCAAGATATCGGCCAACCTGCAGATGCTGGCCGACGCCGACGGCTTCACCGCTCACTTCCGCACGGTGGTCTGGAGCCTGCAAGGCCGTTGGGAACAGCAGTGCAAGGCGCGCCAGGACACCGCCGCCAGCGCCGCACTGGTGGCCGCAGAGCAGCGCCGCGTGCTGTGGCACACCGCGCCGGAGGCCGTGCAATGAGCCGCGCCGTGACGAACACCCCGGGCACTCCAGCCTCCGCGCCCCTGGCCGCACCCGACATTCGCGCGCAGTTCGCCACCGCACGTGCTGCCGGCAAGCGCGCCAAGGATGCGGCCGAGAGCCTGGGGCTCTCGGAAGGCGCTGCGGTGGCGGCCCACGCGGGCGAGCATGGCCACCCGCTCAAGGCCGTGCCGCTGCAGGGTTCGTGGCTGGAGATGCTGCAGGCGCTCGAGGCCTGCGGCCCCTTGATGGCCCTCACGCGCAATGAAGGCGTGGTGCATGAGAAGACCGGCATTTACACCAACGTGTCGGCCACAGGCCCGGTGGGCATCGCGCTGGGCGAAGACATCGATCTGCGCCTGTTCTTCGCGCAGTGGCATGCTGGCTTTGCCGTGACCGAGCTGGCCAACGACCCCGCCAGGCCGCCGTCGCGCAGCCTGCAGTTCTACAACGCCAGCGGCCGCGCCGTGCACAAGATCTTTACCCGCGAAGCGACCGACCTGGCGGCGTTCGATGCGGTGGTGAGCCGCTTCGCGCAGCCCAGCGCGGGCTATGTGTTCGGCAAGGCGCCCGCGCCGGAAGCGGTGCGGCCCGATGCCGACATCGACGCCGACGGTCTGCGCGAGGCCTGGGGTGCCATGCAGGACACACACGAGTTCTTCGGCCTGACCAGGAAATTCGGCGTGGAGCGTCAGCAGAGCTTTCGCCTGGTCGAAGGCCAGTTCGCGTGGCGCGCCGAACCGCAAGCGGTATCGCGCCTGCTGGACGAGGCCGCGGTGGACGGCCTGCCCATCATGGTGTTCGTGGGCAGCGGCGGTTGCATCCAGATCCACACCGGGCCGGTGCGCAACATAAAGCCGCTCGACACACCGCACGCCCAGTGGATCAACGTGCTGGACGCAGGCTTCAACCTGCACCTGCGCACCGACGTGGTGGCCAGCGTGTGGGTGGTGGAAAAGCCGACGGCCGATGGCGTCGTCACCTCCGTCGAGGCGTTCGACCACGCGGGCGAGCTGATGGCCATGTTCTTCGGTGCGCGCAAGCCCGGCAAGCCCGAGCTGCAGGGCTGGCGCGACCTGGTGGCGCGGCTGCCGCAGGCGCAGCAAGATGAGGTGGTCCATGCTGCGTGATGGCCTGACCGACGCGGCGCGCAGGCAGCTGCTGCGCGGCATGGCAGCGCTGCCGCTGCTGTCTGTGGTGGGCGCGGAGCGCGCAGTCGCGGCCAGCCCGGCGCGCATCGTCTCGCTGGGCGGTGCGTTGACCGAGGTGGTCTACCTGCTGGGCGCGCAAGGCCAGCTGGTGGGCACCGACACCACCAGCCTGTTCCCCGAGGCCGCGCTCAAGACCGCCAAGGTCGGCTACATGCGCCAGCTCTCGGCCGAGGGGCTGCTGTCCCTCAAGCCCGACGCCGTGGTGGGCACCACCGAGGCCGGCCCGCCCGTGGTGCTGGACCAGGTGCGCAGCGCCGGGGTGCGCGTGGAACTGGTCAAGGCCGACCACACCTGGGACGAGGTGCAGCGCAAGGTGGTCACCGTGGGCCGCGTGGCCGGCCGCGAGCGCGAGGCCACGGCCCTGCAGGCGGACCTGGATGCGCAGTGGGCGGCGGTGCACAAGCTGGTGGCCGCGTCCGCGCGCCGCCCGCGCGCGATCTTCATCCTGTCGCACGGCGGCAGCCCCATGGTGGCGGGCACCGGCACGGCGGCCGATGCGCTGATCCGTTTTGCGGGCGGCACCAACGCCATCACGCAGTTCGCGGGCTACCGGCCGCTCACGGCCGAGGCCATGGCCAGCGCCGCGCCCGAGGTGCTGCTCAACAGCACGCAGGGCATCGAGGCGCTGGGCGGCGAGGCCGCGTTCTGGCAGCGGCCGGAACTGGCGCTCACGCCCGCTTTCCGCCACAAGGCCCTGGTGACGATGGAGGCCAGCCAGCTGCTGGGCTTTGGTCCGCGCCTGCCCGGGGCCGTGCGCGAGGTGCACACCCGCATGCAGGCGATCACCGCGTGAGCGGCCTGGCCGTGGCGCAGCCGGGTGCGCGCTGGACCGCGGGGCGCCTGTCGCCCCGCACCGCGCTGACCGTGGGCTCGGTACTGGTGGTGCTGGCATTGGCGTGGGCCAGCACCCAGGGCGCGTACGCCATCGCGCCCGCCCAGCTGTGGCAGGTGCTGCTGCAGGCCGTGGGGCTGGCGCCTTCTGCCGAACAGGCACCGGAATACCTGGTGTTCATCAACATCCGGCTGCCACGCCTGTTGATGGGCGTGGCGGCCGGGGCGGGCCTGGGGCTGGCGGGTGCGCTGATGCAGGGGCTGTTTCGCAACCCGCTGGCAGACCCCGGCCTGATCGGCGTGAGCAGCGGCGCCGCGCTGGCTGCTGCGCTCACCATCGTGCTCGGCATGCACTGGCTGCCCGACATGCCGCGCACGCTGGGCAGTTGGTCGCTGGTGACCATGGCCTTTGGCGGTGGCCTGGTGGTCACGGCGCTGATCTATGGGCTGGCGCAAGCCGATGGCGCCACGCGCATGGGGCTGATGCTGCTGGCGGGCGTGGCGGTCAATGCGCTGGCGCTGGCGGGGCTGGGCTACCTCAACTTCATCTCCACCGACGAGCAACTGCGCAACATCCAGATGTGGCTGCTGGGCAGCCTGGGCGGCGCGCGCTGGAGCGCCGTGGCGCTCGTGGGCACCGTCGTGGCGGTGGCCTGCGGCCTGGGCCTGGCGCTGGCGCGCCCGCTCAACGCGATTGCGCTGGGAGAGGCGCAGGCCGCGCTGCTGGGCGTGCCGGTGGAGCGCACCAAGCGCCTGGCGGTGCTGGTGACGGCGCTCGCCGTGGGGGCCGTCACGGCGGCCACCGGCATCATCGGCTTCATCGGCCTGGTGGCGCCGCACTGGGTGCGCCTGGTGGCCGGGCCGGATCACCGCGTGGTGCTGCCGGGATCGGCCCTGCTGGGCGCCGCGCTGGTGCTGGCGGCCGACGTCGTGGCGCGCACCATCGTCAAGCCGGCGGAGCTGCCGCTGGGCGTGCTCACCGCCTTCATCGGTGTGCCCTTGTTCCTGGCCATGCTGCGCCAATTCAGGAGCAAGGTATGAGAGCAGGCCCGCTCCATCCCGGCGATCCGCTGGTGTGCGATCAATTGGCGGTGGGCCTGCCCGGCCTGCCGCTGCTGGCGACCGTGCATGCGCGCCTGGCGCCTGGCCGCTTCACCGCCATCCTGGGGCCGAATGGCGCGGGCAAATCCACGCTGCTGTCCATGCTGTCGGGCCAGCGCGCGCCGCGCTCGGGCTCGGTCAGCCTGAGGGGCCGGGCGCTCACTGCGGTTGGTGCCTTGGAGCTGGCGCGCCTGCGCGCCGTGCTGCCGCAAGAGACGGCGGTGGCCTTCGACTTCACGGTGCAGGAGGTGGTGGAGATGGGCCGCTTTCCGCACCGCCAGTCGCCCAGCCGGAACGAGGCGCGCATCGCCCGCGATGCCATGGAGGCCACCGGCGTGGTCCACCTGGCGGCGCGCGGCGTGAACACCTTGTCGGGCGGCGAGCGGGCCCGCGCCCACCTGGCCCGGGCGCTGGCGCAGATCTGGGAGCCCCGGCCCGATGGCGCCACGCGCTGGCTGCTGCTCGACGAGCCCACCGCCGCGCTCGACCTGGCGCACCAGCACCAGGCCATGGCCCTGGTGCGCCGCTGGGCGGTGGAGCAGGGCATCGGCGTGGTGGCGGTGCTGCACGACCTGAACCTGGCGCTGCGCTATGCGCACGACGTGGTGCTGATGGGGGCCGGGCGCTGCGACGTGGGGCCCGTGGGGCAAACGCTGGACGCGGCGGCGATCGCGCGCGTGTGGGGTGTGGAGTGTTCCGAAGTGCGCGCCAGCGACGGCACGCCGCAGTTTCTCGTGGCGGCCGGATGAAGCCGACATGACGATTTGGTCATCTGCTCCCGTCTTGCCCTTGGTCGCATGGGGATATGCACGGTTGCGCATGCTGCACCGCGCCATCTTGTCACTAGAATGCGCGCACACCATGCGCCGCCTGCTCCTCGTCTTTTTGCTGCTGTTCATGCCGCTCCAGTCCATCTGGGCGGCTGCATCGCCGTATTGCGGGCACGAGGCAGCGCCGCAGGCATCGCACTTTGGCCACCATGTGCACGAGCACCGGGCCGACGTGCCGGCCGAGCCATCCCATGCCAGCGAAACTCAGGACCACAAGGCCCTGGCCACCACCGGCACGGCCGACATGGACTGCCATGCCTGCCACGGCGTGGGCAGCGGCATGGCGCTGAGCGCGGGTGCCCAGGCCATCGTGGTCTCGGTCGCCCGCCCTGTTTCCCAGGTGGCACCTGCCTGGGTGCATCCACCCCTCTCGCGCCCCGAACGTCCCAACTGGTCCGTCCTCGCCTGAGCGGCGAGGCGGGGCACCGGGTAGCCCCTTCCTGACGATTCCACGCAGCTCTCGCGGGCGGCGGCGGCGCGTGCTTGTGCGCCGGACATCGTCGTGCCTTGCCGATTTCAACCCCGTGGCCCCCGGCCATTGCAGAGGAATCGGATGCAACGAACGAGAAGAACGAACCACACACCACGGCTGTGCATGGCGGCCGTGGCCCTGGGGTGGGCGCTGGCCGGCAGTGCTGCGCTGGCCCAGACGCCGGCACCACCGCTCACGCTCAAGGCCTTGTTCGACAGGGCCTGGGAGCGCCAGCCCGAGGCGCAGTCGGCCGCGCTGCGGCGCGAATCGGCACAGGCCGCGCGCAGCGGTGCATCGTCCTGGACGGCCGAGCCCGCCGCGCTGGAGCTGCAGGCCAAGACCGACCGCCCCGGCAGCAACCAGGGCAACCGCGAAGTGGAGATGGGCGTGGCCCTGCCGCTGTGGCTGCCCGGCGAGCGCGCCCGCAAGGCCGCGCTGGGCGATGCCGAGATCAAGGCCGTGGAAAGCCGCCGCCTGGCCGCGCAGCTGCAATTGGCCGCCACCGTGCGCGAGGCCTGGTGGACCCTGCAGCGCGCGCAGGCAGAACTGGGCCTGGCGCAGGACCGGCTGCACAACGCGCAGCGCCTGGCGGCCGACGTGGCGCGGCGCTTCCAGGCCGGAGACATGTCGCGTGCCGACCAGGCCCAGGCCGATGGTGCCGTGGCCCAGGCCGAAGCCGCGGTGGCCGAGGCCACGGGCGCACGCGATGTGGCCCAGGCAGCCCTGGCGGCATGGGGCGGTAACGGGGTGCTGGCTGACGGTGCCGAGCCCGAGGCCGAAGCGCTGCCAGCAGCCGGCCTGCCCACCGACCACCCGGCGGTGGCGGACTGGAACGACCAGGCCGCGGTGGCGCGCCGCGCCGCCGACCTGGCCGCTGTGCAGACCCGTGCCAACCCCGAGCTGACCGTGGCCGCCACGCGCGGGCGCGAGCAGGCCGGCGAGCGCTATCTGCAAAGCTTCACGGTCGGCGTGCGCGTGCCCCTGGGCGGTGGGGACCGGGCGCGCGCCAAGGAGACAGCGGCCCGTGCCGACGCGCTGGACGCCGAGGTGCGCGCCCGCGCCGAGCAGGACCGCCTGGCCGCCGACCTGGCCGCGGCCACGGCCCGCGTGAAAGCCACGCAAGCCCAGCGCGACGCCATGGCCCGCCATGCGGCACTGGCCCGCGATACGCGCGGTTTCGTCGACAAGGCCTTCCGCCTGGGCGAAGCCGACTGGCCCACGCGCCTGCGCGTGGAGCTGGAAGCCGTGCAGGCCGAGCGCCAGCTGGCGCGTGCCCGCATCGATGCCGCGGCCGCCGTATCCACCCTGCGCCAGGCCCTGGGCCTGTTGCCGCAGTGAGCGCCCTATCCATCCCGACACCCTGTTTGTGATCACCATGCAACTCCTTTCTCTTCCTTCCGCGCTGGCCCTGGCCTTGGTGCTGGGCCTGGCGCCTTCGTGGGCACTGGCTGGCGATGGCCATGACCATGGCGAAGCCCCCGCCGCCGCAGCCGGCCCTGCGATACCGCGCTTTGCCGCCACCTCCGACCTGTTCGAGCTGGTGGGCGTGCTCGACGGGCAAAAACTGGCGCTCTACCTGGACCATGCGGGCGACAACAGCCCGGTCAAGGAGGCCCAGCTGGAGATCGACATCGCCGGCACGCGCGTGCCCGTGACCCGCGTGGCCGACGGCGAGTTCCAGGCCGCGCTGGCCGCACCGCTGGCCGAGGGGGTGAGCCCCGTCACCGCCACCGTCGTGGCCGGCAACGACACCGACCTGCTGGCCGGCGAGATCGACGTGCACGCCGCGGCCCAGGCCCACGCCGAGCCCACGGGCCGGCGCAACGCGTTGGTCGCCGGTGCCCTGGCCGCCGTGCTGGCAGCCCTGGCCCTGGCGTGGGGCCTGCGGCGTGGCCGCGCCGCGCGCGCCCAGCGCCTGGGAGGTGCAGCATGAAGCGCCTGACCTCTCTCCATTCCGTCGTGGCCCTGGCGATGGCCGCTGCGCTGTGCGCCCCGCTGGTGGCGCGTGCCGGTGAAGGCCATGACCATGGCGACGCGCCCGCAGCGGCCGACGGCAACGGCCCCAAGCGCCAGCCCGATGGCAGCGTCTTCCTGCCCAAGCCTGCGCAGCGCCAACTCGGCGTGCGCACCCTGGTGGCCGCCGAGGGCCAGCACCCCAAGGCCTTCGAGCTGGCCGGCACGGTGGTCATGGACCCCAACGCTGGCGGCAAGGTGCAGGCCGCGCTGGCCGGCCGGCTGGAGGCAGGCACCAAGGGCCTGCCCGGCGTGGGCCAGGCCGTGCGCAAGGGCGAGGTGCTGGCCTATGTGGTGCCCACGGCGGGCGCCATCGAGCGATCCAACCAACTGGCCCAGCAGGCCGAGCTGCGTGCGGCGCGCGACCTGGCGGCACGCCGCGTGGCGCGTTTGAAGGACCTGTCGGACACCGTGCCGCGCAAGGACATCGAGGCGGCCGAGAGCGAGCTGCAAAGCGTCACCCAGCGCCTGGGCGCGGTGGGGGCGGGCCTTTCGACCCGCGATGCGCTGGTGGCGCCCGTCTCGGGTGTCATCGCCTCGGCCAATGCCGTGGCAGGGCAGGTGGTGGATGCGCGCGAACTGGTGTTCGAGGTGGTGGACCCCACGCGCCTGCGCGTCGAAGCCCTGGCTTACGACACGGCGCAGGCCCACAGCGTGGCCGGCGCCGCGCTGGCCGTGGGCGGGCAGCGCGTGCCGCTGCGTTTTCTGGGCGCGGCGCGCAGCCTGCGCGACCAGGCGCTGCCGCTGCAGTTTGCCGGCGACTCGGCCGTGCTCGGTACCTTGGCCCTGGGCCAGCCCGTGCGCGTATTCGTGCAATCCACCGAGCAGGCCGTTGGCGTGCAGGTGCCCGTGGCTTCGCTGCTGCGCAATCCCGCGAACCAGACCATCGTCTGGGTCAAGGAGTCGCCCGAGCGTTTCGTGCCGCGCGTCGTCACCTACGTGCCCCTCGACGGCACCTCGGTGGCCGTGACCTCGGGCCTCAAGGCCGGTGACCGCGTGGCCACGCAGGGCGCCACGCTGATCAACCAGGTCCGTTGAAGGAAACCACGCAATGTTCAAGTGGCTACTCGAAAGCAGCCTGGCCAACCGGCTGCTGGTGCTCATCGCGGCGGGCGTGCTGATGGCCTATGGCGCCTTCACGCTGTCGCGCACGCCGGTGGACGTGTTCCCCGATCTCAACAAGCCCACCGTCACGCTGATGACCGAGGCCGGCGGCATGGCCGCCGAGGAGGTGGAGCAGCTCATCACCTTCCCGCTGGAGACGACCATGAACGGCCTGCCCGGCGTGGAGAGCGTGCGCTCCACCTCCAGCGCGGGCCTGTCCTTCATCTACGTCACCTTCGACTGGAGCACGGACATCTTCCGCGCGCGGCAGATGGTGTCCGAGCGCCTGTCGTCCATGGAGGAGGGGTTGCCCGCGGGCGTCACGCCGCGCATGGGGCCCATCAGCTCCATCATGGGCGAGATCATGCAGGTGGCGATCCCCATCGACGTGCAGCGCACCACGCCCATGGCCGTGCGCGAGTACGCCGACTGGGTGCTGCGTCCGCGCCTGCTGGCGATTGCCGGCGTGGCGCAGGTGATCCCCATCGGCGGCGAGGTGCGCCAGTTCCAGGTGCAGCCCAACACGGCGCGCATGGCGGAGCTGGGCATCACGCACGACCAGCTCACGGGGGCGCTCAAGGGCTTCTCCAGCAACACTTCGGGTGGCTTTTTGGAGCTTAACGGGCGCGAGTACCTGATCCGCCACCTGGGCCGCACCTCGCGCCTGGAGGATCTGCAGAACCTGGCGCTCACCGCAAGGAACGGCCAGCCCGTGCTGCTGCGCCAGGTGGCCGAGGTCACATTTGCTGCGGCCCTGAAGCGCGGCGATGCGGGCTTCGAGGGCAAGCCGGCCGTGATCCTCGGCATCCAGAAGCAGCCCACGGCCGACACCATCGCGCTCACGCGCAGCATCGAGTCGGCGCTGGGTGATTTGAAGAAGTCGTTGCCCGCAGGCATGGAGGCGCCGCGCGTCACCTTCCGCCAGGCGAGCTTCATCGAGGCCTCGGTCACCACCCTGCAGGGCAAGCTCATGGGCGCCTCGGTGTTCGTGGCGGTGATTTTGTTCGTGTTCCTGGGCACGCTCAGGCCCACGGTGATCGCGCTCACGGCCATCCCGGTGTCGATCTTCATCACGGCGCTGGTGTTCAAGTACTTCGGCCTGTCGATCAATACCATGACGCTGGGCGGCCTAGCCATTGCCATCGGTGGCCTGGTGGACGATGCGGTGGTGGACGTGGAGAACGTGCTGCGGCGCCTGAAGATGGACCGCTCGAAGCACCCGAACCACCGGCTGCACCCGCTGGAGGTGGTCAAGCTCGCGTCGATGGAGGTGCGCTCGGGCATCCTCTACGCCACGGCCATCATCGTGCTGGTGTTCCTGCCGCTGTTTGCGCTGCCGGGCATCGAGGGGCGTTTGTTCGTGCCGCTGGGCATCGCGTTCATCGTCTCCACCGTGGCTTCGCTGCTGGTGTCGGTCACCGTCACGCCGGTGCTGGCCTTCTACCTACTGCCGCGCATGAAGAACCTCGACCATGGCGATACCCGCGTGGTGGCTTGGCTCAAGGCGCGCTACCGCGGTGGGCTCACCCGGGTGCTGGCACGTCCGCGCATGGCCATGGCGGTGAGCGGGGTGGCGGTGGTCCTGTCGGTGGCGGCGGTGCCGTTCTTTCCGACGACCTTCTTGCCGCCGTTCAACGAGGGCACGCTGCTCATCGGCATGCGCCTGAACCCGGGCGTGACGCTCGCCGAGTCCACCGCCCTGGCCAGCCAGGCCGAGGTGCTGGTGCGCCAGGTGCCCGAGGTCACGCACGTGGGTCGGCGCAGTGGCCGGGCCGAGCTGGACGAGCATGCCGAGGGCGTGCACGTGAGCGAGCTCGATGTGGGTCTGCTGCCAGCGTCCGAGCTCACACGCAGCATGGCCGAGGTGCAGGCCGACATCCGCAGCCGGCTGGCGCAGATGCCGGCGGCGATCGCCATCGGCCAGCCGATCTCGCACCGCATCGACCACATGCTCTCGGGCGTGCGCTCGCAGATCGCGATCAAGCTCTTCGGCGAGGACCTGGATACCCTGCGCGGCCAGGCCGATGCGCTGCGCGGGCGCCTGGCCAGCATCGACGGCCTGGCCGACCTGGAGGTGGAAAAGCAGGTGCTGGCGCCGCAGATCACCGTGCGCGTGGACCACGCCGCCGCAGCCCAGTACGGCGTGCCCGCGGCCCAGGTGCTGGCCACGTTGCAGGGCCTGGTGGAGGGCGAAAAGGTGACGCAGATCGTGGAGGGCAGCCGGCGCTTCGCGCTGGTGGTGCGCCTGCCCGAGAGCGCGCGCTCGCTAGATGGCCTGGCGCAGATCATGATCGAGACCCCGCGCGGGCGCGTGCCGCTGTCGCGCCTGGCGAGCATCGAGGACGGCGACGGTCCCAACCAGATCAGCCGCGACGATGGCAAGCGCCGCATCGTGCTCTCGGCCAATGCGCAGGGCAGGGCACTGTCCGACGTGGTGGCCGACATCCGCAAGGTGGTGGGTGATACGCGCCTGCCGGACGGCTATTTCATCACCCTGGGCGGCCAGTTCCAGGCGCAGGAAGAGGCCAGCCGCCTGGTGGGCATGCTGGCCGTGGTCTCGCTGGTGCTGATGTTCGTGGTGCTGTACACACGCTACCGCTCGGCCACGCTGTCGGCGCTGATCATGGCCAACATCCCGCTGGCGCTGGTGGGGGCCGTGCTGGGGCTGTGGATCTCGGGCCAGCCGCTGTCAGTGGCGGCGCTGATCGGGTTCATCACGCTGGCGGGCATCTCGGTGCGCAACGGCATCCTCAAGGTCAGCCACTACCTGAACCTGATGCGCGTGGAAGGCGAGAACTTCGACACCGCGATGATCGTGCGCGGCTCGCTGGAGCGCCTGTCCCCTGTGCTCATGACCGCCCTGGTCACGGCCTTCGCGCTGGCGCCGCTGCTGCTGGAGGCAGAGCGCCCCGGCACCGAGATATTGCACCCGGTGGCGGTGGTGATCTTCTCGGGCCTGATCAGCTCGACCCTGCTCGACACCTTCCTGACCCCGGCCCTGTTCTGGCTGTTCGGCCGCCGCGATGCCGAGCGTCTTCTGGACGACAAGAACGCCGAGGCGTTCTGACCCTGTTCCCTGTTCCCATCCTCCCTTTGAAAGGATCACCATGACAACGAAACATCTTCTCGCCACCCTGGCCCTCGCATTCTGTGGCACTGCCTTTGCGGCAGGCGACCACGCCCACGGGCACGAACACAAGCCGCTGCATGGCGGCATCGTCGTGGAAGCCAATGACATGGACTACGAACTCGTGGCCAAGCCCGACCTCCTCACGCTGCACCTGCGCGACCATGGCAAGCCCGCCCGGACCGAAGGAGTGAACGCCAAGCTCACGCTGCTGAACGGTACGGAAAAATCCGAGGCGATGCTGGTGCCGGCGGGAGAAGGCCGGCTGGAAGTCAAGGGCACGTTCAAGGTGGCCGCGGGCACCAAGGTGGTGGCGCTGGTGGCGCTGCCGGGCAAGAAGCCGGCGAATGTGCGGTTCGCGGTGAAGTAGGCGCGCGCTCATTCAGCGTGCTGCAGGCCGGCGGCATGACCCCGCCAGCTGCTGCGCGTGGATTCGCCCTCAGGGCCGGCCTACTTCCACTGACGTCCATCGCCGGTAGCGCACCCGTAGGGTGGCACGACCCGGGCAAAGCGTTCCTGCAGTTGCGCGCAGCCCTGGCGGTTCAGGGGCGCTGGCGCCCTGGAGTTCAGTTCGAGCCCCACTTCGTCGTAGGGCGAAGTGGCCTTGTGCACGTAGTCGTACCAACGTTTGCCGACGAACAGCACCACCATTGCGGCGGCTGCAAAAGACACCAGGGCACCAGGGCAACGTGAAGGATGCGGGTTTTTTTAACGAGGCTCCGGGGGCGCGATGCCGCACAAAGCGATCCACGCGCAGGGGCGCGGTCGAGGTTGGTGCTCCCAATCGCTCACATATTAATAGCTATCAGATATTGCTGATCAAGCGCTAGAGCCTTTTTTAATCAAGCGACGGGGTGCGACGCGTTCGGCGCACACGCTCGGCGGTTCGCCCCTCAGTACACCAGCCGCTCCGGCCGGATCTCCTGCAGGATGGTCGTGGCGATCTCTTCGATGGACTTGGTGGTGGTGGACAACCACCGGATGCCCGCGCGGCGCATCATGGCCTCGGCTTCGGAGACTTCCATGCGGCAGTTCTCCAGGCTGGCGTAGCGGGAGTTGGGACGGCGCTCCGCGCGGATTTCGGCCAGGCGGTCGGGGCTGATGGTCAGGCCGAAGATCTTGCTGCGAAACGGCACCAGCGCGGGGGGCAACTGGCGGCGCTCGAAGTCTTCGGGGATCAGCGGGTAGTTGGCCGCCTTGAGGCCGCACTGCATGGCCAGGTACAGGCTGGTCGGTGTCTTGCCGCTGCGGCTCACGCCCACCAGGATCACGTCGGCACCGGCCAGGTCGCGGTTGCTCTGGCCGTCGTCGTGCGCCAGGCTGAAGTTGATGGCCTCGATGCGGTCGGTGTATTCCTTGCTGCGGCTCACGTCGCTGAAGCGGCCGACACGGTGGTGCGACTTGATGCCCAGTTCTTCTTCCAGCGGGTGCACGAAGGTGCCGAACATGTCCAGCAGCATGCCCTTGCAGCCTTCCTGGATGACCTTGAGCACTTCCATGTTGACAAGGGTGGTGAAGACCACAGGCTTCTTTCCCTCGACCTCGCCCGTGTGGTTGATCTGCCGCACCGCCTGGTGGGCCTTGTCCACGGTGTCGATGAAGGGCAGGCGCACATGGCGCGGCTTCATCTCGAACTGCGCCAAAATGGCATTGCCGAAGGTTTCGGCGGTGATGCCGGTGCCGTCCGAGACGAAAAAAACGGTGCGCGTGTGCATGGAGCAGGGTGCCTTTCAGTACGTCAGCCTGCCGCCAGTGCCGCAGGCCTACAATTGTGACAATTATCCAAATTCTCACCATGCACTTCGTCGGCCCACAACCACAACGACAAAGCCGCTGCCCGTGCATGGCCGCTCGCCCATCGCTCCAAGGGGGCGGGCGCGCAGACCCGGTTTCAACTTCTGGAGCTTTCCCATGTCTGCACTTTTCAGCCCGACCGCCCTGGTCGTACCGTTTGAAAACCTGAGAATGACCGATGTCGAGGCCGTAGGCGGTAAAAACGCCTCCCTCGGCGAGATGATCTCCCAGCTGCCCCAGGGCGTGCGGGTGCCCACGGGCTTTGCCACCACGGCGCACGCGTTTCGCCAGTTCCTGGCCCACGACGGCCTGGCTGACAAGATCAGCGCCAAGCTCAAGAGCCTGGACACCGAAGATGTGCGCGCCCTGGCCGCCGTCGGTGCCGAGATCCGTGCCATGGTCGAGGCCCAGCCCTTCCCGGCCGACCTGCAACAAGCCATTGCCGAAGCATTCGCCACGCTGAGCGCCGGCAACCCCGCCGCCTCGTTCGCGGTGCGCTCGTCCGCCACGGCCGAAGACCTGCCGGACGCATCGTTTGCGGGCCAGCAGGAGACCTTCCTGAACGTGGTGGGCATCGACGACGTGCTGCACAAGATGAAGGAGGTGTTCGCCTCCCTGTACAACGACCGCGCCATCTCCTATCGCGTGCACAAGGGCTTCGAGCACGACGTCGTGGCCCTGTCGGCCGGGGTGCAGCGCATGGTGCGCTCCGACCTGGGCGCGGCCGGCGTGATGTTCACCATCGACACCGAGTCCGGTTTTGAAGACGTGGTGTTCATCACCAGCAGCTACGGCCTGGGCGAGACCGTGGTGCAAGGCGCCGTGAACCCCGACGAGTTCTACGTGCACAAGCCCATGCTTCGTGCCGGCAAGAAGGCCGTGATCCGCCGCAACCTGGGCAGCAAGCTCATCCAGATGGTGTTTTCCACGCCCCAGGAGAAGGCCGCCTCGGGCAAGCTGGTGAAGACCACCGACGTGCCCACCGAGCAGCGCAACCGCTATTCCCTGACCGATGCCGACGTGCAGCAGCTCGCCCAGTATGCGCTGGTGATCGAGCAGCACTACGGCCGCCCGATGGACATCGAATGGGGCAAGGACGGTACCGACGGCCAGCTCTACATCCTGCAGGCACGGCCCGAAACCGTGAAGAGCCAGTCCAAGGGCCAGGCCGAGATGCGCTACAAGCTCAAGGGCCAGGGCACCGTGCTGGCCGAGGGCCGCGCCATTGGCCAGAAGATCGGCACCGGCCCCGTGCGCCTGGTGCACAACATTGCCGAGATGGACAAGGTGCAGCCCGGCGACGTGCTCGTGACCGACATGACCGACCCCAACTGGGAACCCGTGATGAAGCGCGCCAGCGCCATCGTCACCAACCGGGGCGGCCGCACCTGCCACGCCGCCATCATCGCGCGCGAGCTGGGCATTCCGGCCGTGGTGGGCTGCGGTGACGCGACCGAACTGCTGAAAGACGGCACGCTGGTCACCGTGAGCTGCTCCGAGGGCGACACCGGCCGCATCTACGACGGCCTGCTGGAAACCGAGGTCACCGAGGTGCAGCGCGGCGAGATGCCCAGCATCCAAACCAAGATCATGATGAACGTGGGCAACCCCCAGCTGGCCTTCGATTTCTGCCAGCTGCCCAACGAGGGCGTGGGCCTGGCGCGCCTCGAGTTCATCATCAACAACAACATCGGTGTGCACCCCAAGGCCATCCTGGACTACCCGCAGATCGATGCCGACCTGAAGAAGGCCGTGGAGTCCGTGGCCCGGGGCCATGCCAGCCCGCGCGCCTTTTACGTGGACAAGGTGGCCGAAGGCGTGGCCACCATCGCTGCCGCCTTCTATCCCAAGCCGGTGATCGTGCGCCTGTCGGACTTCAAGTCCAACGAGTACAGGAAGCTCATCGGCGGCAGCCGCTACGAGCCCGAGGAAGAAAACCCGATGCTGGGCTTCCGCGGTGCGGCGCGCTACCTGAGCGCTGATTTCGGCGAAGCCTTCGCGATGGAATGCGAGGCCCTGAAGCGCGTGCGCAACGACATGGGCCTGACCAACGTGCAGGTGATGGTGCCCTTCGTGCGCACGCTGGGCCAGGCCGAGCGCGTGACGCAGCTGCTGGCCCAGCACGGCCTGGAGCGCGGCAAGGACGACCTCAAGGTCATCATGATGTGCGAGGTGCCGAGCAACGCCATCCTGGCCGAGCGTTTCCTGGAGTTCTTCGACGGCTTCTCCATCGGCTCCAACGACCTGACCCAGCTCACCCTGGGCCTGGACCGCGATTCGGGGCTGGAACTGCTGGCGCACGACTTCGACGAGCGCGACCCCGCTGTGCAGCAGCTGATCCACCAGGCCATCAAGGCCTGCCTGGCACAGGGCAAGTACATCGGCATCTGCGGCCAGGGCCCCAGCGACCACCCGGACTTCGCCCAGTGGCTGGCCGCCGAGGGCATCTCGTCGATCTCGCTCAATCCCGACAGCGTGATCGCCACCTGGCAGCAACTGGCAGCCTGACGTGACGCGGCAACCCCCCGGGCGGCCGTGCCGCTTTCCCCTTCTCGCGCGCCACGCGCAGAAGGGGGTGCGCGCCCGGCGCGGCGGGGCGGCACTTGTGCGGGGGGGGCTGTTGTTCGACCTGCCCTCATTGCACGGGTCACGCGTGGCCCGCAGGGCCGTGGATCGCTGAGAGCCTGCGTGAACGACTCCGCCATGCCCCGTCGATCACCATCCGAGGCGGAAATGGCGGGCCCGTTCCCGCCCGATCTGCACGATGTGCGGCACCTGAAACTCAAGGCGGGCCTGCTGCTGCTGTGGGCGCTGGTGTCGTTTGGCGCCACCTATTTCGCCAGGGACCTGCAGGTGCTGGTGTTCGGCGCCTGGCCCCTGGGCTACTGGATCGCGGCACAGGGTGCGGTGCTGGTGTTCATCGGCATCGTGGTGGCCTATGGATGGGCCATGAACCGGTTCGAGCGCCAGGACGCTGAGCGCATTGCGGCCGCATCCCTGGAAGACGCGGCCCTTCCTCCTAGCTGACCATGGCTGAGAACAATTCCTCCGGCGCAGACCGGGCCTACCTGTGGCGGCTGCACCGCATCCTGGCGTTGTATGTGGCGGGCGTGCTGGCCTTCCTGGCGCTGATGACCTGGGCGGAGCATCAGGGGCTCTCGCGCCACTGGATCGGCCCCATCTTCCTGTTCCTCACGGTGATGGTGTACGCGGGCATCGGCGTCTACGGCCGCACCACCGACCCGGAGGAATACTACGTGGCCGGCCGGCGGATTCCGCCCATGTACAACGGCATGGCGGCGGCGGCCGACTGGATGAGCGCCGCGTCGTTCATCAGCCTGTCGGGGGCGCTCTACCTGCAGGGCTTTTCCGGCACGCCGGGGCAGGCGGGGGGCCTCGCCTACCTGCTGGGCTGGACGGGCGGCTTCTGCCTCGTGGCGATGCTGATCGCGCCGCACCTGCGCGCCATGGGCCTGTACACCGTGCCCGATTTTTTCCACGTGCGTTTTGGCGGCCGGTGGCCGCGCGTGATCGCCGCGCTGGCCGCCGTGCTGTGCTCGTTCACCTACGTGGTGGCGCAGATCTACGGCGTGGGGCTGATCGCCTCGCGCCTGACCGGCGTGCAGTTCGAGATCGGCATCATGCTGGGACTGGGCGGCGTGCTGCTGTGCTCGTTCCTGGGCGGCATGCGCGCCATCACGTGGACGCAGGTGGCGCAGTACGTGGTGCTGCTGCTGGCCTTCCTGATCCCGGTGTCCTGGCTGGCCTACAAGCAGCTTGGCAACCCGCTGGCGCCGCTGGTCTATGGCGAGCAGATCAGCAAGATCGCCGATCTGGAGGCGCAACTGCTCGATTCGCCGGCGGAACACCAGGTGGTGCAGACCTACTTGCGGCGCGCCCAGGATTTCGAGGCCCGCCTGAGCGACGTGGAGGGTGCCCTGGAGCGCGAACGCGAGAAGGGGCGCGAGCGCATCCGCGCGCTGCGCACCCAGAACGCCGATGTGGGCCTGATCGTCACGGCCAGCCGCGAGCTGGCGGCCCTGCCGCGCGATGCCGCCGCGGCCCGCGAGCGCTGGACCCGCGAGATGCGCGAGAACTATGAGCGTGCCCGCCCCCTCGGTGGCCTGCCCCTGCACAGCCAGGCCTATGTGGGCGACCCGAAGGGCACCCCCGAGGAGCAGCGCGACTACGAGTTGACGCGCCGCAATTTCCTGGCGCTCATGTTCTGCCTGATGGTGGGCACGGCGGGCCTGCCGCACCTGCTCACGCGCTACTACACCTCGCCCACGGTGTCGGCGGCGCGCGCCTCGGTGGCGTGGTCGCTGTTCTTCATCGCCTTGCTGTACCTGAGCGCCCCGGCGCTGGCGGTGCTGGTGAAGTTCGAGGTCATGCAGAACCTGGTGGGCAGCAGCTTCGAGGCCCTTCCCAACTGGATGGCCCAGTGGGCGCGCGTGGACAGCTCGCTGCTGTCGGTGGAGGACGTGAACAGCGACGGCATCGTGCAGTTTGGCGAGATCCGGCTCGGGGCCGACCTCATCATGCTGGCCACGCCGGAGCTGGGGGGCCTGCCGTATGTGGTCTCCGGCCTGGTGGCGGCGGGTGGGCTGGCCGCGGCGCTGTCCACCGCCGACGGCCTGCTGCTCACCATCAGCAATGCGCTGGTGCGCGACCTGTATTTCCAGGACACCCAGCGCGAGGCGTCGCCCGAGCAGCGTGTGATCCTGAGCAAGTTCGCGCTGCTGGCGGTGGCCTTGTCGGCGGCCTTTGTCGCGGCGCTCAAGCCGTCAGAGATCCTGCCCATGGTGTCGGCGTCGTTCTCCCTGGCCGCATCGGCTTTCGTGCCGGTGATGGTGCTGGGCATCTTCTGGCGCGGCACCACGCGGCAGGGCGCGGTGGCCGGCATGGTGGCGGGGCTGGGCGTGGCGGTTTACTACATGCTTTCGCATGTGTCGGCCATGCGCGCGCTGCCCAGCTGGATGCTGGCGGACGGGCTCTGGTTTGGCATCCAGCCCATCTCGGCCGGCGTGTTCGGCGTGCCGACGGGACTGGTGGTCGCCGTGGTGGTGAGCTGGGTGACGCGGCCCGCGCCCGCCTTGCCGCGCATCCGCTCCGAGATGTAGCGGCGCCGCGGGATTGCGGGTTGCGGCACGGGGCCAGGAGGGGCACGACCGCGTTCCGGCCAGCGCTGCCATGGTTATGCGTAAACCCCGATTTTCAATGGTGCACAAACGTGAGAATCTGGCCTGCAGGGGCTCGTGGGGTGGTGGGTGCCCCGCGTCAACCCGCCACCGTTCAGCTCAAGGAGGCTCATGGTTCTCGTCAAAACGCCGGCAGGGCAAGAAGCGCTCAAGGACCGGCACGGCAGTCTCAGTTCGCGCCAGCGTTCGGCCTTCATCCTGTTTGATGGCAAGCGCTCCACGGGCGAGATTCTGGCGGCCACCGCGGCCATGGGAATCACGCAGGACGACGTGCAGGCCATGATCGCCCAGGGGCTGCTGGCGCCGCTGGCGGGGCAGTCCCTGCCTGCCGCAATGGCCGCCAGCCAGCCAGCCCCCGTGGCCGAACCCGCGCCAGCGACGGACCTGGGCACGGTGGCATCGCCGCTGGAGGGTTCGGGGCGCACGCCGAAAGAGCGCTACCAGGCGGCCTACCCGATTGCCACCGAGCTGACCGCCGCCATGGGGCTGCGCGGGTTCCGGCTGAACCTGGCCGTGGAGGGAGCGGGCAGTTTCGAGGACCTGGCGGCGCTGGCACCGAAGATCCGCGAGGCCGTGGGCGACGCGAAGTTCGAGCGGCTGGACAAGGCGCTTTTTGATTGACGGGACACCCCGAGCCGCTCTGTGCCTTTCCTTTCCTTTCTACGGCGCGGCATCCTTGCGCGCGGGCCTGGCCTGGGCTGCGCCCATGCCACAGATGGCGGGCCAGGCGTAAAAAAAGCGGCCAGAAGGCCGCTTTGGTGTCGTGTCGGATGCTGCCGCGCAGGCTGCGCGATCAGCGGCCGACCTTGAGCAGTTCCACATCGAACTTGAGCGTGGCGTTCGGAGGGATCACACCGCCCGCGCCGCGCGCGCCGTAGCCCAGGGCCGCGGGGATGATCAACGTGCGCTTGCCGCCGATCTTCATGCCCTGCACGCCTTCATCCCAGCCCTTGATGACCATGCCGCCGCCCAGCGAGAACTCGAAGGGGTCGTTGCGGTCGTGGCTGGAGTCGAACTTGGCGCCTTGCTCGCCGTTGTTGTAGAGCCAGCCGGTGTAGTGCACCGAAACGTTCTGGCCCTTGGTGGCTTCGGCGCCGTCGCCCACGGTGGTGTCTTCGTATTGCAGTCCGGATGCGGTGGTGGTCAGTGCCATGGATGAAATTCCTTGCTTGCTATTAAAAATATAGCTTCTAGCGCTTGTATGTCATGCGCTAGAAGCTAATTTGGCCCTGTATTTTAACGAGAAGCCCCTTCGCGGGGAACAGACGGGACCGCTGGCCTGTGGTCAGACCTTCTTGGCGCGGCCGGCCACCCAGCGGGTGGCGAAGGCCTGCACGTCCGACAGGCGCTTGAGCAGGTCGGCGCCGGAAGGAGTGACAGTGTAGCCGTCGCTGCCATGGTCCACGAAGCCGGCTTCGCGCAGTTCCTTGATGCGGGTGTTGAGCGTGTTGGGGGTGATGCCCCCCACGCTGTCCTGCAGCAGGCGGAAGGTCTGGGGGTGGCCGTCCTTCAGGGCCCAGAGCACGCGCAGTGCGTAACGGCATTCGAGCCGCTCGAACAACTGGTTGATGGCGGCATTTTCTTTGGAGCTCATGGACGCTTCTCCTCGCGCAAGTGTTGGATCAAGTTTTCATTCGGGTGGGCGAATGCCGGGCCCGCTGATGCGCTGAGACTATAGCGCGGAACCCATTTTGCTACAAGTTTAGTAGCTCAGAACGCACACCACGCATGCGCTACGCCCCAAAAATGACGTGTTACAACTCAAACTGTTGCGATGGGGCCACGGTTGGAGGCGGTCATTCCTGGCGGCCCAGCCCCGCCAGATGGTGGACCAGCAACTGTGCGGCCGGGGTCAGCATCTGGGCGCTGCGGTAGCAGATGGCGAAGCGCCGCCGGGCCCAGGGATCGCTCAGCGGAATCACGCGCACCGGGGCGGTCTGGGCAAAGGGCAGGGCGACCTCGCGCGGCACGACGCTGATGGCCAGGTTGGCGCGCACCACCCGCAGGGCCGCGTCGAAGTTGGACACCAGCACCCGGTGCGCGAGCATTTTTCCCTCCACGGCCGCGGCGCGTGCCAGCAGCACCTGCACGGCGCTCAGCGCGGGCATGCTCACGAATTCATGGTCCAGCACGTCGGCGAACCGCACGCTGGCGTGCCGGGCCACGGGGTGCGAGGCATGTGCCACCACGGCGAGGTGGTCGTTGCGGTAGCCGCGCGTTTCCAGGCCGGAGAGGTCCGCCGCGTCCCAGCAGATGCCAATGGACGCGCTGCCGTCGCGGATGCCCTGCACCACGTCCGGGCTCACGCGCTCCTCCAGGCTCACCTGGATGTCGCGGTGCGCCGGGTCCTGCAGGAAGGCGGCCACATCGTCGGCCAGCGATTCGGCCATGACCGAGGCCGTGACCAGCATGCGCACGTGGCCCCGGATGCCCGTGGCATAGGCGGCCATGTCACGCTCGATCTGGCCCACGCTGGCGAGCATGGTGCGCGCGTGTTCCAGCAGCGTTTCCCCCGCCGGGGTAGGAATGACGCCGCGCCGCTTGCGCACCAGCAGGGCGGTGCCCACCGTGTCCTCCAGCTGGGCCAGCCGCTTGCTGATGGCCGAACCCACGATGGACTCCTGCTCGGCCACGCGCGCGATGCTGCGCTGCTCGCACACGGCGGCAAACAGGCGCAGGGTCTGCAGGTCGAGATCGCGCATGCAATTGCCTCCGCTTGAAAGACTGTGATGTTCCTTTTGGGAATCATATGGCTTCCGAGATGTATTTTCTGATTCTGTTGGGAATTTCTAGAATCTCCCACGGAACACCAACGAGCTGGAGACAACGCCGTGAACACCCCTTCTTTTTTCCCCGCGACCCGTCCCGCGCCCGGCATGGCGCCCGCGCGGGCCGTGGTGCGCGAAGTGGGCCTGCGCGACGGCCTGCAGAGCATCGCCACCGTGGTGTCCACCGCGCACAAGATCGACTGGCTCGACGCGGCCTATGCCGCGGGCCAGCGTGAGATCGAGGTCGGCTCCTTCGTGCCCGCCCGCCTGCTGCCCCAGCTGGCCGACACCGCCGAGGTGCTGGCCCATGCCAAGACCCTGCCGGGCCTGGTCGCCTCGGTGCTGGTGCCCAACTACAAAGGCGCCGAACGTGCGCTTGAATGCGGCGCCGACCTGATGGTGGTGCCCCTGTCCGCCAGCCATGCCCACAGCCTGGCCAACCTGCGCAAGACACCCGACGACGTGGTGGCCGAGGTGGCGCGCATCCGCGCGCTGCGCGACGCCAGCGGCAGCCGCTGCCTGATCGAAGGCGGCGTGGGTACGGCGTTTGGCTGCACCCTGCAGGGCGAGGTGGCCGAGAGCGAGGTGCTGCGCCTGATGCAGGCCCTGCTGGATGCCGGGGCCGACCATGTGAGCCTGGCCGACACCGTGGGCTATGCCGACCCGGCCTCGGTGGCCCGCCTGTTCGAGAAGGCCCGCGCGCTGGTGGGAGACCGGCTGGCCTGCGCGCACTTTCACGACACGCGCGGCATGGGCCTGGCCAACGTCTACGCGGCCTGGCAGACCGGCATCACCCGCTTTGATGCCTGCCTGGCCGGCATCGGCGGCTGCCCGCACGCGCCGGGCGCCAGCGGCAATGTCACCACCGAAGACCTTGTGTTCATGCTGGAACGCATGGGCGTCGCAACCGGCATCGACGTGGACGCGCTACTGGCGCTGCGCGAGCGTGTGGCGGGCTGGCTGGCCGGGGAGACCCTGCACGGCACGCTGTGGCAGGCCGGGGTACCGCGCACCGGCGCAGGGACCGTCTCCCTGGCCGCCATCCACTGAGCTCGCCACGAGCTCAACATTGAGCCACCGCCGCGCGCCCTTCCATCCCGTATCGTCGCCCCATGACATCCCACACCGATTCTTCTTCCTCCCCGCTCGCGCCACCCGGCACCTCTGCCCCCCGTGCACTGCCCCTGCAGGGCCTGCGCGTGGTGGAGTTCACCCACATGGTCATGGGCCCCACCTGCGGCATGGTGCTGGCGGACCTCGGGGCCGAGGTCATCAAGGTCGAGCCCGTGGACGGCGACCGCACGCGCCACCTGCTGGGCGCCGGCGCGGGCTTCTTCCCCATGTTCAACCGCAACAAGAAGAGCATCGCGCTGGACCTGCGCAGCCCCGAGGGCCTGGAGGTCGCGCGCAAGCTGGCCGCCTCGGCCGACGTGGTGGCGCAGAACTTCAAGCCGGGCGTGATGGCGAAATACGGGCTGGACCACGCGGCCCTGAGCCAGCTCAACCCGCGCCTGATCTACGTGAACCACACCGGTTTCTTGCCGGGCCCGTATGAGCACCGCACGGCGCTCGACGAGGTGGTGCAGATGATGGGCGGCCTGGCCTACATGACGGGGCGGCCCGGCGACCCGCTGCGCGCGGGCACCAGCGTGAACGACATCATGGGCGGCATGTTCGGTGCCATTGGTGCCATGGCGGCCCTGATGCAGCGTGGCATCACCGGGCGGGGGCAAGAGGTGGACTCCGCCCTGTTCGAGAACAACGTCTTCCTGGTCGGCCAGCACATGATGCAGTACGCCGTCACCGGCCAGCCGGCCGCGCCCATGCCGGACCGCATCTCGTCCTGGGCGCTGTACGACGTGTTCAGCGTGAAGGATGGCGAGCAGATTTTCCTGGCCGCCGTGAGCGATGCGCAGTGGACCACCTTCTGCGACGCCATGGGGTTCGCCGACCTCAAGGCCCACCCGCAACTGGCCACGAACAACGACCGGGTGCGCGCCCGTGCCACGCTGATGCCCGACTTGCGCCAGCGCCTGGCCACTTACAGCGCCGCCGAGCTGGCGTCCATCTTTGAAAAACACGGCCTGCCGTTCGCACCCATTTCGCGGCCCGAGCAGCTCTTTGACGACCCGCACCTCAACGCCACGGGCGGCCTGGCCGACATCACCCTGCCCGATGGCGAGCGGGCGGGGCAGACCGCCCGCACCACGCTGTGCCCGCTGCGCATGGACGGCCAGCGCCTGGGCGTGCGGCTGCAGCCGCCCGTGCTGGGCCAGCACACCGGCGCGCTCATGCAGGAACTGGGCTACACCCCCGCGCAGATCCAGGCGCTGCAGGACAGGCACGCCGTGGCTTGAGCAATGCGCCCGCAGGGCGATGGATGAGATCACAACACGGAGACAACCGCCATGCACCACCATCCTTTCATCCACCACCACCCCGCCTGCCCGCCACCGGCGCTGCGCCGGCGCACGGCGCTGGCCGCGTTGGCCGCCGGCCTGGCAGCGCCTTTGCACGCGTGGGCCCAGGCGGCGTCGGAGCGCCCGCTGCGCCTGATCCTGCCCGTGAGCGCCGGTTCGGGCGTGGACGGCCTGGCGCGCGCCTTCGGGCCCGGCCTGGGCAAGTCGCTCGGGCGCGCCGTGGTGATCGAGAACTTCCCCGGAGCGGGGGGCATCACCGGCACCTCGATGATCGTCAAGGCGCCCAGGGACGGCTCGGCACTGGGCATGGTGTCCAACAACCACGTGGTGAACCCCAGCGTCTTCAAGAGCATTCCGTACGATGCCGTCGACGACGTGACGCCCATCACCGTGATCGGTGCGACGCCGTTCGTGCTGGTGGCGCACCCCTCGGTGGCCGCCCGGAACGTGCGCGAACTCATCGCCCTGGCCAAGGCCCAGCCCGGGACCCTGAACTACGGTTCGTCGGGCAACGGGACCATCCTGCACCTCGCGGCCGAGATGTTCGTGCACGAAGCGCAGGTCGACATCAAGCACATCCCCTACCGTGGCATGGGGCCGCTCACGGCCGACGTGCTGGGCGGGCAGATCCAGCTGGCGTTCATCGCGGTGGCCGTGGCGGCGCCGCATGTGAAGGCGGGCACGCTCAAGGCCATCGGCCTGTCGTCCACCACCCGCTCGCCGCTGTTGCCGGATCTGCCCACCATCGCGGAACAGGGCCTGCCGCAGTACGCGCTGGATGGATGGGTCGGCATGGTGGGGCCCGCGGGCCTGCCCAAGGCGGAGGCCGAACGGGTCTACCAGGCCGTGCGCGCCACCCTGGGGATGCCCGAGGTGCGCGACGCGCTGCTCGCCCAGGGCTACCTGCTGCAGGCCACAACGCCGGATGCCACGGCTGCGTTCTTCCGCACCGAAGTGGCGCGCATGGCGAGGCTGGTGAAGCAGTCCGGGCTCAAGATAGATTAGTTGGGGAGCCCTCCCTCCGAGGCGCTGCGCGCCTGCGCGGCCCCGGTTGCAGGGGCAATGCGCAGGCCGCTGGACAACGGAGATCCTCCGCCGTGGTCCAGAAAATCCATGGAAACGGGTGTCCGGCGCTTATTGAATAATGGCTTATTGCTATACAAAATATAGCAATAGGCGCTTGTTCGACGCCAGTACGTCCCTGTGCGGTATTCAATGCGCCGCAGGTGGCAATGCCAAGGCACGGTGGCTGCCGCGCAGGCGGAACACCTCCACGGCCTCCACCAGCTGGCGCGCCTGGCCGCTCAGGCTGCCGGCCGCCGCCGCGCTTTCTTCCACCAGGGCCGCGTTCTGCTGCGTGGTTTCGTCCATGCGCACGATGGCCTGCGTGACGCGCAGCATGTCGCTGGTCTGCGCGGTGCTGGCCTGGCTGATTTCGTTCATCAGCGCGCTCACGCCCTGGATGGAGGAGACCACCTCCGTCATGGTGCTGCCCGCGTTGCGGGCCAGGTCGGAGCCGGCCTGCACGCGCTCCACGCTGGTCTGGATCAGCTCCTTGATCTCGCGCGCGGCGCTCGCGCTGCGGGTGGCCAGGTTGCGCACCTCGCTGGCCACCACGGCAAAGCCGCGCCCCTGCTCGCCGGCGCGTGCGGCTTCCACGGCGGCGTTGAGCGCCAGGATGTTGGTCTGAAACGCGATGCTGTCGATGACGCCGATGATGTCGGCAATGCGGCGCGAGCTGTCCTGGATGCCCTGGACCACCGTCACCATCTGTGTCACCACGTCGCCTCCGCGCTGGGCCACCGATGCGCCATTGCGGGCCAGCTCGCTCGCGCGCTGCGCGTTGGAGGCGTTCTGCTGCACGGTCGCCTGCAGCTGCTGCATGGACGAGGTGGTTTCGTCCAGCGACGACGCCTGCTCCTCGGTGCGCATGCTCAGGTCCACGTTCCCCTGGGCGATCTCTGCGCTGGCGCTCGCCACGCCCTCGGCGTTGCTGCGCACGCCCGACACCACGTTTTCCAGGTTCTCCTGCATGGTGCGCAGGGCCTCGAGCAACCGCGCGGGTTCGTCCTTGCCATCGACCCGGATGGTCGTGGTCAGGTCGCCCGCAGCCACCTTGTTGGCGACGGAGACGGCCACCCGCAGCGGGCGCACCACCGAGCGCGTGAGCAGCCAGCCCGCGCAGCCGCCCAGGGCCGTGACCAGCGCCAGCGCCACCAGGCTGCTGGCGAGCGCCCGCCGCGCGTTCAGCGCCGCCTGTTCGGCAATGGCCGCGCTGCTGGCGGCCACCTGCTCGCTCAGGGCGGTGAGCAGCCTGGCGGGGCCCTGGTCGATGTCGGCCACGTCGGCATCGCCCGCGGAGGGCACAAAACCGAGCGACTGGAACACTTCAAAGCCCTTGCGGTAGCCCTGCGCCATCTGCGCGTGGGCCTGCGTGAACTTCTGCAGCGCCGCCTTTTCCTGCGCATCGGTCAGCTGGGGCTCCAGCGCCTTCGCCGCATCGGCCACGCGCTTTTCGCTGGCCTGGAACGCCGCCCAGTGCAGCTCGCGCTTGCGCGAGTCCTCGCCCCGCAGCAAGGTGTTCTTCCACTCCTGCACCTGGGTCTTGAACTCGTTTTCCATGCGGCTTACCGCGCGCTCCTGGGCCACGCGCTCCTGCACCGTGGTCTCGTAGGTTCCCAGGCTGCGGTACAGGGCCGCGATTCCGAACAGCGCGGCCCCCAGCAGGAGGGCGAGCACCAGGCCCAGCGCGGTGGCCATGCGTGCGCCGATGGAGTGGTTGGACATTTTCATCAGCGGCTCCTGGCAATGCGTTTCAGATGAACTGGCTGCGGTGGCAACTGGCATGGCCATGGCCCGAGGCCGCCATGCAAGGGCCGCCCCCGCCGCGCGGGCGGCGCACCTGCTTGCGGGGCCGGGCGTCGCCACTCCAAGCGGTTTGCCGGCGCCGGCCCGCACGGCCCCGAAGAGCGGCCGCTCCTGGCCGCTGCGCCGGGGCGCTAAGCGACCCGGGGGTGTCTCTAGGCTTTCAGCTTGAGCAGGTACACCATGACCCGCGCCGTGGTGAGGTCCAGCTCCATGAACTCTGCCAAATCCTTGCCCGTCAGCCAAGAGGGTTCCCAGCGATTGTTCTTGAGCGTGCGCAGCCAGGACTCGTGGGCGGTGGCCGCCTCGACCGCGGCCAGCATCTCGGCCACGCGTGCGGGCGGCACGCCTTTGCCGGTGAACACGCCCCGCCAATTGGCCATGGTCGCGTCCAGTCCCTGCTCACGGAAGGCCGGCAGGCCAAAGGCGCTGCGGCGGGACGATACCCCGATGGCGCGCAGCTTGCCCGCCGCGATGGCGTCGCTGAATTCGCTGTAGCCGGAAAGGCCCATCGCCGCACCGCCGGACACGACGGCGTCCACCACTTCGGAGCCGCCAGCGAAGGGTTTGTAGACCAGGCCTTCCGGGCTGGCTTTGGACGCGCGGGCCAGCACCCCGGCAAAGATGTGGTCCACGCCCCCCGCGGAGCCTCCGGCCACCGGCACGGCGCGCAGGTCCGCGCGCATGGCTTCGGCCAGGTCCTTGGCGTTCTTGATGGGGGATTTGGCCGCCACCGCCGCCACCAGGTAGTCGCTGGTGAGCCGTGCGAGCGGCTGGATGTGGGTCAGGTCCACGGCGGGTTTCTGCAGGGCCACGGCGCCCACCATCACCATGCCGCCCATCAGCAGGGTGTTGGCGTCGTTGCCGTACTTCTCCGCGTACTTGGCCAGGCCGATGGTCCCGCCCTTGCCGCCGACGTTTTCGTATTCGATCTGGTCTGCCGCACCGACGGCGGCAAGGGCCGCACCCAGCGCCCGGCCCGTCTGGTCCCAGCCACCGCCGGGGTTGGCTGGGATCACGATGCGCAGCGTGGGCGCCAGCCTGGAGGCCTTGGCGGGCGCGCCGCGCGCGCCGGCGGCAGTTGCACCGGCGGCCTGCGCCCAGGCAGGCGCTGCAAGCGATGCGCCGAGCGCGCCCACGGCGCTGGCTGCGGCAGCCTGGGTGAGGATCTGGCGGCGGTTGAAGGATGTCATGCGGTGTCTCGCAAAAAGGTGGCAGGTCGTTGAACGGGCACGTGCAGCGTGCACTGGGATGCCAGGCCCTGCAGCCGGAGAGTGCCGAACTGCATGACAGTCTCCATCAGCAGTATGTAATAGTCGCGTTACAAGCTGTCATTTTGCTGTCGGGAGCATCGGGGTAAACGCGGGGCCGCCCCGCAGAAACGAAAAAGCCCCGCACCGCGATGCGGGGCAGGGCCTTGGGGTGCAGCCAGGGCAGCCGGCTGCCGGGGTGGTTACAGCGAATCGATGAAGCTGCGCAGCTTGTCCGAGCGGCTGGGGTGCTTGAGCTTGCGCAGTGCCTTGGCCTCGATCTGGCGGATGCGTTCGCGGGTCACGTCGAACTGCTTGCCCACTTCTTCCAGCGTGTGGTCGCTGGTCATCTCGATGCCGAAGCGCATGCGCAGCACCTTGGCTTCGCGGGGGGTGAGGCCATCGAGGATGTCCTTGACCACGTCGCGCAGGCCGGCCTGCATGGCGGCTTCGATGGGGGCGGTGTTGGCACCGTCCTCGATGAAGTCGCCCAGGTGGCTGTCGTCGTCGTCGCCGATCGGCGTTTCCATGGAGATCGGCTCCTTGGCGATCTTCATGATCTTGCGGATCTTGTCTTCCGGGATCTCCATCTTCGCGGCCAGGATGGATGCATCGGGCTCGAAGCCGAACTCCTGCAGATGCTGGCGCGAGATGCGGTTCATCTTGTTGATGGTCTCGATCATGTGCACCGGGATGCGGATGGTGCGCGCCTGGTCGGCGATCGAGCGCGTGATGGCCTGGCGGATCCACCACGTGGCGTAGGTCGAGAACTTGTAGCCGCGGCGGTATTCGAACTTGTCCACGGCCTTCATCAGGCCGATGTTGCCTTCCTGGATCAAATCGAGGAACTGCAGGCCACGGTTCGTGTACTTCTTGGCGATGGAGATCACGAGGCGCAGGTTGGCCTCGATCATTTCCTTCTTCGCGTCGCGCGAGGTGGCCTCGCCCTCGTTCATGCGCTTGTTGATGTCCTTGAGCTCGGTCAGCGGCACCACCACGCGCGATTGCAGGTCCATCAGCTTTTGCTGCAGTTCCTGCACGGGCGGAATGTTGCGCGCCATCACCGTGCTCCAGGGCTTGCCGGCGGCGGCCTGCTTTTCCACCCACTTCAGGTTCAGCAGGTTGGGCGGGAAGTCCTTGATGAAGGTTTCCTGCGGCATGCCGCACTTGTCCACGATGATGCGGCGCAGCTCGCGCTCCTTCTTGCGCACGTCGTCCACCTGGCCGCGCACCATGTCGCACAGCTTCTCGATGGTCTTGGCGGTGAAGCGGATGGTCATCAGCTCGGCCGACAGGGCCTGCTGGGCCTTCACGTACGCAGGAGTGCCGTAGCCTTCCTTGTCGTACACCTTGTGCACTTTTTCAAACAGCTCGCGCAGCTTGTCAAAGCGCTCCAGTGCCTGCTTCTTGAGCTCTTCGAGCTTCTTGGTCAGCGCCTTGGAGCCGCCCTTGCCGTCGTCGTCGTCGGCTTCGTCGAATTCGTCGAAGTCTTCCTCGGCCACATAGTCGTCGGCCTCGTTGGGGTTGGAGAAGCCGTCCACGATGGTGGAGATGACGACCTTGCCTTCGCGGATTTCCTCACCCATGTTGAGGATCTCGGCGATGGTGGCGGGCGATGCGCTGATCGCCTCCATCATGGCCATCAGGCCGCCTTCGATGCGCTTGGCGATCTCGATTTCGCCTTCGCGCGTGAGCAACTCCACCGTGCCCATTTCGCGCATGTACATGCGCACGGGGTCGGTGGTGCGGCCGAATTCCGAGTCCACGGTGGACAGGGCGGCTTCGGCGGCTTCCTCGGCTTCTTCTTCGCTGGCGCCCGTGGGAGCGTTGTCGGTGATGATCAGCGCCTCGGCATCGGGCGTCTGCTCGTATACGGCCACGCCCAGGTCGTTCAGCGTGGTGATGACGGCTTCGAGGGTTTCGGCATCCACCAGCTTGTCGGGCAAGTGGTCGGAGATTTCGACGTGCGTGAGGTAGCCGCGCGTCTTGCCCAGCTTGATCAGGGTTTTCAGGCGCGAGCGGCGCTTGGCCAGGTCTTCCTCGGACAGAACAGTCTCGTCCAGGCCGAATTCCTTCATCAAGGCGCGTTCCTTCGCCTTGCTGATCTTCATGCGCAGCGGCTTGACCTTCTCGACCGTGGCCGCGGCTTCGGTGGTTTCCTCGACCTCACCTTCCAGGTCCGCTTCGATGTCGGACAGGTCGGTATCGTCGCCGCTCTCATCGCCGCCGGCCGCAGCCTTGGGCTTGCGGCCCCGCTTGGCGGGCGCCTTGGATTCGGCGGCACCCGCGGCCTTGGCGGGGCGTCCCGGGCGCTTCTTCGGGGTGTCTTCCTCGTCGGATGCGGCAGCCTTGGCGCGGACAGGCTTTTTCTTCAGCAATTCATCGGCGGCTTTTGTCAGCTCGGCAGAACTTTTCACGGGCACGGTTTTAACTTTCTTGGCTGCTGGGGCGGGTGCGGGTGCAGCTTTTTTGGCCGCGGCCTTCGCGGGAGCCTTGGCAGCAGGGGTGGAAACGGCCTTCGCGGCGGTGCCTGGAGCAGACTTGGGCGGCTTCGCGGACTTTTGAGCGGGCATGGGAGAACCTCAGAATCAAAAACGGACACAAAGAAAACGCAAGCGCCACAGATCCCGGCGCGGGTGGCAACGCGAAGCTGAAAATGTCTTCGCGCTTTGAGGGGAGGCCCTCAGGGGCAAGATGTCTGGGCGATCATTTGGTGTGCAGTCCTTGCGATGGTTGGGCTGGTTGTGCGCGTTTGTCACGGTGGCCCGGTTCGGAGGTGCTGCTGTCGCTCTTGCCGCTAACTAACCCTACATTATACCGCTTGGCGGGATTTCAAGCGGCTTTGACAGCCACTCCCAGCAAAACCCTGCGTTTTTGTTCCAGTGCACGGTAGCGCTCCAGGGCGGTCGGGTCCGTGGCGGCTTGCAGCATCAGCAGTTTTTGCTGCTCCTCGATGTCTTCGATCTGCATGCGGCTGAGCAGGTCCCGCAGTTCCGTTCGCAGCTCCTGCAGGTCGCCTTCGGTCTGGGCGTGCGAGCCCGTCATCACCTTCACGGCCAGAGCTTCGCACTCGTGATCGCGCAGGCTCTCGCGCAGCACGGCCCAGGCCAGGGGGCCGTGTTCGTGAAACTGCGCCTCCAGCCAGCCAAAAAGCGGGCCGTGGGGAGGCTGCAGCGCACACAGGGTGGCGTGGTCGTCGTGGGTCAGCTCTTCGAGGAAGGCCATGTGCGACAGCAGCAGGCGTGCGGCATGGTCCGTGCGGCTGGCGGTGGGTGTGCGCGGCAGGCGGGGCTGGGGCGGCCAGGGAGAGTCCTTGTCCTTTTTCTTCCAGTTGCCCTTCCAGTCGCCGCCCTTGCGGAACGGGGGCTTGTTGCCATAGCTGCTGCCCTGGCCAGCACTTCCGCCGCTGCCGCCGCCGTAGCCGCCTTGGTATCCGCCGTCGTATCCACTGCCCGGCTCGCCTTGGGGCGGCCACGACCCCCCGTCGGGCGGGGCGTCCCAGGAGGGTGGTTCGTGGGCGTAGGCCGCAGGCGCCTGTCGGGCCGGTGCACTACCTGCGCCGGTGTGGCCGCCGTGACCGGAGTGGGAGGACCGCGGTGCCTCGCGCGCCGTGGCCTGGCCCCACAGGTCCGCCAGGTCCTGTGCCTTGAGCTGGGTGAGATCCGCCAGCTCGCCCAGCACCTGGCGCTTGAGCACGCCGTCGGGCAGGGCCGTCCAGAGCGGCCTTGCGTTGCTGGCCATGTGGGCGCGGCCCTCGGCGGTGGCCAGGTCGCAGCCGTCGCTGGCCGATTCGACCAGGAAGCGGCTGAGCGGCACGGCCTCACTCACGTGCTTGGCAAAAGCGTCCGTGCCGTGGGCGCGGATGAAGCTGTCCGGGTCGTGCTCGGCCGGCAGGAACAGGAACTTGATGCTGCGCGTGTCCGTGGCGTGGGGCAGGGCGCCATCGAGCGCCTTGCGCGCGGCGCGCCGGCCGGCGTTGTCTCCGTCGAAGCTGAACACCACCGATTCGGTGAAGCGCAGCAGCTTGTGCACGTGTTCGGGTGTGCAGGCGGTGCCCAGCGTGGCCACCGCGTTCGGAAACCCGAGCTGCGCCAGCGCCACCACGTCCATGTAGCCCTCGGTGACCAGGGCATAGCCTTGCTCGCGGATGGCCGTGCGCGCCTCGAACAGGCCGTACAGTTCGCGGCCCTTGTGGAACACGGGGGTTTCGGGCGAATTGAGGTACTTGGGCTTGTCGTCGCCCAGCACGCGGCCCCCAAAGCCGATGCATTCGCCCTTGACGTTGCGGATGGGGAACATGACCCGGTCGCGGAACCGGTCGTAGCGCTTGCCGCCGTCCTCGTCGTTGACGATGACCAGGCCGCTTTCCTCCAGCAACGGGTCGTCGTACTGCGCGAAGACGCTGGCCAGGCTGCGCCAGCCTTCGGGGGCGTAGCCAAGGCCATACCGCTTGGCCACCGTCCCCGAGACGCCGCGCCCCTTGAAGTAGCCAATGGCGCGCTGGGATTCACGCAAGTGGCGGCGGTAGGCGTCGGCAGCCTTCTCCAGCACGTCGGTCAGCGTGGCCTGCTTCTGGCGGGCGGCGGCGGCGCGTTCCTTCTCCTGGGGGGAGATGTCGTCGTCCGGCACCGAGAGGCCCACCTGCTGGGCCAGGTCCTGAACGGCCTCGACGAAGCCCATGCCCGCGTGCTCCATGAGGAAGCTGATGGCATTGCCGTTCTTGCCGCAGCCAAAGCAGTGATAGAACTGCTTGGCGGGGCTCACGCTGAACGAGGGGGATTTTTCGCCGTGAAAGGGGCACAGCCCCATGAAATTCGCCCCGCCTTTCTTGAGCTGCACATAGCGGCCCACGATGTCGACCACATCGACGCGGGCAAGCAGTTCCTGAATGAAAGACTGAGGGATCGTCACGCCGCGTATTGTCCGCGTAAACTGTTTGTTACCAGATATTGCAGAAGCGGGGCTTTCGGCATGGCGGTCACGGCATGGTGGCGGGCAATGGACGCGTCCAGCACTTCGGCGCAGCGGGGGCTGCGGCGCCGGGATGTGGCCGTGCTGCTGCCGCTGGTGCCCGCGCTCCTGTGGCCCGCGCCCGCGAGGGCCGCGCCGGTGCTGCGCGTGCTGTCCTGGCCGGGGTATGCCGACCCCGACATCGTGGCCGTTTTCGAGAAGCGCCATGGGGTCAAGGTGGAGGTCACCACCGTCGCCTCCGACGACGTGCTGCGCACCCAGCTGGCCTCTCCCCAAGGGCCCGGTTTCGACCTTGTGGCCGCCAATACCGCCGAAATCGCGCGCCTGGTGGCACGCCGGCTGCTTGCACCGTTGCCTGTGCACAACATTCCCAATGCCGAGCGCCAGCTTCCACGCTTTCGGCAATTGCATGCGATTGCGGGCATCGCGCAGGGAACGGATGTATTCGCGATGCCTTACACCTATTCCGAGATGGGGCTGATCTATGACCGCCAGCAGATGGCCGTGCCCCCCAGTTCCATCGCGGTGCTGTGGGACCCGCGCTGGCGGGGGCGTGTGCTGGCATTCGACGGCAGCAGCCACGGGTTCTCCCTGGCGGCCATGTACCGCGGCCTGACGCCGTTTCACCTGCATGCGACCCAGTTCGGCCCCCTGGCCAGGGATCTGGTGGCCCTGCGGCGCAACGTGCGTTCGTTCTACAGCCTGCCCGAGGAGTCGCTGGAGCTGTTTCGCAAGCACCGCATTGCCGTCATGCACGCCAACTACGGCCAGCAGCAGCTCAAGCAGCTGCGCGATGCCGGGCTGGATGTGGGCTACGTGGTGCCGCGCGAGGGGGCGCTCGCCTGGCTCGACTGCTGGGCCATCACCCGGCGCTCGACCCAGCCCGCATTGGCCGCCGAGTGGATCAACTACATGCTCGACCCCTCCGTGAGCCGTGAGCTGACCCGGCGCCAGGGCCTGGCCAATACGCTCGACGAGCCACCCGCGCTCTCGGACGACGCCCCCGCCGGGGCCATCGTCTGGCTGGAGCCCGTCGAGGACGAAGCACGCCGCGCGCAACTGTGGCAGCGCATCCTGTCGGGAGACCGGCCCTCCCGGTTCTGACGCATGAAAACCCGCATGAAATGGGGCATTGCGCTGCGGCTGGGAATCCTGCTGGCGTCCTTCAGCGTGTTTGCCGCCGTCCTGGCGGGCTACTACACCTTCGACTCCAGCCGCACGCGCCTGCAGGGGCGGGCCGAGCAGGCGCTGCTGGCCACCACCCAGGTGTTGTCGCGCCACATGCAGGCGGGCTTTGGCACGGTGGCGCGCGACACCGCCTTCCTGGCCAGCGTGGCCGCCATCGAGCAGGACAGGAACGTGCTGGCCGACATGTTCAGGGCCAGCCTGGTGGCGCACCCGAGCTACCAGCAGATCCGTTTCATCGGTGCGCAGGACTACGGCCTGGAGCTGGTGCGCATCGACCGCACGGGGGACGCCTGGCTACGCGCGAGCGAGGGGGAGCTGCAGGAGAAGGCCCATTTCCCCTTCGTCTTCGAAACGCTGGCGCTGGGGCCTGGCGAGGTCTATGTGTCCGAGTTCGGCATCAACCACGAGGGGGCTCCCGATGCCGAGGCCCTGCCCGTGTTCAGCATGGCCTCGCCCGTCGTGCGTGGGGGACAGGTGCGGGGCGTGGTCGTGGTGCGCGTGGCGGCGCACCAGTTCCTGCGCAATTTCAATGATGCGCTGCCCGCCTCCTACAGCTTCTTTCTCAGCAACCGCTGGGGCGATTTCCTGGTGCACCCGGACGCCACCCAGACCTTCGGCTTCGACCGCGGCCAGCGCATCCTGATCCAGGATGCCTTCGGCCCGGTGGGGGCCCTGATCGAGGGCCGCGAGGAACAGGCCGTGCTCAGCCAGCAGGGCCCTGGCGATGACGAGGCGCGTGTCTTCTCGTTCGTGCGCATGCCCTTCGGGCGGCCGCAGGAGGGGCGGTCCATGGTGGTGGGGCTCTCGCAGCCCCTTGCCGCCGTGCAGGGCGAGGTGGTGAGCCTGGGGCGCAGCATCTTCAAGATCCTGCTGGTGCTGAGCGCCGTGGGCGTGTTGCTGGCGGCATGGGTGTCGCGCGTGGTCACCCAGCCCCTGAAGGCCATGGTGCGCGCCACGCAGGCCTTTCCGCAGGGCCGCCCGCATGGCGTGCTGCCCGTGCAGCGCGAGGATGAGGTGGGTGAGCTGGCGCGCAGTTTCCAGGACATGGAGCAGCAGATCAGCCGCCAGATGACGGAGCTCAACGCCAGCCGCGACGCCATGGCCCACCTGGCGCACCACGACGCGCTCACGGGCCTGCCCAACCGCCGCATGTTCGAGCAGCGCCTGGCGCAGGCGCTGGAGCTGTCGCGCCGCAGCGGGCGGGACTGCGCGCTGCTGTTTGTGGATCTGGACGATTTCAAGGCCGTCAACGACGCGCGGGGCCATGCCGCGGGCGACCGGGTGCTGCAGGCCGTGGCCCGCACCGTCGTGGGCGCCGTGCGCCAGGCCGACACCGTGGCCCGGCTCGCGGGCGACGAGTTCATCGTGCTGTGCGAGAACGTGGATTGCGAAGATGCGGCGCTGCAGATCGCCGCCAAGCTGGAGCTCGCTTTCGAGAGCCCGCTGCAGATCGACGGCCAGCCGCTGGCCCTGCGCGCCAGCATCGGTGTGAGCCTGTTCCCGCGCGACGCCCAGGACGCGCACACGCTGCTGGCCAGCGCCGACGCGGCGATGTACCGTGTCAAGCAGAGCCGCCGCCGAAGGGTTTGAGTCAGCCTGGGGCGGTAGCCTGTGACCCGTTCACCCACCTTCGCGAGCCATGACCTCCATCTTCGACCAGAACCTGCCCCGCACCGAAGCCAACTTCGCATCCCTGTCACCCCTGTCGTTCATCGAACGCACGGCCGAGGTCTACCCCGACCGCCTGGCCATCGTGCACGGCGACTTGCGCCAGACCTGGAGCCAGACCTATGCCCGCTGCCGCCAGCTGGCCAGCGCCCTGGCGCAGGCAGGCATCGGCAAGAACGACACGGTGGCCGTGATGCTGCCCAACACCCCGCCCATGGTGGAGGCCCACTTTGGCGTGCCCATGGCGGGCGCGGTGCTCAATGCGCTCAACACCCGGCTGGACCCGGAGGCCATTGCCTTCATGCTCGACCACGGCGAGGCCAGGGCGGTGATCGTGGACCCCGAGTTCACCGGCACCATGGCCAAGGCGCTGGCCCTGCGCACGGGCACCACGCCCATCCGCGTGATCGAGGTCCAGGACGCGCTCTACGGCCCCGCCGCGCAGAGCCTGGGCGGCACGGACTACGAAGCCTTTGTCGCCACGGGTGACCCGACTTTTGCCTGGAGCCTGCCCGACGACGAGTGGGATGCGATTGCGCTCAACTACACCAGTGGCACCACGGGCAACCCCAAGGGCGTGGTCTACCACCACCGGGGCGCGGCCAGCAATGCCATCAGCAACGTGCTGGAGTGGGACATGCCCAAGCACGCGGTCTACCTGTGGACGCTGCCCATGTTCCATTGCAACGGCTGGTGCTTTCCCTGGACGGTGGCGGCCCGCGCGGGCGTGAACGTGTGCCTGCGCCGCGTGGACGCGCAGGCCATCTTCGACGCCATCCGCACCCACGGCGTCACGCACTACTGCGGCGCGCCCATCGTGCACGGCCTGCTGGTCAATGCGCCGGATGCGATGAAGGCGGGCGTGCAGAACCTCGCACAAGGGGGCGTCAAGGCCATGGTGGCGGGCGCAGCGCCCCCGGCCTCGATGATCGAGGGCATGGAGAAGATGGGGTTCGACCTGACCCATGTGTACGGCCTGACCGAGGTGTACGGCCCCGCCACCGTGTGCGCCAAGCACGAGGCGTGGGACCAGCTCGACATCGGCGAGCGCGCCCGCCTCAACGCCCGCCAGGGCGTGCGCTACCACCTGGAGCGCGACGTGCGCGTGCTGGACCCGGAGACCATGCGGCCCGTGCCGCAGGACGGCGAAACCATGGGCGAGATCATGTTCAAGGGCAACATCGCCATGAAGGGCTACCTCAAGAACCCCAAGGCCACCGACGAGGCCTTTGCGGGCGGCTGGTTCCACAGCGGCGACCTGGCCGTGCAGTACCCCGACGGCTACATCAAGATCAAGGACCGCAGCAAGGACATCATCATCTCGGGCGGCGAGAACATCTCGTCCATCGAGGTCGAAGACGTGCTCTACCGCCACCCCGACGTGCTGGCCGCCGCCGTGGTGGCCAAGCCCGATGCCAAGTGGGGCGAAACCCCGTGCGCGTTTGTGGAACTCAAGGCGGGGGCCACCACCACGCCCGAAGACATCGTGGCCCACTGCAAGAAGCACCTCGCGGGCTTCAAGGTGCCCCGCGCCGTGGTGTTTGGCGAGCTGCCCAAGACCAGCACGGGCAAGATCCAGAAGTTCGAGCTGCGCAAGCTGGCCGGGTCGGCGGCGGCCATCAACGTCTGATCACACGGCTCAGCCAAAACCGCACGCCAGCGTCTGCCGGCCGCCATCGAGGTTGTATTCGGACTTCCAGTAGTGCCGGTCTTCGACGGCGGTGAACGCCACGCCGGGCCCGGTGGGGTAGGCCGTCGCGAACGGGCGGCGCAGGATCACAAGCAGCTCGCATTGGGGCGGCCAGTCCGCCACTTCGTCGATGACGTTGCCCCGTGCCAGCTCGGCCTCCAGGATCATGCGCAGCGGGGCGGCCAGCGCGGCGGGAATCTGCTGACGGCTCATGCGCGGGGCTGGCTGGCGGCGGCGGGCTTTGCCGACCGTTCGGATACCGCCTCGCCCCGCAGCCGCTGCAGCGCCAGCACCTGCCACTGGTGCTCCGGTTCGAAGGCCGAGAGGTCTTGCACCGCATACCCGCCGTACGCATACACCGTGGCATAGGCCGCGTAGCTGGCGGCCTCCAGCGCCCGGCCCGCGAGCGCGTTGGCCACGGCGTAGGTGGCCGACACGGCGGCATGGGCCGATCCGTCCAGCGACTGCGAGCCCCGGTGGTGCGAGGCCACTTCCTTCAGCCGGGCGGCTGCGTTGGCCAGCGTGGCTGCATCCACCGTGCCTGCCGTGAACGCTGCCAGCGTGTCCAGGCCCGCGATGGCCTCGGGGTCTTCCAGCAGATGGCGCACGCGCTGCACACAGGCCAAGCCAAACGCCAGGCGCAGCGGAGTCTGGGCGTCGCTGGCCAGCCCACAGTCGGCAGCCAGTTGGGTGAGCGCTGTGTTCATGGCGTGAGTCCTTTCCGGGGGCTGGGCAGTTCACGGGTGTTTGATATCAATAAAGTAGCAGATTGCGCAATGCGTACAAGCGCTGGCGCCTGTTTTGACCTAAAAATCCGCCTTGCGGGAAGGCGGCTGGGGCATGGCGGTGGGCGCAGGTCATTGTGGCGTCCCGCGGGCCCCGCGTCGAGCCGGGCTAGGTGGGCCACGGGGAGGAACGGCTATGCCGCGAGGCCTTCCAGCCAGGCGCGTGGCGACATGCCCAGCTTCTGCGCAAACACCCGCGACAGCGCGGACGGGTTGGCATACCCCAGCCCATGGGCGATCGATTTCACGGACCGCCCGCCGCGCAAGTGGGCCTGCGCGAGGGTGAGGCGCCAGTGCGCCAGGTAGTCCGCGGGCGTTTCCCCCACCACGGCCTTGAAGCGTGCCGCGAAGGCGCTGCGCGACATGCCGGCCTGCGCGGCCATCTGCTCCAGGCTCCAGGCCTCGCCGGGCGCATCGTGCAGGGCCGTGAGCGTGCGCGCCAGGCGCGGGTCGGCCAGGCCGGTCAGCAGGCCCGGGGGCATCCGCGCCTCCTCGGGGTGGTCGAGCAGCCAGCGCAGCAACTGCAGCAGCACGACTTCAAAGAGCCGGTCGGCCAGCACGCGGTGGCCGCAGCGCAGGCGGTCGGTCTCGGCGAACAGCAAATCCAGCGCCTGCTGCAGGCCCTCGACGCGGGCCAGCGGCAGCAGCACCAGCGGGGGCAGGGCGCGCGCCAGCGGGTGGCTGGCGCCGCCATCGAAGTCCAGTGCAGCGCAGGTGAAGTCCGAGCCCTCCATGGGCGCGTTGTGAAAGAAATGCTCCAGCGGCCGCGCGTAGAACAGCAGGCTGGGCTCGCGCACCTCCAGGCGCTCCGGTGGCCCCGCCAGAGGCTGGTGGGCGACCACCATCTCGCCGCGCCGCAGCACATGCAGAAAACCGCGCCCGGGCGCCGCCGCGAAATGGGTGACGCCGCACAGCGGGCCGGTGTGGAACAGGCGCGCCCGCACCCTGAACCGTTCCAGCAGCGAGGACAGGCGGTCCAGCGGCACGGACAGTGGCGTGAGGCTGCTTTCCGTGGGGCTCATGGTTGTTTTGGATGTATTGGTATGAATGATGGACTATTGATGCCCAATGGTATTCGATGTCGCCAGACACTGCAGGGGTGCTGTGTTCATGCACCCGATGCGGCCAACGCACCGGCTTTCAACCTCCATGCCATTTCCAAGGAAGACACCATGTCCACCATTGCCTCCTCCGCCGCCCGCATTCCCCTTGTCGACCGCTCCACTGCCAGCGGCCCGGCGCGCGCGCTGCTCGACCAGATCCACGGCGCTTTCGGCGCCACACCCAACATGTTCCGCGCGGTGGCCAACTCGCCGGCCGCGCTGCAAAGCATGTGGGGCGCCTTCGGTGCGCTGGGCGGCGGCCAGATCGGCGCCGCGCTGGGCGAGCAGATCGCCGTGGCCGTGGCCAACCGCAATGCCTGCGACTACTGCCTGGCCGCCCACACGGCGCTGGGCCGCAAGGCGGGCGTGAGCGGCGACGAGCTGGCCGCCGCGCAGTCGGGTGCATCCGCCGACCCGCGCACCGCCGCGGTGCTGCGCTTCGCGCTCAAGCTGGTCGACGAGCGCGGCCAGGTGGATGCCGCCGATGTGCAGGCGCTGCGCGAGCAGGGCTGGAGCGACGGGCACATCGTGGAGATCGTGGCCCATGTGGCGCTCAACCTGTTCACCAACTACGTGAACGTGGCGCTGGCCGTGCCCGTGGACTTCCCCGGCGTGAAGCTGCGCCCCGCGCGCTGAGCCGAGGGTGCTGCATGCCCCTCACGCCACTGTGCGGGCCGCTTGCAGTTCCTGCTCCAGCCACGCCGCGAAGCGCTGGGCCTGCGGCGATGCCTGGGGCGCCAGGCCGTAGTAGTGGCGCGTGAGCGGCAGGGCCAGCCCCGGCAGCGGGCAGGCCAGGCGGCCCGCCGCCAGGTCCTGCGCCACCAGCGAGGCGGGCGCGAGCGCGAAGCCCAACCCGTCCAGCGCGGCCTGCAGCACGAAATGCAGGTGGTCGAACTGCAACTGGCTCGCCGGTTGCAGGCGCGGGGCGCCCACCTGGCGCTTCCAGTCGTCCCAGTCGCCGGGGCGCGAACGCGACCACAGCAACACGTGCGCCGCCAGGTCGGGCGGCGTGCGCACCGGCTGGGCCGCCCACAGCGCGGGTGTGCCCACCACCAGGGCCTGGTCGTGCAAAAAAGGCTGCGGCGTGATCGCGGCCGGCCAGCCCGCCAGCCCCCGGCGGATGGCCACGTCGAACGGAGCGGTGGCGTGGTCGGGCGTGACCGTGCTGGTCACGACGTTGGGCTCGATGTCCGGGCACTGCGCGACGAAACCCGGCAGGCGCGGGATGACCCAGCGCACGGCGAACGAGGGGCGCACGTTGATGGTCACGGTGCGCGGGGCCCCGGGTGTCGCCAGGGCCTGGGCTGCGGCGCCGATCTGCGCCAGGGCGGGCTCCACCTGTGCAAAGAACTGCTGGCCCTGCGGCGTGAGCAGCACCTGCCGCACGCGCCGCTCGAACAGGGCCACGCCCAGGTGGTCTTCCAGCGCGCGGACCTGGCGGCTGATGGCGCTGTGGGTGACATGCAGTTCCATGGCCGCGCGCGTGAAGCTCAGGTGGCGCGCTGCCGCCGCGAAGGCGCGCACCGCATGGAGCGGGGGCAGGCGCTGTGGCGTGGCGGGCGGCATGTGTGCGATTTTGTCACGCATGCCGGGCGGCGATGTCGTTTGTCAGCGGCCGCCGTCGTGCGCACCATCGCCTCTGGCCCTGATCCCCTCCACCTTTTTTTGAACCACCCGCCATGACAGCCACCGCCCTGGCGCAGCCCGATCCCCATGCCATCGACACCCTGGCGCGCCTGGAGGCGCTGCTCGGGCCGCTCAGCGATGCCTCCGTGCACAAGGAGGTGCCCCGCGTCCACCCCGCCTACCGCGCCATGATCGAGGCCTCGCCCTTCGCGGTGCTGGCCACCACCGGCCCCGGGGGGCTCGATGCATCGCCGCGCGGCGATCCGCCAGGCTTCGTGCAACTGCAGGACGACACCACCCTGCTGCTGCCCGAGCGCCGGGGCAACAACCGCGCCGACAGCCTGCGCAACATCCTGGCCGATCCGCGCGTGGCGCTGCTGTTCCTCATCCCCGGCGTGGGCGAAACCCTGCGCGTGAACGGCCGTGCCCGCATCAGCGTGGCGCCCGACCTGCTCGCGCGTTTCGTGGTCAACGGCCAGCCGCCCAAGTGCGTGGTCGTGGTCGAGGTGGAGACCGTGTTCTTCCAGTGCGCGCGTGCCCTCCAGCGCTCGCGCCTGTGGGATGCCGTGCCGCCCGGCACCCCGCGACCGGTGCCCACGCCCGGCGCCATCCTTGCGTCCCTCACGCACGGCGCATTCGATGGCGCGGCGTACGACCAGGAACTGCCGGCGCGGCAGCAGGCGACGCTGTATTGAGAGGATCGGCCGGACGGACGCGAACCCTCAGGCCTGCTCGGCCGTGAAGGCCGCCGCCGCCCCCCGCAGCGCCTGCGCGAACTGTGCCACCTCGGCATGCTGCGCGTCCCGCAGGCGCTGGAACAGCGTGATGGGCGGCAGCGTCCAGCCAAAGCGGTGCGGCACGATGGCCACGCCGGCGATGCGCACCAGCTCCTGCGCGATGTCGGCCGGCACGATGGAGACAGCCCGCTCGCTGGCCGCCACCAGCTCGCCGATGACCTTGGACGAGAGGCTTTCCACATAAGGCTGCGGCGGCACCACGCCCGCGCGCAGGAAGAAGTCGGTGATCTGCTCGCGCATGGGCGTCTGCCGCGCGCCCAGCACCCAGTCCAGGTCCGCCAGCTCGGCCCAGGCCAGGGGCTTGCGGGCCAGGCGCGCCGACAGGCGGCGGTGGGCGATGAGGCGCGGCTCCTGGTGGTACAGCACCTCGTGCACCAGCCCGTCCATGTCGAGCACGGCGGATGCGCGGCCGATCACGCAGTCGAGTTCGTGCCCGCGCAGGCGCTGCAGCAGGTGGTCGCTGGTGCCTTCGTGGATGCTCACCGTGGCGCGCAGCCCGCGCGGCCGGGTCTGCCCGATGGCCGCGGCCAGCAGGCGGCCCGGCACGAAAGGGATCACGCCGACCTGCAGGTGCGCGGCGCGGCCCGCGCTGGCCGCTTCCATGTCGCGGGCCCAGTGGCCCAGGTCCTGCAGCAGGGTGCGCGCACGGGCCAGCGCCACGGCGCCGAGCGCGGTGGGCACCATGCCGCGCGGGGAGCGCTCGAACAGCGGCGCGCCGAAGATCGCCTCCAGTTCGGCCAGCGCGTGCGTGATGGCGGGCTGGCTCGTGGCCATGTGGTGCGCCACGCGGGTGAGCGTGCCATGCGCCTCGATCTGCTGCAGCAGCACCAGATGCCGCACCTTCAGGCGCGAGGCAAGGCGGGCCTGGACGGCCTCCGGATCCAGGGGCGGGGGCGTGGGCATCGGGTTTTTGGGGTATTCAGAAAACTGTATGGCTTGATATTAATTGCTGATGCTTTGCTTATGGGAAGTCTCCACAATGCGAAGCGAGCGAGGGAGCGAACAGGCAGGTGGGTGGAGCTGGCGGGAGCGCAGAGGCACCGCCAGTCTCCTTGGGCACGCGGACAACCAGAAGGGGGACAAGGCAATGGATTCAGTGCTGTGGGTGGTGGCCCTGGGGGCCGTGGCGGCGGGCTTCGTGCAGGGCCTGTCGGGCTTTGGCTTTGGCATGGTGGCCATGTCGTTCTGGGCCTGGACGCTGGAGCCGCGCCTGGCGGCCGTGCTGACCGTGTGTGGCGCGCTCACGGGCCAGCTGGTGGCGGCGGCCACGGTGCGCCGGGGTTTTGACCGGGTGCGCCTGCTGCCCTTTGTGCTCGGAGGGCTGGTGGGCATCCCGGTCGGCGTGGCCGTGCTGCCGCGCCTGGACATGGATGCGTTCAAGATCGTGCTGGGCACCTTGCTGGTGCTGTGGTGCCCAGCGATGCTCATGGCCCGGCAACTGCCCCGCATCGCCCGGGGCGGGCGCGTGGCCGATGCGGTGGTGGGCATGGCGGGTGGCGTGATGGGTGGGCTGGGCGGCTTCACCGGCGTGCTGCCCACGCTGTGGTGCACCTTGCGCGGCATGGACAAGGACGTGCAGCGCGCCATCATCCAGAACTTCAACCTCGCGATGCTGCTGGTGACGTTTGGCACCTACGTCGCGACGGGCCTGGTCACCCGCGAGGCGCTGCCCCTGCTGGCCATCGTGGTGCCGGCGATGCTGGTGCCCACGCTGTTGGGCGCGCGGCTGTACCACGGCATCAGCGACCTGCGTTTCCGCCAGATCGTGCTCGGGCTGCTCACGCTGTCGGGTGTGGCCATGCTGGTGGCGAGTGTGCCCAGGGTGCTGGCGCGGCTGGGGTGAGGGCGCACGCCTTCAGAACCCTGACGGCCCGGCAGCGCAACGGCGCCCAAGGCTCTAACATGCCCTTCGGCACGCGCCTTGCCCATGCGGGCGCGGCCGCCGCGGCGTGTGCCGGGATGACTGACCGGCGCGGCTGCGGCATCCATCCACCGAGGAGACTTATGACAACACACAACAAATCGCTTGCACGGGCTGCGGGCGCCGCCCTGGCTCTGGCCCTGCTGGCCGCGCCGGCCCTGGCCGAGGTGTACGCCAAGGAAGAACTGATCAAGGCCAGCAAGGAGGCCGCCGGCGGTGGCAAGGGCACGCTGATCGGCGAGTATGCGTTCACGCGCGACAAGGCGTCCAGGGACCAGGCCATCAAGGAGATCAGCTGGCTCACGCTGCAGCCGGGCGACTCCATCGGCTACCACAAGCACACGACCAATGAAGACACCTACATCATCGTCTCGGGCCGTGGCACCTTCCGCGACAAGGACGGCCGCGAGGTGCCCGTGAAGCCGGGCGATGTGACCATCGTGCGCAAGGGCGAATCCCATGGTCTGGTCAACACCGGCACCGAGCCGCTGGTGTTCGTGGATGTGATCGCCGAGCAGTGAGGGCGCCGTGGCGCGGCCCCGCGCAGTGACAGGGGCTGGGCGGCGGGGGCCGGCCGGGCTGCGCGCGGGCGGCACATAGAATGCCGCGGTGCCCGCCAGCGCACCATTCCTTCCCGTCCCCCGTTGCTCCTCTCTTCGCACCTTGACTACCTTCGTGAACGGGCCTCTTTCGCGCGAGCTGGCCATGCGCTTTCTGGGCGGATTCGACATCTCGCGCGGACAGGAGGCCGTGACCGCGTTCCCCTATGACAAGGTCCGCGCACTGCTGGCCTACCTGGCCCTGGAGCCTGGCGAGCACCGCCGCGAGCACTTGGCCGACCTGTTGTGGCCGCAGGTGGATGCCGAGCGGGCCCGCGCCAACCTGCGGGGCTGCCTCTTCGACCTGCGCCGTGCGCTGGGCGAGGCGCAGGCGACGGCGACGGGATCCCCGCCGCTGATCGAAGCGTCCCAGAAAACGCTGCGCCTGCGCGCCGGCGCCGGCTGCCGCCTGGACGTGGCCGATTTCCTCGCGGGCGCCGGCGTGCCCGTGGATGCGCCGGCTTTGCTCGAGCAGCGCGTGGCGCACTACCGGGGGGCCCTGCTGGCGGGGCTGTACCTGCCCGACGCGCCCGAGTTCGAGGCATGGCTGGCCGCGCGGCGCGAAGGGCTGCACCGCCAGGCGCTGGACATGCTGGAGCGGCTGGTGGCGCACCACGAGCTGCAGGGCCACGGCGCGAAGGCGCTGCAGTATGCGCAGCGCGCCATCGAGGTGGACCCGTGGCGCGAGCCCTTGCAGCGCAGCTATCTGCGGCTGCTCGCGCGCCGCAGCCCGTCCGCGGCGCTGACGCACTATGCCGCGTACCGCCGCGCCATCGCGCAGGAGCTGGGGGCCGAGCCCGAGCCACAGACCGTGGCGCTGGTCGAACGCATCGGCGCCGCCGCAGCACCGCACTCCCCGCGGCCCGAGGGCCTGGCGCTGCCGGAACGCCGCCGCCTTGCCGTGCTGGCCTGCGATTTCGAGCCGCGCGACGGCATGGACCCCGAGGACGCCGCCGCCGCGCTGGCGGGGCTGCTGGAGCAGGGCAGCGGGCTTGTTCGCGGGTACGCAGGCCATGTGGTCGCGGCGCAGGGGGGCGAGCTGCTCGCCTTCTTCGGCTACCCCAGCGCGCGCGAGCATGCGCCGCGCGATGCCGCGCAGGCCGCTCTCGCCCTGGTGCAGACGTGGCGTGCCGCGGGCTGCGCGGCGGACCTCGTGCCGCGCGTGGGCCTGCACGCGGGCTGGGCCTTTGTGGCCGAATCCCAAGGCCCGCCCGATGCGGCGGGCACGCTCACCAGGACGGCGCGCCGCATGGCGCAGGCCGCGCCGGCGGGGGGCGTCTTGGCCAGCGCCGCGTTGCGCGGCATCCTGGAGACGCATTTCCAATGGGGCTCTGCCCAGGAGGGCGCGGCGGTGCTGCTGGCCCGAAGGCAGGACATGCGCCGCGGGGATGCGGAGGAGCGCCCCGCCTCTCCCCTGGTCGGGCGGCGCCAGGAGCTGGACAGGCTGCTGGCCGCGTGGGGCGACGTGCAGCGGGGGCGGCAGGTGGGCGTGCTGCTGCGGGCCGATGCGGGCAAGGGCAAGTCCCGCCTGGCGGCGGCCCTGGCCCAGCAGGTCCGGGCCTGTGGCGGCCGGGTCGCCGAAGTGGCCTGCCAGGCCGAGTCGGCCCACATCCCCTATTTTCCCTTTGTCGAGCAGCTGCATCGCCAGATGGGGCTGGACCACGGCACGCCCGCCGATGCGCACCAGGGCGCTGTCCAGGCCGCCGTCCAGGTCCTGCAAGAGCTGGGGACGGAGACCGCCCTGGCGGAGCTGCCCGTGCTGCTGCACCTGCTGGGCTTGCCCATGGACCCCGGCATTGCCGCCGCTGCGCAGCCCCTGTACCCGGCCCAGCGCAAGGAACGCGAGCAGCACCTGCTGGCGCGGCTGTTCGGCCCCGGCAGCGATGGCCGGCCGCTGCTTCTCGTCGTGGAGGACCTGCACTGGGCCGACCAGGCCACATCGGAGCTGCTCGAGCGCATGCTGGCGCCAGACCGCGATGCCCCCTTGCTTCTGCTGTGCACCACGCGGGCGCAGCCGCATGGGCCGCTGGCCGCCAGGCTGGCGGTGCAACTGGAACTGGCGCCGCTGTCGTACCAGTCCATCCGCGCCCTGGTGACGCAGCTGGAGGGCGGCACGCGGCTGGGGGATTCCCAGATGGCGTCCATCGTGGGCCGCGCCGACGGGGTGCCCCTGTACGCCGAGGAACTGGCCCGTGCCGCTCTGGCGGGGGGCGCAGGCCACAGCGAGGTGCCGGCCACGCTGTGGGACGCATTGGCCGCGCGCCTGGATGGAATGGGCCCGGCCAAGCGCATCGCACAGTACGCGGCCTGCATCGGCCGCGACTTCGGAGAGGACCTGCTGCGCGCCATCTCCGGGCCACAGGACGATGTGGGCGGCGGCCTGGAGGTACTGCAGCACGCGGGGTTGGTGCGGCGGCGGCTCGGCGGGCCGCTGTATTTCCGCCATGCGCTCATCCGCCAGGCTGCCTACGAATCGCTGGCCCAGGCCGAGCGGCGGCGGCTGCATGCCCGGCTGGCCGAGGCGCTGCGCACCGATTTTTCCGAGCGTGTGCGGGCCTATCCCGCAATCCTTGCCCACCACCTGTCCGAATCCATCCATCCCGCCGCTGCGCATGCCTGGTGGGTGGCCGGCACCCAGGCCGCATCGCGCTCGGTGCTGGGGGAGGCCATCCACGACTTCTATGCGGGCCTGGCCGCCGTGCAGGCGCTGCCCGAGGACGACCCGGGCCGCGCGCGCGACGAGCTGCTGCTGCAGGTCGGCCTGGGCACGGCCCTGGTGGGCGCGCAGGGCTATGGCTCCGACGCGGCCAGGGATTGCTTTCACCGCGCCTGGGCGCTCGCCGCCAGCGCGCCGCCGGGCATGGACCTGTTCCCGCTCATGTGGGGCCTGTGGATGGTGGGGCGCCACAGCGAGGACGAGCATCCGCTGGAATACGCCGACCGCCTGGCCCGCATGGCCGAGGGCAGCCCCGATCCGGCGCGGCGCATGGCCGTGGAGTACGCCTACGGCAACAACACCCTGTGGCTGGGCGAGTTCGCGCGCTCGCGGGGGCACCTGGAGGCGGCCATCGGCTGGAGCACGCGGGTGGGCAGTGCCGAATCGATCGCGCGGTTCGGCGAGGACATCGGCATCGCCGCGCGCGCCCTGCTGGCCTGGGTGCACTGGATCGAGGGCGACCTGCCGCGCGCGCGGGCGCTGGCCGATGACAACGTGGCCCTGGCACGCACGCTGGGCCACGCGCACAGCTTTGGCTTTGCGTTCAGCTGCGCCGCCGTGCTCTACCGCCACCTGCGCGATCCGGAGCACGCCGCCGCCCTCAGCGCCGAACTGCTGGCCTACGCGCAGCACCACCGGCTGCTGCTGTGGCAGGCCGCCGCCGCGGCGGTGCTGGGCTGGGCGCAGGCGGTGCAGGGCGATGCCCGCGCGCTGGCCCCCATCCGCGAGGGCCTGGAGGGCGCGCGGCAGGTGTTCCGCGTGATCGAGATCACCTTCATGGCGTTCCTCATCGATGCGCTGCTGCACCTGGGCCGTGGCGCCGAGGCGCTGCCCGCCATCGACGAGGCGCTGCACAAGGCGGCCGCGCACCACGACACGCATTTCGTCGCAGAACTCCTGCGCCTGCGGGGCGATGCCCTGCTGCAGCTGCGGCCGTCCGACACCGTGCCGGCGCTGCGGCTGTACCGCGACGCGCTGGCGCGGTCCGAGGCCTGCGGCGCGGCCCTGTTTGCGCTGCGCAGCGCCACGCGCATCGCACGTCTGCTGGCGGCGCAGGGGGCCTGTGGCGAAGCGGCGGCGCTGCTCGAACCCGCATTGGCTCGCGTCTCGGACCTGCCTGGCAACCCGGATCTGCACGAGGCACGGGAATGCCTGGCGCAGTGCACCGCGGCGGCCGCGGCCATGCGCCCCTGACGGAAGCATCGCGGCGGCCTGCCCCCCGGCGTTTTGTCGCGGGCCCGGTCCAGGGCCGCGATCGCGGCATTCAACGCTCTGTCAACGCCCTGCTTTCCACAATCCGCCCCTTGTCCAAGGTGCCGCGGCGCGGCGTAACAGGGAGGAGGCGGGATGGTCGTGAATGCAGCGAAGAAGGCCGAGGCGGCGTACCCATGGCGTGGCACCGTGCGTGCCGCTGCCATGGCCCTGGCGCTGGGCTGGGGGCTGGCGGCGCAAGGCAGCCATGCGGCGGTGCCCGCCTCCGTCAGCTACCAGGGGCAGCTCACCCAGCCTGGTGGCGGGCCGCTGGCGGGGCCCGTGCAATTGCAGTTCCGGCTCTACGATGCGGCCACGGGCGGCGCGGCGCTGTGGGAGGAGACCCATCCGGCGGTGGCACTGGCGACCGGCGTCTTCAGCGTGCAGCTGGGCAGCATCGCCCCGCTGGCCTTGCCGTTCGACCAGCCGTATTACCTGGGCGTGAGCGTGAACGGCGCCGCCGAGCTGGCGCCGCGCATGCCCCTGTCCAGCGCGCCCTATGCCCTGAGCGCGAAGACCGTCGCCGACGGCGCGGTCACCGCCGCCAAGATCGGCCAGGTGTGCGCCGTGGGCGAGACGCTGCTGCAGACGGCCACTGGCTGGGCCTGCGGCGCGGCCACCGGCCCGCAGGGGCCGGCGGGCGCGGCCGGGCCCATCGGCCCCATCGGCCCGGCCGGTCCCACCGGCGCGGCGGGCGCGCGGGCGCTCATCGCCACCGCCGCCGAGGCTGTTGGCGCCAACTGCGCCACCGGCGGCACGCGGGTGCAGGGTGGCAGCGACGCGAACAGCAACGGCGTGCTGGACGTGGGGGAGGTCTCCGCCACCGCCTACGTCTGCAACGGCGCCCAGGGGCCGCAGGGGCCTGCCGGGCCGCAGGGCCCCGCCGGCCCGGCCGGCGGCGGCGCCGGCAACCTGGTGCACGGCTGCTTCAGCGTGGGGCAGGCCGGCAGCGGCACGGGCTACACCGTGGCCTACGACGGCGGCACCGGCCAGCACCAGATCACCTTCACCACCGCCTTCGCCAGCGCTGGCTACACGCTGGTGCTGGACGCGCGGGCCGCGCCCACGGGCCGCGCGCGCGCCGTGCACCCGGTGGCCAAGGCGGCCGGCGCGGTCACGCTGGCGCTGGGCTGGCTCGACAGCGCCGAGACGGCGCAGCCGGTGTGCTTCATCGCCGCGCAGTGATGCATCAAGAGAACGACATGCCATGAAGAAGAACCACGCTTTTGCTTCCCTGGCCCTGGCGGCCGCCCTGGCCGCCGGCGCATCGCCCGTGATGGCGCAGCAGGAATGCATGATGGGTGAGCTGCGCCTGTTCGCCGGCAACTTCGCGCCCCGCAACTGGGCCCTGGCGCAGGGGCAGATGCTGGCCCTCAACGCCCAGACGGCAGCGCTGTTCAGCATCCTGGGCACCACCTACGGCGGCAACGGATCCTCCACCTTCGCCCTGCCGGACCTGCGCGGGCGCGTGGCGGTCGGCGAGGGGCAAGGGTTCGGACTGACCTACCGCGCGCTGGGGGACCAGTGGGGCGCTGAGACGCACACGCTGACCACCGGCCAGATGCCCCTGCACATCCACGCCCTGAACGTGGCCAGCAATGCCCCGGCCACCACGGGCACCCCCGGTAGCGACAAGGTGTTGGCCGTGGCGCAGAACGCGGGGCTGTATGCCGCCGCGTCGCCGTCGGTGCAGCTGGCCGCCACCAGCGTGGCGTCCGCCGGCAACGGACAGGCGTTCCTGATCCTGCCGCCGAGCCTGGGCATGAACTACATCATCTGCACCGCGGGTGACTTCCCCGTCCGGCCGTGAGCACCGCCATGCAAACACGGCGAACACGGCTGGGCCAGCTCCTGCTGGCCGGCACGGGCCTGCTGGCATGCGCCGGCACCGGCGCGCAGGTGGCCGGCAACTGCCTGCTGGGCGATGTGCGGCTGTTCGCGGGCGACTACGCGCCGGTGGGCTGGATGCTCGCCAACGGCCAGGCCCTGAGCATCACCGACCACAACGCGCTTTTCTCGGTGCTGGGCACCACCTGGGGCGGCGACGGCATGACCCACTTCAACCTGCCCCATCTGGGCAGCCGGATCCCGGTGGGCACGGGCCAGGGACTGGGGCTGGCCACCGACGTCGTCGAAGGCACACACCGGGGCGACGAGCAGATGTGGCTTCAGCACTGGAACCTGCCGCCCCACAGCCACGCGGTGGCGGCGGCGGGCGGCGCGGCCACCAGCGCCACGCCCGCTGCCGGCATGGCGCTGGCCGCGGTGCCGGAGGCGGGCGCCTTCGCGGCGGTCGCGCCCGACACCCGGCTGGCGCTCACGTCGGTGGGGAGCGCGGGCTCCACCCAGTCGTTCGAGAGGCTGCCGCCGTCGCTGGCGCTGAACTACATCATCTGCGTGGGGGGCACGTACCCCACGCGGAACTAGCGGACAGGGAGCGCGGCATGCCATCCTTTCTTCTCTCCTCGGGCCGCGCGGCTGCTGCGCTCGCCCTGCTGGCTGGCGCCCTGGGGGCGCCGCCCGCAGCGGCCCAGGCCGGCGCCATCGCGGGGCAGGCCGTGGCGGGCCTGTCGTCGGGCGGCGGCGTGGTGCTGCACAGCGGCGCCGTCATTCCTCTGGCCAGCACGCCGGTGCTCACGGGGGGCAGCCTGCCCGGGGGCGTGGCGGGCATGGCCTACAGCCAGAGCCTGTCGGCCACGGGGGGCACGCCGCCCTACACCTACGCCCTGGCGGCCGGAAGCAGCCTGCCGGCGGGCATGTCCCTGTCCGCGGGAGGCCTGCTGTCGGGCGCCCCCACGGCGGCGGGCCACTACGGCTTTTCGGTGCAGGTCACGGACGCCGCGGCGCAGACGGCCACGGTGACCTATGTGTTCTCGGTGGCCGCCGCGCCCGGTCCAGGCGGGCCCGCGACCCCGGTCGCCGTACCGCTGGGCGGCCCGTGGGCGGGCACGTTGCTGGCGCTGCTGATGGCCGGGGGCGCGGCCACCGCACGCCGCCGTCAGCGCAAGGATTGATGCCATTTTGGGCTGCAGCGCTTTACCGCAAAGCGCTGGAAGCTATTAAAAATATAGCAAAAAATGCACGGACCGGTGCCTGCGCTCCCGCGTGCACCCGCCAGGGCGGCGGGCGTTCAACGCTGCGTCAACGCTGCCTGCGAACAATCGCGGCCCAACACGGTGCCGTGCAGCGGCTGAAGGGGGAGGGGATATGGGCGGTTGGAAGGCGGGGTTGCGGATGCGCCGGTGGGTGCTGGGTTGTCTGCTGGCGTGTGCCTGCGGAGGGGCGGTGGCCGATGACCCGGAACCCGGCTTCACCAATTACGCGCAGCTGGCCTCCATCGCGGTGGGCGGTGTCGCCGCGGTTTACCCGCTGGGGGATCTTACCGACGACCCGCTGCGGGTGGCGGTGCCGGGCATCCGCATCGGCCATTGCGCGCCGCAGAGCATCGCGGTGCGGGCCTGGCAGCCCAACTACCAGCCCTATACCGTGCGGGCCCTGGGGCAGACGCTCCACCTGTTCGGCGGCGAGACGGAGGGCGCGCTGTCCGTCCCCCTGGCGTTTGGCGCCAACACGGTGGAGCTGGCGGTGGAGCGGCCCCTGTCGTTCGACTACACCGCCAGGGCCTTCTACACGCTGCAGATCGAGCGCGAGGGGCCGGGCGCCAACGCCGAGCTGGCCGCCCTGGCGCTGTCGGCGGGCATGCTCTCCCCGCCGTTCGATCCGGCCACGCACAGCTACAGCGCCACCGTGCGCGACCGGTCCGTGGCGGTGGTCGCCACGGCGGCGGACTGCCCCGGTCTCACGGTCAACGGCCAGCCGGTGGCCAGCGGCAGCGCATCGCCGGCCATCCCGCTGGCCCTGGGCGCGAACACGGTGACGGTGCAGTCCGTGGCTCAGGACGGCACCACCCGCACCTTCGATCTGGCCATCACGCGGCTGGCCAGCGCCAGCGCCGACCTGGACAGCCTCGCCCTGTCCGGCGCCGCGCTCAGTCCGGCCTTCGACAGCGCCGTGACGGGCTACAGCGCCACGGTGCCCTATGCCACCACGGCGGTGTCGCTCACGGCGTCGCCAGCTGCATCCACCGCCACCCTCACCGTCAACGGGGCGTCCTTGGCGGCGGGCGTGCCGCATTCCGTGGCGCTGCAGGCGGGGGCCGCCACGGCGATCGCCGTCGGCGTGCAGTCGGAGGACGGCTTGGCCACCAGGACCTACACCGTGACCGTGGCCCGCGCCGCGCCCGACACCAACGCCCGGCTGGCGGCGCTGGCCCTGTCGGCGGGCACGCCGAGCCCGGCGTTCGATCCGGACGTGATGCTCTACACCGCATCGGTGGCCGGCACCGTCAGCGCGGTGACCGTCACGCCCACCCCCGCCTTCGCCGGGGCGTCGGTCACGGTCAACGGCGCGCCCGTGGCGGCCGGGGGCGGTGTGAGCGTGCCGCTCGCGCCCGGCACCAACACCATCGCCGTGCGGGCCACGGCGCAGGACGGCGCCACGCAGCGCACGTACACGCTGCGCGTGGTGCGTGCCAGTCTCGTGAACAGCGCCAGGCTGCTGGGGCTGGCGCTGTCCAGCGGCACGCCCTGGCCGTCGTTCCATCCCGCAATCGCCGCCTACACCGTGCGGGCCGCCAGCGATGCCTCCACGCTCACGGTCACGCCCACGGCGGAGGATGCGACGGCCACCATCCTCGTCCATGGTGGTCCGGTGGTGCCGGGAGAGGCCTCGGCGCCGATTCCCCTGCAGCCCGGCCACAACGCCATCACCATCCAGGTCACCAGCACCGACGGCCTGCAGACCGGCAGCTACACGCTGGATGTGCTGCGCGGACGCACCGACGCGGCGCTGGCCGGGCTGACGCTGTCGGGCGGCAGCCTCAGCCCCGCGTTCGACCCGGACGTGCTGGCCTACAGCGCCAGCGTGCCTTTCGTGATGGCCTCCGTGCGGGTGGGGCTGGCGCTGCCCGATGCCGAGGCCACGGCCCGCGTCGGCGGGCAGATGCTGCGCAGCGGCCATGCCGCCACCGTGGCGCTGGCGCCGGGGCCCAACACCGTGCCGGTGCAGGTCACGTCCAGCGACGGCATGGTGCAGCGCACCTACCTGGTTTCCATCACGCGCCAGGCGCCGCAGGCGGTGCCGCTCGCGCACAACCCGACGGCCTTCGCCGCGCCGCTGTCGTTGCCGCTGGAGGGCACGCAGGCCGTGACGCTCGCGGTGGGCGACGTGGATGGCGATGGGCATGTGGACATCGCCGCGGTGAGCCTGGTCCGGCGGGACATCGCGCTTCTCGCGGGCCGGGGCGATGGCACCTTCGCCGCCGCGCAGTGGTCGCCGGTGGGGTTGGGCGACGGTTTCCTGCTGGCACTGGGCGACTTCCAGGGCGACGGCTGGCTGGACGCGATGGCGGTGGATGGCAGCCACGCCCAGCTGGCCTCGGGCCTGGGCGATGGGCGCTTCAGTGCGCTGTCGCCCCCGCTGGCCTGGCCGCCCGCGGCGGCCGCGGGCGTCGCGGCGCTGGACGTGGACGGCGATGGCCGCCCCGATCTCGTGTCGCCCGGCGCGAACGGCGCTGCCGTGCAGCGCGGCCTGGGCGGCGGCCGCTTCGCGGACGCGCAGCCGGTGGGGAGCCTGGGCTGGGTGCGGTACGTCGTCGGCGGGGACTTCAATGGCGATGGGCGGATCGACCTGGTACTGGCCAGCGGCGACGGTGCGCTGCAACTGCTGCCGGGCCTGCCCCTGGGCGGTTTCGGCGCGCCTTTCGACGGGACGCTGGGCGTGCCCATGGGCGGGGCGGTTCCGCGCGTGGGCGACCTCGACGGCGACGGGCGCGATGACCTCGTCGTCGCCGTGTCGGTGAACGGCGTGAGCACGGTGTTCGTGCTGCGGGGCCGCCCGGACGGCAGCTTCGAGAACCCCGTGCGCTTCGCCAGCGGCCTGGGGCCCATGATCGGCCAGGAGGTACCGCAGGACGTGGTGGTGGGCGATTTCAACGGCGACGGCCATCCCGACGTCGCCGTGCTCAACGGCAACGGCGGCGCCTTCAATGTCGCCATCCTGGCGGGGCAGGGCGATGGCAGCCTGGCGGCGCCGCAGCTGCATTACGTTCCGTGGCTGCCCTCGCGCATGGCGATGGCCGACCTCGACGGCGACGGCAAGCCCGACCTGGTGATGAACGCGCTGTCGAACCGGGGGGAGGGGCTGAGGGTGCTGCGCAACACCGCGCCCGACCTGGCCCAGGTGGTGCCGTCCAGCGGCACGCTGAGCCCGGCGTTCTCGGGCGCCGTCACCGCCTATGCCGTGCAGTTGCCCGTGGGCGGCCCGGACTTCACGCTCACGCCCTGGCTGGCCTTCGGCACCGCCGAGGTGCGCGTCAACGGCGTGCCGGTGGCCAGCGGCAGCGCATCGGCGCCCGTCGCGGTGCCCGCCGGCGGCAGCGCGGTCGTCACGGTGAGCGTGCTGGCGCGCGATGGCGGCACGGCCACCTACACCTTCTCCGCCACGCGCCCCGTGCCCAGCGCGAATGCCCTGCTGGGCGCGCTCACGCTGTCCGCGGGCAGCCTGGGCCCGGCGTTCGATGCCGGCACCCTGCAGTACACGGCGAGCGTGGACCACGCGGTGGCGTCCATCACGCTGACGCCCCTGGCGGCCGAGGCCACGGCCAGCGTGCGGGTCAACGGCGCGCTGGTGGCGCGCGGCAGCGCGTCGGCGCCCATCGCGCTGGCCGTGGGCGACAACCCGGTCACGGTGCTGGTCACGGCGCAGAGCGGTGCCACGCTGTCGTACGTGGTGCGCGTGGTGCGTCCGGCCGCCGCCACCCAGTTCACGGGCGAGGGGCCGGGCGGCGCCGTCACGGCGGGTTTTTCGGGCGGCGGGGCCGGCTGCGGCTTTGCCGCCAGCAGGTTCGTTCCCGCCGCCAGCGTGGCGCCGGCGGCGCCCACGGGCGTGGCCTTTCCGCACGGGCTGTTCGATTTCGCCACCGCCGGGTGCGCGGCAGGGGCCACGCTGCACTTCACCATCACCTATCCCGCGCCGCTGCCGCCCGGCACGCGCTATTGGAAGTGGGGCCCCACGCCCGGCAACGCGGCTGCGCACTGGTACGAGCTGCCCGCCACCATCAGCGGAAACACGGTGCGGTTCAGCATCACCGATGGGGGCCTGGGCGACGATGACTTTGCCCTGGGGCCCAACGGTGCGGTGCACGATGCGGGAGGCCCCGGCGTGCCCATGGTGTCGGGCGCGACGGCCGTGCCCACGCTGTCGCCCTGGGCCCTGCTGCTGCTGGCGGCCGGTGTGGCGGCCCTGGCGGGGGCCGGCCGGCGGCGCGCGGCACGGTGAGCGCGGGGCTCAGTCCCCCATCACCACGCCCTCGCGCCGCGGGTCGGCGCCGCCCATCCAGAGCTTCTTGCCGTGGGCGTTGCCCAGGGTGATGGCCTGCAGGCCGCTGGTCATGTTCATCTCGCGCACCTCGGCGCCGCGTGCGCGCAGGGCCTCCACCGTGGCGGGCGGGAAGCGCTTTTCCTCCAGCAGCGTGGGCCCGTTCATGGAGCCGAAGTTGGGCAGGTTGATGGCCTGCTGGGGCATCAGGCCCCAGTGGAAGACGCCGTAGAGCGTCTTGGCCGTGTAGTGGATGATGGCCGCGCCGCCGGGGCTGCCGCCGCTCATCAGCAACTCGCCGGTGGCCTTGTCGAACACCAGCGTGGGCGCCATGGACGAGCGCGGACGCTTGCCGGGCTGCACGCGGTTGGCGATGGGCTGGCCCTGGGCATCGGCGGGCGCGAAGCTGAAGTCGGTGAGCTCGTTGTTGAGCAAAAAGCCCTTGACCATTTGCCGCGCGCCGAACTGGTCTTCGATGGTGGTGGTCATGGCCACCGCGTTGCCGAACGCGTCGACGATGCTGATGTGGCTGGTGCCGTACTCGGGCTGGTCGGGCATGGGCGCGTAGCTGGCCTTCACCGCGCCGGGGTTGCCGGGCTGCGCGACCTTCATGCTCTGTGCGCCGATGAGCTTGGCGCGTTCGGCCAGGTAGGCGGGGGCGAGCAGGCTGCTCCAGCTGCCGGCGGGAGGCTGCACGAAGTCCGGGTCGGCCACGTACTGCGCGCGGTCGGCAAAGGCCAGGCGCGCGGCCTCGGTGTACAGGTGCAGCCAGTCGGCCGAGGGGATACCGTCCTGCAGCGGCTTGGCGGCCGCGTCGGTGTTCTTGAGGATGCCCAGGATCTGCCCGATGGCGATGGCGCCTGAGCTGGGCGGCGGAAAGCCGCAGACGCGGAAGTCCTTGCTGGCGACCTGGTAGTCGTGGCACAGCGCCTCGCGCTTTTTGGGCTGGTAGCCGGCCAGGTCGGCCAGGCTGAGCTTGCCGGGGTTGGTGGGGTGCTTTTGCACCTTGTCGACGATGGCCTGGGCGATCTCGCCCTCGTGCAGGGCCTTGCTGCCTTCGGCGGCGATGCGGCGCAGCACCGCGGCCAGTTCGGGGTTGCGCAGGTTCACGCCCACATCGCGGGCATCGCCATCGGCTTTGTAGAAGTAGGCGGCGGCCACCGGGTCCTTTTTGAGGTGCGGGTCCGCCGCCACCAGGGTGTTAAGCCGTGCGCTGATTTTGAAGCCGCCCTCGGCCAGGGTGATGGCGGGCTGGAACAGTGTGGCCCAGGGCAGTTTGCCGTGCTGCTTGTGTGCCAGCTCCAGCATGCGCACGGTGCCGGGCACGCCGACCGAGCGGCCGCCCACCACGCCGTCGTAAAACGGCACGGGTTTGCCGTCGGCGCCGAGGAAGAGTTTTTCGTCGGCGGCGGCGGGCGCGGTCTCGCGCCCGTCATAGGCCTCCACCACCTTGCCGCTGCTGTGCAGCAGGAAGGCGCCGCCGCCGATGCCGCTGGACTGCGGCTCGACCAGGGTCAGCACCATCTGCACCGCGATGGCCGCGTCCACGGCCGAGCCCCCGGCCTTGAGGATCTGGTAGCCCGCGTCGGTGGCCAGCGGGTTGGCGGCGGCCACGGCGAATTTCTCGGTGGCCCAGCCGGGTTTTTCGGTGTAGCCCGAGGAGCCTTCGGGCTGGGCCGGCACGGTGTAGGCGAACGGCGAGGGGGCGCTGGCGCAGCCGGCCAGCAGTGCGGCGAGCGCGGCGCAGGTGATCAGGCCAGGGCGCAAGCTGCGGGGGGATGCCGGGGCCGGCGAGACGATGGGGGACATGGGCTTCTCCTTCGTGGCAAGCAAGAAGCGGCCATCGTACGGTGCCCAGCCTGCGCGGGGGCTTGGCGTTACATTGCGCTACAGGCGCACGGTTTGAGGTATTTTGCGGTCCTGTCGCTTTCTGGATAAGCGCTGAAAGCTATCAAAAAATGAGCGTTCACGCCGGCACGGGCCCCGCGCGGCCGTCCTGAACCACGAACCGGGCCAGGGTGCTGGCGCCGCTGTCCGCGCGCATCGGGTCGTCCACCGCGCGCAGGGTGGTGGTCCAGCGCTCGGGCGTGATGTCCGCCAGGCCGTAGCCGCGCAGGTCGCAGCGGGCCAGCAGCACGTGGGGGTTGTGCCGCGCCACGGCGTCCACCTTGTCCTGCGTGGTGCCCGAGCGCGAGCTGATGGAGGTGCCGCAGAACTCGCTGGCGATGACGGGCGAGCCGGGGCGGTCCGCGTCGGCGTGCACGCGGCACACGTAGTTCTGGTGGATGTCGCCGCCCAGCAGTACGGTGTTGCGGGGCGCGTGGCGGGCCACCGATTGCAGCAGGCGTGCGCGGCCTGCGGGGTAGCCGTCCCAGCTGTCGGTGGACACCATGCCCGAGGGGTAGTGGCGCGGCGAGAACAGCGTCTGCTGCGCGACCACGCTCCAGCGCGTGGTGTCGCGGGTGGCCGCGTCGCTGGCCAGGCCGGCGTCGAGCCACTGCTCCTGCGCCGCGCCCAGAAAGCTGCGGGCGGGGTCGCCCAGGTCGGCGCACTGGCCGCCGCGCACTGCGCCTGCGCTGGCGGATTCCGGTGTGCGGCAGGCCTGCCAGGTGCGGTACTGGCGGCCGTCCAGCAGGTGGATGTGGGCCAGCCGGCCCCAGCGCAGCCGGCGGTAGACCTGCAGTGCGTCCCACCGGGTGTCGGGGAAGGGCCGGTTCAGGCTGGCCGCGCGCAGCGGCATGTTCTCGTAGAAGGCCTGCCATGCGGCGCCACGCATCGCCGCAAAGCCGGTGGCGTCGCCCCGGCCCGCTCCGGCGGCGTAGTCGTTCTGCACCTCGTGGTCGTCCCAGGTCACGGCCCAGGGGCAGGCGGCGTGGGCGGCCTGCAGGGCCGGGTCGCTCTTGTGCAGCGCGTACCGGTCTCGGTAGTCGGCCAGCGTGGTGGCCAGCTGGAGGCTGTGGGTGCGCGCCAGGTCGGCCGTGTTCCTGGGCGTGGCGTACTCGTAGATGTAGTCGCCCAGGAACAGCACCAGGTCGGGCTGGTCGGCCGCCAGGTGGCGCCATGCGGCGTAGTGGCCGTGCTCCCAGCGCTGGCAGGAGGCAAATCCCACGCGCAACGCGCCAGGCAGGTCGCCCGGTGCGGGGGCCGTGCGCGTGCGGCCCACCGTGCTCACCGCATCGCCCAGCATGAAACGGTAGTGGTACCAACGGTCCGGGGCCAGGCCGCGCAGCTCCACATGCACGCTGTGGCCGAGCTGCGGCAGGGCAGGCGCCTCGCCCTTTTGCACGATCTTCGCAAAGCGCGCATCGTGCGCCACCTCCCACCGCACGGTGTGGGCGGCCTGCACCTGCGCCGCATCGGCCAGCACCAGCCGCGTCCACAGCACCACGCCGTCGGGCGCCGGGTCTCCACTGGCCACGCCCAGCGCGAACGGATTGGCGTGCAGCGACGGCGGGTTGCTCCAAGCCCAATGGGGCAGGCTGGTGGCAGCGGCAGCCATGGCTGCGCGCCGCAGAAAGGACCGTCTTTGCTCTGGGGGCACTGCAGGGTGCGCCTTAGTGCGCTGCGCTCAAAACTGGCGCAGCCCAGGCCAGCGGCCGCCGCGCAAGGGCCGCCAAGCTGCGGACGCGGCGCTTCGCTTGCGTGCGCTGGCGGCGTCCCCCTCCGGGGGAAGGTGCCGAAGGCGACACAGAGGGGCTTCCTTTCATGCCGCCATCACGCGGTTCTTGCCCGAGCGCTTGGCCAGGTACATGGCCTGGTCGGCGCGGCGGATGGTGTCCGCGCTGTCTTCGCTGTCGTGCAGCTGGGCGACCCCGGCGCTGAAGGTGATGAGCACCTTCTCGGAGCCCTGCAGGAAGAAGCGTGTCGTGAGCTCCCGCTGCAGCCGCGTCATGGCGGCCACGCCGCTTTCCACGGGGGTGTCCGGCAGCACCAGCACGAATTCCTCGCCGCCGTAGCGCGCCAGCAGATCCTGGGGGCGCATGACCTCGCGCGTGACCTGCGCCAGGTGCACCAGCGCCGCATCGCCGCCGGAATGCCCCAGTCGGTCGTTGATGGTCTTGAAGTTGTCCACGTCGAGCAGCGAGAGGCACAGCGGAGACCCCAGGCGGCGCGCACGCGCGATTTCGCGCTCGATGGCCTCGTCCAGGCCCTTGCGGTTGAGCGAGCCGGTGAGCGGGTCGTGCCGGGCCTGCTGGCTGGCGCGGTCGAGCTCTTCCTGCAGCTTGGCCACTTCGGCGCGCTTGGCTTCGGTGCGCTCGCGCAGCTCATGGAGCTCGTCGTGCGTGACGCGGCTGTCCAGCGCCATCGCGCGGGTGGCGGTCATCACCTCGTGCAGCACGGGGGCGATCTCCTCCAGCGTGTTGGCCTTGCCGATCAGGTCGGCGCACCGTGCCATCGTGCCCTGGTAGGTGGTGCTGGACGCCGTGATCCGGGCCAGCCGTTCGATGAACGTGGCCAGCATGTCCTTCATCTGCTCCTGGGCCTCGACCGTGCGGGCCTTGGCCTCGGCCTGCTTGAAGATCACGTCCTTGAGCCGGCGCTGCACGTCGTCCAGCCGGCGCAGCGTGAGCGGCGGCGTGGACGCGGCCATGAGCGCCTCGGCCTGGCCGTGCAGCCAGCGGTCTTCCAGGCTGAGCACGGCGATGTTCTCGAACACCATGTGCAGCAGCTCCAGCAGGCTGGCGCGGATGGAGGCCTGCTCCTCGGTGGCGAACGACAGCCTGTAGGTGAAGTTGCCCAGCATGAGCTGCACCGTGGAGATGGGGGGCGCGGGCTCCTTCAGGAAGGTGATGAGCTGCTGCGCCATGTCGATCACGCGGGCATCGTCTTCACCAAGCGCGGGCAGCGTGTTGTCGATGAGGCGCGCCAGCATCTGCGCAAACTCGTCCGGCAGGATGCCTGGCGAGGCAGTGGCCGTGGCCCCGGGGGCCGGCTCCACCGGCGCCGATGCCGCCGTGGCGGGGTTCAGGCCCAGGTTGGCGTAGCCCACCAGCACACTTTGTAGCGAAGTCCAGTCTTTGTTGTTGACGGCGCGTTCGAATTGGCCCAGCAGGCGCTTCTGTGCGGGCGTCTGCCCCGGCAGCACCCTCAGGATGTGCTGCAGGGGGCCTTCGGGAAATGGCTGCGGGCTGCGGACTCCTGCGATCTCGTCATACAGCGCCAGATAGTTGTCGGGCGTCGGGGGAAGGCGCCGGGTGGCCAGCTGCTTGAGCGTCTCGCGCGCGATTTCGGAAGGTGGTCGGTCGGCCATGTGCGGACACCAGTGTCAGGGAGAAGCAGGATGAGCGAGTGTGACACAGCGGCCGGATTCCCGGGGCCTGGATGAAGCCGGGCGGCGCGCCCGGCGGGCCACAGGCTCAGTTCACCATCACCAGCTTGCCCATCACGCCCCGCGAACCCATGTGCGCATAGGCGGCGGGCAGCTCCGCCATGGGCATGGTGCGGTCGATCACGGGCTTGATCTTGCCCTGGGCATACCACTGCGCCAGCTCGCCCATCATGGCGGCATTGGCCTTGGGTTCGCGCTTGGCGAAGTCGCCCCAGAACACGCCCACGATGGAGGCACCCTTGAGCAGCGCCAGGTTGAAGGGCAGGGCCGGGATGGGGCCGGAGGCAAACCCCACGACCAGGTAGCGGCCGCGCCAGGCGATGGAGCGGAACGCGGGCTCGGCAAAGTCGCCGCCCACCGGGTCGTAGATCACGTCCGGGCCCTTGCCGTCGGTGAGCGCCTTGATGGACTCGCGCAGGTTGTCCTTGCTGTAGTTGATGGTGGCGTCCGCCCCGATGGAGGTGCACAGCGTGCATTTCTCGTCGGTGGAGGCGGCAGCGATCACGCGTGCGCCCATGGCCTTGGCGATCTGGATGGCCGAGGTGCCCACGCCGCCGGCGGCGCCGAGCACCAGCACCGTTTCGCCGGCCTTGAGCTGGGCGCGGTCCACCAGCGCGTGGTACGACGTGGCGTAGATCATGATGAAGGCTGCAGCATCCACGTGCGAGAAGCCATCGGGCAGGGGCATGCACAGTGCCGCGGGCGCGATCGTGTGGGTGCCGAAACCGCCCGTGCCCGACAGGCAGGCCACGTTCTGGCCCACTTTCAGATGCGTCACGCCGTCGCCCACGGCGGCCACGACGCCCGCGTATTCAGAGCCGGGCACGAAGGGCAGTGGCGGCTTCATCTGGTATTTGTTCTGCACGATGAGCAGGTCGGGGAAGTTCAGGCTGGCTGCCTTGATCTCGATGAGCACCTCGCCCGCCTTGGGCGTGGGCGTGGGCAGTTCGGTCCAGGCCAGGGCGTCGACGCCGACGGGGTTGGTGCAAAGCCAAGCGTGCATGGGAAAAGTCTCCTGTCAATGTGGGACGCATGATAGGCGGGGCCTGCCGGGGCGCGATGTCCCACGAGCGACGGCTTGCGCCTGCGTTGCGCAGGGCAGGGCCCCGGGCACGCCACCTACAATCCGTTGCAACCCCTTCTGCAACCATGAAAATTCTGATTTCCAACGACGACGGCTACCAGGCTCCCGGCATCGTGGCGCTGCACGATGCGCTCAAGACCCTCGACGGGGTGGAGGTCGAGGTGGTCGCGCCAGAGCACAACAACAGCGCCAAGTCCAATGCGCTCACCCTGCATTCGCCGCTGTACGTGCACCAGGCGCACAACGGCTTCCGCTACGTGAACGGCACGCCCGCCGACTGTGTGCACATCGCCCTCACCGGCCTGCTGGGCTACCGGCCCGACCTGGTGGTGTCGGGCATCAACAACGGCGCCAACATGGGCGACGACACCATCTATTCCGGCACCGTGGGCGCGGCGATGGAGGGCTATCTGTTCGGCATCCCCGCCATTGCCTTCTCGCAGGTGGACAAGGGCTGGGGCGAGATCGAGGCGGCCGCGGCCAAGGCGCGCGAGATCGTCGCGCAGATGCGGGCCCAGCGTCTCGTGACAGAGACCCCATGGCTGCTGAATGTGAACATTCCCAACATGCCGCTGGAGGCGCTGCAGCCCCTCAAGCTGTGCCGGTTGGGGCGCCGCCACGCGGCCGAGCGGGTGATCGTGCAGGAAAGCCCCCGGGGCGAGGCGATGTACTGGATCGGCAGCGCGGGGGCCGCCAAGGACGATGCGGAAGGCACGGATTTTCATGCCACGGCGCAAGGCCACGTGTCGATCACGCCGCTGAAGGTGGACCTGACGGACCACGACAACCTGGGCTACTGGGCACAGACCGCGTCCCGCCTTGTGGCAGGCGTGGCCGGGGCGCCGGGACCGTGATGCAGCGCCGCCCCGGATTCCCTGCCAGGTTGCCAGGATCTGGACCTTCTCCCGCCAGGCCCGCCCCGGTCGCTCCGCCCGCGCGCCAGCCGGCGGCGGCGCCGGTGGGGGTGGGGCTGGATTCGGCGGCGGTGCGCGCGCGCATGGTGCACAAGCTGGCGGCCGGAGGCATCACGTCGCCGGCGGTGCTGCACGCCATGGGCACCGTGGAGCGCCATCGTTTTGTCGACAGCGCGCTGGTCAACCAGGCGTATGAGGACACCAGCCTGCCGATTGGCCTTGGGCAGACCATTTCCAAGCCGAACGTCGTGGCCCGCATGTGCGAGCTGCTGCTGGGCGCCGAAGGCGCGCGCGCGGGCGGATTGGGACGTGTGCTGGAGATCGGCACGGGCTGCGGCTACCAGGCGGCCGTGCTGAGCCACCTGGCGCGCGAGGTCTATACCCTGGAGCGCCTGCGGGGCCTGCACGACAAGGCGCGCCACAACCTGCGCCCGTTTCGCCTGGCCAATGTCCACTTGCTGTTCGGGGACGGCATGCTGGGCTACGCCAAGGGCGCGCCTTACGCGGCCATCATCGCCGCCGCGGGCGGGGATGCCGTGCCGCAGGCGTGGTGCGACCAGCTGGCGGTCGGAGGGCGGCTGGTGGCGCCCATGGCGGTGGCAGGCGGGCAGCAGATGTTGCTGGTGATCGACAAAACCCCGCACGGATTGAAACAAAACGTGCTCGAGCCCGTACATTTTGTCCCCCTAAAATCGGGGATTGCCTGAAGGGAAATGCTTATGTTCGTATCGCGTGGTCTTGTGGTTGGGTTTACCGTGGCGCTGGCGGGGCTTGCGCTCACCGGTTGCGGCACCCGGCTGAACAAGGCTCCTGTGGAAGACCGGGGCACATCCTCCTCGTCCTCCGCGCCTCCGCCAGCGGCCCAGCCCGGCGTGGTGGTGGGGACACCCCTCAAGCCGCTGCCCGGCGCGGAAAATGCTGGAAAACCAGGCTACTACACGGTCAAGCCGGGAGATACCCTCATTCGCATCGGCCTGGAGTCGGGCCAGAGCTGGAAAGACATTGCGCGCTGGAACAACCTCGAGAACGCGAATCTGATCGAAGTGGGCCAGGTGCTGCGCGTGGCGCCGCCCGCGCCCGCCTCGCAGGCCGTGGCCGCCGACAGCGGCGTGGTCACCCGCCCGGTGACCTCCTCGACGGTGACGCCCGCCAATCCCGCCAGTGCGGCCGTGCCCCCGGCCAGCGCGGCCAAGCCCGCCACCTCGGCGGCCTCCGGCCCCGTGGTGGCCGTCGCGCCGGCAACGCCGACACCGTCGTCGGGCGCCGCGGAAGACGACATGGCATTCATCTGGCCCGCTCCGGGCTCGCTGATCGCCGGGTTCGACGAGGCGCGCAACAAGGGATACGACATTGCTGGCAAGGCGGGAGACCCCGTCCTGGCCGCCGCCGACGGCCGCGTGGTGTATGCGGGCGCGGGGCTGCGCGGATACGGCAACCTGGTCATCCTCAAGCACAACAACACCTTTCTGACGGCGTACGCGCACAACCAGACCCTGCTCGTCAAGGAGGACCAGTCCGTGCGCAAGGGGCAGAAAATTGCCGAGATGGGCAGCACCGACGCCGACCGCGTCAAGCTGCACTTTGAAATCCGCCGGCAAGGCAAGCCCGTCGACCCGTCGCGCTACCTGCCTGCACGTTGATTTCCGCCGTGGCTTCGCCGCCAATGGGCGCAACGGGCATGGCGCGGGAGCCGGCCGGGGCAGCGGATGAGCTGCTGGCCGACGAGTCGGAAGGGCTGGCGGACGAGTCCGGGAGCGAGCTTCGCTCCATGCACATCGGGGCCGGACAGCATGGCGTGCGGCTGGACCGGGCGCTGGTCGATCTGGTGCCCGAGTTTTCCCGCAGCTACCTGCAGCAACTGCTGGCGCAGGGGCTGGTGAGCCTCAATGGCAAGCCGCTTCCCAAGGCGGCAGCGCGCGTGAAGGCGGGCGATCAGGTGGTGCTGGAAATGCGGCCCACGCTGCAGAGCCAGGCCTTCCGGCCTGAGTCCATGTCCATCGACGTGGTGTTCGAGGATGCACATCTGCTGGTGGTGAACAAGCCCGCCGGCCTGGTGGTGCACCCCGCGCCGGGGAACTGGAGCGGCACCTTGCTCAACGGCCTGCTCGCCCGCGACGAAAAGGCGCTGACCGTGCCGCGCGCGGGCATCGTGCACCGGCTCGACAAGGACACCAGCGGGCTGATGGTCGTTGCCCGCGACCGCGCCACCATGGACGCGCTGGTCGCATTGATTGCCGGGCGCAAGGTGCAGCGGCAGTACGTGGCCATGGCCCACGGCGCATGGTCGGGTCCCAAGATCCGCACGGTGGACGCTCCCATTGGCCGGGATCCGCGCAACCGCCTGCGCATGGCGGTCGTCGACCTGGCGACCCATGCGGGCAAGCTTGCGCGCACCGACATCCGGTGGCTCGCTGGCGTGGACGAGGGCTGCTGGGTGCAATGCACCCTGCATACGGGCCGCACGCACCAGATCCGCGTGCACATGGCGTCCTTGCGGCATCCGTTGGTGGGGGATGGCCTGTATGGCGGCGCGCCGGTCGGCAGCCTGCAGCGGCAGGCGCTGCATGCCTACCGCCTGGCCTTCTCGCACCCGGTGACCGGCGAGGCGCTGGAATTCCGGGCGCCGGTGCCGCAGGACATCTGCCAGGCCCTCTCGTCATGGGGGCTGGGCTACAATGCGCCCTGACGGCCAGACTGGCCCCAGCCCGAAGACGGAATCCCGCCGGGCTCTTGCGTCGCGCCAGCACCCTTGCACAGCGCGCCATTGATTGCCCCCTGCTGTTGATGTGACACCCGTTGCAACGCGTGGCACTTTTCCAGGAATCGCTGAACCATGAACACGGTGGATGCCAAAAGGGTCCTCGAAACTGCGTTGATCTGCGCGCAGCAGCCTGTGCCTTTGCGCGAGCTGCGGGTGCTGTTCCATGACGCGCTGGGGTCGGACACGCTCAAGGTATTGCTGCAGGAGCTGCAGCTGGAATGGACGCAGCGTGGCGTGGAGCTGGTTCAGGTGGCCACGGGCTGGCGTTTCCAGAGCCGGCCCGAGATGCGCGAGTACCTCGACCGGCTGCACCCCGAAAAGCCGCCGCGCTATTCGAGGGCCACCATGGAAACCTTGGCGATCATTGCGTATCGCCAGCCGGTGACGCGGGGTGATATCGAGGACATCCGGGGGGTGACGGTCAACAGCCTGATCGTCAAGCAGCTGGAAGACAGGGGCTGGGTCGAGGTCATCGGCCACCGGGAAACGGTGGGGCGTCCGGCGCTGTTTGCGACCACGCGGCAGTTTCTGGATGACATGGGGCTGCAGTCGCTGGACCAGTTGCCGGTGCTGGATGACCCCACCGGCAATGCCAATGTCCTGGAGGCCATGGCCGCTGCCGCCCAAGGGGTGATAGAGCCGGAGCCCGAACCGGCAGCGGAGCTGGTCGCTGCGCCATCGGAGCCCGGCCCAGGCCAACAGCCGCCAGAACCGGGCGCGGCGCCGGATGCGGTGCTGCCCGTGGAAGACTTTTTTCAGAATGCGGAGACGGATCTCCGCGACGACGATGCCGATACCCCGGGTGGTATCCAGGGAAATATTTGATGAACGATTCGACCCCCGAAATGCCGGCTGATCTGCCGGAGGCTGCGCCTGCGCAGGCGGCTGCGGCGCCGAAGAAACCTGCTGCCAAGCGCGCCCCGCGCAAGAAGGCGGTGCCGGTGGCTGTGGTTGCCGAGGAGCAAAGTGCTGCTGGCGACGCCATCGCTTCGGCGGCCCCCGAGGCCGTTTCTGAGGTGGAGCCCGTGACAGCTGCGGAGTTGCCGCCCGAGGCGCTCTCCTCGTCGCAGGTGGTTGCAGGGCCCGAGGCCGAGGCTGCGGCGGCGCATGCGGAAGGCTCTGAGTCTGTGGGCCAGCCAGGGCAGGGCGGCCGCAGGAACCAGGGCCAGCCCGGCGGCAGGCCGCCCCAACGCCCCGAAGGTGCCGGGCGCGACAGGCGCAAGGCGGCGCCGGCGGTGGATGGCTATCAGTTCGAGGATGTGGTGTCGGGCCGCTTCGATGAGGATGATGCGTCGGCCGACGCCGTTCCCGCCAAGCGCGTATTGCTGCCCCAGGTGGAAACGCCCAAGCTTCACAAGGTGCTGGCCCAGGCGGGGCTGGGGTCGCGGCTGGAGATGGAGCAGCTCATCCTGGAAGGGCGCATCTCCGTGAACAACGAGCCTGCCCATATCGGACAGCGCATCCAGTTCGGAGACCAGGTCAAGGTCAACGGCAAGCCCATCCGCTACCGGATCGACCCGCCGCCCGCGCGCGTGATCGCGTACCACAAGCCGGTGGGCGAAGTGGTGACCCATGACGACCCCCAGAACCGGCCCACCGTCTTTCGCAAGCTGCCCCGGCTCATGCAGGGCAAGTGGCAGTCTGTCGGGCGCCTGGATCTGAACACCGAAGGCCTGCTGCTGTTCACCAGTTCCGGCGAACTTGCCAACAAGCTCATGCACCCGCGTTTTGGCTTGGAGCGCGAGTACGCCGTGCGGGTGCTGGGCGCCTTGAGCAACGAAGAAAAGCAGAAGCTGCTGGATGGCGTGCGCCTGGACGATGGCATGGCATCCTTTGGGTCGATCGAGGATGGCGGCGGCGAAGGCTCCAACTGCTGGTACCGGGTCACCATTTCCGAAGGGCGCAACCGCGAGGTGCGCCGGATGCTGGAGTCTGTGGGACATGCGGTCAGCCGGCTGATCCGTATCCGGTACGGCGCCATGGTGCTGCCGCGCGGGCTCAAGCGCGGCGCCTGGCTGGAACTCGATGAGAGTGACATCCGCGCCCTGGTCCAGGCCGCCGGTGCCGGACGGCCGGAGGCTCCGGCCGAAGGCCGGTTGGAAGAGGGGCCTGGTGCGGGCGGGCGCGGCGGCAACAAGCGCAACCGGGGGCGCAACGGGCCCCGCGTGGGCGACGGCCCGCGCCGCGACATGTCGCAGGGGGCGCCGGGCGGCCCCCGTGGCCAGAAACCCCGCCGTGACAATGGACAACAAGGTCAGGCCCGCGGCAACAATGCCGGCGGCGGTGACCGCCAGCGCGGGGCGGCACAGCCGGATCCGATGAAGACCTCGGTGGGCTATATCGGCATGGACAGCCTCTCGCGGCACCGCCAGGACAAGCGGCGCCCCGGCGGAGGCGGCCCTCGCCGCGGGGGCGGTGGGCGCTGAGCGCACGCTGCGCCGGTCTGCCCGGTTAGAATCGAGGGCTTTGTCCAGTGGGCAAACGAATTACAGCAACATCATCCATTCAGGAAATCAACATGGCAATCGAACGCACCCTCTCCATCATCAAGCCCGACGCAGTGGCCAAGAATGTCATCGGTCAGATCTATGCACGCTTTGAAGCTGCCGGCCTCAAGGTCGTGGCTGCACGCATGGCCCACCTGTCGCGCCTGGAAGCCGAGCAGTTCTACGCCGTGCACAAGGAGCGTCCTTTCTTCAAGGACCTGGTGGACTTCATGATCTCCGGCCCCGTGATGATCCAGGCCCTGGAAGGTGAAAACGCGATTCTGAAGAACCGCGAACTCATGGGCGCCACGGACCCCAAGAAGGCAGAAGCCGGCACCATCCGCGCCGACTTCGCTGACAGCATCGATGCCAATGCAGTGCATGGTTCCGACGCAGCTGAAACCGCCCAGGCAGAAGTGGCCTTCTTCTTCCCCGGCCTGAACATCTACTCGCGCTGATATGGTGCTCCCCATGCCTGTTCCCGCAATCGTGGGACACCTGCGCCATGGGGACGACCGCGCTCGGCCCGTCACTGGGAGGGCGCGATGACCACCACCAACCTGCTGGAATTTGACCTCGACGGCCTGGCTGCTTTCTGCCAGCAACTGGGCGAAAAGCGGTTTCGCGCCACCCAGCTGTTTCGCTGGATCCACCAGCGCGGCGCCAGTGAGTTTGACGCCATGAGCGATCTGGCCAAGGCCCTGCGCGACAAGCTCAGGGGTTGCGCCCGCGTCGAGGCCTTGCCAGTCATCTCAGAGCATGTTTCCTCGGACGGCACGGTGAAGTGGCTGTTCGACGTGGGGGATGGCAATGCGGTGGAAGCCGTCTTCATTCCTGAGGATGACCGCGGAACGCTGTGTATTTCCTCCCAGGCCGGCTGTGCCGTGGGGTGCCGCTTTTGCTCCACGGGGCATCAGGGTTTCAGCAGGAATCTGACCACGGGCGAGATCGTCGCGCAGTTGTGGTTTGCAGAGCATTCCTTGCGCAAACGCCTCAAGTCCGAAGATCGGGTGATCTCGAACGTCGTGATGATGGGGATGGGCGAGCCACTGCAGAACTACTCGGCGCTCGTACCCGCCTTGCGCGTCATGCTCGATGACCATGGGTATGGTCTGTCGCGGCGGCGGGTGACGGTATCCACGTCGGGCGTGGTCCCCATGATGGACCGCCTCTCGCAGGATTGCCCGGTGGCCCTGGCCGTGTCTTTGCATGCGCCCAACGATCCGCTGCGGGACAATCTGGTACCGCTCAATCGCAAGTATCCGATCGAAGAGCTGCTGGAGGCCTGCAACCGCTATCTGGCGCACGCACCGCGTGATTTCATCACTTTTGAATACTGCATGCTTGATGGCGTCAATGACCAGCTGGAGCATGCGCAGCAGCTGATCGAACTGGTCAAGCCCGCCCGCGGCGCAGGGGTGCGCTGCAAATTCAATCTCATTCCCTTCAATCCATTTCCCGCATCGGGGCTGTTGCGATCTGCGCAAAATCAGGTGGTTGCATTTGCGAAGGTCCTGAGCGATGCAGGTATTGTCACAACGGTGCGCAAGACCCGGGGAGATGATATCGACGCGGCCTGTGGCCAGCTCGCGGGAGATGTCAAGGATCGCACACGGGCCGCCGAGCGCATGGCAAAGCAGCGGACAATCGTGCTCAAACCGGTGACTTGATCAGCAAGCAATCGGCATACTTCAAGGAGGCTCTACATGGTGGGATTGGTTGGAAGCTGGCAGCAACTTGGCCGCTGGACACTCACGGCATGTGGCGTGCTCGCATGCATGTCCGTACTGCAGGGGTGTGCGACCAACAACAGCATGTCCACCGTGGATACCAATGCGGGATTGGTCACTCCGTCCGATGAGCCTGAAACGCGGCGCCGTGCCCGCATCCGCCTGGAGCTTGCATCCAACTATTTCGAGAACGGCCAGACGGCCGTGGCGCTTGATGAGGTTAAGCAGGCGCTGGCGGCCGATCCCACGTATTCCGACGCCTTCAACCTGCGCGGCCTCATCTACATGCGGCTGAACGATTTTGCGCAGGCGGACGACAGTTTTCGCAGGGCGCTGGCGCTCAGGGGGAACGATCCCAACCTGTTGCACAACTACGGCTGGTTGCTCTGCCAGCAGCAGAAGTACGCAGAAGCGGACCAGCAATTCGGGCGGGCGCTGGCCAATCCTTCCTACACCGCGCGCAGCAAGACACTCATGGCACGCGGGCTTTGCCAGTCGGGGGCCGGTCAGTTCGCCGAAGCCGAGCAGTCACTGCTCAAGGCCTATGAACTGGATGCCGCCAACCCCGTGGTGGGTTACCACCTGGCTGCGCTTTTGTTGCGGCGCAACGAGCTGACCCGCGCCCAGTTCTATATCCGGCGGCTGAACAACAGCCAGTTTGCCAACTCCGAATCGCTGTGGCTCGGAATCAAGGTGGAGCGTGGCCTGGGTGACTCCGTGGCCATGAAGCAGCTGGCGGAACAGTTGCGCAAGCGTTTCCCGGATTCGCGGGAACTGGGGGCATACGAGCGTGGGGCTTTCAATGAGTGAGGTTCTGGAGAGTGGTGGAATGACAGCGGGTGGATTGCTCAGGGAAGCGCGGCAGGCATCCGGCATGCACATTGCCGCCTTGGCCGTGGCGCTGAAGGTGCCGGTCAGCAAGCTGGAGGCGCTGGAGGCCGACAACTACGAGGCGCTGCCTGATACGGTGTTTGTGCGGGCGCTGGCATCCAGCATCTGCAGGACACTCAAGCTCGATCCTGCGCCCGTCCTGTCGCTGTTGCCGCAAAGCAAGAGTCCGCGTCTGGCCACGGACAGCGCCGGTCTCAATGCACCCGTGAAGGGCGGTTCTGGCAAGTCGTCTTCGTCCTCGGGGTCCTTTTCGGGATCCACTTCGCGGTCCGTCACGTTGGTGGTGCTGGCGCTGCTGGTGGGAGCTCTCGTCCTTGTTTTCTTTCCCCGCCAGCAGGACGGGGCGACGAGCACGACAGGCGCAGTGCAGGCACCTGCCCCGGTGACGGCCGCTCCTTCGGTCATCGCGGAACCTCAGGCCAGCCCCGCACCCACAGAAGTATCGAGTGCCGCGACCGGCGTTGCCGAGCGCAAGCCGGAGAGCCCCGCGCCAGTTGCGGCGGGGCGCCCCGATGCAGCCGCGCCCGCGGCTGCCAATGGTGTTGCATCGGCCCCGGTGGCGGCCGCCAGCGCAGCCGCCCCCCCCGCAGGTGCGCTGGTGCTGCGCGCGCGCAGTGAATCCTGGGTGCAGGTGCGGGACTCCGCAGGCGCGGTAGCGCTGCAGCGCAATCTGGTCGCGGGCGAGTCGGTGTCGGTCGCCGGGTCGATGCCTTTGGCGGTTGTCATCGGACGCGCGGACGTGACGGAGGTCTTCGTGCGCGGAAAGCCTTTCGACCTGACGACTGTGTCGCGTGAAAACGTTGCTCGCTTCGAGGTGAAATAGTGGAACAGGTATCTGGTGATATGGGGCCCATTGCGATTGCATCCCCTTTGCCTCGGCGCTCACGCCAAGCCAGGATCGTGTGGGGATCCCGTGTCGTGACGGTGGGCGGCGATGCGCCCGTGCGCGTGCAATCCATGACAAATACCGATACGGTGGACGCCATCGGCACGGCCATACAGGTCAAGGAGCTGGCGCAGGCGGGTTCGGAGTTCGTGCGGATTACCGTGAATACCCCCGAGGCCGCGGCGGCGGTGCCCTATATCCGGGAACAACTGGACCGGATGGGGGAAAGTGTGCCGCTCGTGGGGGACTTTCACTACAACGGGCACCGGCTGCTCACGGATTTTCCCGATTGCGCACAGGCGCTGTCCAAGTACCGCATCAATCCGGGCAATGTCGGCAAGGGTGACAAGAGGGACCGGCAGTTTGGCCAGATGATCGATGCCGCCATGCGGTGGAACAAGGCGGTGCGCATCGGGGTGAATTGGGGCAGTCTCGATCAGGATCTGCTGGTGAACCTGATGGACGCCAACAGCCGCCGGTCCTCGCCCTGGGAGGCGCGCCAGGTCATGTATGAGGCGCTCATCACGTCGGCCATCGAGTCCGCTCGCCGGGCCGAGCAGATGGGGCTGGATGGCAATCAGATCATCCTGTCGTGCAAGGTCAGTGGCGTGCAGGATCTGATTTCCGTCTATCGTGAGCTCGCACGCCGCTGCGACTATGCGCTGCATCTGGGGCTGACGGAAGCGGGCATGGGAACCAAGGGCACGGTGGCGTCGGCAGCCGCGCTGTCAGTTCTGCTGCAAGAAGGCATCGGCGATACCATTCGCGTGTCCCTGACGCCCCAGCCCGGGGAGGCGCGCACGCAGGAGGTGGTGGTCGCCTCCGAGATATTGCAGGCGTTGGGTCTGCGTATGTTTGTCCCCAGCGTCACGGCATGCCCGGGCTGTGGCCGCACCACAAGCACGACCTTTCAGGACCTGGCCAAGCAGATCGACGATTTTCTGCGTGCCCAGATGCCCGTATGGCGGGTTCGTTATCCCGGCGTCGAGAATCTGCGCGTCGCCGTGATGGGGTGCATCGTCAACGGTCCTGGCGAAAGCAAGCACGCAGACATCGGCATCAGCCTGCCCGGTACGGGTGAGGCGCCTGCGGCCCCTGTGTTCATTGATGGCGAAAAGGCCCTGACTCTGCGCGGCGAGAACATTGCCAATGAGTTCCATCAGATCGTCGAGCAGTACATTGAAAAGCGTTTCGGTGCCGCGGTTCCCGCCGCCTGACCCGCTGCATCCGCGCCGACAGCCCTTGCTCAGCCCCCGCAGTGGGGCCGCAAGGAAGCTCTCTCAAAATAATTGGATAAGAAAAGAACAGCTGTGAGTAACGAAAAAAGCGCCACCTCGCCCAAGCCGGAAAAGCTGGTGGCCGTGAAAGGCATGAATGACATCCTGCCTCCCGAATCTGCCCGCTGGGAGTGGCTGGAGGCCAAGGTCCGGGGCCTGATGGCGCGCTATGCCTACCGCAATATCCGTACGCCGATCGTCGAGCCCACGCCGCTTTTTGTGCGGGGGCTCGGCGAGGTGACCGATATTGTTGAAAAAGAGATGTACTCGTTCGAGGACCGTCTCAATGGCGAGCACCTGACCCTGCGCCCCGAGGCGACGGCAGGCGTCGTGCGCGCCGTGGCCGAGCATTCCATGCTGTACGACGGGGGCAAGCGCCTGTACTACATGGGGCCCATGTTCCGCCACGAGCGTCCGCAGCGCGGGCGGTATCGCCAGTTCCATCAGATTGGCGCCGAGGCGCTGGGTTTTCCGGGCGCCGAAGTCGACGCGGAACTGATTTTGCTGGCCCAGGCGCTGTGGCGTGAACTGGGGCTTCAGAATGTGCGGTTGGAGCTCAACAGCCTGGGCGAGCCCCATGAACGCAAGGCCCATCGTGCTGCGCTGATCTCGTACCTCGAGCAGCATGCCGATGTGCTGGACGAAGAAGCACGCCGGCGCTTGCACAGCAACCCCCTGCGCATTCTGGATACCAAGAACCCCGCCATGCAGGCCATCGTGGAGGCCGCACCTCGGTTGATCGATTTCCTGGGGCCGGAGTCGCTCGCGCATTTCGACGCAGTGAAGTCCATCCTGAGTGCCAATGGCGTCGCATGGACCGTCAATCCGCGCCTTGTCAGGGGCATGGACTACTACAACCTGACGGTGTTCGAGTTCGTCACTGACCAATTGGGCTCGCAGGGCACGATCTGTGGCGGCGGCCGTTACGACTACCTGATCGGTCAGATTGGCGGCAAGGCTGCGCCAGCGGTGGGCTGGGCGCTGGGGGTTGAGCGTGTGCTCGAACTCCTCAAGGAGCAGGCCAGCGCATTGCCGGCGCTGGCTCCCGATGTGTATGCGGTGATTCCCTCGGCGGCGGCGTTGCCGGTGGCGGTGGCGGCCATCGAGCGCCTGCGGCAGCTCGGCGTCAGTGTGCAGATGCATGCTGCGCCCGCAGGCGGTGAAGGAATGGGCAGCATGAAGTCCCAGTTCAAGAAGGCAGATGCGAGCGGCGCGCTGCATGCACTGGTCTTTGGCGACGATGAGCTCTCCCGAGGGATGGTTGTTGTCAAGTCCTTGCGCGATGGTGTCGGAGCGCAGGCCGAACAACCGCTGGACTCCCTGGTCGAATGGGTGTCCCACCTACAATTCAACCGCTAAACAGAACATATTCCATGGCAAATCACCTAGATCTCGAAGAACAAGAACAGCTTGACCAGCTCAAGCATTTCTGGAACACCTGGGGCACGCTCATCAGTTCGGTACTGATTCTGGTGGCGGGCTCCCTGGTTGCGTGGAACGGATACCAGTATTGGCAAAACCGCCAGGCGAGCCAGGCCGCGGCGCTCTTTGATGCCGTGGATGTGGCTGCCCGGACGGGGGATCAAGCGCGCATGGCGCAGGCGTTTGCCGACCTCAAGGCCAAGTATTCGGGCACTACGCAGGCCAGCCAGGCCGGCCTCGCGCTCGCCAAGACGATGGTGGATGCCGGCAATGCCGATGGCGCGAAAGAAGCGCTGGCCTGGGTGGCCGCCCAGTCAGGGGATGATGGCCTCAAGGCGCTGGCCAGGTTGCGCTTGGCCAGCGTGCTGATGGACCAGAAAAACTACGATGAGGCGCTCAAGCAGGTGTCTGGCAGCACTCCCCTTGAGTTTGAAGCGGTGTTCGCAGATCGCAAGGGTGATATCTATGCCCTGCAGGGCAAGCGCACAGAGGCGATCGCGGAGTATGCGAAGGCATACAAGGCCTTCGAGGAGAGTGTGGAGTATCGGCGCCTCGTGGAAATCAAGCTTGGTGCCCTGGGGGTCTCGCCGCAGGGTATCGCGGTGGCTGTGGCTGCTCCTGTGGAAGGGGTGAAATAACCATGGCGTTCAATCGTGCAAACAACACGCCGGGCGGGCGGATGCTGCTGCGTGGCGTTTCGTCCGCGGTGCTGGTCGCCACGTTGGCCGGGTGTTCGCTGTGGAGTGGCAGCAGCTCCAAACCCGTACCTGCCGATCTGGGGGCCAATGTCGCTGTCCTGGGTGTGCGGCAGGCATGGACAGCGCGCATCGGCAATGTCGGAGGATTTCCGCTGGAGGTCCACTCCGCAGGCAATGTGGTGACCGTGGCATCCGCTGACGGCGTGGTGGCTGCGATCGATGCGCGCACCGGGGGAGACGTATGGCGCACCGCATTGGCCGAGCCCTTGTCCGCGGGTGTGGGAAGCGATGGAAAGTCTGCGGCTGTCGTGTCCCGCAGCAACACGTTGATTGTTCTGGATGCCGGCCGTGAGCGGTGGCGGCAATCCCTGGCTGCGCAGGTATTCACGCCCCCCCTGGTCGCTGGCGGGCGTGTCTTTGTGCTGTCGACGGATCGGTCGCTGGCGGCCTACGATGCTGTGACGGGGCGCAAGCTCTGGAGCCAGCAACGCCCTGGAGACCCCTTGGTCTTGCGGCAAGCCGGCGTGCTCCTGGCTGTGGGAGATACCTTGGTGGCGGGTTTTGCCGGCCGCCTTGTGGGCTTGAACCCGGACAACGGCAGCGTTCGCTGGGAGGCGCCGCTGGCCAGTTCGCGCGGTACCAATGATGTCGAACGCCTGGTGGAACTGGTCGGCCGTACCAGCCGGGTAGGGGACTCCGTCTGTGCACGGGCCTTCCAGTCGGCTGTGGGTTGCGTCAATACGGCCAGAGGCGCGGTGGCCTGGACGCAGCCGGCCAGTGGAGCCGATGGAGTGCACGGCGATGGCGAAGCGCTGTTCGGGGCCGAGAGCAATGGCACGGTGATTGCGTGGCGCCGCAGCGACGGCTCACGCCTGTGGGCGACGGACAGGCTCAAGCACCGCAAACTGACAGCGCCTTTGCTGCTGGGACGCTCGGTGGTGGTCGGGGACGATGCAGGCCTCGTTCATCTGCTTTCCCGTGCGGACGGTTCTCCGCTTAACCGCATTGCCACCGATGCATCCGGCATAGCTGCGGCGCCCGCTGTCGCTGCCGATACGCTGGTGGTGGTCACGCGAAACGGTGGCGTCTACGGATTCCGTCCTGATTGATGGATCTTATTCAATGAAGCCAGTTATCGCCCTCGTCGGGCGTCCGAATGTCGGCAAGTCCACGCTTTTCAACCGTCTGACCAAGTCTCGCGACGCCATCGTGGCGGATTTCGCCGGGCTGACGCGGGACCGGCATTACGGCAATGGCAAGCAAGGCAAGCACGAGTACATCGTCATCGATACGGGGGGCTTCGAGCCTGATGCATCGAGTGGCATCTACAAGGAGATGGCCAAGCAGACGCAGCAGGCCGTTGCCGAGGCCGATGTGGTCATCTTCGTGGTCGATGCACGTGCCGGCGTTTCTGCGCAGGACCATGACATTGCAAACTACCTGCGCCGCCTTGGCAAACCCTGTGTGCTGGTCGCCAACAAGGCGGAGGGCATGCTGGAAGGTGTGCAGCTGGCAGAGTTTTATGAGCTGGGGCTGGGCGAGGTGTATCCCGTGTCCGCGGCGCATGGGCAGGGTATCCGCAGTCTGGTTGATATCGCCCTGGAACCCCTGCAGCTTCCTGAGCCGGACGACTCCGAGGCCGGCTCCGACAAGAGCGTCATCAAGCTTGCCGTCGCAGGGCGGCCCAATGTCGGTAAATCGACGCTGATCAACACCTGGCTTGGCGAGGAGCGCCTTGTCGCGTTTGACATGCCGGGCACGACCCGGGATGCCATCACCGTGCCATTCGAGCGCAATGGCCAACGCTTCGAGCTGGTCGATACGGCGGGGTTGCGCCGCAAGGGCAAGGTGTTTGAGGCGATCGAGAAATTCTCGGTCGTGAAGACTCTCCAGGCCATTGAATCGGCCAACGTGGTTCTGCTGCTGCTGGACGCGACCCAGGGGGTCACGGATCAGGATGCGCACATCGCAGGCTACATCCTTGAAAGCGGCAGGGCCGTGGTCGTGGCTGTCAACAAGTGGGATGCCGTGGACGACTACCAGCGCCAGTTGCTGGAGCGGTCCATCGAGACCCGGCTCGCCTTTCTGAAGTTTGCCTCGATGCATTTCATTTCCGCCAAGAAGCGGCAGGGGCTGGGGCCGCTGTGGACGTCGATCGCCCAGGCGCACAAGGCGGCAACCTGCAAAATGTCCACGCCGGTGCTTACACGCCTGCTCCTGGAGGCTGTGCAGTTCCAAAGTCCCAAGCGGGCAGGCATGTTCCGCCCCAAGATGCGGTATGCACACCAGGGGGGCATGAACCCGCCGGTGATCGTGATCCATGGCAATTCGCTCGAACATGTCACCGATGCCTACAAGCGCTTCCTGGAAGGACGCTTCCGCAAAGAGTTTGATCTGGTGGGCACGCCGCTGCGGATAGAAATGAAAACCTCCCATAATCCTTTTGCCGACAAGGACGAGGCCTGATCCAAAGGCTGGAGCCCTGAAGGGCCATGCACTACCAGCCCGATTTGCCCTTCGGGCTGTGGTAAGGTGCTGGTTTACAACAACATTTTGAACACGGAGAATATCGTGAGCAATAAAGGCCAGCTTTTGCAAGATCCCTTCCTCAACGCGCTGCGTCGGGAGCATGTTCCTGTTTCCATCTATCTGGTGAATGGAATCAAGCTGCAGGGGCAGATCGAGTCATTCGACCAGTATGTGGTGTTGCTGCGCAATACAGTGACCCAGATGGTTTACAAGCACGCTATTTCCACCATCGTGCCAGGTCGCGCCGTCAATTTTTCCACCGCCGACACCCCTGATGCAGATAGCAGCAACGCTTGAGTTGTTGTTTCTGAACCGGTCTTCGCTTCTTGCACGGATGGTGCGAGAAGGCCATCTGATTTGCATGCGATGACATCTTCGCGCGTGGACGGCACCCCGGTGCTGCTGGTGGGGGTGGACTTTGGTTTTCCCCATTTTGATGGCGATCTCGAGGAATTGGGCTTGCTCGCACAGACGGCGGGCATGAACCCGGTTGGCCGCCTGACATGCAAACGCAAGGCCCCGGACGCGGCCTTGTTTGTCGGAAGTGGCAAGGCAGACGAAATTCGCACTGCGGCACAGATGCACGGTGCGGTAGAGGTGCTGTTCGATCAATCGCTCAGCCCGGCCCAGCAACGTAACCTGGAGCGTCACCTTGAGCTTCCCGTCAACGACCGCACGCTGCTGATTCTGGAGATTTTTGCCCAGCGCGCCCGCAGCCATGAGGGCAAGCTTCAGGTGGAGCTTGCGCGACTGCAGTACATCAGCACCCGCCTCGTGCGTCGATGGTCTCACCTGGAGCGTCAGACGGGTGGGATTGGCGCACGTGGTGGCCCTGGCGAGAAGCAGATTGAACTCGACCGCCGGATGATTGGCGACGCCGTCAAGCGCACCCGCGAGCGTCTTGTCAAGGTCAAGCGGCAGCGGTCCACCCAGAGGCGGCAACGGGAGCGGCGCGACACCTTCAATATTTCATTGGTCGGCTACACCAATGCGGGCAAGTCCACCTTGTTCAATGCGTTGGTGAAGGCCCGTGCCTATGCCGCAGACCAACTGTTTGCCACGCTGGACACGACAACGCGCCAACTGTATCTGGGCGATGCAGGACGATCGGTGTCCCTCTCCGATACGGTGGGATTCATTCGCGACCTGCCCCATGGCCTGGTGGATGCATTCCAGGCGACGTTGCAGGAGGCCATTGATGCGGATCTGCTGCTTCATGTGGTGGATGCCTCCAATCCGGGCTTTCCGGAGCAGATGGCGCAGGTCCAGAAGGTGCTGCATGAGATCGGGGCTGCGGATATTCCTCAGATATTGGTGTTCAACAAGCTGGATGCGCTGCAGGCGGAGCAACGTCCCCCGCTTCTGGAGGATCAGTACGATGTGGATGGGCAATTGTTCCAGCGCCTGTTCGTGAGCGCGCGCTCCGGCGAAGGGCTGGACACGCTTCGCCAGGCGCTTGCATCCAGGGTGGTGATTGCGGCTCAAGAAGGCATGACCCCTGGTGCCGCCATTGAATTGCCAGGGTCCGAGCCCTGATTGGGCACAATGCCAGCATTACCGATGCCATCCAGAGAACCAGAGACTTTGCGCATGAATTTCCAAAATCGCACCCTACGCTGGACTTCGCTGCCAGCACGTATTCGGGGCATGTTCAACCTGAACGATCCCCGGTGGGGACGCGGCGAAGACAACAAGTCCGATGATGGCGCACGCCCAGAGGACCGCCCCGCTCCCCCGCCTTCGGGAAACCGGGGGGGTGACCAGCGCCCGGGCAATGGGCAGCCGCCGGATCTCGACGAACTGTGGCGCGACCTGAACCGGAAGCTGGGCGGATTGTTCGGATCCAAGAACGGTGGCGGGCGCGGGCCGGGCAACGGTGGCGGTTCGGGCGGCGGGTTCCAACCCGACATGAAGAGCGCAGGCGTTGGTGTGGGGCTGATCGCCGGGATTGTGTTTGTCATCTGGATGGGGACAGGGTTCTTCATCGTCCAGGAAGGCCAGCAGGCCGTGATCACTCAGTTTGGCAAATACAAGAGTACGGTGGGCGCGGGTTTCAACTGGCGATTGCCATACCCCATCGAGCGCCACGAGCTTGTTTTCGTGACCCAGATTCGCTCCGCCGACGTGGGCCGGGACAGCGTCATCAAGAGCACCGGCCTGCGCGAGTCGGCCATGCTCACCGAAGACGAGAACATCGTCGAGATCAAGTTTGCCGTGCAGTACCGCTTGAGTGATGCACGCGCCTGGCTGTTTGAAAGCAAGAATCCGTCGGATGCAGTGGTACAGGCCGCCGAAACGGCGGTTCGCGAAGTGGTAGGAAAGATGCGCATGGATACGGCCCTGGCCGAAGAGCGTGACCAGATTGCACCGCGGGTCCGTGCGCTCATGCAAACCATTCTTGACCGCTACAAGGTCGGTGTCGAAGTTGTTGGAATCAACCTGCAGCAGGGGGGTGTGCGTCCACCTGAACAGGTGCAGGCGTCGTTTGACGATGTGCTGAAAGCAGGGCAGGAGCGCGAGCGGGCCAAGAACGAAGCGCAGGCATACGCCAATGATGTCATCCCGCGTGCAGTGGGCTCTGCGTCGCGCTTGAATGAGGAGGCGGCAGCTTACAAGGCGCGGATTGTTGCGCAGGCGCAAGGCGATGCGCAACGCTTCTCTTCCATTCTGGCGGAATACCAGAAGTCGCCTCAGGTGACCCGTGACCGCATGTACCTGGAGGCCATGCAGCAGATTTACGGCAATGTGACCAAAGTGCTGGTCGAGTCGCGCCAGGGCTCCAATCTGCTGTATCTGCCCCTGGACAAGATCATGCAAGGCGTGGCGAGCGGAGCAGGGCCTCTGGATGCTCCGGCTGCCGCTGCGCCCGCCCCAGCGGTGGTGCCTGCCGTGCCTTCGTCCACTTTTTCGAATGACCCCCGAGCGCGTGACAGCAGTCGCACACGCGATCGTGAATCTCGCTAGGAGCTGCTCGTGAACAGAGTCGGATTTATTGCATCTACCCTCCTGGTGGTGCTGGCCCTCATGAGCTCCATGCTTTTCGTGGTGGACCAGCGCCAGTTTGGCGTGCTCTACGCGCTGGGGCAGATCAAGGAAGTGATTACCGAGCCGGGCTTGAATTTCAAGCTGCCGCCGCCTTTCCAGAACGTGTCGTATATCGACAAGCGTCTTCTGACGCTGGACAGCAGCGATACAGAACCCATGCTGACGGCTGAAAAACAGCGTGTGGTCATCGACTGGTATGTGCGCTGGCGCATCTCCGAACCCACGGAGTACATCCGCAATGTGGGGTTGGACGAAAGCGCCGGGGCCATGCAGCTCAATCGGGTGGTGCGCAATGCCTTTCAGGAGGAAATCAACAAGCGCACTGTCAAGGAACTGCTGTCTCTCAAACGCGAGGCGCTGATGGCAGATGTCAAGCGCGAAGTGCTCGAGACCGTTCGCGGGGCCAAGCCCTGGGGTGTGGACGTGGTGGATGTGCGCATCACCCGCGTCGACTACGTGGAAGCCATCACGGAATCGGTCTACCGGCGCATGGAGGCTGAGCGTAAGCGTGTCGCCAATGAACTGCGCTCCACAGGGGCGGCTGAGGGCGAAAAAATTCGGGCGGATGCAGATCGTCAGCGTGAGATAGCGATTGCCAATGCCTATCGCGATGCCCAGAAGATCAAGGGTGAAGGCGATGCTGAAGCAGCGCGCATCTACGCCGAGGCTTTTGGCCGGGACCCACAGTTTGCCCAGTTCTACCGCAGCTTGGAGGCATACAAGTCCAGCTTCAACAAGAAGACCGACGTGATGGTCCTCGATCCCTCGTCTTCGGAATTCTTCAAGACTTTCCGAGGCGGAACCTCGGCCACGGCGCCTGCTGCCGCGGCACGCAAGTGAGTTCCCCCGCCCTGGTTGTTGGTAGCTTGCCGCAGTGACTTTTGACAGTCTTTGGACGGCTCTGGCCCTCGTGCTGGTGATTGAAGGGCTATTGCCCTTCCTATCGCCACAGGGCTGGCGGCGTGCGGTCTCCCAGATTGCACTGCTGCAGGATGGCCAGATACGTTTTTTCGCATTGCTGGCCATCGTTGCCGGTGTTGCCATGCTGTGGTTCTGACCTGGGCTTGGAGTCCTGGCGGTGGAGTCTCTCGGGCCTTCGCTCTCCTCCCGGTAGAATCACGGTTTTAACAGCCTCCCCTTTTCTCCATGTCTGCTTGGGTCCTTCCGGATCACATTGCCGATGTCTTGCCGTCCGAAGCGCGGCACATCGAAGAATTGCGTCGCGGGCTGCTTGATACAGCCCGTTGTTATGGCTATGAGCTGGTGATGCCTCCTTTGCTGGAGCATCTCGAATCCTTGCTGACAGGTACTGGCGAGGCGCTCGACCTCCAGACCTTCAAGCTGGTGGATCAGCTCTCCGGGCGTTCCATGGGGCTGCGGGCGGACACCACCCCCCAAGTGGCCCGCATCGATGCGCACCTGCTCAATCGCAAGGGGGTTGCTCGGCTGTGCTATTGCGGCCCCGTACTGCACACCCGGCCTGACCGTCCCCATGCCACACGCGAGCCCCTGCAGTTCGGCGCGGAGATATACGGGCATGCCGGGCTGGAGGCGGACCTCGAGGCTTTGCAGTTGGCCCGGGAGTGCCTGCGGGTTGCGGACGTTCGTGGCACGACGATAGACCTGGGGGACGTGCGGATTGTGCGCAGCCTGCTGGCTGGCGTGCCGCTGAATGCCCAGGTGTTGAGTGCCATCCATGCCGCGCTGGCTGCCAAGGACGCTGGCGAATTGGTGTCTTTGACCCGCGCTTTCCCCGAGAAGTCTCGCAAAGGTTTGCTGGCGCTGCTGCAGCTGTATGGAGATCAGGCTGTGTTGGATGAGGCTGAAAAAGCGCTCAAGCACTTTCCCGACATTCCCCTGCTGCTATCAAATTTGAAATGGCTTGCTACCCGGTTGGAGGGGGCTACCGTGACGTTTGATCTGGCCGATTTGCGTGGCTATGCGTATTACAGCGGTGCACGTTTCGCTATCTATGCACCGGGTGCAAGCGATGCGTTGGTCCGAGGCGGGCGCTATGACGAAGTGGGGGCCGTGTTCGGCAGAAACCGCCCCGCGGCAGGGTTCAGCTTGGATCTCAAGCAAGTGGTCGGCGTAGTGTCGCCGCGTGCGTTGAAGGCGGCGATCCGGGCCCCATGGGAGGAGTCCGATGAGGTCAATGCGGCCATCGCCAAACTCCGCAAGGCGGGTGAGACGGTGGTCTGCGTTCTGCCGGGGCATGAGAGCGAAGTGGACGAGTTCCACTGCGACCGGGAACTGGTGCAGGTTGCGGGCCGGTGGGTCGTGCAGGCTGTTTGAGCAATTGAAAATTGAATTGGGTTTGAGATGAAAGCAACCAAAGGTCGCAATGTAGTGGTGGTCGGGACCCAGTGGGGTGACGAAGGCAAGGGCAAACTGGTTGATTGGCTGACAGAGAGTGCCCAAGGCGTGGTCCGTTTTCAAGGCGGGCACAACGCTGGCCATACGCTGGTGATCAATGGGGTCAAGACTGCGTTGCACTTGATTCCCAGCGGCATCATGCGACCCGGGGTGAAGTGCTACATCGGCAACGGCGTCGTGCTGTCGGCAGCCAAACTGTTCGAGGAAATCGAAGGCCTTGAGAAGGCGGGTGTTGAAGTGCGGTCACGCCTGCGCATCAGCGAGGCCTGTCCCTTGATCCTTCCTTTCCATGCTGCCATTGACGTGGCGCGTGAAGCCGCGCGCGAGCAGGGCGGTACGGAGAAGATTGGAACAACAGGCCGGGGTATTGGTCCCGCGTACGAAGACAAGATTGCCCGCCGCGCACTGCGGGTGCAGGACCTGAAATACCCAGAGCGGTTTGCAGCCAAGCTGCGTGAGTTGCTGGACCTGCACAACCATACCCTCACGACGTACCTCCGCTCCGGCTCGTTCGTGTTTGGTGATGCGCTCAAGCCGTACATCCAGGATGGCAAGGTTCAGTTTGACGTGGTCTATGCAGAGGCGATGCGCCATGCCGAATTGCTCAAGCCCATGATGGCCGATGTGTCACGTGAATTGAACGATGCCCACCGCGAAGGCGCCAATCTCCTGTTCGAAGGTGCACAAGGTACGTTGCTGGATGTGGACCATGGCACCTATCCCTATGTCACCTCCAGCAACTGCGTGGCCGGCAACGCAGCGGCGGGATCCGGCGTGGGGCCTGGCATGCTGCATTACATCCTTGGCATCACCAAAGCGTATTGCACCCGCGTAGGCGGGGGACCATTTCCCACCGAGCTGGACTGGGAAGTGCCAGGTACGCCGGGTTACCACATGAGCACGGTGGGTGCTGAAAAGGGCGTGACTACTGGACGCAGCCGCCGCTGCGGCTGGTTTGATGCCGCATTGCTCAAGCGCAGTGCGCAGGTCAATGGCCTCTCTGGCTTGTGCATCACCAAGCTGGACGTTCTGGATGGCCTCGAAGAACTGTTGCTTTGCACGGGATATGAGCTCGATGGCGAACGCATTGATCTGTTGCCCATGGGGGCTGAAGACATCGCCCGCTGCACCCCTATCTACGAGACATTGCCAGGGTGGAGTGACTCCACCGTTGGTGTGACCGACTATGCCAAGCTCCCGGAAAGTGCCCGGCGCTACCTGGAGCGCATCGAACAGGTGACAGGTGTGCCGATCGACATGATTTCTACTAGTCCGGATCGGGATCACACCATCATGATGCGCCATCCCTATGTCGCTGGCTGATTGCCTTTGACCCTCGCCTCTACAGCTATACATCCAGGAGCCATTTCATGTTGACCGAAGACGGCAAACACCTCTATGTCAGTTATGACGAGTATCACAGCCTCATCGAGAAGCTGGCCCTCAAGGTGCATCAGTCGGGATGGATGTTCGACACGATCCTGTGTCTTGCACGGGGCGGGTTGCGTCCCGGCGATATCCTGAGTCGTATCTTCGACAAGCCCCTGGCCATCATGTCCACCAGCTCCTACCGTGCCGAAGCCGGCACCGTGCAGGGGCATCTGGATATCGCTCGCTTCATCACAACTCCCAAGGGTGAGATCGCTGGTAAGGTGCTGCTGGTCGATGATCTTGCGGACTCCGGCCACACTCTGCATGCCGTGATCAATATGTTGAAGACCAACTATGCTCCGATCACCGAACTGCGCAGTGCGGTGATCTGGACGAAGGGTCTGTCTACGTTCTCTGCGGACTACTCTGTGGAGTTTCTGCCGACAAACCCCTGGATTCATCAACCCTTTGAAGGCTATGACAGCCTGAGCCCCGACAAGTTGCTTGAGAAGTGGCGTGTGTAGAGAGGGCTGCGAATTCTGAAATTTCACGGACTTTCTTCTGCCTCTCTGAAATTGGTGCTATAGTCGAGGGCTTCGCTACTGAGGCGGTGCTGCAGAGATGCGGGGCGCTGGAGGTTCGGGTGATGATGGGGT